>NZ_VJON01000037.1 GCF_007556685.1 Tepidimonas charontis | reverse complement strand
CGACAAGCGCCGCAGCGGCCTTCTGCACAAGGCCGCTGCCCCCACCCCGATCACGTCAGAGAGTTGATTAACCCGGGGGTCAATTCCAGATGTCGTCAGGGGGTCAAATCTTCGTGTCGCTTGACAGATGGCCTCTGGGTAGCCCCTGAACCGTGCGGCTTGATCCAGGATGCGGGTGACGTATGCGCCAGGCATGGACAGGTCCACAGCGATGTCGATGCACTCGTGGGTGAAGTCATCGGCGATGGTCAGGCACTTGATGCGTCGGCCATTGGCCAGCGAATCGCTCACAAAGTCCAGGCTCCAAGTTTGATTGACGCGGGTGGCCGCCACCAGTGGCGTGCGTTCACCGCGGTACTTCTTGCCCTTGTTGCGTTTGCGAACAGCCAGGCCTTGCGCACGGTAGAGCCGGAACACCTTCTTGTGGTTGCTGCCCGGAGACTCGGTGCGCAACATGTCGTGCACACGGCGATACCCGAAGCGGCTCCGTTCCATGGCGATGGCGTGAATGCGTTCGCTGAGGTTGACCGTGTGCGCATCGGGTTGTGGCGGGTGGCGCCAGGCATCGCGAGGAGACAGCCCCACAAGACGGCAGGCACGGCGCTCGGAGTTCTGGGTGTGTTCCAGCATCTTGGCGATGGCCTTGCGCTTGTCTTGCGGGGCTAGCTAGCGCTTTACCCCGAAGCCGACCTTGAGCGCCTCAAGGTCGAGATGTGCTTCGGCCAGCAGCTTCTTGAGGCGGGCGTTCTCGACTTCCAAGTCCTTCAGGCGGCGAGCCTCATCGGCCTGCATGCCGCCGTACTTGGCTCGCCACTTGTAGAACGTGGGCTCGCTGAACCCGCCTTGGCGGCAGACGTCCTTGACTGGCAGGCCTGACTCAGCCTGTTTCAAGAACCCAATGATCTGCTGCTCCGTGAATCGACTCTTCCTCATGTCCGTCATTCTCCAGGTTGACGGACCTCACTTCCATTCAACTGGTACGGCTGGGAGGGGGCAGGTCACCATCAAGGCACGCGGCTGGTCGGGCACCAGCAGGCGGGGTACGCCGCCGATGAACTCCAGCGCACTGATGATGCTGGTCACCCAGTCGACGGCCTTCTGGGTGGCGGTGGCGCAGGCGTAGGTGTAGTTCGATGCGCCCAGCACCGCCACGAAGACCTGGGCTTGGCGTATCTCGCCAGTGTCGGCATCGACGATGGGCACGGTCTGGCCGGCGTAGTCCACGAAGAGTTTGTCGCCGGTCATGTGGGTCTGGCGCATGGAGCGCTTCAACCCCCGGGCCCAGACCTTGTACTTCTCGCAAAAGGCGCTGTACTTGTACGCCTGACCAGCGTGCTGTTGCTGGTACTCCTCCCACAGCAGTTGCAGGGTGACGCCGGGGCGGCGCAGTTCGCGATGGATGTGGGCATGGTCGGGTTCGAGGTGGCGCGAGGCGCGCGCCACGGGTGGCTTGTAGAGCCGGGCTTGCAATTCCTCGTCGCTCAGGCTCTGGGCCAGCGCCCAGTCCACGCCGGCGGCGCGCGCGTAGCTGGCGATGTCGTTGACGGTGGACTTGGAGATGCCAAGCGCCGCGCCGATTTGGCGGGTGCTCAAGGCCCCGCCGTGCAGCAGTTGCAGTGTGTGTCGTATCTTGCTAATGGTGACCCTGGGTGTGGGCATCGCTGGCTCCGGTCAAAAAACCGGGCAGCGTATGCCGCGTTCGGGTCACTCAGAACACCCTGCAGGTGTCCGCCATCCGTTTGGAATGCTGTCCGCCTTCAGCGTGGAACCGCGTCCGGCTTCACGCTGGAACACTGTCCGCCATCAGCATGGAATCGTGTCCGCCATGGTGTGGAATACGCAGCCTACCCGTTGGCGTCGCTCAAGCGCCGACAGACCTTCATGCTGTTCGGCTACATCAAGGGCGTGCACGGTGACGTGGTCACGCCGTGGGTGGATCGCAACGTGGTGCCCTACTACAAGGGTACCTGGGCCGATATCCGCCGCGTCGGCACGGTCGAGGAGTACCGCGGCATGATCTCGTTGAAGGATCGGCGCTACGCCTGAGCGCAACGGCGGGTGACCTGGTGGCCGACGGGGCATGCGGTCACCCGCGCACGCGCAAAGGTTGGCGAAAAGCAGGAGGCAGTCCCGATGCGATCTGTCTTTCCCTCGATCGAGGCGGGCGACCCAGTGTCCCTGGGCGCTGCGGCAGCCAGGCAGATACCCGTGGCCGATGCCGAATCGTCGGCGGCGGTCGCGCTTGAATGGATCTGCACGCGCCAGACCATTTCGCCCAAGCGCTTGGTCGAGCCGGGCCCCACCGCGCAGGAGCTCGACGCCATCTTGCGCTGCGCGGCGGCCGCGCCCGACCATGGCTTACTGCGTCCGTGGCGCTTCGTGATCGTGCCGGCACAGCGCCGTGCTGGCCTGGGCGAGGTGTTTGCGGCTGCGCTCATCGACCGTGATCCGGGGGCCACGCTGGAGCAAATCGAAGCGGCGCGCGAGAAGGCACAACGCGCGCCGTTGTTGATGCTGGTGGTGGCGCAGCTGGGTGCGGCCGAACCACCGATCCCGGTGTTGGAGCGCATGGTATCGGTGGGTGCAGCGGTGCAGAATATGTTGCTGGCGGCGCACGCCATGGGCTATGGCGCCAGTTTGACGAGCGGGCAGGCGATGACGTCGCCGCGCCTGCGTGCCCTGTTCGATTTGACCCCGGGGGAGGAGGCGGTGTGCTTCGTCAATATCGGCACCGTGGCCAAACGCAAGGCCGCGCGCCTGCACCCAGCGGTGGAGAGCTTCGTCAGCGTATTGTGATGACGTCGCCGTCACCCCAGGCGCTGCAGTTGCGCTTGCACCTTGGCCAGGGTGGCGGTGAAGTCGGCCAAGCGCTGGCGTTCTTGTGCGATGACGGCGGCCGGCGCCTTGGCCACGAACGCGTCGTTGGCCAGTTTGGCTTGGGCTTTGGCGATTTCGGCCTGCAGGCGCGCCACCTCTTTGCCCAAGCGCGCCTTTTCGGCGGCCACGTCGATTTCGATGAACAGGCACAGGCGCGCCTCGCCCACCACGGCCACCGGTGCCGCTTGCGCCGCAGCAGCCCAAGCCGCCTCGTCGTCGAAGACCTTGACCTCGCTGAGTTTGGCCAGCGCCTGCAACACCGGCGACCAGCGCTGCAGGAGGGCCGCATCGCCCAGCGCGTACAGCGGCAACCGTTGTGCGGGTGAGACGCCCATTTCGCCGCGCAGGCGACGGCATGCCTCCACCAGCGCCTTCAGGTGCGCCACCTCGGCCTCGGCGCGCTCGTCGATGCGTTGCGGCTGCGCGTGCGGGTACGGGGCGATGCTGACCGAGGGCCCGGCGCGGCCCGCCACCGGCGCCACCTTTTGCCACAGCTCCTCGGTGATGAAGGGGATGATGGGGTGCGCCAGACGCAGGATGGTCTCCAGCGTGCGAATCAAGGTGCGGCGTGTGGCGCGCTGCTGGGCAGCGTCGCCGCTGTGTAGCTGCACTTTGGCGATTTCCAGGTACCAGTCGCAAAATTCATCCCAGACGAAGGCGTAGATGGCGTTGGCGACGTTGTCCAGGCGGTATTCGGCAAACCCGCGTTCGACGTCGGCCTCCACGCGCTGCAAGGCCGAGACGATCCAGCGGTCGGCGGCGGAAAAACTCAGGTAGCCATGGAAGGGGCCGCCTGGCGCGCACTGGTCGGCGGTGTGCTCGGCCAGCCCGCAGTCGTAGCCCTCGCAGTGCATCAGCACGAAGCGCGTGGCGTTCCAGAGCTTGTTGCAGAAGTTGCGGTAGCCCTCACAACGCTTGCTGTCGAAATTGATGCTGCGCCCGAGCGAGGCCAGCGCCGCGAAGGTCAGGCGCAGGGCATCGGCACCGTAGGCCGGAATGCCCTGGGGAAATTCCTTTTCGGTGGCTTTGCGGATGGCGGGGGCGGTTTCGGGTTTGCGCAAGCCGGTGGTGCGTTTTTCCAGTAGCGCACTCAGGTCGATGCCGTCGATCAAATCCACCGGATCGAGCACATTGCCCTCGGACTTGCTCATCTTGCGACCCTGGGCGTCGCGTACCAGGCCGTGGATGTAGACGTGCCGGAATGGCACACGCCCGGTGAAGTGGGTCGTCATCATGATCATGCGCGCGACCCAGAAGAAGATGATGTCGTAGCCGGTGACGAGTACCGTGCTGGGCAGGTAGAGGTCGTAGTCTCTCAGCGACGCAGCGCTCGGCGCGGATGTGTCCGCTGCCGCGCCGGTGTCGGCCCCCGCCACTGCGCGGCTGTCCTCGGCGGCCTGCGGCCAGCCCAGGGTCGAAAACGGCACCAGGGCGCTGGAGTACCAGGTATCGAGCACGTCGGGGTCGCGCCTCAAGCCGGCGGCCAGCAGCTGCTCGCGCTGCTCGGGCCCCAGATGTGCCACATAGGTTTCGAACTGGGCGCGGGCGTCGGCTTCGCTGCGTGCCACGTAGACGTTGCCCTCGGCGTCGTACCATGCCGGAATCTGGTGGCCCCACCACAGCTGGCGGCTGATGCACCAGTCCTGGATGTTGGTCATCCACTGGTTGAAGGTGTTGACCCAGTTCTCGGGCACGAAGCGCACCTGCCCGCTGGTCACGGCATCGATGGCTTTTTGCGCGATGCTCTTGCCGCTGGGGTCGCGCTCGGACACCTTAGTCATGGCGACGAACCACTGGTCGGTCAGCATCGGCTCGACGATCTGGCCGGTGCGCGCGCAGCGCGGCACCATCAGGCGGTGTTTTTTTACTTCCACCAGCAAGCCGGCGGTGCGCAGGTCCTCGACGATGCGCTGGCGCGCCTCGAAGCGGTCCAGCCCGCGGTAGGCCGGCGGCGCGTTGTCGTTGATCTTCGCGTCCAGCGTCAGCACGTTGATCAGCGGCAGTTGGTGGCGCTGGCCAACCGCATAGTCGTTGGGGTCGTGCGCCGGGGTGACCTTGACCACGCCGGTGCCAAAGGCGCGGTCCACGTAGGTGTCGGCGATGACGGGGATTTCACGCTCGCACAGCGGCAGCTTGACGGTTTGCCCCACCAGGTGGGCGTAGCGCTCATCCTCGGGGTGCACCATCACCGCCACGTCGCCCAGCAGCGTCTCGGGCCGGGTGGTGGCCACCACCAGTTGCCCCTCACCGCTGACCAGCGGGTACGCGATGTGCCACAGAAAACCGTCTTCCTCCTCGCTTTCCACCTCCAGGTCCGACACCGCGCTCATCAACACCGGGTCCCAGTTGACCAGGCGTTTGCCGCGGTAGATCAGGCCCTGCTCGTACAGGCGCACGAAGGTCTCTACCACAACGCGCGACAGCCGCTCGTCCATCGTGAAGTACTCGCGGCTCCAGTCCACGCTGTCGCCCAGGCGGCGCATTTGCTGCGTGATGGTGTTGCCGCTCCTTTCCTTCCATTCCCAAACGCGAGCGACAAAGTTCTTGCGCGCCTCCTCGGGCGTGGCGCCTAGGTCGTGGCGACTGAGGCCCTGCTGCTGCAGCTGGCGCTCGACCACGATCTGGGTGGCGATGCCGGCGTGGTCGGTGCCCGGAATCCAGACCGTGTTGTCGCCGCGCATGCGGTGGTAGCGCGTTAGCGCGTCCATGATGGTCTGGTTGAACGCATGGCCCATGTGCAGCGTGCCGGTGACGTTGGGCGGCGGCAGCTGGATGGCAAACGACGGTGCGCCGGCCTGGGGCGCACCGGTGCCGCGCCAGCCCGCACGGCCGTAGCCGCGCGCTTCCCATTCAGGGCCCCAGCGCCGCTCGACGGCCGCGGGCTCGAACGATTTCGACAGGCTGTTCAGACCGGGTTGGGACAGGGCTTCGGACATGGTGCAGCGTGAGCGCAAAAGGACCAACCCGCGGCTCGCCAGTGGTGGCGGCAGCGGACGGACGCGAGGATGGAAAAATGGCAATTGTAGAGGGCTGACCGCGCCCGGGCAGCGAGTCGCAGACGCACGGCGAGGGGAACCTTGGGGCGTTTCCGTGACAGCTGTATGTATGGTGGTGCGCCAAAAGATTGATCGTTTCTATGGCGGGCATTGAATTTGCCGTATGGACGCCGGCCGGTGCTGGGGGTATGGTTGACGTGCCCGCCCGCCGTGTGGCGCGGCGGTGTTTTCGGACCACCTCAAGGAGAAGAGACGATGCCACAACTGAAAGGCTCCAAGACCGAGCAATGCCTGAAGGACGCCTTCGCGGGCGAATCGATGGCCAACCGGCGCTACCTGTATTTCGCCAACAAGGCCGATGTCGAGGGCCAGAACGACGTGGCGGCGCTGTTCCGCTCCACGGCCGAAGGGGAAACCGGCCACGCCCATGGCCACCTGGAGTTCCTGGAGCAGGCGGGTGACCCGGCCACCGGCATGCCGATTGGCACCACGCGCCAGAACCTGGAGTCGGCCATCGCGGGTGAAACGCACGAGTACACCGACATGTACCCGGGTATGGCCAAGATCGCGCGTGAAGAAGGGTTCGACGAAATCGCCGACTGGTTCGAGACGCTGGCCAAGGCCGAGCGCTCGCACGCCAACCGCTACGCCAAGGCGCTGGCCGAGCTGGTCGACTGATCGACGGTAAGTGGGCGCGGCGGCTGCCACGCCCGCCGGGGCGGCGGTGCCGCCCCTCTTGGCCGCGCTTGATCACCGCATCACCGAGTCGCCGCTGCACGGCGACCTGACCCCAGGAGACGCCCATGGCCCGCGAAGGCAACCTCGAGCCCCCTACCCGGCACCCACTCGATTGGCGCAACCCCGATTTTTACGACGAAGCCAAATGCTTCGACGAGCTGGAGCGAATTTTCGAGATCTGTCACGGCTGCCGCCGCTGTGTCAGCCTGTGCGGTGCGTTTCCGACCCTGTTCGATCTGATCGATGAGGGCAAGACGGGCGAGCTGGACGGTGTGGACAAGGCCGACTACTGGAAAGTGGTCGACCAGTGCTACATGTGTGACCTGTGCTACATGACCAAGTGTCCGTACACGCCGCCGCACGAGTGGAACCTGGATTTCCCCCACACCATGCTGCGCGCCAAGGCGATCAAGTTTCGCCAAGGCAAGGTCAAAACGGCGGAAAAACTGCTGGCCTCCACCGACGTGCACGGTTCACTGGCGGGTATTCCGGTGGTGGTGCAAACGGTCAACGCCGTCAATCGCAGCAGTGTGGCGCGAGCCGCGATGGAAAAGGTTCTGGGTGTGCACCGCGACGCCTGGCTGCCCGAGCTGGCCACGCGCACGCTGCGTCAGTCGGCCCCACCGGCGCCCGAGTCGCTGCCCGTGGTCGATGGCGAGCGCACGCCCGGCAAAGTGGCCATTTTCGGCACCTGTTTCGTCAACGCCAATGAGCCGGGCATCGGGCTCGATTTGTTGAAGGTGTTGGCGCACAACGGCATCCCGTACACCCTGGTGGACAAGGAGCGCTGCTGTGGTATGCCCAAGTTGGAGTTGGGTGACTTGGAGTCGGTGGCGGCGGCCAAAGCGGTCAACATTCCGGTGCTGGCGCGCTACGCGCGCGACGGCTTTGCCATTCTCAGTCCGGTGCCCAGCTGCACGCTGATGTTCAAGCAGGAGCTGCCGCTGATGTTTCCCGACGATGCCGAAGTACAGCTCGTCAAGGAAGCGATGTGGGATCCGTTCGAATATTTCAGCGCACGCCGGCGCGACGGGTTGCTCAAAACCGACTTTGCCCGCGGGCTCGGCAAGGTCAGCTACCAGATCCCGTGCCATGGACGGGTGCAAAACATCGGCCGCCGCACCGAGGAAATCCTCAAGCTCATTCCGGACACGCAAGTCCACACCGTGGAGCGTTGCTCCGGTCATGCCGGCACGTATGGCGTCAAGAAGGCCACCCATCCGGTGGCGATGAAAATCGGCAAACCCGTTTTCAAAGCCATGGCGCAGACGAAGGACGGCGGTACGCCGGACTACATCAGCTCCGACTGTCCGCTGGGGGGCCACCACATCGCCCAGGGTTTCGAAGTCAACCAGCTCGGCGCGCCAAAGCTGGCGCATCCGCTGACCTTGCTGGCCACGGCCTACGGGTTGAAATGAAGATGCCCCTTGGTCTTCGTCATCCTCTGTCACGAATAGGTCCACCATGATCACCACGATGCAATTGACCGGTCGCATCACGCGCGAGACCCTGATGCCGCTGGAGGCTTACGCCAAGTGGCGCAAACAGCACAAGGCCGAGGTGATGGCACATCGCAAGCTGCGCACGGTGCACCTGGGCGAGCACGTGACCGTGCAGTTCGAAAGCGAGCTGTCGATGCGCTACCAGATCCAGGAAATGCTGCGTATCGAAAAAATCTTCGAGGAAGAGGGTATCCAGGATGAGATCGACGCCTATGCGCCGTTGGTGCCGGATGGCACCAACTGGAAGGCGACGATGATGATCGAGTACCCAGACATCAACCAGCGCCGCCGGGAGCTGGCGCGCCTGATCGGCATCGAAGACCGCATGTTCGTCGAGGTCGAGGGCTACGAGCGCGTGTATGCGATCGCCGATGAGGATCTGGACCGCGAAAATGCCGAAAAAACCTCGGCGGTGCATTTTTTGCGTTTCGAGCTGACGCCGGCGATGCGTGCGGCCGTCAAGGCGGGGGCAGCGGTCACGCTGGGCTGCGATCACACCCACTACCCGGCGCACGTCTCGATTGCCCCCGAAACGCTGGCCAGTCTGGCGGGTGATCTGAAGTAACGCCGGCGGCAACCCGCAGGCCGGCGCGCCTGCGCCGGTCGGTGCCGCGATGGGCCATTTCCGCCGGTACACGGCACGGCTGGGCGCACAACCGGGCATAATGGGTGCCGACGCGGTGCGCAGTGGCTAACCGCGCCCAGAGGGCGCCCCGACAAGGCGTCGCAGGGCGGTTACACACGGCGCTCAGCGTGGGCGCCCGGCTGGGCCGCGCGGTGATCCCGTGGGTAGCGCCGCCATGGCCGGCTCCAAGGGCGGCCGGCGTGGCCGAGCCCGTGCGGTGTCTGTCGTGCTCTCGGGGCTGGCGGCGCAGCCCGCTCGCCTGTGCTGCGCGTCGCTGCCGCAAGCGTCGGCCTGCGCGTCTTGATCACGAAATGCGACCATGTTGTTCGTCTTGTCCCCCGCCAAATCGCTCGACGTCGAATCGCCCGTGCCGGCGCTGCCGACCAGCGATCCGCCGTTCGTGGAGTACGCGGCGGAACTGATGGCCGTGTTGCGCACCCTGTCGCCGCAGCAGGTGGCGGCGTTGATGGACTTGAGCGACGCGTTGGCCGCACTCAACGTGGCACGCTATCAAACGTGGCAGCCCGAACACACCGCAGCCAACAGCCGCCCCGCCATCTTTACCTTCAATGGCGACGTCTATGAAGGCTTGGACGTGCGCAGCCTAACGCCCGACGACGTGCAATGGCTGCAGACCCACGTGGCCATACTCAGCGGCCTGTACGGTGTGTTGCGGCCGCTCGATCGCATGCAACCGTATCGGCTGGAGATGGGCACGCGGCTGGCCACCGCGCACGGGCGCACGCTGTACGAATTCTGGGGCGCGCGCATCGCGCAGTGGCTGGATGAGCGCGCCGCGCAGGACGATGGTGTCGTGGTCAATCTGGCCAGCGAGGAATATTTCAAGGCCGTGGACCGACGTGCGCTGCGCGCGCGCGTGGTGCAGTGCGTATTCGAGGAGCGGCGCGGTGCGGGCTATAAGATCATCAGTTTTGCGGCCAAGCGCGCCCGTGGCGCGATGACACGCTGGGCGGCCCAGCAGCGCGTGCAGCGCGTCGAAGACCTACAGGGTTTCGACGCCGATGGCTACCGCTTCGCCCCCGAGGTGTCCGACGCCGATCGCTGGGTGTTTCGGCGCGAGGCCCGCGGCGGCTGAAGCGCACCGCATCGGCGTGCGTCCCGGTCTTGCGCGGCAGACGACAGACCCCAGATGCGATCGGCACGGCGGCCATGACACAGACCATCACCCCGGAGTTGAAACGCTGGATCGTGCAACAAGCGCGCGCCGGCTGCGCACCGCAGGACGTGCTGGCGGCCATGCGGCAGGCCGGCTGGACCGAGGGCGTGGCGCTGCGGGCGATGGAGGAGGCGCTGGAGGAACACGTCGGCATGCTGCCTGCTCGTGCGCTGTCCGAAGTGCCCACGCGGCCGCGCATCGATCTGAGCGGGTCGCCGCGTGCGCTGGACCTGGGCGACCGCACCGTGCGTGTCCTGTTGACCCTGCAGCGCCCGCGGCTGGTGGTGCTGGCCGACGTGCTGTCGGCGCAGGAATGTGACGCGCTGATGGAGGCTGCCGCCCCGCGTCTGAAGCGCTCGCGCACCGTGCAGACCGCCACCGGCGGCGAAGAGCTCAACCCCGACCGCACCAGCGACGGGATGTTTTTTCGGCGCGGTGAAACACCATTGATCCAACGCATCGAGGCACGCCTGAGCCGCCTGGTGCAGTGGCCGGTGGAGCATGGCGAGGGTCTGCAGGTGTTGCGCTACGTGCCCGGCGCGCAGTACAAGCCGCACTACGATTATTTCGACCCGGCGGCGCCGGGGACGGCGCGCATCCTGCAGCGCGGTGGGCAGCGTGTGGCCACCATCGTCATCTACCTGAATGACCCGGAGGGTGGCGGCGGCACGACATTTCCGGACGTTGGGCTCGAGGTGTACCCCCAGCGCGGGCACGCCGTATTCTTTGCCTATGACCACCCCGACCCCGGCACCCAGACCCTGCATGGCGGCGCGCCCGTGCTGCGCGGGGAGAAATGGGTAGCGACCAAGTGGCTGCGCGAACGCCCCTTCCAACCCTGAACGGCGCCACGCAACCATCCGCCACCGCGCTGAAGGCAGGGCGCGTGCCGGCCCGTCAGTCTTTCCCATCGATTGATGAACCCCGAACCCAACATCTGCGCCCCTGCTTCCGATGATGATCGGCCATCTGCCGGCAGCGGGGCACGTCCAAGCCACGCGTGGGCGTCGGCGCCCACTGCGCCGGACCTGGCTGCCACGCCGCTGGGGCGCCCCAGCCCGTATGTGGATACCTATGACCCCGGCCTGTTGTGCCCGCTGCCGCGCGCGCCCAAGCGGGCCGAAATCGGCGTCGGCACCACGCCGCCGTTTACCGGGGCGGACCTGTGGACGGCTTTCGAGCTGAGCTGGCTCAACGTGCGCGGCAAGCCGCAGGTGGCCATCGCGCATTTCGTCATTCCGGCCGAAACCCCCAACCTGATCGAGAGCAAATCGTTCAAGCTCTACCTCAACAGCTTCAACCAGACGCGCTTTGCCGACGCCGATGGCGTGCGCGAGCGCCTGCTGGCCGATCTGAGCGAAGCGCTGTGGCGCGGCAGCGAGCAGCGCGGCCGCATCGGCGTGCGCCTGCGTCTGCCCGCCGAATGGGCGGTCGAAACCGTGCATAGCCTGCCGGGCCTGAGCCTGGACCGGTTGGATGTGGAGTGCACCGACTACCAGCCGGCCCCTGAATGGCTGCGCGCCGACACCGAACAGCCACCGGTGCAGGAGGTACTGACCAGCGATTTGCTCAAAAGCAACTGCCTGGTCACCGGCCAGCCCGATTGGGGCAGCGTCCAAATCGCCTACAGCGGCCATCCCATCGATCAGGCGGGCTTGCTGCGCTATTTGGTGAGTTTTCGCCAGCACCAGGAGTTTCACGAGCAGTGCGTGGAGCGCATCTTCATGGACATCTGGACGCGCTGCCGCCCGGTGCGCCTGAGCGTGTACGCGCGCTACACGCGCCGCGGCGGGCTGGACATCAACCCGTGGCGCACCAGCCACCCGCAGCAGCCGCCCGCCAACGTGCGCACCGCGCGGCAGTAGCAGTTCCTGCTTTTTTCGGAAGACGGGCTGCCACGGGCAGCCCTTTACCGATGGGAAGACGTGGCCCGAGCGTCGGGTTCGGGTGGCCGAGGCGCACCATTTGCTGCATCCAAGCGCGGCTTCCCTGCGTATGACACGTTGCCGGCCGCGGGGCCGGCAAGGGGTGCTCGGTATCGAGCGCGGGCACGTTGTGGTTGTCTTACCAGGAGAGAGCAGCATGTTGGCAAACCAGAAGATGGTGGTGGATGCGTCCCGGCGTGGGGTGTTGCGTGGCGGTGGTGCCACGTTGTCGCTGGCGGCGCTGGCGCTGTTGGCCGGCAGGGATGCGCTGGCCGCCCAACACGCGGCGCAGCCGAGCAAGGACGTGGAGATACTCAATGTGGCACTGGGGCTGGAGCACGAGGCGATCGCCGCGTATCAGCTCGGGGCCAACAGCGGGCTGCTGCAAAAGTCGGTGTTGGAGGTAGCGGTGCAATTCCAAAGCCACCACAAAGCGCATCGGGACGCATTGGCCGCAACCATTCGCAAGTTGGGCGGGCAGCCCGTGGCGGAGAAGTCGCTGGAGGCGTATGCCAAGGCGCTCAACGCCGCCGCGCTCAAGTCGCAAGCCGATGTGCTGGATTTGGCGGCGCGGCTGGAGCTGGGGGCGACGAACGCCTATATCAGCGTGATTCCGGCCATGCAAGACCGTGAGCTGGCCAAGGTGGCGGCGCGTTTGGCGGCGGATGAGACGATGCACTTCACGGCGCTGACGTCGGCACTGGGGCGTCCGTTGCCGGCGGGGGCTTTGTCGTTCGGCGCTTGAGCGTGATGGTTAGGCCGGGCGTCGGCCCGGCCACATAAAAGCAAAACCCCCGACACACGTGGTGTGCCGGGGGGTTGTCCGTCGCTGAGGGGTCTTGTCAAGCGCGACGGAAGAGCGCGACCAAGTCGTCGCGCATCGGCACTTCACCGATGGGGGTTAGCTTCCACTGATCACCCTCGAGCGTGGCTTTGTTGAGCACGGCTTTTTTTGCGTCGAGGTTGAGCGTGCCCACGCGGATGTCGGCTTGGCGCAGGTACGCCGCCACCCGCGGGTTGCGGGCGGCGATTTCTTGCGGCTGCTTTTGTGCCCAGGTGGTGACGTGAAAGACGATGGTGCCTTTGTATTGATTGACGGCCAGCTCCTCCAGTGTTTTTTCCAGCAGCGCGACGTTGTCTTCTTTTTTCCACTCACCGCCGAACGCAAGGTAGAGCGCGTCGGCAGGCAGCATCCGCTCAACCGCGGCGGTGACGTCGACTGCTTCGCGGATGGATTCCATGGTGATGGCCCCTTTGGCGTTGGTGCGCAAAAAGCCGCTGCCCACGCCGCCGGAGAGCGTGCTGCAAATGGCGGAGCGGTTGGCGATGATGCCCAACATATTTTTACCCAGGGCCTGTCCCAGCGCCTCGCCAACCATGCCGCCCGCCATCACTCGGATGGTTTGCAGCTCACCGAAGGTCAGGGGCTTTTTGTCTTGTGCCTGTGCCGCCACGGGGGCGAGCAGCGCGATGGCAGCGGTCGCGGTGAGTCCACGCAACGAGTAACGCATTTCCGTCTCTCCTCTCACAAGTGGGTTGTCAGCAAAACTGGCGGCAGTGTTGCGCCAGTCGTGGGTCTATACGCACGCGAGGTCGGATTGGATGCGTGATGAGGCCGTGGCCTTGAGGCGTGGGTTGTCGTTTAGCTGCGCTGCAGCGGGTGTACAAACCGTACTGGCCCCGTGGGCTGCCCAGTGGGCGAGCCGCCGCGCGGCTCCAAGCTGACGGCCAGGGCCTCGAGTGCTATTTGGGGCGGCGGCGGGGCCACGTCGTTGAGGCGGCCGGCTGCCACAGTGCCCAGCGAGATCGGGGCGCCGCCTCGTGGGATGGCCCACAGTTCCCAGTCTTTTTGCGCCGATGGGCGCTGTGCTGCTGATACCAGCACACGCCAGCGCCGACCGCCGTCGATGATGGCGACGACGATGGGCTGTTCGGGCGCAGGAACGGCGTTGGCATCAACAGGGGTGAGCACGGCCAGCTGTTCTGTGGAGACGGCATCGAGCGCATCGTGGCGCAGCCACAGCAACGCGGCGGCGACGCTGCTCGCCAGCGCCCAGGCAGGCCACAGCCAGTCGAGCCAACGGCGCGCTGCCGGCGTGTGTCGTTGCTCGATCGTGCGCGCGGCGATGCGCTTCCACACCCGTGTTGGCACGGGTTCTTCGGGAACGACGGCTTGCAGCGGTGCCAGTCGGGCTTCCCATGCCTGCACGTGTTGGCGCAGCGATGGGTGGGCGGCCATGAGGGTTTCGAACCGCCGGCGGGCGGGGCCGCGCAGCGTTCCCAAAACATATGCAGCGGCGAGCGCCTCGGCGCGCTCTGGGTGCAGGATATTCACAGTGCACGCTCCCCGCCAAAGGCTTGCAAACAGTTTTTGAGGGCTTGCAGACCGCGTCGCACCCAGGTCTTGACGCTGCCCAATGGGGCCCGCAATTGCTGTGCCAGCTCCGCGTGGGTCAGGCCGTGGATGTACGCCAGCACGACGCTTTGTCGCTGGGCCGAGGGCAGCTGCCCCAGGCATGTTTCGATGGCCTGCAGGCGACCGCGGTCGGGCCAGGGGTGGTGGGCGTCCATGGCTTGTTCCTGTGGCACGAGGCGGTCGCACCAAGCCAGCATCGCTTCGTCGTCGCCGTCCTCGTCGGGGGTAGGATGGACGAGATGCCCCTGAGGCCGAGCGGCGTCGCGCCGCAGGCTGTCGATGGCACGGTGACGAGCGATGGAGCCCATCCAGGTCATGGGGTTGCCCAGCGTGGTTTGGTATTCAGCCGCACGTTGCCAAATGGCGACAAAGGTCTCTTGCAACACTTCCTCGGCAATGGCTCGCTGGGGTTGTATACGCACGACCAGTCCCATGAGTTTCGCGCTGCTGCGCTCGTAGAGACGCTGAAAGGCTCGGGAGTCGCCCAGCGCCACTCGGGCGAGCAGCTCGGCGAGGTCGTCGGTCGTGGGGCGCGAGGGGTTCATGGCCGTGTCATGCGAGGCGGCGCGGTGGATATTCACGCGTGACCGATAACTATAAGGGCGTCGCCGCGCTCGACGGGCCTGGGTGGCACCGGCCAGAGGACTGTGGAGGTTGTGCCTGTTTGTCTAAAAAATAGGCAATCTAACGGAAGGCTTGCTTTATGCGGGTTTCCCCGTATGCTTCACGGCTTATCCACAGCGTCGCCCACAGAGCCTGGGGAATTGGGGATTGCGTGCGTAAGTCGTGGCACTGCATGGCCTTGTGCTGCGCAGACCGCGTGCCGCTTTGAGTGTGTGTTGAGGGCTGCGGCGATGGGGCGCATGATCGGGTGTCGCAAGCGCCGCTGTGTCGGTGGACGCACCAGCGGCGTTGGGACGTCGGGGCCTCAGCCGAGCAGCAGCTTTTGCACCAGTTCCACCGTGCTTGCGGCGTGGAATTTGCGCATCAGGCGCGCGCGGTAGATTTCGACGGTGCGGGGGCTGATGCCCAGCGCCTTGGCGGCCTGTTTGGCGGTCAGGCCTTTCATCACGAGGGCGGCCACCTCGCGCTCGCGCGCGGTCAGCGCTGCGGTGACGGGGCGGCGCGCCGAGACGTCCTCGAAGCTCCAGATGCCGGCGGCGTGGGGGTCCGTGCGGTCCAGGGCCCGGCCGCTGACGTGACACCAGAACGTCTGGCCCGCCAGGCGCCCGCCGACGCGGCGCATGATGCGTTCGTCGCTGTAGTGGCCGTGGGCGTTGAGGATGGGCGCGATACGCTCGCCGATGCGCTCGAACTCGTCCGCGCTGGGGTAGAGGATGCGAAAGCTCTGGCCGACGAGTTCCTCGCGGCTGGCGCCGAACATCTCGCACATGGCTTGGTTGCAGTCGACCATGATGCGGTGGCGCGACAGCGCCAGCCCCACGGGCGCGAGTTCGAAGGCGAGCCGGTAGGCGTCGGTATCGGGCAGCGGCGGGGACATCGCGGCGGGTCAGGGTTGGGCTTTAGGCAATCCTACGTATGTCATTACGTAGTATCGTATGGCTTTCTCCCACCATGGACAGGAGCGTGCGAGCATGAACAAGGTCTATCCCAGCGCGGCCGCGGCCCTCGAGGGCGTGGTGCGCGATGGACAGCTCATTGCGGTCGGTGGCTTCGGGCTGTGCGGCATCCCGGAGGCGCTGATCGACGCGCTGCGCGACAGCGGCGTCAAGGACCTGACGGTGATTTCCAACAACGCCGGGGTCGACGGCTTTGGCCTGGGCAAGCTGCTGGAGACGCGGCAAATCAAAAAGATGATCTCCAGTTACGTCGGCGAGAACAAGGAGTTCGAACGTCAGTATCTGGCCGGCGAGCTGGAAATCGAGTTCACGCCGCAGGGGACGCTGGCCGAGAAGCTGCGCGCCGCAGGCGCCGGCATCCCGGCGTTCTTCACGAAGACGGGCGTGGGCACGATGGTCGCCGAGGGCAAGGAACACCGCGAGTTCAATGGGGAGACCTACATCCTCGAGCACGCGCTGTTCCCCGAGGTGGCGCTGATCAAAGCCGACGTGGCGGACCTTGCGGGCAACCTGCGCTTTCGCCTGACGGCGCGCAACTTCAACCCCGCGGTGGCGATGGCGGGCAAGATCTGCATCGCCGAGGTCGAGCGCATCGTGCCCACCGGCGCGATCGACCCGGACGACGTGCACCTGCCCGGTATCTACGTGCACCGCATCGTGCACAACCCGACGCCGGAAAAACGCATCGAGCGCCGCACCACGCGCGAGCGCAAGGTCTGACCCAGCCCACGGTTCCAAGGAGAGCATCATGCCCTGGACGCACGACGAGATGGCCGCGCGCGCGGCCCAAGAGCTGCAGGACGGTTTTTATGTCAACCTCGGTATCGGTTTGCCGACCCTGGTGGCCAACCACGTGCCCGACCACATCGAGGTCTGGCTGCAAAGCGAAAACGGCTTGCTCGGTATCGGCCCATTTCCATACGAGGACGAGGTGGACCCGGACTTGATCAACGCCGGCAAGCAAACCATCACCACCATCAAGGGGTCGGCCACTTTCGGCAGCCACGACAGCTTCGCGATGATCCGCGGCGGCAAGATCAATCTGTCCATTCTGGGTGCCATGCAGGTCACCGACAAGGGCGATCTGGCCAACTGGATGATCCCGGGCAAAATGGTCAAAGGCATGGGTGGCGCGATGGACCTGGTGGCGGGCGTCAAGCGCGTCATCGTGCTGATGGAGCACGTGGCACGCAAAAAAGACGGCAGCGAGGATCTGAAGATCATCCCCGAGTGCACCTTGCCACTGACCGGCAAGGGGGTGGTCGATCGCATCATCACCGACCTGGGCGTGATGGACGTCACGCCCCAGGGGCTGAAGCTGGTGGAGCTGGCGCCGGGGGTGACGCGCGAGTTCATCCAGAGCAAGACCGGCGTGCCGCTGATCTGAGGCAAGCACAGCGATGCCGACCCCTGGCCGCCTTCGTGTCGGCGTCGCGCTGGGCAGCGGCGCTGCACGCGGCTGGGCGCACATCGGCGTGTTGCAGGTCCTGCAAGAGGCCGGCGTGCCGATCGACATCGTCTGTGGCACGTCGATCGGCGCGCTGGTCGGGGCGGCCTATGCGGCCGGTGAGCTCGATCGCCTCGAGCCCTGGGTGCGCACGCTCACCTGGCAACAGGTGGTCGGCCTGATCGATCTGAAGATGGGCGGCGGCCTCATCGAAGGGGGCAAGCTGGTCGAATTTTTTCGCACGCGCTTCACCGATCAGGGAATCGAGGCGCTGAGCAAACCCTTTGGTTGCGTGGCCACCGAGCTCGCTACCGGGCGCGAGGTCTGGCTGCGCGAGGGGCCGGTCATCGACGCCGTACGTGCCTCCATTGCCGTGCCCGGGCTGTTCACCCCGGCCGTGCGCGATGGTCGCCTGTTGGTCGATGGCGGCCTGGTCAACCCGGTGCCGGTGTCGTTGTGCCGCGCGATGGGCGCGGATGTGGTCATCGCCGTCGATCTGAACTGGCAACTGATGGTGCGCCGCCAGCGCATCGCCGGCCGGGCGGCACCCCAACCGCGTGGGGGCCTGATGGATGCCCTGCTGGCGCGCTTGCGCTGGCGCACGCCTGCCACCGCCGACGTTGGCGAAGGGGCGCGCACCGCGGCTGTCGATGCGCCGTCCCTGCTGGATGTGTTGACCACCAGTCTCAACATCGTGCAATGGCGCATCACGCAAAGCCGGCTGGCCGGCGAGCCGGCCGACGTGATCGTGCGGCCGATGCTCACGGATATCGCGGCGATGGACTTCCATCGTGGTGCACCGGCCATGGCCGCCGGGCGCAAGGCGGCCGAGCAGGCGCTGCCAGCCATTCGGGACGTGGTGGGTGGCTAGTTGTGAAGCTTCAATAGGTTGTATCTGCGGTTCACCCGGACTGCGTCTGGGAGACTGGGAGTTGCCAAACAATCCAGCACTTTCAGGAACAGCCGGATGAACACCCATAAGAATGCCCGACTTACCTTCGCCCCTCGCTTGCAGATGGTTCAAGAGATGACACAGCACGGGCTCAAGGCCTGTGAAGCGGCCTCACGCCATGGCGTGACGCCGCGCACTGCGCGCAAATGGCTGGGCCGCTACCTGGCTGAAGGAGCCAGCGGCTTGACCGACGCATCTTCCCGGCCGAAGCGCTCGCCGCGGGCGATTGAGCCGAGCAAGGCATTGCTCATTGTCGAACTGCGGCAGCGCCGAATGACCCAGGCACGAATTGCTCAGAGCGTGGGCGTGTCAGAGGCCACGGTCAGCCGTGTGCTGCGCCGAGCCGGGCTGTCGAAGCTGTCGGATCTGCAGCCGCGCGAGCCAGTACAGCGCTACGAGCATGCACGGGCTGGAGATCTGCTGCACATCCACACCAAGAAGCTCGGGCGTATCGAGCGGCCGGGGCATCGTGTCACCGGCAACCGGCGTGACTCGGTAGCTGGAGCCGGCTGGGAGTTCCTGTTCGTGGCCGTGGACGATCATGCCCGCGTGGCCTTCACAGCTATCCACCCCGACGAGCGTGCCCCCAGCGCAGTGCAGTTCCTGCGTGACGCCGTGGCGTACTACAACCGCCTGGGCGTGACGATCAAGCGAGTGCTGACCGACAACGGCCCGGCCTTCCGTTCTAAGCCATTCCGGCAGGCTTGCCAGCAACTGGGCATCGCGCACAAGTTCACCCGCGCGTATCGGCCACAAACCAACGGCAAGGCCGAGCGGTTCATCCAGTCGGCGCTGCGTGAGTGGGCCTACGGCTGGACCTACCAAACCTCCGAGCAGCGGCGCCAAGCGCTTCACAGCTGGCAGCACCACTGCAACTGGCATCGCCCGCACCACGGCATAGGCCGCGTCGCGCCTATGTCACGGCTTCCAGTTCTTCGGAACAACCTCTTGACGGCTCACAGCTAGTCGGCTGCTGCCCGTGCACCACCTTCAGCGGCCCGGCCGCGTGCAGCGCGACCACCTTCGAGCGCTCACCGTGCCTGTCACACGATTGTCGCAGCAGACGCGTAAGGTCTCCATGGGTGTCGTTGTTTGACCACCCTGTGAGGACCTGTATGAGCGCCAAGACCGTTTCTCCGCACGATCTGCACAACGAAGAAGACTCCAACACCAGCGCCAACCCGCGTTTCGAGGCGATACTGGAAGCGCGCTTGCAGCGTCGGCAACTGTTGTTGGGCAGTCTGGGGGCCGCCGCCAGTATTGTGTGGGGTGGAGGTACCGCGGCCGCGTACGCCCGGGCGCAGCAGGCGCCGTTGCTCGGCTTTGCCGCCGTGCCCAAATCGCTGGCCGATACGGTGAGCGTTCCCAAAGGCTATACCGCCAGCGTCCTGATTGCGATGGGCGATCCGCTGTTTGCCGGCGTGCCAGCGTTCAAAAACGACGGTACCGACACCGACTTCGACAAGCGCTGCGGTGAATGGCACGATGGTATGGAATATTTCGGCCTGTCGGCCAATGGCACGCGCGATGACGGTAGCAGCAACCGTGCGTTGCTGGGCATCAACCACGAGTGGGTGACGCAGACCTTCTTGCATCCGAACGGTCCGTCGCCGGCGCCGCGGCCCGATGCCGAGGTGATCAAGGAGATGCAAGCGATGGGCGTGACCATCGTCGAGATCGCCAAAGGCACCAACGGTAAGTTTGCCTACGTTCAGGGCTCGCCGTTCAACCGCCGCATCACGACCGAAACGGTGATCGAACTGTCTGGCCCGGCACGCGGTAACGCCTTGCTGCGGACCAAATTTTCGCCCGATGGCACGCGCACGCGCGGCACTGTCAACAACTGTGGCACCGGCAAGACCCCGTGGGGCACCTTGTTGACGGGCGAGGAAAACTGGAACAATTTCTTTGCCCGCAATGCCGGCGACAACGACAAGCGCAGCGCCAACGAGAACGTGGCTTTCGCCCGTTACGGCAAGAGCGTGACCACCGAAAAAGGGTCCGACCACGTCTACCGCTGGAACACGGCGCAAAGCGGCGACGAGCGCTTTACGCGCTGGAACACCAGTGTCACCGCGGCCTCGGCCACCGAGGACTACCGCAACGAGTTCTACTGCCAAGGCTACGTCACCGAAATCGATCCGTATTCGGCCACAGCCGTGATCAAGAAGCGCACGGCGCTCGGGCGCATGGCGCATGAATCGGCGGCGGTGCGTGCCGAAGTGGGCAAGAAGGTGGCGGTCTACATGGGCGACGATGCCCGCAACGAGTACATCTATAAATTCGTCTCGACCCAAACTTGGGATCCCGCCGATGCCAACCGCACCGATCGCATCGCCGTCGGCGACAAATATTTGGATGCAGGTAAGCTCTATGCCGCCAAATTCAACGAAGATGGCACCGGGACCTGGGTCGAGCTGAGCCTGTCCAATCCGGCCGTGGCCAATTACACCAAATATCGCTTTGCCGACGAAGGTGACGTGTTGATCCACGCGCGCATCGCTGCCGATGCGGCGGGGGCCACCAAAATGGACCGTCCGGAATGGGGGAATCTCCATCCCGTCACCGGCGAGCTCTACATCACGCTGACCAACAACAGCAACCGGCGCTTGAACCCGACTGGCTCCCAACTCGCCCCGGATGCCGCCAATCCGCGCAGCTACAGCGATCTGTACGCGGGGACGAAGACGAACACGGGCAATGTCAACGGGCACATCCTGCGCATCCGCGACGCCGACCCGGCTGCGACGACCTTTACCTGGGATATCTTCCTGTTCGGTGCCGAGGCCGACGCCGATCCGAAGCTGATCAACCTCTCGGGCTTGACCGAGGAGCAGGAGTTTTCCAGCCCCGATGGTTTGGTCTTCACCAAGAGCACCGGGCTGTGCTGGATCCAGACGGACGACGGCGCCTTGACCGACGAGACCAACTGCATGATGTTGGCGGCGGTGCCGGGCGCGGTAGGCGACGGCGGCCCGTTGACACTCGACTACGGCAGCACCAAGGTGACCACACGCATGGGCAAGAAGCCCACGTCGCGCACCCTCAAGCGCTTTTTGGTCGGGCCCAAGGACCAAGAAATCACAGGCTTGGCGGAAACGCCAGATGGCAAGGTGATCTTCGTCAACGTACAGCACCCGGGCGAAGACACCAATGTCGCCGACCTCGCCGACCCGAGCAAGTACACCAGCCATTGGCCGGGCAACGCGGGTTATGGCGCGGGTGGGGCGAATGCCCGTCCGCGCTCGGCCACGGTGATGATCGTCAAGGACGACGGCGGTCTGATCGGTACCTGAAGCCGAGGTCGTGCGGGGGCGGGCCCTGCCCTCAAAAGGGGGTGGGGCTGTGCCACTCGCACCACCGTTGATGGCGCGGATGTGGCACCGCCAGCGTGCCGGCATGCAGCAGCAGGCGGGCTGCGGCGTCGCGCAGCGGTGCCGGCGCATAGAGCTCGTCACCGATAATTGGGTGGCCCAGCGCCTGCAAGTGCACACGCAGCTGGTGTGAGCGGCCGGTGATGGGTTGCAGCACCAGTCGCGTGGCTGGGTGTGGGCCCCAATGCAGCCGTTGCACGGGCTGCCAGCGGGTGTGGCTGGGCTTGCCATGGGCGAAGCTGACCACGCTGCGCGGCCGCCGCGGCCAGTCCACCACCAGCGGCAGCCGGATATCGCCCCAGTCCTGGTGGGGACCGCTGCCGGGTGGCAGCAGCCAGCCGGCGACGATGGCCTCGTAACGTTTGTGTACCTGCCGTGCGGCGAAGGCGCGCGACAACGCGCGCTGTGCGTCGGCGTGACGCGCCAACAGCAGCAGGCCCGACGTCGCCATATCGAGCCGATGCACGACGTACAGCGGACCCCAGTGCGGCAGCAGACGGGCGATGGCGCAGTCCGCCTTTTCCAACCCGCGTCCGGGCACCGACAGCAGCCCTGCCGGTTTGTCGATCACCAGCACGTCCGCATCGACGTAGACGATGGCGGGGGGCTGCCGGGCGCCATCGGCGGGCAGCGGCTGGGGCGCGTGCACCGCAGTCGGGGGAGCCGAGCCCGCAGCGCCACCGGCTGGCGGGGCGGGCGTGCCTGCGCCGCTCGAGTCCGGCGGGCTGTCCCAGGCAAGGTCGCCGCGCACCATCGTCAAGCCGCCGCTCCTTCCACCAGCAGGCGCAAGCGCGCCTGCCCTTGCCACTCGTCCACCCCCAAGCGCCAAGCGAGCGTCGCGCGCGCGGGCAGCGCGTCGGTGCGCCCGAACCAGATGGCGTTCTGTACCGTATCCGCCACGCGCACGCGCAGCGCCAAATGACGCTCGCCCACCAAGCGCTGGTGCAGCACGTGCACCTCGTCGCTGAATAGGGGCATCGGAAAGCCCTGCCCCCACACCTGCGCGTCAAGCAGTTCCGCCGTGGCCAGCGTCAGTTCGGAAGCGTCCAGGGCCCCGTCGGTGTTCAGGCGGCGCTGCAGCGTCGCCGCATCCAGCCATTCGCTGGCCACGCTTTGCAGCGCGGCGTCGAAGGTGTCCAGGGCATCGGCGCGCAGGGTACAGCCCGCTGCCATCGCGTGGCCGCCGAAGCGCAGCAGCAGTCCGGGTTGGCGCTTGGCGATCCAGTCCAGGGCATCGCGCAGGTGAAAGCCGGGGATCGAGCGGCCGGAGCCCTTCAGGCAAGGCGTGCCGTCTTCGGTGTGCGCGGGGGCAAACACGAATGTCGGCCGATGCAAGTGGTCTTTCAGTCGCCCGGCCACGATGCCCACGACCCCCTCGTGGAATGTGGGGTCGAAGACCACCAGCGCGGGCGGCGCGTTGTCGGGGTCGAGTGCGTCGCCATGGCGTTGCTCGATCGTCAGCCAGGCTTGCTCGCGCATGGCCGACTCCACGGCACGGCGCTCGCGGTTGATGTCATCGAGCATGCGCGCCAGCTCCGCTGCCCGCAGCGGGTCGTCGGTGATCAGGCATTCGATGCCCAAGCGCATATCGCTCAGCCGTCCAGCGGCGTTCAGGCGTGGCCCGAGTGTGAAGCCGAGGTCGAAGGTCGAGACGCGTTGCGCCGGACACCCCGCCGCTTGCAACAGCGCCGCCATACCGGCGGGCATG
Organism: Tepidimonas charontis; assembly: GCF_007556685.1. Classification (GTDB taxonomy): domain Bacteria; phylum Pseudomonadota; class Gammaproteobacteria; order Burkholderiales; family Burkholderiaceae_C; genus Tepidimonas; species Tepidimonas charontis. The sequence continues at coordinate 7,731 of NZ_VJON01000037.1, read as the reverse complement.
GCCCCGGCGCGAATGCGGCGCAGCCCTTGGGCCACCAGGCGACGGTTGTGCGCGTCCAGTCGCACCACGTCGGCCACGGTGCCCAGTGCCACCAGTGGCAGCAGGGCGTCCAGGCGGGGTTCAGGGACGCTGTCGAAGACGCCCCGCCGGCGCAACTCGGCACGCAGCGCCAGCAACACGTAGAACATGACGCCCACGCCCGCCAGCGCCTTGGAGGGGAAGTCGCAGCCCGGCTGGTTGGGGTTGACGATGATGCAGTCATGCGGCAGGCGCACCGCGCCGTCCACTACCAGCGGCAGGTGGTGGTCGGTGATGAGGACCTGTAACCCCAGCGCCCGCGCGCGCGCCACGCCCTCCAGACTGGCGATGCCGTTGTCCACCGTCACCAGTACCTCGGCGCCCAGGGCCTTGACGCGCTCGGCGAGGGTCGGTGTCAGCCCGTAGCCGTCGCGTACCCGGTCCGGCACCAGGTAGCGCACGCGGTCCCAGCCCAGCGGCGCACCCAGTGCGCGCAAGCCACGCCAGGCGGTGGCGCAGGCGGTGGCACCGTCGCAGTCGTAATCGGCCACGATGCACACGGTCAGGCCGCGCTGCAGGGCATCGGCCAGTAGCTCCGCCGCCTCGCCGGCGCCGCGCAGACAGTGCGGTGGCGGCAGATGGGTCAGTGCCGTATCCAGCTCGTCGGCCTGCTGCACGCCGCGCGCGGCGTACAAACGCGCCAGCAACGGGGGCACGCCGGCTCGTTCGAGCGCCCAGGCAGCGCGTGGTGGAACGGCGCGTGGGATCAGTCTCACAGCTCGCTCCACCAGGGCAGTGGGTCGGTTGGGTCGTCGGTGGCGTCGGCTCGGCCCCAGGGCCACCAACGCAGCCATCGGGAGCGGCGCGGGCCGGTCGCTGCGCTGTGCATCGGGGCGGCTGTGTCGGCAGCGGGGGCGTCGGGCGCATCTGCCGCACTGCCTCGATCGCTGGCGGCGCGGCTGGCCGGCACGGTGCCAGCGACCTCGGCCACGGTGCGCGCATGCAAGCGCCAGCGGCGCCAGCCGCGCGTGCCGCACAGGGTCAGGCGCAACGGGCGTGGCGTGCCGGGGGCAGCGATCGCGCTGCGCGCCCATGGCTGCAGCACGGCGGTTTGCAGCCGCGCCCACGCCGCCGCCCAGTCCGCCGCATCGTCCAGCGGCCCTGTGCCGTCCCACAGATCGACCACGGCTGCGTCGGCCTGCGCTGGGCTGGGGCCGCAGCCGTCCCAAACACCGGCGCCATCCAGCCACACGCCGTTGAGCGCGGGCTGGCCGCGCCGCGCCCGCGCGTCGTTGGCCGCGTGATCGGCAAACAGCATCTGCGCCTCGGTGAGCAGGCGCAGCAAGGCGCGCACGGCGGGATGATCGGCGCTGGCCGCCCCCTGCCGCTGCCACCATGGGTCGGCGCGTTGGTGGGCAACGCGGTCCAGGCTGGCGCCGCGCCAGTGGGCCAGCGCGGCTCCTTCCAGGCGCCAGCGCTGCGCGGTCTCAATGTGCAGCGTCAGGCCATCGTCGGCGGCCAGCCGGGCCAGGGCGCTCGCCAATGCCGTCGCCTCCTCGCTGCGGATATCCAGCGCGGCGGGGGGCACGATGCGCACATGGTCCAGGCTGGGCTGCCAGTGGCAGGGGTGCAGCCAGGCACAGGCCACGCCGATGCGCTGCGCGTGCCAGGCCGCCCAAGGCAGAGCGCCGTCGGTGATGGGCCAACCGAGTGCCGTGGCCAGCGCATGTTCGTGCGGCGGGGTCAGGCTCCAGCCGTCCCCGGCATGGCTGGCCTCGACCACGGCGTGCTGCAGCAAGCGCGGCAGCAGCGGCGGCGTGGTGGGCGTACGGTCCGGTGGGGGAGCGGCGTGGGCGATGATCAGGTGAGGGGCCGCGGTCATGGATCGGCATTGTCGGTCATCTCGGCAGCGCGCGGCGCGAGGCACAATCGCTCCTGTTTGCCCATCGGATGCTTGCATGGCCCTTCCTTACGAATTGCTCATTGGCTGGCGCTACACGCGCGCCGGGCGCGCCAGCCACCGCAATGGCTTCATTTCCTTCATCAGCGCGGTGTCGATGCTGGGCATCGCGCTCGGGGTGGCGGCGCTCATCATCGTGTTGTCCGTGATGAACGGATTTCAGAAAGAGGTGCGCGATCGCATGCTGGGGGTGCTGGCGCACGTCGAGGTGCTGACCTACGGCGGCGAGGCGCTGCCCGACGCCGATGCGGTGGCGGCACAGCTGCGGGCGCACCCGCGCGTGCGGGCCGTGGCGCCGTTCATCGCCGAGCAGGGCTTGCTGGCGCACGGACAGGATATGAAGGGCGTGGTGGTGCGCGGGGTCGATCCGACGGCCGAGCCGGCGGTGACGGCGCTCGGCGCCGAGCTGGCGGCACAGGCGCTGGCGGCGCTGGAGCCGGGGCGCTTTGGCGTGGTGTTGGGTGCGGCGCTGGCGCGGTCGCTGGGGGTGAGTGTCGGTGATGGGGTGACCCTGGTGCTGCCATCTGGGCAGTTGACGCCAGCCGGCGTGGTGCCGCGGCTGCGCCAAATGACGGTGGTGGGGCTGTTCGACTCCGGCCACTACGAATACGATGCGACGCTTGCGCTGGTGCACCTCGCGGATGCGCAGCGCTTGTTTCGCGTCGAGGGGCCAACCGGCTTGCGTGTGCGGCTGGACGATCTGCAGGTGGCACGCGAGGTCGCCATCGAGCTGGCAGCGCGCTTGCAACAAGCCGGCTTCGAGGGGCTGACGGTGCGCGACTGGACGCGCGCCAACCGCACCTGGTTTGCCGCCGTGCAGGTGGAAAAACGCATGATGTTCATCATCCTGACGCTGATCGTGGCGGTGGCGGCCTTCAACCTGGTCTCGACCTTGGTAATGACCGTCACCGACAAGCGCGCCGATATCGCCATTTTGCGCACCTTGGGCGCAAGCCCGCGCAGTGTGATGGCGATCTTCGTGGTGCAAGGGGCGGCGGTGGGCGTGATCGGTACCGCCGCCGGGCTGGCCCTGGGGCTGGGTGTGGCGCTGCACATCGACACCCTGGTGCCGGCGCTGGAGCGGCTGTTGGGCGTTCATTTTTTGCCGCAGGACATCTACCTGATCAGCCGTATGCCCAGCGACCCGCAGGCGGCCGACATCGTCCCGATCGCCCTGATCGCGCTGGCGCTGGCTTTCGTGGCCACCCTCTACCCGAGCTGGCGTGCCAGCCGCATCAACCCGGCGGAGGCACTGCGCTATGAATGATTCGGTCGATTGCCCGCTGCAGCCGTCGCCTGCCGCGACATCCGACGCCGCAGCCGCCCACGGGCAGCGCACCGGCTCCCCGCCCGTGGTGCTACAGGCCCGTGGTTTGGTCAAGCGGTTCCAGGAGGGGCGGCTGGACGTGACCGTCTTGCGTGGTGTGGATCTGACCGTGCATGCCGGCGAGACGGTGGCCATCGTCGGGGCCTCGGGGTCGGGCAAGAGCACCTTGCTGCATCTGCTGGGGGCGCTCGACGCACCCACGCAAGGGCAGGTGCACCTGCTCGGTCAGGATTTGCAGCGCTTGAGCCCAAGCGAGCAGGGGCAGGCGCGCAATCGCCACCTGGGGTTCGTGTACCAGTTTCACCATCTGTTGCCCGAGTTCAGCGCGCGCGACAATGTGGCCATGCCGCTGTGGATACGGCGCTTGGACCGCACGGAAGCGGCGCGGCGCGCCAGCGCGTGGTTGCAGCGCGTGGGGCTGGGGCAGCGGCTGGAGCATCGACCGGCCGAACTCTCGGGCGGCGAGCGCCAGCGGGTGGCCATCGCCCGCGCTCTGGTCACCGAGCCGGCCTGCGTGCTGGCCGACGAACCCACGGGCAATCTGGACCGCGATACCGCCCGCACCGTATTCGACCTGATGTTGGCGCTGGCGCGCGCGCAGGGCACGGCCTTTGTCTTGGTCACCCACGATCCCGAATTGGCGGCGCGCTGCGACCGCGCGCTGCGCCTGGCCGCGGGCGTGCTCACGCCGGCCAGTGCACCGTAAGCCTGGCCTCACCGATGACCGCACAAGGCGCGAGGGCGGTTTCGCGGGGCGGCGCCCGGGTGCACGTATGACACGGGGCGGTGCTGGCGACGCGACGGCAGGACGTGCGGTTGATGGGGCCTAGGGTTTACACTAATCAAGATATTCGGAAGTAATCATATACTCGCCTCATGAATCCCGGCGCCTGCCCCCTCAGCGATGAGCCGCCCGCAGCGGTCTTCGAGGCCGTGGCTCGGCGCTTCAGCGTGCTCGGTGAGCCGACACGGCTGCGCATCCTGCATGCAGTGTGCCAGGCTGAGCGCTGTGTCAATGACATCATGCACGTTACGGGGTTGGAGCAGGCCAACGTTTCGCGGCATCTGGCCCGGCTGTACCAAGCCGGGCTGTTGATGCGGCGGCGTGTGGGCAATCGGGTGTTCTACCGGGCGTCACGGTCGCCAGATATCGACTTGTGCCGTCTGGTGGTGCAGCAGGTGATGGTCGGTCAGGCGCCGGCGCTGCCCGGTCGGGTGACGCCTGTGTCGACTGCGGTGTTTCCCGTTGAGTCAAAGGAAGAAACCAGTGTCTGAGAATCTCCGTGATATCGTCGGCCGGGTCAAGCCCGCGCCCGAGAACCATCTCAGCCCCGAGCTGTTGGAGCAGGCGCGCAAAGCACGGCGCAGTTTCATGGCCAAGGCGCTGGCCATGGGTGCGGGTGCGGCGGGCGCTGCCGTGGGGGGCAAGGCCATCGCCGCGCCCGAAGGCGAAGACGCCATCCTGAAGTTGCCCGAGCATTCCACCGGGCTGGGGCAGCCGGTGGCCGCGCGCGGCTACGGCATGCCCAGCAAGTGGGAAAGCAATCTGCAACGCCGCGAAAGCCCCGGCCTGACGCGGGTGTCTCAGGCCTCGGTGAGCTTCACGCCCCTGCAGGGTTTGTTCGGCATCATCACGCCCAGCGGTCTGCACTTCGAGCGCCATCACCAGGGCTGGTGGGATATCGACCCCTCCCAGCACCGGCTGATGGTCCACGCCGACGACGGCATGATCAAGCGCCCGCGCGTCTTCACGATGGACGAGCTGATGCGCCTGCCCAGCGTCTCGCGTATTCACTTCCTGGAGTGCGGCGCCAACACCGCCATGGAATGGGCCAACGTGGCCGTGCCCACCGTGCAGTACACACACGGTATGTGCAGCTGTTCGGAGTGGACGGGGGTGCTGCTGTCGACGCTGCTGGATATGTGCGGCGTCGATCTGAAACGCGCCAAATATGTGCTGGCCGAAGGCGCCGACGGCTCGTCGATGACGCGCACCATCCCCATCGAGCTGGCAATGGACGACGTGATCGTTGCCTGGGGTCAGAACGGTGAAATGCTGCGCCCGGAAAACGGTTACCCGCTGCGGCTGATCGTGCCGGGCGTGCAAGCCGTCAGTTCGGTGAAGTATCTGCGCCGCATCAAGGTGGGTGACAAACCGTGGGGAACGAAAGACGAGTCGGTGCACTACATCGACTTGCTGCCCAACGGCCTGCACCGCCAATACAGCGGTATCCAGGAGTGCAAGAGCGTCATCACCTCGCCCTCGGGCGGTCAGACGCTGCTCGACCGCGGCTACTACAACATCACCGGGTTGGCTTGGTCGGGCCGCGGCACTATCAAGGCGGTAGATGTGTCGGTGGACGGCGGCCGCACCTGGCGTCCGGCGCGGCTGGAAAAACCGATCCTGCCCAAGGCGTTTACGCGCTTCAATTTCGACTGGGTGTGGGATGGCAAGCCCGCCATCCTGCAAAGCCGCGCGATCGACTCCACCGGCTACGTGCAGCCCAAGATCAACCAGCTGCGCGCGGTGCGTGGTACGCGCTCGATCTACCACAACAACGCCATCCAAAGCTGGCTGGTGGCCGAAAACGGCGAAGTCTCCAACGTGCAGGTGTACTGATGAACAAGCGTATTGCATTCGTTGTGCGCTCGGTTGCCGCTGCAGCCGTGGTCGTGGGCGCGGGCATCACGTCCGCCTGGGCTAACAAGCCCTGGGCCGATTTGGGACGCGCGCCGACTCCAGCCGAAATAAAGGCCTGGAATATCGATGTGCGCCCCGACTTCAAGGGCTTGCCCAAGGGATCGGGCTCGGTGCGCCATGGGCAAGAGGTGTGGGACGCCAAATGTGCGTCATGCCACGGCGAGTTCGGTGAATCCAACGAAGTCTTCACACCGATCGTCGGAGGCACGACCCAGAAAGATATCGAAACCGGCCGTGTGGCCAATCTGCGCCTCGAGGCCGCCTATCCACAACGCACCACGCTGATGAAGGTCCCCACGGTTTCGACGCTGTGGGACTACATCCATCGCGCGATGCCGTGGAATGCGCCGAAGTCGCTATCGGTAGAGGACGTCTATGGCGTCGTGGCTTATATCCTGCATCTGGGCAATATCGTCCCGGAAGATTTTGTGCTGAGCGACCAAAATATCGCGGAGGTGCAAAAACGCATGCCCAACCGCAACGGCATGACCACCGATCACGGTCTGTGGTTGCCCAACTACGCGTTTTCTGGCAAGCCCGATGTGCGCAATACACGCTGTATGAAGGACTGCCCAGTGGAGGGCGACATCAAATCGATGTTGCCGGAGTGGGCGCGTGACTCGCACGGCAACTTGCTCGAACAGCAGCGTGTCATCGGTCCCACACGCGGCCTGGATACCACCAAGCCGCCGCGCAAAGAACCGCTGACCCAGCGCGTCTCGATGGCGGCCTCCGTGCCGGCTGCGGCAGGCCAGTCCGACCCAGGCGCTGCCGCCAAGGATTTGCTGGCCAAAAATGCCTGCACCGCTTGCCACGGCGTCGCCAGTAAGATCGTTGGGCCCGGCTTCAACGAAGTGGCGGCCAAACACAAGGGCAAAGCCGATCTGGAAGCCTACCTGGTGGGCAAGATCAAAAACGGTGGGCAGGGCATCTACGGTGCCATTCCGATGCCGCCGCAACCCCAGGTGAGCGACGCGGACGCCAAGGCCATTGCCGCCTGGATCGCGGCCAGTGCCAAATGAGCCGCGGATGAACGTCGCCGAGTGAAAAGTTTCTAAACCCAAGGGCCCCAGCGCTGGGCCCACAGACCAAGGAGCACAACCATGATCTGGAAAAAAATGCTGGCGCTGGCTGCAGGTGCGGTAGCTGCGGCGGGCCCGGCGTACGCCTTGGACGCTGGCGCTGCCAAGGCGCTGGCACAAAAAAACGCTTGCATGAGCTGCCACGCCGTCGACAAGAAGCTGGTGGGGCCGGCGTACAAAGACATTGCAGCAAAATACAAAGGCATGAAGCCGGAAGAACTGGCGGCCTCGATCAAGAAGGGTGGTGCGGGCAAGTGGGGGCCGGTGCCGATGCCGGCGCAAGCCGCCCTGTCCGACGGGGACGCCAAGTTGCTGGCCGAGTGGGTCCTGGCCGGTGCGCCTGACAAGTGAGCAGGCGCGCGTGTCAATGTTCAACCGTGAGGAGCTGGAAGATGAAGCAAAATCGACGCGCCGTGCTAAAGGCCGGCGGGGCGCTGGCGACGCTGGTGTCGCTGGGGGTGGTGACGGCCGAGCAGGCGCTGGCCGCGCCGCGTGAGGCCTTTGCGGCCAAGTCGTTGGCCGATGCGCTCAAGGCGCTGGGTGGTGGGGCGGCCACCAACGATCAGGTGCAGATCGTCTCGCCCGACATCGCTGAAAACGGTGCGGTGGTGCCGGTGGGGGCGGTCAGCCGCATTCCCAACAC
>NZ_VJON01000036.1 GCF_007556685.1 Tepidimonas charontis | reverse complement strand
CTCGGCCGCCGCGCTGGGCGCGCTTGCCGTCGCGCTACGCGCTCCTTCCAGCGCCCCCAGCGCAACCCCGCCATCCTTTCTCTCATTCAGCATTTCCAGCTCCTTTCTCAGACACGTCTGTTTACCCCAATTCCGTGTCCAAAAAAACTGCGGGCGGGGCAGGGTGGAGATGAATGATCACGATCGACCGCTGAGCAAACGGCGTGCCGGGGACGCCGTGGCACACTTGCCGGTTTTCGTATCGAACCACCCCATGCCATCGACCGTGAGCACGACGATCGTTGCCCGCCTCGCCGACGAGCTCGGCGTGCGCGCCGCCCAGGTGCAGGCCGCCGTGGACCTGCTGGACGGCGGCGCCACCGTTCCCTTCATCGCCCGCTACCGCAAGGAGGCCACGGGTGGCCTGGACGACACGCAGCTGCGCCAGCTGGAGCAGCGCCTGGCCTATCTGCGCGAGTTGGAGGAGCGCCGCGCCACTATCCTGCGCAGTATCGAGGAGCAGGGCAAGCTGACGCCTGCCCTGCGTGCCGTCATCGAAGCCGCCGCCACCAAGCAGGACCTGGAGGACCTGTACCTGCCCTACAAACCCAAACGCCGTACCAAGGGGCAGATTGCCCGCGAGGCAGGGCTGGAGCCGCTGGCCGACGCGCTGTGGGCCGACCCCACGCTCGATCCGCACGCCGCCGCACAGGCGTATGTGAAGCCGGCCGCTGGTGAGGATGGCAGCGACTTCACCACGGTGACCGCGGTGTTGGATGGCGCACGCGACATTCTGGCCGAGCGCTGGGCCGAAGACCCCGCCATCGTGCAGCCGCTGCGCGAGTGGCTGTGGGCCGAGGGGGTCCTGCGCAGCCGGCGGGTGGAATCGCGCGATGCGGCCGACCCCGAAGTGGCCAAGTTTCGCGACTATTTCGAACACGACGAGCCGATTGCGCGTGTGCCGTCGCACCGCGCGTTGGCGATGTTTCGCGGTCGCGCCCTAGATATTCTGGAGCTGCGCTTGGCCCAGCCACAGGAGCCGCTGCCGGGACAGCCTTCGCTGGCCGAGGGCCGTTTGGCGCAGCTGTTGGGCTGGTCACACCAAGGCCGCGCCGCCGACGACTGGCTGCGCCGCTGCGTGGCCTGGACATGGCGGGTCAAGCTCAGTCTGACCATCGAGCGCGATTTGTTCGCGCGCCTGCGCGAAGCCGCCGAGGCGGTGGCGATTCAGGTGTTCGGCGCCAACGTGCGCGATGTGCTGATGGCCGCACCGGCCGGCCCGCGCACCACCATGGGCTTGGACCCGGGCATCCGCACCGGGGTCAAAGTGGCGGTGGTGGACGCCACCGGCAAGGTGGTGGAGACCGCCACCGTCTACCCGTTCGAGCCGCGCCGCGACGTCGATGGCGCGCTGGCGACGCTGGCCGCGCTGGTGCTGCGCCACGGCGTCGAGCTGATCGCCATCGGCAATGGCACCGCCAGCCGGGAGACCGATCGGCTGGTGGCGGAGCTGTTGCAGCGACTGCGCGCGCACCCCGGGGCGCCGGTGCCGCAGAAAGTGGTGGTCAGTGAAGCGGGGGCCTCGGTCTATAGCGCCAGCGAGCTGGCGGCCCAGGAGCTGCCAGAGCTGGACGTGAGCCTGCGCGGCGCCGTCAGCATCGCGCGCCGGCTGCAGGATCCGCTGGCCGAGTTGGTCAAAATCGACCCCAAGAGCATCGGTGTGGGCCAGTACCAGCACGACGTCAACCCCAGCGCACTGGCGCGCACGCTCGACGCCGTGGTGGAAGACTGTGTCAACGCCGTCGGCGTCGATGTCAACACCGCCAGCGTGCCGCTGCTGGCGCGGGTGGCGGGGCTGAGCAGCGCCACTGCGCGCGCCGTGGTGCGCTGGCGCGACACGCATGGGCTGTTTCGCCGCCGGCAGCAACTGCTCGAGGTCAGTGGGCTGGGCCCCAAGACCTTCGAGCAGTGCGCGGGTTTTTTGCGCATCCGCGGCGGTGACAACCCGCTGGACATGACCGGCGTGCACCCCGAAAGCTACCCCGTGGTAGAGCGCATTTTGACGGCCATCGGCCAGCCGATCGAAGCGGTGATGGGGCGCGCCGAGCTCCTGCGCGGCTTGCGGCCCGAGGCGTTTGCCGACGAGCGCTTCGGCGCGCCGACGGTGCGCGACATTTTGCTGGAGCTGGAAAAACCGGGGCGCGATCCGCGTCCCGAGTTTCGCGCCGCGCGCTTCGAGGACGGTGTGCACGACATCACCGACTTGATGCCGGGCATGGTGCTGGAAGGGGTCGTCACCAACGTGGCGCAGTTTGGCGCCTTCGTGGACATTGGCGTGCACCAAGACGGGCTGGTGCACGTCAGCCAGTTGGCGGCGCGCTACGTGGCCGATGCGCGCGAGGTGGTCAAAGCCGGCGCCATCGTGCGCGTGAAGGTGTTGGAGGTGGACGTGGCGCGGCGGCGCATCGCCTTGAGTATGCGGCTCGACGCCGACATCACGCCGAGTGACCGGAGTGCCGCGGCGACGGGGGCGCGGCGCCGCGAGCCGGGGCCCGGCCGCGGGCGTACCGAGCCCACCACGACGGCCATGGCGCAGGCCTTTGCTCGCCTGCAGCAAACGGGCCGGCGCTGACCTCCGGCGGACGCCCATCAGGTGGCCCAGCGCGGGCCGCGGCTGACGCGCCGCGCCACAGACGGGCCGGGGGGGGGGCGCAGGGCCAGCATCATGAACAGCACCCGATGCGGGTCAGCCGCGCCCAGACGCGCGGGGGCGCTGGTCTGGTCTGGGCGTGTCGCAGCCGGTGCAGACGGCCGCCGGACACGCCGCATAATTCGGTGCACGATGACACTGGAAGAATTGCTCAACCAGGCCAAGGCCATCCCCAGTATCCCGCGCGTGGTGTCGGAGGTCACCGCGGAGCTCGACCGCGACGATCCGGATGCGCGGCGTATCGCCGAGCTGGTGGCCACCGATCCCGGGCTGACGGCGCGTTTGCTCAAATTGGCCAACTCCGCTTTCTTCGGGTTGACGCGACAGATCGACAGCGTTGCCGAAGCCATCACGGTGTTGGGCTTCAATCATCTGCGTACCTTGGTGCACGCGGTGGCGTTGGGCAGCAGCTTTCGCGAGGTGCCGGGCGTCAACCTGGAGCAGTTTTGGCGCTACAGCCTCAACACCGCCAAAATCTGCCGCCCGTTGGCACGCAGCCTCAAGCTGCCGGAAGGCGCGGCGTTCACCGCCGGCCTGGTGCATGCGGTGGGGGACTTGGTCATGCACATCGGTATGCCCGACGTGGTGGCGAAGATCGACTGGCGCGTCTCTCCCTTCGATATGAAGCGCGCCGAGGTCGAGCGCAGTGTCTTGGGCTACACCTATGCCGACGTCAGCGCGGCCTTTGCCCAGCGCTGGGATTTTCCGGACACCATCGTCACCGCTTTGCGCCACCAACTGGTGCCGTTCGAAGGCGATATCTACGAACCGTTGGCCGGCGTGGTGCACATGGCCTCGTGGCGCGCGCGCGCGCAGGAGATGAACCTGGACCGCGCCGCCATGGCGGCCACCTTTCCGGACGTGGTGGCCATCTTGCTGGGCCTGAGTCTGGAGACCGTGCTCGACAAGGATCCACAGGAGTGGACATCGGCGGGTGAGCTGGCAGCCTTCCTCCACTGAGCGTTGATCGATGTCTTTGCAAGCGCTGTTGCAGCGGCCCGAGGCCCTGCCCGTCGTGCCCGAGGTGGCGGCGGAGCTGATCCGTACCTTCAGGCAGGACGACGTCGATCTGGCGACCGTAGCGGGGGTGCTGGAGCGCGACCCGGCCTTGGCTGCGCGCGTGCTGCGCCAAGCGAACTCGGCGTTTTTTCGCTTGTTGCGGCCCGTGCACAGTGTGCGCGAGGCGGTGCAAGTCCTGGGTTTGAACCGTGTGCGCGCGCTGACGCTGGCTGCGGCCGTACAGCAGCGTTTCCCCGCGCCCGCCGGCATCGATCTGGAACGCTTTTGGGCCTACAGCTTTGGTGCCGCCTCGCTGGCGCGCCGGCTGTGTGCGCCGCGCCGGCTCGATGACAATGTCGCCTTCACCGCCGCCTTGCTGCACGCCGTCGGTGAGTTGGTGATGCACCAACTGCAAGCCCCGCAGATGCTGGCGTTGGAGCAGCGCGCCGCGTGGTGGTCCCTGCCGCGTCCTGCGCTGGAGTACGAGGTGCTCGGCTACTCGTACGCCGAAGTGGGCGCGGCCTTGTGCGAGCACTGGCGCCTGCCGCGCTTGCTGGTCGTGGCCATCGCGCAGCACCTCGAGCCCTTGGCCGCCGAACCGGCCGAGCCGCTGGCGGCGGTGGTGCATTTGACCGCCTGGCGCGCACGGGTGTGGATGCATGGCAACCGCCCCAACGACCTGATCCACACCTACCCGGATGCGATCAGCGAGGTCTTGGGGGTGGACCCGGACTTTTTGGCCGATCCCGCGGCGCTCGACGCAGGGGGGACCTGATGCCGGCTTTGCGTTTGTACGCCGGCGCGGCGGCGCGCGCCCATATCGAGCGCCACGGCTTGCTGCCACAGGCCGTGGGCATCGTGGCCGGGGCGGCGGGCGGGCCCAAAGGTTTGATTCTAGGGCCTTTGGACCGCTTCGTATTTGGGCAATGGCTGGCAGGCAGCCGCCATTCGGTCGATTTGGTCGGAGCCTCGGTTGGCGCCTGGCGCATGGCTACCGCCTGTTTGCCCGATGCAGCAGCGGCGTTCGCGCGCCTGGAGCGCGACTACATCGCGCAGGCGTATGTGGTCGAGCCGGGCCGTCGCGTGCCGACGCCGGAACACGTCAGCGCGGCTTTTGCCGCGAATCTGCGCGCGTTCTTTGGCGGGCGGCTGGACGACATCTTGCGGCATCCGCGCTACCGGGTGCACATCCTGACGTCGCGCGGACGCCACGTGCTGGCCAGGGAGGGCCGCTGGCGTACCCCGCTGGGCTATTTGGGGGCATTCTTGTCCAACGTCGCGCAGCGCCGCGCCTTGGGTCTGTGGTTGGAGCGGGTGGTTTTTTCCAGCCCCGGGCCGCACGGGTCGGCGCCTGCGCCGCTGCCGTTTGACACGCGCGACTTCCGCACCCGGCAGGTGATGCTGCGCGCCGACAATTTCATGCCGGCTTTGCAGGCCAGTTGTTCGATTCCGTTCGTGCTGCGCGCGGTGCACGACGTTCCGCACGCCCCGCCGGGTGCGTACTGGGACGGCGGCATCACCGACTATCATCTGCACCTGCGCTGGCGTCCCGAGCGGGGCTTGGTGCTGTATCCGCACTTTCAGCGCCATATCGTGCCGGGGTGGTTGGACAAAGCGCTGCGCTGGCGCCATCGGCCCACCGAGGCACTGGCGCACACCCTGGTGCTGGCCCCCGACCCCGACTGGGTACGCCGCCTGCCCAACGGCAAATTGCCCGACCGCACCGATTTCCCCCGCTATGGGCACCGGCTGGCCGAACGCATGGCGGCGTGGCAAACGGCGGTGCGCGAGGCGCAGCGCCTGGCCGACGAATTCGCGGCGTGGCTGGAGCGCCCCGACCCGTCTCGCCTCGAGCCACTGTGAACGGCGAAGTGGGATCGGCAACGGATGACGCCTCGTGTCGTCACAGCGAGGCTTCGAGCATGGCGCGGTAGTCTTCGCGCGTGGCCAGCCGCGGGTTGGTCTGGTGGCAATGGTCGGCCAGCGCGCCGTCAATGATGCGATCGAACCAGGCCGGCGTCACGCCCAGCTCGGCCAAGCCGGTGGGCAGTCCCAAGCGGGCCGTGAGGTCGCGGATCGCGGGTCCGACTTCGTCGGGTCCGGCCAATCCCATCACGCGTGCCATGCGCTGCAGGCGCCGCTCGCGCTGCACGCTGTCGGCCTGCGCATTGAAGGCGATGACCGCCGGCAAAAAGATCGCGTTGAGCGTGCCATGGTGCAGGCGCGGGTCGAGCCCGCCCAGACTGTGACTGAGCGAGTGCACGCAGCCCAGCCCCTTTTGGAATGCCAGTGCCCCCTGCATGCTGGCGCTCATCATCTGTAGCCGCGCGTGGCGGTCGTGTCCGTCGCGAGTAGCGCGCTCGATGTGCGCCCAGGCACGCTCAAGTCCATCCAGCGCGATGCCGTCGGCCGGCGGGTTGAAAGCGGGCGACAAAAACGTTTCGATGCAGTGCGCAATCGCATCCATCCCGGTGGCTGCCGTCAGGCGCGGCGGCAGGTCCAACGTCAATTCCGGGTCGAGAATGGCCGCGCGCGGCAGCAGGTGCCAGCTGTGAAAACCCAGCTTGCGCCCATCGTCCACGATCAAAATCGCGCCGCGCGCCACCTCGCTGCCGGTGCCGGCCGTCGTCGGCACGGCGATGAGCGGCGGCACGCGCTCGGTGATGAGGGGCGAGCCGCCCTCGATGGTCGCATAGGTCTTCAGCGGCCCGTCGTGCGACACGGCGATCGCCACCCCTTTGGCGCAATCGATGGCGCTGCCGCCACCCAGGGCGATCAGGCCGTCGCAGTCGGCGCTGCGATAGAGCGCAGCGGCGGTGCGCACGGCCGCCTCGGTCGGATTGGAGGGTGTGCCGTCATACACGGCATGGGGCAGGGCGGCGCCGCCGGTGGCCAGCGCTGCCTGCAAGCGCTCCAGCAAGCCCGCCGCGCGCACGCCGGCATCGGTCACTACCAACGGGCGGCCTATGCCCGCGCGGTCGCATTCGCTGCGCAGGTGGCGCAACGCCCCGTGCTCGATCTGGATCGTCGTCAGATAGCGGATTTCGGCCATGGTGGGTTGTCTCCTCGTGGGGGTCCGTTGAGCGTGGCACACTGTAGCCCAGTATCAGCGCCCTGCTCACGTACCTGGGTGACAGCGGCCGGCCCAGCACGCTGCCCGGTTCGGGGCAGCCGACGCCTGGCGGCCACGCCTTCGCGCCGCAACGCCGGATATCAGCGGCGACAATCCGGGCCATGACGCACACCAACCCCCGCCAGCTGCTGACCCCGGCGATGCGCGGCGTGCTCGACCGCATGGCACGTGCGGGACGGCCGCCATTGCACGCCCTCACGCCCGCGCACGCCCGCGCCTTCTACGAAGCAGGTGCGAGCGTGTTGGACATACCGCCGCACCACGTGGCACGTGTACAGCACGTGCGTGTGCCCGCCCGTGACGGTGCCTGGCTGCACGCCGAACTGGTGGTGCCGCACCGCGCCGGCGACGCTGGCCCACCCCCCGTGTTGCTGTACTTGCACGGTGGCGGCTTCGTGGTGGGCAGCGTGCATACCCACGCGGCGCTGTGCCGTCACGTGGCGCATCTGGCCGGCTGTGCGGTGCTGTCGCTGGACTATCGCCTGGCGCCCGAGCACCGCTTCCCCACCGCTGTGAATGATGCGTTCGATGCACTGGCGTGGTTGCGCGCAACGGCTGCCGCGCTGGGCCTGGATGGCGCGCGCATCGCCGTCGGTGGTGACAGCGCCGGTGGCACGCTGGCGGCGGTTACCGCTTTGCAGGCGCGCGACGCTGGCTGGCCGCTGGCGCTGCAGCTGCTGTTCTACCCGGGCTGCACGGCATGGCCCGAAACCCCATCGCACCGCCGGTTCGGGCACGGATTCGTGCTCGAAGCCGAAACCATCCAATGGTTTTTTCGCCACTACATCGACGATGCCCAGCGCACCGACTGGCGCTTTGCGCCGCTGCTGGCACCGGACTTCGACGGCGTGGCGCCGGCCTGGATCGGCCTGGCCGAATGTGACCCGCTGGTCGATGAAGGCGTGCAGCTGGCCGATGCGCTGCGCATGGCGGGTGTGCCGGTGGATTTGGAGATCTACCGCGGGGTCACGCACGAGTTCATCAAGATGGGGCGGCTGATTCCGCAAGCGTTGCAGGCTCACCAAGATGCCGCTCGTGCACTGCGACGGGCCTTCGGTGCCACCGGCACCGCAGCTGCGCCTTGACCCGCACCCGCCCGGCGCGATGACCCCTCATCCCACCTTCCACGTCGCCGCCGCGGTGGGGCTGGCAAGAGGCATCGTCCCGTGCGTGACGCCTGGCATTGGCCGGTGCTGATACCCTAGGCCAAACCATCAGTGCGCCGGAGAACGCCCATGACCGCCATCGACCCCATCGCCAGCCCGCACATCCGCCTGTGGTGGGAGGATCTCGTCGTCGGTGACACGCGCGACCTCGGCAGCCTGCGCGTGAGCGAGGAGGACATCGTGACCTTCGCGCGCCAGTTCGATCCCCAGCCGTTCCATCTGGATGCCGAGGCGGCGCGCCACTCGGTCTTCGGCGCGCTGTGCGCCAGCGGTTGGCACACCTGCGCCCTGGCCATGCGGCTGATGGTGACGCATTTTTTGCACGAAACGTCGAGCCTGGGCTCCCCGGGATTGGAGAGCCTGAAGTGGCTCAAGCCAGTCTATCCGGGTGACGAGCTGCGCCTGCGCCACACCATCACCGACAAGCGCCCGATGAACAAACGTCCCGACGTCGGCCTGGTGCGCACCGTGTGGGAACTGTTCAATCAGCATGGCGACAAGGTCTTGCACATGGAAGGGTGGGGCATGTTTCGCCGACGCACGCCGGCGGCGCCGCCACCGTCCCCGCCACCGTCCCCCTGATGGCTTTGTGGCTGCTGGTCGCCAGCGGTGGCGTGCCCGCTCACGGCAGCGTAAACTGCAAAGTTTTTCACGAATGCCCGGCGGCTTTTGCATGCGCCTGGCGTGCTACTGGAACCGCCCGACTCCATGAACGCCCCGGTTGACGTCTCCCTCCTGGCGCGCCACGCCAAACCGCTGAGCAGCTACAAGCCGTACTGGGCCAAGCGCTTCGGGGTGGCGCCCTTCCTGCCCATGAGCCGCGCCGAAATGGACGCACTGGGCTGGGATGGGTGCGACGTCATCCTCGTCACCGGCGATGCCTACGTCGATCACCCCAGCTTTGGCATGGCCGTCATCGGGCGGGTGCTGGAGGCACAGGGTTTTCGGGTCGGCATCATCGCCCAGCCCGACTGGCGCAGCGCCGAGCCGTTCAAAGCCTTGGGACGGCCCACGCTGTTTTGGGGCGTGACGGCGGGCAATATGGATTCGATGATCAACCACTACACCGCGGACCGCAAAATCCGTTCCGACGACGCCTACACCCCCGGCGGCGTGGCGGGCAAGCGGCCCGACCGGGCGGTGATCGTCTACAGCCAGCGCTGCCGCGAAGCGTACAAAGACGTGCCGATCATCATCGGCGGCATCGAGGCCAGTTTGCGTCGCATCGCCCACTACGACTACTGGAGCGAGACGGTGCGGCGCTCCATCTTGCTCGACGCCAAGGCCGATATGCTGCTGTACGGCAACGCCGAGCGCGCGCTGGTGGAGGTGGCACACCGGCTGGCTCGTCGCGAGCCGATCGAAGCGATCACCGATGTGCGCGGCACGGCATTCGTGCGCCGCAGCACGCCCGCGGGGTGGTTCGAGATCGATTCCACCGAGGTGGACCGTCCGGGGCGGGTGGAGGCACACCTCAACCCCTACCAAACGGTGACGGAGCAAGCCAGCCAGCGCGGGCAGGGCTGCGCCCGCGATGCGGGGCAGCCGGACCCCGACGCCTCCAACGCCGAGGGGGCAACACCCGGCACGCCGGTTGCCGCGGCGATGGCTGGCCAGGCGCCGTCCTCGACATCGGCGGCTACCCACACACCGGATAGCCGGGGACCGACCCAGCCACTGCAGTTCGTGCCCGCGGCGGCGTTGCGCGGGCGCCCGCCGCGCGAGCGCACCGTCATCCGCCTACCCAGCTACGAGCAGGTCAAGAACGATCCGGTGCTATACGCGCACGCCAGCCGCGTTCTGCACCTGGAGACCAACCCCGGCAATGCCCGTGCGCTGGTGCAGGCGCATGGCACGGGGACGGCGGCGCGCGATGTGTGGATCAACCCGCCGCCGATTCCGCTGACCACCGCCGAGATGGACTGGGTGTTTGGTCTGCCCTACGCGCGCAGCCCACACCCCGCCTACGCCGACGCGCAGGGCCGCCACGACGGGCCGACCAAGATTCCCGCCTGGGAGATGATTCGCTTTTCCGTCAACATCATGCGCGGCTGCTTTGGTGGCTGCACCTTCTGTTCGATCACCGAGCACGAAGGACGCATCATCCAAAGCCGCTCGGAAGAGTCCATCATCCGTGAAATCGAGGAGATCCGCGACAAGGTGGCGGGATTCACCGGCGTCATCTCCGATCTGGGCGGGCCCACGGCCAATATGTACCGGCTCGGCTGCAAGAGTCCGGCCATCGAAGCCGCTTGTCGCAAGCCCAGCTGCGTCTATCCCGACATCTGCCCCAATCTGCACACCGACCACGGGCCTTTGGTGCGGCTGTATCGGCGCGCCCGTCAGCTGCGCGGCATCAAAAAGATCCTCATCGGCTCGGGCTTGCGCTATGACCTGGCGGTGCGCAGCACCGAGTACGTGCGCGAACTGGTGCAGCACCATGTCGGGGGCTATCTGAAAATCGCGCCCGAGCACACCGAGCCCGGTCCGTTGTCGAAAATGATGAAGCCCGGCATCGGTACCTACGACCGCTTCAAGCGCATGTTCGATCAGTTCTCGCAGGAAGCGGGCAAGCAACAGTATCTGATTCCGTACTTCATCGCTGCGCACCCGGGCACGTCCGATGAAGATATGCTGAACTTGGCGCTGTGGCTCAAGCGTCACGGATTTCGCGCCGACCAAGTGCAAACCTTCTATCCCAGCCCGATGGCCACCGCCACGGCAATGTACCACACGGGCCTCAACCCGCTCAAGGGTATCCATCGCGACGAGCGTGCCGAGCGGGTCGACGTCGTGCGTGGCGAACGCCGCCGGCGCTTGCACAAGGCCTTTTTGCGCTACCACGACCCCAACAACTGGCCCCTGTTGCGCGAAGCGCTCAAGCGCATGGGCCGCGCCGACTTGATCGGCAACGGCAAACATCACCTGGTGCCCGCGTACCAGCCGCTGACCGACGGTAGCTACCGGGCGCCGCGCCGCGCCAATTCGACGCCACCCAAGCCCGCGGCGGGCAAACCTGCCGCGGCAGCCACCGGGCGTGCCCGCACGGCGGTGACGCCGGCGCAGGGTGTGCGCCCGCGTCCGGGGCTGGTGCTGACGCAACACACCGGGTTGCCACCACGGGCGGGCAGCCCAGCCCGTCCGGGCTCGCCCGTGGGCCCCGGCAAGCGCCGCGGCGCGGCGCGTTGAGTCGCGCGATCGGTTGCCGTCGATCGATATCCGCGCGGCCGCTCTGGTGGGGCGCCGTTGCCGACGCCGCGACGGCCGCCGTCCAGTGTCACCGAGCCAGCAGGGCTGCCGCGGGTGCCGGCGGTGCCGCTTGGCCGCGCGGCGCGCCGAAATCCAGCGGCAGGCCAACGTAGTTTTCCGCCAGGGTGCGCGCACCCGCCTCGCTGTGGACCAGATAGTCGAGCTCGGCTTCCTGCAGTTTCTCGGCGATCGCGTCCTGCTGCGGAAAGCGATGCATCAGGTGTGTGAACCACCACGAAAAACGCTCCGCCCGCCAGATGCGTTGCAAGCAGCGTTGCGAGTAGGCGTTCAGTCCCGCATCCGATCGTTCGTGGTAATGCTCGATGAGCGCATCGGCCAGAAACCGCACGTCGCTTGCGGCCAGGTTCAGGCCCTTGGCTCCGGTGGGCGGGACGATGTGCGCGGCATCGCCGGCCAGCAGCAGGCGCCCAAAGCGCATCGGTTCGCTCACGAAGCTGCGCAGCGGCGCGATGCTCTTTTCCAGCGCCGGGCCGGTCACCAGGGTATCGGCCGCCGCCGGGTCCAAGCGGCGGCGCAATTCGTCCCAAAAAGCCTGGTCGGACCATTGCTCCACGGTATGCGACAGCGGCACCTGGAGGTAGTAGCGGCTGCGCGTGCGGCTGCGCATCGAGCACAGGGCAAAGCCGCGCGGGCTATTCACATAAATCAGCTCGTGGTGCACCGGCGGAGTGTCGGACAGCAGACCCAGCCAGCCGAAGGGGTAGACCTTTTCGTATTCGGTGATGGCGCTGCGCGGCACCGATGCCCGGCACACGCCATGAAAACCGTCGCAGCCAGCGATGTAGTCCGCTTGCAGGCGGTGGCTTTGTCCATCTTGGGTGTAGGTGACGCAGGGCTGGGGGCCGTCGAAATCGTGGATGGCGACGTCGGCGGCTTCGTAGATCGTGCGCAGACCACTGGCGCGGCGCGCTGCCATGAGGTCGCGCGTGACCTCGGTCTGGCCGTACACCAGAACCGTCTTGCCGCCGGTCAGGTGCTTGAGGTCGATGCGGTGGCGTTGGCCCTGAAACAGCAAATCGAAGCCTTCGTGGACCAGGCCCTCGGCGTGCATGCGCTGGCCCACGCCAGCGGCGTCGAGCACGTCCACGGTGACTTGCTCCAGCACCCCGGCGCGAATGCGGCCGAGTACGTGCTCGGCGCTGTGGCGTTCGACGATCACATTGTCGATACCGGCGCGCTGCAACAGTTGGCCGAGCAGCAGACCGGAGGGGCCGGCACCGATGATGGCGACTTGGGTACGCATGGGGCATCTCCTGGCAGCAGGCGTGGGCCAACGCGTATGCCCACACGCCGATGCTAGGCAGGCAAGCGTCCGCTTCGAAGTGTCTGGCCCATGCTTATGCGCGATAATCGTCCACCATGTGCGAATATCGCGCAAAAGCTGCCGACCCCATCGATGGCGCTCGTCGCGTGCATCGCATGGGCCGTGACGATGCAGTCAAGCGACGGTCGATGGCGCGTGCGCAGCGCCGTGGCCTTGTCCAGGGTGCATCGACGCAATGCGTGGGCGTACCCTGTCCACGGGGGCGGTCCCCCAGGGCAACAGCGATTGCAGCGCCTCCGGCGGGCGGCGTTCGTGAGGTGACAGCCGTATGGACATGCGTGCAGCCGACTACATCGCGGGTTTGGCCAAAGGTTTGGCGTTGCTGGAGGCTTTCGACACCGAGCGCCAGCGCCTCAACGCCACCCAGGCGGCGCAGCGCACGGGGTTGACGCGCGCGGCGGCGCGGCGTCACTTGCTCACCTTGGCCCATCTGGGCTATCTCGAATCGGAGGGTGGGTACTACTGGCTGTCGCCCAAGGTGCTGCGTTTTGCGGGCAGCTATCTGGCCAGCGCGCGTTTGCCACGGCTGGTGCAGCCGGTGCTGGATCGGCTGGCCGTGCGCACCCGCGCCTCGTTTTCCGTCACCGTGTTGGAAGGGGAGGCGGTCGTGGTGGTGGCGCGCAGCGTACCCGCACTCGCGGCGCTGGATGCGGATGACGACAGCTCACTGGGCGCCCCGCCGGGGCGACCCGCCAGTCGCTGGCTTGCGCACGGGCTCCATCTGGGCGCGCGCTTGCCTGCGCATGCAACATCCACCGGGCGGGTGCTGCTGGCCGCATTGTCTCCGGAGGCGTTCGAGGCGTGGTTGCGCCAACGCAGCGCCGCCAGCGGCACGTAGCCTCGCTTGACCCCGCACACGACCACGCAACCAGGCGCGCTGCGGCGTATCGTCCAGCGCGTGCGCACCGACGACCACTGCCTGTGCAGCGAAGAGCACGAACTGGGGGTCCATGCGCTGGCGGTGCCACTGCGCAACGCGCGCGGCGCCACCATTGCTGCGCTCAACGCGGTGGTCTCGGCGCAACGCCCCTCCCCGTTGGCTGCCCTGCGTGCCTTGCTGCCGCTGCTGCAGGAGGCGGCGGCGGAGCTCCGTCCGCTGCTGTAGCCGGCGCTTTGCACGTCGCTCGGGGAACGCCAGTGTCGCCGATACCGCTCACGCGATCAAGTCGTTGGCCGCGGGAGGCCAAGCGCGCTTCCATGCCTGTGCCAGCGCGCCGTGGGCTGCCACCGCCTCGGCTACCATGCGCTGCTCCATCTCGGGTGTGCGTCCATCGGTCTCGGCAGCCAGCCGCGCGCCGATCAGGCCGGCCAGTACGTCACCCGTGCCCGCTGTGGCCAGCAGCCCGTCGCCGCTGGTGTTGACGTATGGCGTGGCGTCGGGAGCAGCGACCACGGTGCCACTGCCTTTGAGCGCCACCACCGCCTGCAGGCGCTGCGCCAATGCTTCGGCCGCGTGCAGCCGGTGTGCCTGCACCGCAGCCGTGTCGCAGCCCAGCAGCCGGGCTGCTTCGGCCGGATGGGGGGTCAGCACGGTGGTCCAGCCGCGTTGGGCTCGGGTTTGCCAGATCGTGTCCGGGCTGGCCTGTGTGGCGGCAACAGGCCCCAGCGCATTGAGCGCATCGGCGTCGAGCACCAAGCGCGGTGCCTCCTGCAGCAGCCGTGGCAACCACGGGGCCATGGCGGCGCCGCCACCGCAGCCGGCTACCACCACGGCGCGCGTGTGCAGGGCATCGGCGAAGGCGGCATCGCCGCTGCGCAGCATCAGGGCCGGCGCTCCGGCATCGAACGCCGGGATGTAGGATGCCGCGGCCGGCAGCGCCACCCAAACGCGGCCGGCGCCGGCACGTAGGGCTGCTCGTGCGGCCAGTATGGCCGCCCCCGTCATGCCGACACCGCCGCCTGCGGGTGCCGGCTGTCCGCCCAATACCAGCACGTCGCCGCGCGCGCCCTTGTGGCTGTCGTGCGCAGCGCGCAGGGCCGCCACGTCGGGCCAGTGGGCAGACGGCGTGGTCCAAGCCCGCGGCGCCAGATCGTCGGCGCCACTGGCCACACCGAGATCATCAAACCAAAGGGCCTCGCCGCAGGCGGCGCGGCCTGCGCCGGTGAACAGCCCGGGTTTGAGGGTCAGCAGGGCGAGTGTGATGCGCGGTCCGCGCGGCCGCACGGGTGCTGCAGCCCACCAGCGCCCGCTGTCGGCGTCCAGTCCGCTGGGCACATCGACGCACAGCGTCGGGGCAGGGCAGTGCTGCAGCCAGTCCAGCGCCCGTGCCCACGGTCCCTCGACCGGGCGCGACAGTCCCAGCCCCAGCAGCGCGTCGATGACCAAGTCCGGGGGCCACGGTGGCGGTGCAGCGCCGTGGGTGATGCCGGCGGCGGTGGCCGCCTCGCGCGCCCAGCGTGCATCGGGCGGCTGCCGTTCGGCCGCGCCCAGTGACCAGACGTGCACGTGCGCACCCAGCGGGCCGAGGGTGCGTTGCAACAGCGTCGCTGCGCGCCACCCGTCGCCGCCGTTGTTGCCGCTGCCGGCCAGCACGACGATGGCGCGCGCGTGCGGTTGCCAGGCTCGCGCGAGCCGGGCCACGGCCTGGCCCGCGCGCTCCATCAAGGTGTGGGGTGGCAAGCGGGCGGCGGCCCGTTGCTCGATGGCGCGGCTGGCTTGGCTGTCGTACAAAGGCAGGGAGGGGCCGAGCGGGTCGATGCGCTGCATGAGGGCAGTATATAATTCAAAAGTTTTGCGCTTCATGCAGGGCGCCATTGGGTAGCACATCGGGTGGCGGTCAGTTGGCGTCGATGACTCTGACCCGCGCAGGCTGCCCGATGGCGGGCCGTGGTCGCTTGTTGACAGCGCAAAACAATCGCGAGTCGGCTCATCCGGGTGTTGCGTCGCGTCCGCGGCGTGATCCGAGCCGGCTTTAGACCCAACCTTTGGAGCGTGACACCATGTCGATTTCCATGCGCGAAATGCTGGAAGCGGGCGTGCACTTTGGACACCAAACCCGTTTCTGGAACCCCAAGATGGCCCCCTACATCTTTGGCCATCGCAACAAAATCCACATCATCAACCTCGAAAAAACGGTGCCGATGTTCGAGGAGGCGTGCAAATTCGTGCGCCAGCTCACGGCCAACGGCGGCACGCTGCTGATGGTGGGAACCAAGCGGCAAGCGCGCGAGATCGTGGCGGCCGAGGCGCAGCGTGCCGGCGTGCCGTATGTGGATCAGCGCTGGCTGGGCGGCATGTTGACCAACTTCAAGACCGTCAAGTCTTCGATCAAGCGCCTCAAGGACATGAAGGCCCAAAAAGAAGCGGGGCTGGATCACATGTCCAAAAAAGAGCAGTTGCTGTTCAATCGCGAGCTGGAGAAGCTCGAGCGCGACATCGGTGGCATCCAGGATATGGCGGCGCTGCCCGATGCGATGTTCGTCATCGACGTTGGCTACCACAAGATCGCCGTGGCTGAGGCGCAAAAGTTGGGTATTCCAGTGATTGGTGTGGTGGACACCAACCACTCGCCCGAAGGTATCGACTACGTCATCCCGGGCAACGACGACTCGGCCAAGGCGGTGGCCATCTATGCACGCGGCATCGCCGACGCCGTGCTCGAGGGTCGCAATGCCGCGCTCCAGAGCGTGGTCGAGGCCGCGCGTAGCGACGACGAGTTCGTCGAGGTGCAGGAACAAGCCTGAGGCGGGCGCCCGCACGCGGCACAAGGGGCGGTGCGCCCCTTTTTTGTCACCGTGCTGACGTCGATACCGGTCACAGTCACAGGCGGCCCAGGCCGCCTACAGGAGCAACACAATGGCAGCAATCACCGCAAGCATGGTCGCGGAACTCCGCGCCAAGACCGACGCCCCGATGATGGAGTGCAAAAAGGCACTCACCGAGGCTGATGGCAACATGGAGAAGGCCGAGGAAATCCTGCGCGTCAAGCTGGGCAGCAAGGCCAGCAAAGCCGCCGGCCGCATCACGGCCGAAGGCGTGGTGGCCTCCTGCGTCCAGGGCAACACGGGCGCGCTGATCGAGGTCAACTGCGAAACCGATTTCGTCTCGAAAAACGAACTGTTCATCGCCTTCTGCAACGCCCTGGCGCAGCTGGTGGCGCAAAACGACCCGGCCGACGTGGCGGCGCTGTCGGCGCTGCCGCTGTCGATGGAAGGTTTCGGGCCGACCGTGGAAGATGTGCGCAAGGGCCTGATCGGCAAGATCGGCGAGAACATGACGATCCGCCGCTTCAAGCGCTATGCGGGCGGCGGCCAGCTGGCCACTTACCTGCATGGTGTGCGCATCGGCGTCATGGTCGAGTACGATGGCGATGCCGTGGCCGCCAAGGACGTTGCGATGCACATCGCGGCGATGAAGCCGGTGGCGACCTCCTCTGCCGAGGTGCCGGCGGAACTGGTGGCCAAGGAGCGCTCGATTGCCGAGCAGAAGGCCGCCGAGTCCGGCAAGCCGGCCGAGATCATCGCCAAGATGGTCGAAGGCGCGGTGCAAAAGTACCTGAAAGAGGTCTCGCTGCTGGATCAGGTCTTCGTCAAGGCCGCCGACGGCAAGCAGACCGTGGGCCAGTACCTGAAGGGAGCCAACACCACGGTCAAGGGCTTTACGCTCTACGTGGTGGGCGAAGGCATCGAGAAGAAGCAGGACGACTTCGCCGCCGAAGTGGCGGCGCAAGTGGCGGCGGCCCAAAAAGCCTGAGCCACTCGACATGGCGCGCGGCCGACTCCTGCGTGGGAGTCGGCCGTTTTTGCAAGCCGCGGTGCCGTGCCTTGGCGCGGTTACAGGGTGATCCCAGACACCCTTGGATGGCCGGCGTTGCCGCCGCCCGCGGCGGCTGGGCGCGCCAATGGCCAGCTCGCAGCCCGTACAATCCAGCGACCCGTGACCGAATACACCATGCCCGTCCTACAACGCATCTTGCTCAAACTCTCCGGCGAAGCCCTGATGGGAGAGGAAGCCTTTGGCATTCATCGCGGCACCATCGAGCGCATCGTGGCCGAAGTGGCCGAGGTCGCTCGACTGGGGGTGCAGGTGGCCATCGTCATCGGCGGCGGTAACCTGTTTCGGGGCGTGGCCGGCGGCGCAGTGGGCATGGACCGCGCCACCGCCGACTACATGGGCATGTTGGCCACGGTGATGAACGCGCTGGCCTTGGGTGATGCGCTGGAGCGCGGCGGCACCAAAGCGCGGGTGATGTCGGCCATCGCCATCGACCAGGTGGTCGAGCCCTACGTGCGTCCCAAGGCATTGCAGTACCTGGAAGAGGGCAAGGTGGTGGTGTTTGCAGCGGGTACCGGCAACCCCTTTTTCACCACCGACACGGCCGCTGCGCTGCGCGGCGCCGAGATCGGCGCGCAAATCGTGCTCAAGGCCACCAAGGTGGACGGCGTCTACACCGCCGATCCGAAAAAGGATTCGAGCGCCAAGCGCTACCAGCGCATCAGCTTCGATGAGGCCATGGTGCGCCAGTTGCAGGTCATGGACGCCACGGCGTTCGCCCTGTGCCGCGACCAGGGTTTGCCGGTGCGTGTGTTTTCCATCTTCAAGCCGGGCGCGCTCAAGCGCGTCGTGCTGGGTGAGGACGAAGGCACGTTGGTGCACGTCTGAGCACGCGCACGCGCCGCCGCCGCGCGCCCCAACTGCAAGAGGCCATCGAGATGAGCACCATTCCCGAGATCAAAAAAACCGCCGAACAGAAGATGCAGCAGTCGCTGGAGGCGCTGCGCGCCAATCTGGCCAAAGTACGCACGGGCCGTGCCAACCCCGCACTGCTCGACACCGTACAGGTCGAGTATTACGGCACGATGGTGCCGATCAGTCAGGTGGCGAATTTGTCGCTGCTGGATGCGCGTACGATCGGCGTGGCGCCGTGGGAAAAGGGCATGGGCGCCAAGATCGAAAAAGCCATCCGCGAGTCCGATCTGGGGCTCAATCCCGCCGCGCACGGTGATCTGATTCGGGTACCGATTCCGCCGATGACGGAGGAACGTCGGCGGGAATTGACCAAGGTCGTCAAGGCCGAAGGCGAGCACGCCAAGGTGGCGATTCGCAACCTTCGGCGCGAGGCCAACGAGCACGTCAAACGGCTGGTCAAGGACAAGCTCGCCTCCGAGGACGAGGAGCGCCGGGCGCAAGACGACATTCAAAAACTCACCGACCGCATGATCGCGGAGGTGGACAAACTGGTGGCCGCCAAGGAAGCGGACATCATGGCGATTTGACGACGTCGCCACTGCATGACAGCATCCGCCCCAGTGCGTGCGCCCGACGCTGGCACGGTACCCGCGCATGTGGCCATCGTGATGGATGGCAACGGCCGCTGGGCGCGCCGGCGGCTGTTGCCGCGTGCGGCGGGCCACCGTGCGGGCATGGAGGCACTGCGACGTGTCGTCGGCTGCAGCATCGAGCGCGGCGTGCAGGTGCTGACGGTATTTGCGTTTTCCTCGGAAAACTGGGCGCGTCCAGCGGAAGAGGTGCAGGCCATCTTGCGCCTGATGGGGCAGGCCCTGATGGAGGAAGTGCCGCGCCTGCACGAGGCGGGCGTGCGGCTGCATGTGGTGGGTGAGCGTGCGGGCTTGTCCGCCGAGCTGACTGCGGCGATCGCCGAGGCCGAGCGGCGCACTGCGCACAACGCGCGCCTGGTCCTCAACGTCTGTTTCAACTACGGCGGACGCTGGGACATCGTGCAAGCCGCGCGCGCCCTGGCGCAGCGCCATGAGCCGATCACCGAGCAAACGCTGGCTGCGGCGCTGGCGCTGGCGCACGTGGGCGACCCCGATCTGCTGATTCGCACCGGGGGCGAGCAGCGCATCAGCAACTTTTTGCTGTGGCAGCTGGCCTACACCGAGCTCTATTTCACTCCCTGCCTGTGGCCGGCCTTCGATGCCGTGGAGTTCGACCGAGCGCTGGCCGCGTACGCGCAGCGGCAGCGGCGTTTCGGACGCACGCCCGAGCAGGTGCTGGCCGCAGCCGTCAGGTGACGCGGGGGGCGGCGGCGGGATGTTGAAACAACGCATCCTCACGGCAGTCGGTCTGCTGGCCATACTGTTGCCGGCCTTGTTGTGGCGCGATACGGCGCCGTTTGCGGCGGTCACGGCCGCTTTGATGGGCGCTGCGGCGTGGGAGTGGGGACGCCTCAATGGCTGTTCGGCGGCGTGGCTGGCTGGCGTCGCCGTGGCGGCGCTGCCATGGTTGCTTTGGTGGTTCTGGGGTGCCGCCGGCTGGCCTCCGGTTCTGGGCGCAGCGGTGACGGTAGGCTGGGTCGTGGTGTTGGCGCTGACTCTGCACCGTGGCGTGGACGACTGGGGGCGCTGGCCGCGCAGGGTTCGGCTGGCAGGTGGCTGGCTGGCGCTGGCGTGCGCCTGGTGGGCGGTGGTGGCTTTGCATACGCGCGGACCGCTGATGCTGCTCAGTGTCCTGTTGTTGGTGTGGGTGGCCGATATTGCCGCCTACTTTGGCGGACGGGCGTGGGGGCGGCGCAAGCTGGCGCCGCGCATCAGTCCGGGTAAAAGTTGGGAGGGCGCGGCCAGCGGTGTCGTTGCCGTGCTGGCGCTGGCGCTGGCGTGGATGGCGCTGAGCGCCGTTTGGCCGCCGGCGCGCGCGGCGCTATACCCCGTTTTGGCGCAGCAGGGGTGGCTCGTGGCTTTACTGGCGCTGCTCGGTTTGACGGCGCTCAGCGTTGCGGGAGACCTGTTCGAGTCGCTCGTCAAACGCAGCGCCGGGGTGAAAGACTCCAGTGGGTTGTTGCCGGGGCACGGCGGCGTGCTGGACCGCATCGACGCGCTGCTGCCGGTGCTGCCAGCGGCGCTGACGCTGCTCAGCCTATCGGGGGGCGACGCATGACGGAACCGAGCAGGGCGGCGGCAGACGACCAGGGCCCAGCGGAGCCGTTTTTGCCGCCGGGCGCGGCGTCGGCTGCCGTGCGCCAGCGCGTGGCGGTGCTGGGCGCAACCGGCTCCATCGGCACCAATACCCTCGATGTCATCGCGCGCCACCCCGAGCGGTTCGAAGTGGTGGCCCTGTCGGCGCACCGGCAGCTCGATGCTTTGCTGTCGCTGTGCGAGCGTTTTCGGCCGCGCTGGGCCATCATCGATGCGGTGCATGCACCGGCACTCGCGCACGGCTTGCGCGCGCGTGGCTTGCCCACGGTGGCCCTCAGTGGCGCCGAAGCCTTGACCGAGGTGGCGGCCCATCCCGACGTCGACACCGTGATGGCCGCCATCGTGGGCGCGGCGGGCTTGGCACCGTGTATCGCGGCGGCCCGCGCGGGCAAGCGCTTGCTGCTGGCCAACAAGGAAGCCCTGGTGGTGGGCGGCGAGGTCTTTTTGCAGGCGGTGCGCCTGGGCGGCGCGCGTTTGCTGCCCATCGACAGTGAGCATTCGGCCATTTTTCAGGCGCTGCCCGAGGACCCCGCCACCTGGCCGCAGCGGGTGGAAAAAATCGTGCTCACCGCCTCGGGCGGGCCGTTTCGCACCCGCGACCCGGCCACACTGGCCACGGTGACGCCACAGCAGGCCTGCGCGCACCCCAATTGGGTCATGGGACGCAAGATCTCGGTGGACTCGGCGACGATGATGAACAAGGCGCTCGAAGTCATTGAGGCGCGCTACCTGTTCGGCTTTGCCCCGCAGCAGATCGAGGTCGTGATTCACCCGCAGAGCGTGATTCATTCGATGGTCCAGTATCGCGATGGCTCGGTCGTCGCGCAATTGGGCACGCCGGACATGCGGGTGCCGATCGCCTACGGCCTGAGCTGGCCGGAGCGCATGGCCTCGGGGGCCGAGCCGCTGGACTTTGGCCGCCTGGGGGCGCTGACGTTCGAGGCCCCGGATGCGAGTCGGTTTCCGTGCTTGTTTTTGGCCTGGGAAGCGTTGGCGGCCCCGGCCGGCACCACCGCAGTGCTCAACGCCGCCAACGAGGTGGCCGTGGAAGCGTTTTTGCAGGGGCGGCTGCGTTTTGACCGCATCTACGTCGTCAACCGTGGAACGCTGGAGCAGTGCCTGCCCTCCAAACCCCAGGATTTGGCCGACCTGTTGGCGCTGGACGCGCAAGCGCGGGCCTGTGCAGCGCAGTGGGTGCGCCGTCTGCAGGATGCGTGAGCCGCGCCCGCGTGCGCAGTGCGCGGCGCAACCGTTCGTGGAGAGCCCATGCTGACCGTTTTTTCGTTCCTGGTGGCGATTTCGATTCTGATCGCGGTGCACGAGTGGGGGCACTACCGTGCGGCGGTGGCATGCGGCGTGCCCGTGCTGCGCTTCTCGATTGGCTTCGGGCGGCCCCTGCTGCGCTGGCGCAATCGCGCGGGCACCGAATTTGTAGTCAGCGCCTTGCCCTTGGGCGGATATGTGCGCATGCTCGACGAGCGTGAGGGCCCCGTTGCTGCGCAGCAGCGTCATCTGGCCTTCAATGCGCGCCCGCTGCATCAGCGGGCCTTCATCGTGGCGGCGGGGCCAGCGGCCAACCTGCTGCTGGCCGCGGCCCTGTACGCGTTCATCGCGTGGTGGGGCACGCCGCAGCCACAGCCCGTGTTGGCCGTGCCGGCCGCCGATACGCTGGCGCAGCGCGCTGGCATCCGCGGCGGTGAATGGGTACAGGCCGCGGCCATCGACGATCATCCCGAGGCGGTGCGCTCCTTCGATGAGCTGCGCTGGCGCATCAGCCGTGCCGTACTCGATGGGCGTGACCTGCGGCTGTGGTTGGCCGACGGCCCCGAGGCGCCGGCGCTGCGCACCGTCGAGCTGCCGCTGTCGCAATTGGGCAGCCGCGAGCTCGACACGGCGACGTTCGAGCGCATCGGCATCGTGGCGCCGTGGTCGGCCCCCGTGCTGGGAGACGTGCTGCCCGACGGAGCCGCGGCCGCCGCCGGCCTGCAGCCCGGCGACCGGGTGCTGGCGGTGGACGGCGAGGCCGTGCCGGATGCGCAGACCTTGCGCGCACGCATCCGCTCGGCCGTCGATGCGCAAGGGCGCGCGCGTGCCCAGGTGTGGCGTATCGAGCGCGGCCAGCAGACGCTGGAGCTGACGGTCACACCCCAGGCCCAGCGGCAAGGTGAAGCGTGGGTGGGACGAGTCGGCGCGATGATCGGCGAGGCGCCGGCGATGACGGTGGTCTCCAGCGGCCCTCTCGCAGCGGTGGGGGAGGGGGTCGCCCGCACCGCCGAGGTCGCGGGTTTGACGTTGCAGATGATGGGGCGCATGCTGGTCGGAGAAGCCTCGCTGCGCAACCTCAGTGGCCCGCTGACGATCGCCGACTATGCGGGCCGATCGGCCAGCCTGGGTGCGATGGCGTTCCTGAGTTTTCTGGCCTTGGTCAGTGTCTCTCTGGGGGTGCTGAACCTGCTGCCGTTGCCCGTCTTGGACGGCGGGCACCTGATGTATTATTTGTGGGAGGCGGTGGCCGGTCGGCCGCTGCCCGAAGTCTGGATGGACCGGCTGCAGCGGGGTGGCGTGGCGATCCTCGTCGCTCTGATGTCGCTGGCGCTCTTCAACGATTTGGCCCGTTTGCTCGGCTGACGCCCGGGCGTTGTGAATGGCATGAAATCATCTCCCAAGCGCCGCTGGCGCGTGCGTGCCAGCGTGTGGCTGGCGACCCTGGCGGCATCGTTGCCCGCATGGGCGGTCGATCCCTTCGTGGTGCGCGACATTCGCGTCGAAGGTCTGCAACGTGTCGAACCGGGTACGGTGTTTGCCTCGTTGCCGTTTCGCGTCGGTGACACCTACTCCGATGAGCAAGGGGCGGCCGCGATCCGGGCGCTGTTCAACTTGGGGCTGTTTTCCGACGTGCGCCTGCAGGTCGATGGCGATGTGCTGGTGGTCATCGTCGAGGAACGGCCGACCGTGGCCGACATCAGCTTCAGCGGCGTCAAGGAGTTCGACAACGAGGTGCTGCGCCGGGCGCTGCGCGACATCGGTCTGACCGAGGGGCGGCCATTCGACCGAGCGCTGGCCGACCGCGCTGAGCAGGAGCTCAAACGCCAATACCTCAACCGCAGCCTGTACGCGGTGCAGGTGACCACCACGGTGACGCCGATCGAACGCAACCGCGTCAACATCCAGTTCAACGTGGTCGAAGGCGACGTCACCAAGATTCGCGACATCCGTATCGTAGGCGCACGCGCCTTCCCCGAAAAAACGCTGCTCGATCTGTTCGATCTGGACACCGGCGGTTGGCTGAGCTGGTACACCAAGAGCGACCGCTACTCGCGCGCCAAGCTCAGTGCCGATCTGGAGTCATTGCGTTCGTACTACCTGACGCGTGGCTACCTGGAGTTCAACATCGACTCCACGCAGGTGGCGCTGTCGCCGGACAAGTCGACGCTGTCGCTGACCATCAACATCACCGAAGGGCCGCGCTACGTGGTGTCGGCGGTGCGGCTGGAGGGCGACTTCCTGGGCAAGGAAGAGGAATTTCGGGCGCTGGTGCGCATCCAGCCCGGGCAGCCGTACAACGCCGAACAGGTCAGTGAGACCGTCAAGGCCTTCACCGACTACTACGGCCAGTTCGGCTACGCCTTCGCGCGGGTCGAAGCCGTTCCGGAAATCGACCGCGAGAAAAACCGCGTCACCATCGTCTTGCAGGCGCAGCCGTCGCGTCGGGCCTACGTGCGCCGCATCCTCATCGAGGGCAACAACCGCACGCGCGACGAGGTCATCCGGCGCGAATTTCGCCAGTTCGAAGCCGCGTGGTACGACAGCGAGAAAATCCGTCTGTCGCGTGACCGGGTGGACCGGCTGGGCTTCTTCACCGATGTGCGCATCGACACGCAGGAGGTGCCGGGGGCGCCGGACCAGGTGGACCTGGTGCTGACCGTGGTGGAAAAGCCCACCGGTAACTTGAGCATCGGCGCCGGCTACTCGCAGGCGGAAAAACTCTCGGTGCTGGCCGGCATCCAGCAGGAAAACGTCTTCGGCACGGGCAACTATCTGGGGTTGAACGTCAACACCAGCAAATTCAATCGCCAATTCGTGCTGAGCACCACCAACCCCTACTTCACCGACGATGGGGTGTCCCGCTCGCTCGACCTGTACTACCGCACCACGCGCCCCTACGATGCGCAGGACTCGGACTACCGGCTGGTGACGCCCGGGGCAGCGATTCGCTTCGGCGTGCCGTTCACCGAAACCGACACCGTGTATTTCGGCATCGGGGTGGAGCAGACCAAGATCGAGCGTGGCAACCGCATGCCCGTGGCGTACGACGACTTCATCGCCACCTTCGGTGACAAGCCGTTGTCGGTGCCGTTGACGGTGGGCTGGGCGCGCGACGAACGCGACAGTGCGTTGGTGCCGACGCGCGGGCGGCTGATGCGCCTCAACGGTGAGCTCGGCATCGCCGGCGACACCCGCTACGTCAAGGGCAACGGCCAGTACCAGCAATATCTGCCGTTGGACAGGCGCTTTACGCTCGCTTTCAACGCTGAGCTGGGCTGGGCCAAGGGGCTCGGCGGCAAACCGGTGCCGCTGTTCAAACATTTTTACGGTGGTGGGCTGGGCTCGGTGCGCGGCTTCGAGCAAGGCACCCTGGGGGGCACCAGCGCCATCGTCGGCGGTGGCGCAGGTGAAGTGGCCTATCTGGGCGGCACGAAGTCCATCCTGCTCAACACCGAGCTGATCGCGCCATTCCCCGGCGCCGGCAACGACCGCACCTTGCGTCTGTTCGGTTTCTTCGACCTCGGCAACGTCTATGCCGCCGGACAACCGCTGCGGCTGAACGAACTGCGCGCCTCCGCAGGCTTGGGCATCAGCTGGATCTCGCCGGTGGGGCCGCTTAGAATCGCCTTTGCCAAGCCGGTGCGCAAGCAAACCGGTGACAAGACGCAGAGCATCCAATTCCAAATCGGTACCTCTTTCTGATGAAACGATTGTCTCGTTCGTGGTGGGCGCGCGGCGCCGTCATCGTCGCTGCGGCGGCCAGCATCGGCGCCGCCTGGGCGCAGGAGTTCAAGATCGGCTTCGTCAACACCGAGCGCGTCCTGCGCGACTCCAACGCCGCCAAGGCCGCTCAAGCCCGTCTGGAGCAGGAGTTTTCGCGTCGCGAGCGCGATCTCGAGGCGCTGGGCAATCAATTGCGCCAAGCCAGCGAGAAGTTCGAGAAGGACGCGCCGACCCTATCCGAATCCCAGCGTGCCGCACGTCAGCGTCAGATCGCCGAGCTCGACCGCGACTTCCAGCGCCGCCGCCGCGAATTTCAGGAAGATCTGGCGCAGCGGCGCAACGAGGAATTACAGCAAGTCATCGAGCGCGCCAACCGGGTGATCCGGCAGATTGCCGAGGCGGAGAAGTACGATTTGATCCTGCAAGAGGCGGTCTACATTGCGCCGCGCCACGACATCACCGACAAGGTGATCAACGGACTGAACAACGCGCGCTGACGGTGCAGGCCGTGCGTGCGCCTGGCCAAGGGCGTTCCCAATGAGCCCGGCCATTCCCCTGACGACTCTGCAGTCCGCATTGGGCGGAGCGCTGTGTGGCAACGGCGAGCGCAGCGTCGAGCGCCTCGCGCCGCTGGACGAGGCGGACGCGGGCAGTCTCGCCTTCATCGCGCAACCCCGCTACGAAGCGATGTTGCGGCGCTCCCGCGCCGGCGTCGTGATGGCGGCGCCGGCCCTGGTCGGCGCCGTGCTGCAGCGACCGGACCCGCCGCCGGGCGGGTGGTGCGCGTGGGTGTTTCCCGACCCCTACTTGGCCTTCGCCCGGCTGACCCAGTGGTGGCGCCAACACGTCGCGCCCCGCCCCAGCGTAGTCGGTATCCACCCCAGCGCCTGGGTGCATCCGACGGCGCGCATCGGTGCGGGTGTCTCGATCGGCCCCTTTGCCGTCATCGATGAAGAGGCGGTGATCGGCGACGGCGCCACCATCGGCGCGCACGCACACGTGCAGGCACGCGCCGCCGTGGGGGCCGGCACGCACCTAGGCAGCAGTGTGGTGCTGGGCTACGACTGCCGCATCGGTGCGCACGGCATCGTCCACGCTGGCACCGTCATCGGCGCCGACGGGTTTGGCTTTGCGCCCGAGCCGCAGCCCGACGGTGGGCGAGCCTGGGTCAAAATCGAGCAGCTCGGTGCGGTGCGCATCGGTGACGCCGTCGAGATCGGCGCCAACTGCTGCATCGACCGCGGCGCGCTGGGCGACACCGTACTCGAAGACGGTGTCAAGCTCGACAATTTGATTCAGATCGGGCACAACGTGCGCGTCGGCCGCCACACCGCGATGGCCGGCTGTGTCGGCGTGGCCGGGTCGGCGCGCATCGGCGCCTACTGCACATTGGGCGGCGGCGCCATCGTGCTGGGGCACCTGGAGCTGGCCGATCATGTACACATCTCGGCGGCGTCGGTGGTGATGCGCTCGATCCGTCAGCCCGGCCACTACAGCGGCGTCTTTCCAATCGACGACAATCGCGCGTGGGAAAAAAACGCCGCGACGCTGCGCCAGCTGCACGCGCTGCGCGAGCGCCTCAAAGCCCTGGAGCGACGCACGACATGAGCATGGACATCCACCAGATCCTCAAACAACTGCCGCACCGCTACCCGATCCTGTTGGTGGATCGGGTACTGGAGCTGGACAAGGGCCACCGCATTCGCGCGCTGAAAAATGTCAGCATCAACGAACCGGTGTTCATGGGTCATTTCCCCCATCGGCCGGTGTTTCCGGGGGTGCTGATGTTGGAAGCGTTGGCGCAAACGGCGGCCTTGCTGGCTTTCGATACCCTGGGCGTGACGCCCGACGACAAGACGGTGTACTACTTTGCGGGGATCGATGGCGCGCGCTTCAAGCGCCCAGTGGAGCCGGGCGACCAGCTGGTGATGGAGGTGACCCTGCAACGCATGAAGGCTGGCATCTTCAAGTTCGGCGGTACGGCGCGCGTGGGCGAGGAAGCTGCCTGTGAGGCCGAGCTCATGTGCACCATGCGGACCATCGCCTGATAGCGTCGGCCATGGCGCAGATTCATCCGACCGCGCTGGTCGACCCACGCGCCGAGCTGGCCGATGACGTGGTCATCGGGCCGTACACCGTGGTGGGGCCGCAGGTGCGCATCGGCCCGGGCACCACGGTGGGGGCGCACTGCGTGCTCGACGGACGCACCACCATCGGGCGCGACAACCGCATTTATCCGTTCGTCTCGCTCGGGCTGCCCAGCCAGGATAAAAAATACGCCGGCGAGCCCTGTGAGCTGGTGATCGGCGACCGCAACACCATTCGTGAATACAGCACCTACCACATCGGCACCGTCCAAGGCGGTGGCGTGACGCGGCTGGGCAACGACAACTGGATGATGGCCTACACCCACCTGGCGCACGACTGCGTGGTGGGCAACAACACCATTTTCGCCAACAACGCGCAGCTGGCCGGCCACGTACAGGTGGGCGACTGGGCGATTCTGGGCGGCTTCACCGTCGTGCACCAGTTCGTGCGCATCGGCGCGCACGCCATGACCGCGATGTGTGCCTTGCTGTTTGCCGATGTGCCGCCGTTCGTGATGGCGCAGGGCCAGCCGGCGCGTGCGCGCTCGATGAACTACGAGGGTTTGCGCCGGCGCGGATTCTCGGCCACCCGCATCGCCGCCGTCAAAGCCATGCACAAAGCCCTGTACCGCCAGGGGCTGACCCTGCAGCAGGCGCAGCAGCGCGTGGTGGCGCTGGCCGAGCAGTACCCCGAGGCCGCCGCCGACGTGGCCCTGATGAGCGACTTTTTGGCTGGCGTCGATGCGCAGCGCGGCATCGTACGCTAAGCGGCGCGGGCACGATGGATGGACGAGCCAGCGGTAACCGGGCAGCCAGCGGCGCGCAGGGCGATGACGCGATGCGCTCGGCTGGCTCGGCGGCAGGTGCCATGATGCAGCCGCGCGGTCCACGGTTGGGCATGGTGGCGGGCGAGGCCTCCGGCGATGTGCTGGCCGCCGAGCTGCTGTGCGGGCTGCGCCAGCGCTGGCCGGCGCTGGCCGCCGCTGGCGTGGCCGGCCCGGCCATGCAGGCGCAGGGCTGCACCGCCTGGTGGCCCAGCGAGCGGCTGGCGGTGCGCGGCTACGTCGAGGTGCTGCGGCACTACGCCGAGATCGTCGGCATCCGGCGCGCGCTGCGTGCGCGCTGGCTACACGACCGCCCCGACCTGTTCATCGGTGTCGACGCGCCCGACTTCAACCTGCCGCTGGCAGCCGACCTGCGCGCGGCTGGGGTGCCCACGGTGCAGTTCGTGGCGCCCGCCATTTGGGCCTGGCGCCCCGAGCGGGCGGCACTGATCCGGCGGGCCTGCGATCATGTGCTGTGTGTCTTTCCTTTCGAGCCCGCGTTGCTGGCCGAACACGGCATCGCAGCCACCTTCGTCGGGCATCCCTTGGCCGCCGTCATTCCGCGCCAGCCCGATCGGGCGGCGGCGCGCGCGGCGCTGGGGCTGCCCGCCGACACGCCGGTGGTGGCCCTGTTGCCGGGCAGCCGGCGTGCCGAGATCGCCCACTTGCTGCTGCGCTTTTTGGCGGCGGCGCAGCACATGCGGCGCGAGCAGCCCCGACTGGCCTTCGTGCTGCCGGCGGTGCCCCATCTGCACGACGCCATCGCCGCCCAGGTGGCGGCGACGCCGGCGGCCACCGCCGTACGCGTGCTGCGCGGCCAGTCCCACCGGGCGCTAGCGGCCTGCGACGTCGCCTTGGTGGCCAGCGGTACCGCGACGCTGGAGACCGCGCTCTTTCAGCGGCCGATGGTCATTGCCTACCACATGCACCCGTTGTCGTGGTGGTTGACGCGGCGCAAAATGCGTCAACCGTGGGTGGGGCTGCCCAATATCCTGGCCGGTGACTTCGTGGTGCCCGAGCTGCTGCAGGAAGCGGCCACCCCCGCAGCTCTGGCGCGTGAGACCCTGGCCTGGCTGGATGAGGGGGACAGCGCCCGTGCGCGCCGCGCCGCGCTGCAGGCGCGCTTTGCTGCCTTGCACCAGACCTTGCAGCGCGATACGGTGGCGCTGGCAGTGCGCGCCATCGAGCCGCTGCTCCAACGCGGGCCGGCTGTCGTATGAGCAACCGCCGGATGCGTCATCGCGCCGGATCGGCTGCCGGCGACACGCCCGCCCTGCAGTTGCCGCTGCATTGGGGAGACGATGGCTTGGTGGCCGGCGTCGACGAAGCCGGACGCGGCCCGCTGGCCGGCCCCGTGGTGGCCGCGGCGGTGATGTTGGACGAGCAACGACCGATTGCCGGCGTGGCCGACTCCAAGACGCTTTGCCCCGCGCGGCGTGAGCGGCTCTACGACGCCATCATGGCGCGCGCGCTGTGCGTTGGCGTGGGCGTGGCCGAGGTGGAGGAGATCGACCGCCTGAATATCCTGCAAGCGACCTTGTTGGCCATGCAGCGCGCAGTGGCTGCGCTGCGTCTGCGCCCGTCGCTGGTACGGGTGGACGGCAACCGTCTGCCCGTCTTGCCGATGCGGGCCGAGGCGGTGGTGCGTGGCGACGCGACCGACGCCGCCATCGCTGCCGCCTCCATCGTGGCCAAGGTGACGCGCGACCGGCTCATGGACGCGCTGCACGCATGCTATCCGGCGTATGGTTTCGATCGGCACCGTGGCTACGGCACCGCGCAACACCTGCGCGCGCTGCAGATGTATGGGCCGACGCCCGCCCACCGGCGCAGTTTTGCGCCGGTGGCGCACGCTCTGACACACGCTGCGCTGGCGCAGCCCACCGTACCGCTGGGGCAGCGATGAGGCACACGCACAACGAACAGGCGCCGCCGATCCCTTTGACGTCGCGCGACAACCCGCGCATCAAGCAGCTGCGCCGCTTGGCACAGGCCGGTGGTGTGGATCGGCGCGCCGGGCTGATGTGGGTGGAAGGTGACCATCTGTGCGCGGCGCTACTGGCGCGCGCCGGTGTGCCCGTGGCGCTGGTGAGCACACCCGCCGGTCTGGCATGGGTCGAAACCTGGCGGCGCCAGAACGGGCTCGATCCCGCCGTGCCGGTATGGACGGTGACGCCGGCGCTGATGCGCCACATCAGCGCGCTCGAGTCGCCAGCGCCCATCGCCTGCCTGGCCCGCGTGCCGGCGCAGCCGACATGGCAGGGTGACGCCCCCGCGGTGGTGCTGGATCGGCTGCAGGATCCGGGCAACGTCGGCTCGATTCTGCGCAGCGCCTCCGCGTTCGGTGTGCGCCAAATCGTCGCCTTGCGGGGTACGGTGGCGCTGTGGTCGTCGAAGGTGTTGCGCGCCGGCATGGGGGCGCATTTTCATCTACACATACTCGAAGGGTGCGAACCCGGCGATTTGCACGCCTTGCGCGTGCCGCTGCTGGCCACCAGTTCGCACCACGGCCAGTGGCTGCACGAGGCCGACCTGCCGTGGCCATGTGCCTGGTTGTTCGGGCACGAAGGGCAGGGGGTGCAGGCGGCGTTGCAGGCGCAAGCGGCGCTGACGGTACGCATCGCGCAGCCCGGCGGCGAGGAGTCGCTCAACGTCGCGGCAGCAGCAGCCATCTGCCTGCACGCCAGTGTAGAAGCAAGATAGTAATGTCCGCTTCCGGCAAAGTAGAAATGTCCGCTTGTTGGTCTGGAAGCGGAGGGCTGGGTGGACAAGCGCATCGAGATGAGCGAGCGGGAGATCGAGCGGCTCAAGGTG
>NZ_VJON01000035.1 GCF_007556685.1 Tepidimonas charontis | reverse complement strand
AGGGGTATGGGAGGCGTCATGAACCGATGCACGCTTCTTCCAGCGGGCTGGTGGTGCAGACACTCACGCCAAAGCGCTGGGCCAGAACCCTCATGGGCTCCTTGCTGACCTGGATCTCGGCGCGGATCCTGGGTGTCGTGGTGGCGTTCTTGTGCAGCCTCCAGATGCATCGTTTCAGCTCCAGCATGACCTCTCGGGCCAAGAGTAAACCACGGCGTCGTCCAGTCAACGAATCATCCGAGACACGACACATTCGCGGCACCGGAGGGATCGAGATCCCCTTCGGGATACCAGAGGTGGCGTTGCCGGTTCCAGGTGGTCTCAACGGCAGAGAATCGCTCCCGAATACTCGGGGTCCACGGCACCGCAAGCGGCCGCTGCGGATCCCCCAGGCGCAGCCGCCGCAAGCTCGCCTCGAATTCCGCCACCAGTTCGGCACGCTGTGCCGCTGGCAAGGACGCGCCACGTGCCGCGTCGAGCCGCCAGACTTGCATCCGCAAGCGACCAGCCTCATTGACAGCAGCCGCCCCGCCTTCGAGTTGCCACGTAACCCACAGCGTTACGCCAATGGAGGCCGTCGCGGCCAGCAGTAACCACAAACCGGCGTAGACGAGCTTGGTGGCGATGGTTGAAGTGGTACGCACGGTCTGTAATCGAAGGCTCGTGCCATGCGCCCCAACTGCCTTACAACAGATTGAGCGCCTTGCGCACGATGCGTGCGCTGTAGTGACGGGCCACGTCACGCATGAAGGCTTGGAAGTCGATGTGGGCTTCGTCGTCGGCGCGGTCGGAGATGGTGCGCACCGCGGCAAACGGCGTGCCGTAATCCCAGCACACCTGCGCCACCGCGGCGCTTTCCATATCCACCGCCAGCGCATCGGGCAGGGCCTCACGCAGCGCCTGGGATTCGGCCATGCGCGTGATGAATCGGTCACCGCTGATGATCAGCCCGCGATGAACCGTGGGCCGATGCAGCCCGAAGGCGCGCAGCGTCTCGGCGCTGACCAGCTTGGGCAACCAGGTGACGGCGTCGCGTGCGGCTTCTTCCAGCACCTGCGCCAGCACCAAATCGGCGTCGAAGTGCTGCTTGCCGCTGCCCGGCACTTCCCACTGTGGGAACAAGGGCGCCGCACTCAGGTCGTGCTGCAAGTAACGCGCACCCACGACCACGTCGCCCACCTCGATGCCCGGCGCCAGCCCGCCCGCCACGCCGGTAAAGACGATGTACTCCGGTTGAAAGCGCTCGTGCAACAGCGTGGCGGTGGTGGCCGCCGCCACCTTGCCAATGCCGCACAGCACCGCCACCACCTCGTGCCCCTGCAAGTGGCCTTGCCAGAACTCACGCCCCGCCACCGTGACCTTGTGCTCGTCGGGCATGAGCTGCAAGATTTCCGCCAGCTCTTCGTGTACGGCACTGACGACGGCGATGCGAGACATCGGGCACGCTCCAGAATGGGGTTACTTTTTCTCCCGTAATTCTCGCCGCAAAATCTTGCCCACGGGGGACTTGGGCAGCTCGGTGCGAAACTCGATCACCTTGGGGCGCTTGTAGCCGGTCAGGCGCTCTTCGCAGAAGGCGCGAATCTGCGCTTCGGTCAGCGCCGGGTCTTTTTTCACCACCACCAGCTTGACCGCCTCGCCCGAGTGTTCATCGGGGATGCCGACCGCCGCGCACTCCAGCACCCCCTCACACTGCGCCACCACGTCCTCCACCTCATTGGGGTAGACGTTGAAGCCCGACACCAGGATCATGTCCTTCTTGCGGTCCACGATCTTGAAGTAGCCGCGCTCGTCCATGACGCCGATATCGCCGGTGCGGAACCACCCGTCGGCGGTCATCACCTTGGCCGTCTCCTCCGGGCGTTGCCAGTAACCCGCCATGACCTGCGGGCCGCGAATCGCGATCTCGCCGGGCGTGCCCATCGGCACTTCGTTGCCCTCGTCGTCCATACACTTGAGCTCGGTGCTCGGGATGGGCATGCCGATCGTGCCGGAAAACTCTTTAGCCGTGACCGGATTGCAGCAGGCCGAGGGGCTCGTCTCGGACAGGCCGTAGCCCTCGCAAATGGGGCAGCCGGTGCGCTCCAGCCAGCGCTTGGCCACTGCCGCCTGCACCGCCATGCCGCCGCCCAGCGTCACGCGCAAGTTGCGCCAGTTGACCGTGTCGAAGTCCGGGTGATTCAGCAGCGCATTGAACAGCGTATTGACCGCTGGGAAGCTGTGGAAGGTGTGCTTGGAGAGCTCTTTGAGCACCGCCGAGATGTCGCGCGGATTGGGGATGAGGATGGTTTTGCCCCCAGTGCGCATGCCCAGCATCATATTCACCGTGAAGGCGAAGATATGGTACAGCGGCAGCGCACACACCGCTGTGGGCTGCTCGTGCGGCGGAATCGTCTGGCGTGCGGGCGCTTCCCAGGCCTCGGACTGCAATACATTCGCAATCAGATTGCGGTGCAGCAGCACGGCGCCTTTGCTCACACCGGTGGTGCCGCCGGTGTACTGCAACACGGCCACGTCGTCCGGCCCCACGTCGACCGCGCGATAGACGCCTTTGCGGCCGCGCGCCACGGCGCTGTTGAAGCGCACCGCCCCCGGTAACTCGAAGGGCGGCACCAACTTTTTGACGTGCCGCACCACCAGATTGACGATGAGGCCCTTAGCCCCCAACAAATCACCCATGGCGCACAGCACCACGTGCTGCACCGGTGTGGCAGCGCGACACTGCTGCAGCGTGTGGGCGAAATTTTCGATGATGAAGATGGCCTTGGCGCCGCTGTCCTTGAGCTGGTGCTCCAGCTCGCGCGCGGTATAGAGCGGGTTGACGTTGACCAAGACATAGCCCGCGCGCAGGATGGCCGCCACCGCGATCGGGTACTGCGGCACATTGGGCATCATCACGGCCACGCGGTCGCCGCGCTGCAGTCCCAGGCCTTGCAAGTAAGCCGCCAGCGCCCGCGACAGGTCATCCACCTCCCGATACGTCCACTCCTTGCCCAGGAAGCTGTAAGCGGGCCGTCCGGCATACTTGGCAAAACTCTCCTCCATCAACGCCACCAGGGAACGGTAGGCCGACGGATCGATTTCGGCCGGCACGCCCTCCGGGTAGTGCTTCAACCAGGGCTTGTCGGCAGCGGTCACAGTGCTCATGCGGTCTCCTGCAGGGTGGGCGCGCCAGGCGCGCGCACGCGCCTGACACTGAACTGACGGTGTCCGCCGCATTATTCCCCAAAGCCCTGGCGTTGGCGCACCGCATCAGGGTTTTTCCGAACGATCGTTCGATCTGATTTGACGGGGCGGCGACAGGACAACGGCACAGAGCACTCGCGAATGACCATGCCCGCCATCGCACTCACTCGATGGCCTTGACCATCTCCTCCACCACCTTCTTGGCGTCGCCAAACACCATCATCGTCTTGTCCATGTAAAACAGCTCGTTGTCCAGGCCAGCGTAGCCGGCGGCCATGGAGCGTTTGTTGACGATGACGGTGCGTGCTTTGTACGCCTCCAGAATCGGCATGCCGTAAATCGGGCTGCCTTTTTGCAGCGCCGCCGGGTTGACCACGTCGTTGGCGCCCAGAATGATGGCCACATCGGTCTGGCCGAATTCGGGGTTGATGTCCTCCATCTCGAAGACCTGGTCGTAGGGCACCTCGGCTTCGGCCAGCAGCACGTTCATGTGCCCCGGCATGCGGCCCGCCACCGGGTGGATGGCGTAGCGCACGCTGATGCCTTTGGCGGTGAGTTTGTCGGCCAGCTCCTTGACGGCGTGTTGGGCGCGCGCCACCGCCAAGCCATAGCCGGGCACGATGATGACGCTCTCAGCGTTGGAGAGGATGAAGGCGGCGTCTTCGGCACTGCCGCTGCGCACCGTGCGCTGCACTTGGGCCGCCCCCGCCTCGGCCCCGCCCCCGCCGCCGAAACCACCCAAAATCACGTTGATGAACGAGCGGTTCATCGCCTTGCACATGATGTAGCTCAGGATCGCACCCGAGGAGCCCACCAGCGAGCCGGCGATGATGAGCATGGGGTTGTTGAGCGAAAAACCGATGCCCGCCGCCGCCCAGCCCGAGTAGCTGTTGAGCATGGACACCACCACCGGCATGTCGGCGCCGCCAATCGGAATGATGATGAGCACGCC
Organism: Tepidimonas charontis; assembly: GCF_007556685.1. Lineage (GTDB taxonomy): Bacteria > Pseudomonadota > Gammaproteobacteria > Burkholderiales > Burkholderiaceae_C > Tepidimonas > Tepidimonas charontis. The sequence goes on along the minus strand of NZ_VJON01000035.1, from coordinate 27,134 downwards.
GAGCACGAAGCTCAGCGCCGTCAGCAGCGCAAAGGCCGCCCACTGGCCGGTTGCAGCGAATACCACGCCCAATGCGATCACCAACAACCCCAGCGCCAGGTTGAGCAGGTGCTGGCCGCGAAACACCACCGGCGCGCCCTGAAACAGGCGGAATTTGTACTTGCCCGAGAGCTTGCCAAAGGCGATGACCGAGCCGCTGAAGGTGATGGCACCCACCGCCGAGCCGAGGAACAGCTCGATTTTGTTGCCGAACGGGATGGCGCCGCCCTTGGGCGCGAGGTCGAACGCCCACGGCTCCACCACCACGGCAATCGCAATGCACACCGCCGCCAAGCCCACCATGCTGTGCATGAAGGCCACCAGCTCGGGCATCTTGGTCATTTCCACCCGCTTGGCCATGATGGCGCCGACGCCGCCCCCGGCCACCAGGCCGAGTGCGACCCAGCCCAGGCCGCTGACTTCGTCGAGCGCCATGCGATCGGCCAGCGTCGTGATCAGCCCGACCGTGGTGACGATGGCAATCGCCATGCCGACCATGCCAAACACGTTACCGCGGATGGAGGTGGTGGGGTGACTCAGGCCCTTGAGCGCCTGGATGAAGCAGACGCTGGCCACCAGGTACAGCAAAACGACGACATTCATGCTCATCGGGCAGCTCCTTCATCGGCCGGGTTGGCCTTGCGCTCTTTTTTCTTGAACATTTCCAGCATGCGGCGCGTGACCAGAAAGCCACCGAAGACGTTGACGGCGGCCAGCGCCACCGCCAGCACGCCCATCGTTTTGGCCAGACTGGTTTCGGTGAGCGCCGCCGCCAGCATGGCACCGACGATGACGATGGCCGAGATGGCGTTGGTGACGGCCATCAGCGGCGTATGCAGGGCCGGGGTGACGTTCCACACCACGTGGTAGCCCACGTAGATGGCGAGCACGAAGATGATGAGATTGAGGATCAGCGGGGAGACGGCTTCCATGGTGGCATCCAGCGATTGGGTTTTTCGGGCCATCGGCGGTGATCGACAGGGACGGCAACGGGGGCGCGGCGCACGTGCATGCTGGTCAGGCGCGGCGCTTGACCTCGCCACCCTGGGTCATCAGGCACGCAGCGACGATGTCGTCATCCAACGGTACCTGAATCGCCGCGCAGCCCTTCGGACAAATGAGCTTGAGAAAATCGAGCACGTTGCGCGCGTATAGAGCCGAAGCGTCGGCCGGTACCAAGGCCGGCAGGTTGGTGTGGCCCACGAGGGTGACGCCGTGCACCTGCACCACCTGGTCCGGCACCGTCAGTGGGCAGTTGCCACCCGGCTGGCCATGCGGGCCCACTGGCCCGCGCCCGGCGGCGATGTCCACGATCACCGAGCCCGGCTTCATGCTGCGCACCATGTCTTCGGTGACGAGCGTGGGCGCCGGACGGCCAGGGATGAGCGCGGTGGAGATGACCACGTCGGCCTGCGCCACGCGCTTGGCCACTTCCGCCTGCTGACGTTGCAGCCAGCTCGCGGGCATCGGGCGCGCGTAGCCTCCCACGCCTTGGGCGCACTCGCGCTCTTCCTCCGTCTCGTAAGGTACGTCGATGAACTTGGCCCCGAGCGACTCGACCTGCTCTTTGACCGCTGGGCGCACGTCCGACGCTTCGATGACGGCACCGAGCCGCTTGGCGGTGGCAATCGCCTGCAAACCCGCCACGCCCACGCCCAACACCACCACGCGCGCAGCCTTGATGGTGCCCGCGGCCGTCATCAACATGGGAAACAGGCGCGGGTAGTGGTGCGCAGCCAGCAGCACCGCCTTGTAGCCGGCGATATTGGCCTGGCTGGACAGCACGTCCATGCTCTGTGCGCGCGTGGTGCGCGGAGCCGCTTCCAGCGCAAACGCAGTCACGCCCGCTACGGCTAGCCGCTGCAGCCCTTCGGCGTCGAACGGATTGAGCATGCCGACCAAGGTGGCCCCAGGCCTGAGCAGTCTCACCTCGTCAGGAGCAGGGGCGCGCACCTTCAGCACGAGCTCGGCACTCCAGGCGGAGGCAGCGTCCACGATCTCGGCACCCGCGATGCGGTAGGCCTCGTCGGTGGCGCCCGCCGCCACCCCGGCCCCGGTCTGCACCTGCACCGCATGGCCCTGCGCCACGAGTTTTTTAGCGGTCTCTGGGGTGACCGCGACCCGGGTTTCCAGTGCCGCCGTCTCGGCGGGCACGCCTATGCGCATGGTCGTTCTCCTCGCTCCACATCGTTTAGTGCGGCGACACGGCACGACGCCGCGGCGGCCATCGAGCGCCCGGGCTACCGCGCACGGCGCTCGCGCCCGCTACCGGACAAACGCCATCAGCGTAACGGGTTTTGGCCGCGCACGCCATCGTTTGGCCGACATTTGCGGGTTCGGGTTTTCCCTGATAGGCGGCCGTACAACCGGGCCGCATCGCTTACCCACGGCTCGAATATAAGCAATGGCCAATATTTTTCCGACCCGCGCCGCCGCCGTCTGGGTCTGCGGCCCGCCGCCTGTTTTTGGAGCGCCTATACTGGCGCCCCATGGATACGCGCTGGAAACCAAGTGTCACGGTAGCCGCGATCATCGAGCGCGATGGCCGCTATCTGCTGGTGGAGGAGCACACCCCGGAAGGGCTGCGCTTGAACAACCCGGCGGGGCATTTGGACCCGGGGGAAAGCCCGGTGCAGGGCTGCATCCGCGAAGTACTGGAGGAAACTGCGCACCGCTTCACCCCGACGGCGTTGCTGGGGGTGTATTTGTCGCGCTTGCAGCGCCCCAGCACGGGAGAAGACATCACCTACCTGCGACTGGCTTTTACCGGTGCATTGGGCGACGCAGTGACCGGCCGTGCGCTGGATCATGGCATCGTTGGCCTGGTTTGGCTGACGCTCGACGAAGTGGCCGCCAGCCGCGAGCGTCACCGCAGTCCGCTGGTATGGCGCTGCATCCAGGACCATGCCGCCGGGCGCCGGCTGCCCCTGGACGCCGTGTACACCGATGCCTCGGTGACGGCCTTGGGTGCCATGGCGGCGTGCTGAAACGCGCGACCGCCATCCCAACACGACTGCCACCTCGACCGCGGCCCGCCCCACAACGCAGCCTCGATCGGCACGCGACTGGCTCAGGTGAGCCCGAGCAGGCAAAGCGCCGCCAGCGCAGCGGTTTCGGTGCGCAGCACGCGTGCCCCCAGCGACAGCGGCTGCCAGCCGGCCGCTCGCAGCGCCTGCTCTTCGGCCTCGGTCAGGCCGCCTTCGGGGCCGATGAGGAGCCGACAGGGGTCACCCGACGGGGTCGGCGCCCATTGGCGCAGCGCCAGCGCATCGGCCCCCAAGGACAAAAAGGCATTGGCCGCTGGCGCCGCGGTCGCGCCGCCCACCACCGCCGCGTCCCATCCCTCGGCCAGCGCCTGGGCCAGGGTGCGCACCGGCAGCACCGGTGGCACCCGGTTGCCACCGCACTGTTCGCACGCCGCCACCGCCACCGCTTGCCAGTGCGCCACTTTTTTGGCGGCCCGCTCGCCGCTCAAGCGCAGCACGCTGCGCGCCGTCATCAGCGGCTGCACGCTGGCCACGCCCAGTTCGGTGGCTTTTTCCACCAACCAGTCCATGCGCTCGTTGGCGGGCATGGCCACGGCCAGATGCACGGCGCGCGCGGGCTCGCGCTCGACGGCGTGGTGCGCCTGCACGCACACCTGCACCGCCTGACGAGTGATGGCGGTGATGCGCGCCGACCATTCGCCGCCAAGCTGCGGGTCGCCAAACAGCGTCAGGGCGTTACCCGGCTGCAGGCGCAGCACCTGCACATGGCGGCTGGCCGCTGCGGGCAGGGTTACGGTTTGGCCTGGACGCAGGGCCTCGGGATGATAGATGCGCGGCGCCGCCATGGTGATGCGTCAGCCCAAACGCCCAAAGCTGTAGCCCACTGGCGTCTCGGCGCCTTCGATGGCGTCGAGCAGCTTCAGCAGCGGCCCCAGCTCGCGGTAGCGGGCGGCGGTGTGGCGGATGTAGGCGATGAAGCGCGGCGCATCCGCCAGGTACTGCGGCTTGGCGTCCCGCAGCGTCAAGCGCGCGAAGATCCCCGCCACCTTCAGATGGCGCTGCAAGCCCATCCATTCCACCGCGCGGTAGAAGGTGCCAAAGTCCTGCGACCAGCCCTCGGCGTCCAACAGGCCGACGCGCCGCGCGGCCTCCCAGTAGCGGATGGTCACGTCGAGCACGACTTCCTCGTCCCAGCTCACGAACGCATCGCGCATCAGGCTGGCGATGTCGTAGGTGATGGGGCCGTGCACCGCATCCTGAAAATCCAGCACGCCCAAGCGGCCCTCGGGCCGTGCGGGGTCGAACCCCTCGTAGGGCAGCACCAGGTTGCGCGGCATGTAGTCACGGTGCACCCACACGGTGGGCTGGGCCAGCACGCGCTGCACGATCAGGTCGAAGGTCGCCTGCAAGGTGCGTTGCTGCGTCTCGTCGAGCGCGCAGCCGCGGTGGCGCTCCACGTACCAGTCGGCAAACAGTGCCAGCTCGCGCCGCAACAGCGCCTCGTCGTACGACGGCAATACGGCGGGCTGGCTGGCGCGCTGCCAATCCACCAAGGCGGCGATGGCATCTTTGAAGTAAGGCAAAGCCGCCTCGGGTCGGGCCGGGTCGAGCACCTGCAGCAGCGTCTGCGGCCCGAGATCGGTGAGCAGTAAGAAACCGTGCGCCTCGTCCCAGGCCAGCACCTCGGGCACGCGCACCCCGGCGCCGCGCATCAGGGCCGCCACGCGCACGAAGGGCCGGCAGTCCTCGTGCGCCGGCGGCGCGTCCATCACGATGCAGCTGCCGCCACCGGCTTGCTGGGTGCGGTCGATACGGAAATAGCGCCGAAAACTCGCGTCGGCACTGGCCGGGCGCAGGGTAGGGATCAGCAGGCTGTGATGGGGCGCGACGCTTTCGAGCCAACGCGCAAAGGCGCCGGCGCGGTCGGCATCGGCCCATGTGATGGCAGCCGCGGAGGATGCAGTGGATACGCTCATGGATAATCGGCAGCATTCTACGGAGTCGCCATCCCCCACCCTGATGAGGCCCCTTTCGTGCGCTGCGGTGAGCTCCTCGATCCCCTGATGCCCTCCGGCGTTGCGGCCCGCGCCAGGCCCGGTGCCGTGCGCCCCTCGCGGCTGGCGGGGGCGTTGGCGGCCACCCTGGCGCCGTGGGCAGCAGCGCAGTCGCTGGCGTTGCAGCCGTCGCTGGCGCTGGAGGAGGCGCTGCCGCCGGCAGTGCGCGGGCAAGTGCCGGCGGTGGTGGAGGGTGCGCGCATCCACGGACAGGTGGACGGCACGACGGTGGTGCAAGGGCAGGCCGTACTGCGGCGGCACGACGTGCTGTTGCGGGCCGAGCGCTTGACGCACGATGCCCGCACCGACCGAGCGACGGCCGAAGGGCAGGTCCGCGTGGTACGCGCCGGCAACGTCTTCGAGGGCGAACGCCTGAGCCTGCAACTCGACACCTTTGCCGGCCAGTTCGACACGGTGCGATTTGCCTTTTTGCGCAACGGCGGCCAGGGCGAAGCCAGTCGGGTGGTTTTTCTGGATGAGCAGCGCGCCGTGGCCTACGACGTGCGCTACAGCACCTGCACACGCCCGGCCAGTGGCCCTTGGACGCCGGCATGGGCCGTCACCGCCGACGAAGTGTTGTTCGACCAGGGGGCCAACAATGGCGAAGCGCGGGCCGGGCGGCTTGAATTTCAGGGCGTGACCGTGCTGGCTGCTCCGTGGATCAGTTTTCCGCTATCGGATGCGCGCAAGAGCGGGGTGTTGCCGCCCACCCTCAACCTGGACAACCGCAGCGGCTTGGAGACCACGCTACCGTATTACTTCAACCTGGCCCCCAACCGCGACGCGACGCTGTACCCAACGCTGATGACACGGCGCGGTCTCGACCTGGGCGGCGAATACCGCTATCTGGAGCCGACTTACGCTGGTCAGCTGCGCGCGGCCTGGATGCCGAGTGACCGCCTGCGTGACCGCGATCGCTGGGCTTACGCGCTGCAGCACCAGCACGCCCTGCCGACTTCGGCATGGCTGCCTGGAGCGGGCCTGCGACTTCACCTCAACCGCGTCAGCGACGACGACTACTGGCGCGACTTTCCGCGCACCAGCGTCATCACCCATCTGTCGCAACGCTTGCTGGACAACCACGTCGCGCTCAGCGGCGGGCACGGCGCCTGGAGCTACAGCGTGCTGGCGCAGCGCTGGCAGACCCTGGGCGCGGCAGCCAGCCTGACATCGATTCAAAGCGAGCAGATCGTGGCGCCATACGACCGGCTGCCGTCGCTGGCGCTGCGTTGGGCGCCCCGCCTGGACGATGAGGCGTGGCAGCTGCGCGCCGATGTCGAGGCCACGCGCTTTACCACCCGGCGCCGCCCCACCGTGTGGGATGGCATCAGCCTTGGCGATCAACGCACCGATCTCGGTGCCACGCGCACCCTGGGCACCGTACGCTTGGGCCGGCGCTGGGAGGCGCCGTGGGGCTATATCGAGCCCAGCCTGCGCTGGCACCTGCGCCACTATGCTTTCGAGCAGCCGCTGGGCGACGGGCGGCGCAGCGCCAGCTACGCCTTGCCGACGCTGGCGCTGGACAGCGGCCTGACCTTCGAGCGCAACACCCGGCTGTTCGGGCGCGCGGTGGCACAAACGCTGGAGCCGCGCGTCTTGCTGGCGGCCACACCGTATCGCGACCAGCGCCTGTTGCCGGTGTACGACAGCGCCGCCTACGACTTCAACTTGGCCACCATCTTTTCGCCCAATCCGTATGGTGGCAACGACCGCATCGCCGATTTGCGCGCGCTGACCTACGGCGTGACGAGCCGGCTGTACGACAGCGCCGATGGACGCGAGCTGCTCACGGTGGGGCTGGCGCAGCGCCTGCGCCTGAGTGAGCAGCGCGTCACACTGCCCAACGAAGGCAGTGCGGCCGAAGGGCGCAGTGACGTGCTCATCGGCGCCAGCGTGGCCTTGACCCCGACCTGGAGCGCCAGTGGCACGTGGCAGTACAACACCGCCCGCCGCACTTCGGTGCGCACGGTGCTGTCGGCACGCTACCAGCCCGGGCCGTACCGCACCTTCCATGTGGCCTACCGCAACAACGAAACCACCGTCACGCGCAGCCAGCAGCTCGACTTGGCGTGGCAGTGGCCGCTGGCCGCGCTGTGGGGCGACCGCCCCCTGACGCCGCGCCCCGGCCAGGCACTGGGGCCGCAGCAATGGTACGGCGTTGGCCGCGTCAACTACAGCTTCACCGACCGGCGCCTCATCGACCTGGTGGCCGGCTTCGAATACGATGCGGGCTGCTGGCTGGCGCGCGTGGTGCTGGAGCGCCAACAGCTCAGCGCCAGCAGCGCCAGCCAGCGCGCGCTGTTCCAGCTGGAGTTTTCTGGCTTTTCGCGCCTGGGCACCAACGCGCTGCAGGCGCTGCGCGCGCACATCCCGCGCTACCGCTACCTGCGCGAAGACGTCAATCCGCCCAGCCGTTTCGAACGTTATGAATAAGTCCACCCCCATTGCCGCTGCCGTCGCCGCTGCGCTGGCCGCCGCCATGCTACTGACCTCAGCGCCGGTTGCCGCGCAACCGCGCACGGCCGCCGCGGCCACGGCGGACTATGTCGTCGTCTTGATCAACGGCGAGCCAATCACCTTGAGCGACGTGCGCCGCCGGCTGGCCGAACTGAACCTGCCCGCCGACTTGCCTGCCGCCGAGCGCGCCGCGCTGCCGCAGCGGGTGCTGGAGCGCCTGATCGACGAGCGGGTACTGCTGCAGTGGGCGCGCGAGAGCGGTCTGCGGGTGGAAGACAGCGCCGTCGATGCGGCCGAGGCCGAAGTCGCGCGGCGCAACGGCTTGACGGTGGCGCAGCTGCGCGAGCGCCTGCCCAGCGCCGGGCTGACGGTGACGACCTTTCGCGACAATCTGCGCAACGAACTGTTGCTGCAGCGCCTGCGCGAGCGCGAAGCAGCTCGCGTGCGCGTCACCGAAGCCGACATCGATGCCGCGCTGCGCGAGCAGCAAGAAGGCAACGACCCGGCGCGCACCGTGCTCGAACTGGCGCACGTGCTGATTCCGGTGCCGGAGAACGCCCGGGCCGAGGACGAAGCACGCGCGCGCGCCTTGGCCGAGGACGTGACACGGCGGGCGCGCGCCGGTGAGGATTTCGCCGCGCTGGCACGCCAGTACTCGCGCGCGCCGGAGGCTGCCCAAGGGGGGCGGCTCGGTTTGCGCACCGCCGACCGTTACCCGACCCTATTTTGGGAGGCGGTGCGCGCCGCACGCAGCGGCGACATCGTTGGGCCCTTGCGCAGCGGCGCCGGGTTTCACGTGCTGCAGGTGCTGACGCGGCGCGCGGCCGACTGGCCCGACCCGGTGGTGACGCAAACGCGCGTGCGCCACATCCTGCTGCGGGCCAGCGACGAGGCCGCGCAGCGTGCCGCCAGCGAGCGCCTGCGGGCCCTGCGCGAGCGTATCGTCAGTGGACAGATCACGTTCGAAGCCGCCGCGCGCGAGGTCAGCGAGGACGGCTCGGCACGCGACGGCGGCCTGCTGGGCTGGGCCAGCCCCGGGCTGTTCGTGCCGGAATTCGAGCAAGCCATGGACGCGCTGCCCGTTGGCAGCGTCTCGGCGCCGGTGGTCACGCGCTTCGGGGTGCACCTGATCGAGGTGCTGGAGCGCCGCCGCGTCGAGCGCAGCGCGCGCGAGCAGCGCGAGGCCGTGCGTGCGGTGCTGCGCCAACGCAAGGCCGATGAAGCGATACAGGAGCTCGTGCGCGAGCAGCGTGCACGCGCCTTCATCGAGCAGCGCGAGCCCCCGCAGTGAAGCCGCACCGCCCGCCTCTGACCGACGGCCACCGCGCCCGCAAGCGCTTCGGCCAACATTTCCTCAGCGACCCTGCGGTCATCGATGCCATCGTGCGCGCCATCGACCCCGAGCCGGGCGACTGCGTGGTCGAAATCGGCCCCGGCCTGGGAGCCCTGACACAACCGTTGATCGACCGACTGGGTCGGCTGACCGTCGTCGAACTCGACCGTGACTTGGCCGCGCGCCTGCGTCGCCTCGCGACGCTGGAGGTGGTCGAGGCGGATGTGCTGACGGTGGACTTCGGCGCCTTGAGTGAGCGTTGCCCGGGCGCGCCGCGCGCCGTGGACACGCGGCCTGCCCCCCAGCCGGTACACGCAGCCAGCCCCCCAACTCCAACCACGCCGCAGCGGCCACGACGGGTGCTGCGCGTGGTGGGCAATCTGCCCTACAACATCTCCACCCCGATTTTGTTTCATCTGTTGCGCTGGGCCGACCATGTGCGCGACCAGCACTTCATGCTGCAAAAAGAGGTGGTGCAGCGCATGGTGGCCGCTCCCGGCACTGCGGCCTACGGGCGGCTGAGCGTGGTGTTGCAGTGGCGCTACGCCATGGAGTCGGTATTGGACGTGCCGCCGACGGCCTTCGAGCCGCCGCCCCGCGTCGACAGCGCCGTGGTGCGTATGCAGCCGTGGACGGAGCCCGCAGCGGTGGACGTCACCCGGCTGCAGGCCTTGGTGCAAGTGGCCTTTTCGCAGCGGCGCAAGTTGTTGCGCCACACCTTGGGGCCTTGGTTGGCTCAGCACGACTACGATGGCGGGTTCGACCTGCAGCGCCGCGCCGAGGAGGTTTCGGTGGCCGAGTACGTGGCGCTGGCCCAGGCCGTGGGCACGGGGTCCGAGCCCCGTGGCTGACGAACGACCGCAATCGGCGGTTGGGACACGCTTGGGCACGAACGGCGGCCGACGCCGCCGCCAGCGCGGCACGGTGCGACGTGCCACCACCCACCGCCACCCGGAGCCTTGCCAGGGTGGAGTGCGCCGGCGCTTACGCCGCGCTGAGCCAGTAGCCGGCGTTGAATGGGCTGCTCATGCGCAGCGCCTGCGGACTCACGTCCACCAGCTTGTCGGTCAGCAACGGCTCATCACTGGTTGCCAACTCGGCCGGCTTGGGCGCGCGCGCCACCGAAAACGAGTAGAAACAACGGAACGGCACTTTGCGCTCGGCCCAGAAATCGGCCACGTCGCGAAACACGTCGAGCAGCTGCTCGCGCGCTTCCTTGTCGAATTTGGGGCTGGTGGGGATGTGCTCCAGCACCACGACGAAGCCGGTCTGCGGGCCCGATTTGTAGACGGTGTCGGTCAGGCAGTCGTACAGTGCATCCAGATTCTTGCCGTTGTGCGGCGGCAGCTGAAACTGGGTCGAGATCAGTTCGAGGATGTCTTGCTTGTTCTGCGCCGTGGCCAGGTTGGCATACAGGAAGTGGTGGCCCAACGCCTCGGCAGCGCTTTGCAGACCGCTGACCGTGTAGGCGCGAATAGACTGAACGATGTTGGAGCGAACGTTGCGCAGGGGCTGTTCGGTGGTCATGGCGTCAAACGGAAAACGAGAAAAAAGCGTGCACGGCGTCACCTCACGGCACGATGCGGCGAAAGCTCGCATAGTGGTCGGCCGTGTAGTAACACACGTCGGGCGCGGTGGGCTCCCAACCGCCGCACACGATGCGGCGAGCGCCACGGTGCCGCAACCCCGGCGTGGGCACCGTATATTCGCGGTAGTAGCCGCGCTTGTGGGCGGGCAGCAATCGCTCGCGGTTGAAGAACACCGTGCCGTCCTTGTCGTACGGAAAAGGCCCCCCTTGGCGGATCAGTTGCATGACGGCGCGCGCCTCGCGCGGCAAGTCGGCGAGCGCGACCTCGGCGATGGCTGCGCCTCGGTCAGCCGGCGGGTCGCTGCGCGCCCACGCCAACCCCCCCACCCACAGCGCGGCCAGAGCCCACAGGGCCACTGCCGACAGCCCGGTGCGAAGATGCCGCCAGATTCGCATCCCAACGGCCCTAGCCGCACCGCGCTCACCCATGCACACCCAATCCTCTCTTGGGGTTTACCCTGAAATCAAGGGCGCAAGTGTGCCCCAAGCGGGGCCGAATTGCAAGATCTTGACAGCGCGGTGATCTTGTGTCTTGGGATCCGAAAAAACCACCGCGTCGCCAGCGCCCCTCACCCCACACGCGCCCCGTCGGCCTCCTCGCTGCCTTGGGCGCCCACCGCGCGTGGGCCCACGTTGGCCTCGGCCACCGTGAGCGCCGTCATGTTGACGATACGCCGAACCGTGGCGCTGGCGGTGAGGATGTGCACCGGCTTGGCCACCCCCAGCAGCATCGGGCCGATGGCGATGTTGCCGCCGGCAGCGGTTTTGAGGAGGTTGTAGGCGATGTTGGCGGCGTCGATGTTGGGGCAGACCAGCAGATTGGCTGCGCCGCTGAGGGTGCTGCGCGGCATGATGGCCTGACGCATCTGCGCGTCCAGCGCCACATCGCCGTGCATCTCGCCGTCCACTTCCAGCCAGGGTGCCTGCTCGCGCAACAGGGCCAGCACCTGTCGCATCTTGACGGCGCTGGGGTGGTCCGAGGAGCCGAAGTTGGAGTGCGACAACAGCGCCGCCTTGGGCGTGATGCCGAAGCGCATGATCTTGCGCGCAGCCATCTGCGTGATTTCGGCCAGTTGCTCGGCGCTCGGGTCGTAGTTGATGTGGGTGTCCACCAAAAAGACTTGCCGCCCAGGCAGCAAAATGGCGTTCATGGCGGCGTAGGTATGCGCCGTCGGCCGCTTGCCGATGACCTGATCGATGTAGTTCAGATGCATGGCCGCGGTGCCCCACGTGCCGCAGATGAGGCCATGCACATCGCCGTGGCGCAACAGCATCGCACCGATGAGCGTCAGACGCCGGCGCATTTCGATCTTGGCCAACTGCTCGGTCACGCCGCGGCGCTCCATCAGCTGGTGATATTCCTGCCAGAAGGTGCGGTAACGGTGGTCGTGTTCGACGTTGACCACGTCGTAGTCCTGCCCTTCCTTCAGGCGCAGGCCGAACTTGGCGATACGCTGCGCGATCACCGCCGGACGGCCGATCAGCACCGGCCGCGCCAACCCCTCGTCCACCACCACCTGCGCCGCGCGCAGCACGCGCTCTTCCTCGCCCTCGGCGTAGGCAATCGATTTGTAGCGCGCCTGCTTGGCGATGGCGTACACCGGCTTCATCAGCGTGCCGGAGGCAAAGACGAAGCTCTGCAGCCGCTCGCGGTAGGCATCCAAATCGGCAATGGGGCGGGTGGCCACCCCACTGCGTGCAGCAGCTTGCGCCACCGCCGGCGCAATGCGCATCATCAGCCGTGGGTCGAACGGCTTGGGGATCAAATACTCGGGCCCGAAGGCCAGTTTCTCACCGGCGTAGGCCTGTGCCACCACCTCGCTTTGCTCGGCCTGGGCCAGCTCGGCAATGGCGTGCACCGCCGCAATTTCCATCTCGTCGGTGATGGTGGTGGCGCCACAGTCCAGCGCACCGCGAAAAATGTACGGAAAGCACAAGACGTTGTTGACCTGGTTGGGATAGTCGCTGCGCCCGGTGGCCATCACTGCGTCGTCGCGCACCGCCCGCACCTGCTCCGGCAGGATCTCCGGCGTCGGATTGGCCAGCGCCAAAATCAGCGGGCGTGGCGCCATCCGGGCCACCATCTCGGGCTTGAGCACCCCCCCGGCCGACAGTCCCAGGAACACGTCGGCGCCCGCAATCACCTCGGCCAGCGTGCGCGCCTCGGTTTTTTGTGCGAACTGCGCTTTGTCCGGGTCCATCAGCTCGGTGCGGCCTTCGTAGACCACGCCGGCCAGATCGGTGACCCAGATGTGCTCGCGCGGCAAACCGAGCTTGACCAGCAGATTCAAGCAGGCCAGCGCCGCCGCCCCCGCCCCGCTGGTCACCAGCTTGACCTGCTTCAAATCCTTGCCGACGACCTTCAGGCCATTGAGGATGGCCGCACCGACGACGATCGCGGTGCCGTGCTGGTCGTCGTGAAACACCGGGATCTTCATGCGCTCGCGCAGCTTGCGCTCGACGTAGAAGCAATCCGGCGCCTTGATATCTTCCAGATTGACGCCGCCGAAGGTGGGCTCCAGCGCGGCGATGATGTCGACCAGCCGATCCGGGTCTTTTTCGTTGATCTCGATGTCGAAGACGTCGATGCCGGCGAACTTCTTGAACAGCACCGCCTTGCCTTCCATCACCGGCTTGGCCGCCAGCGGGCCGATGTCGCCCAGCCCCAGCACCGCGGTGCCGTTAGTGATGACGGCCACCAGGTTGCCGCGACCGGTATATCGAAAGGCGTTGGCGGGGTCGGCGACGATTTCCTCGCACGGGGCGGCCACCCCGGGCGAATATGCCAGCGCCAGATCACGCTGGTTCGACAACGGCTTGGTGGCGGCAATCGCCATTTTGCCGGGCGTAGGGTATTCGTGGTAGTCGAGCGCGGCGCGCTTGAGCTGCGCGCCTTTGTCCGACGGGGATTCGGTCATGGTGCAGATTCTCCGGACCAACGGCGTGCCGCCGCTTCGACGGCGTCGAACCCGGGCGGCCATGACCCTCATTGTAGGAGCCTTGGGGGGCCACGCATGGCCGCGGTTCAGGCGCCGAACAACGCGTTGGGCAACGCCAAGCTCAACGCCGGGATGTAGGTGACCAGCATCAGGAACAGCAACAACACCAGCAACCACGGCATGGCAGCGCGCACCACCTGCACGATGGACAGGCCGGTGATGCCGCTGGTGACGGACAAGTTCAGGCGTTCAGGCCGCGAGCCAATGCTCATGACGTGCGGGTCGGATCAACCTCGCCGCCGCCCGAGGCCACCATCGCGCGGTTGCGACCGGCCTGCTTGGCCGCATACAGAGCGGCGTCGGCTTGGCGCAGCAGGCGCGGGCCGTCGTCGGGTGCGTGGGGCACCATGCTCCCCACCCCGGCGCTGACCGTCACCACCGGCGCCGTGGGGGAATCGGCATGGGGCAGCGCCAGCGCCCGCACCGCGGCCACGGCGCGCTCGGCGACCACGCGCGCACCGCCGGCGTCGGTGTCGACCAGCAAGGCGACCAGCTCCTCGCCGCCGTAGCGGGCCAGCAGGTCGGGGGCGCGATAGACCTCGCCTTTGAGCGCCCGCGCCACCGCCTGCAAACAGGCGTCGCCGGCTTGGTGGCCGTAGCGGTTGTTGTAGCGCTTGAAGTGGTCCACGTCGAACATCACGACCGCCAGCGGCCGCGCCTGCCGCGTGTGGCGCGCGATCTCCTCGCGCAGGCGTTCGTCGAAATAGCCACGGTTGGCGATGCCGAGCAACCCGTCGATGCGCGAGAACGCCTCCAGCCGCCGGTTGGCCGCCTCCAGCTCGGCGGTGCGCTCGCGCACGCGCTGCTCCAGCCGCGCGTTGGCCTCCAGCAGATCCTGGTTCTGCGCCGCCAGCACGTGGTAGAGCTGGCCGACCATGCGCAGCAGGTTGGCCACGCGGCGGTCCAGCGGGTCCTCCTCCTGCGCCCAGGCCTCGGCCGGGTCGGCGCCGGCGCGGATGCGCGCCATCTGCCGCGCCATCGACTGGTCCACCCCCATGATGTGCAGTCCCAGCCACGAGGTCAGAAAGCCCATCAGCGTGTCGCCGGGCTGGCGCAGGTGGCCGCGCGCGTCCCACATCGAGCGCACCTGCTCGACGAACTCGTGGTGCAGGCGCGCGTGCAGCTCGCGGTGGCGCACATCCACGCCGGCATCGGCCATCAGGCGCTCCTTGTCCTCGAAATGCTGGCGCGCATAGGCGATCAGCTCGTCGAAGATGCGCTGCTGCTGGTCCGGGCTCAGCGCGCGGCCGTGGAACATCGCGCGGTTGAGCGTGTTGAACAGATCCACCAGGTGGTGGTGCTGGGCATCGACTTCGTCCAGACCGGTCAGCAGCGTCGTGTCCCAGACGAACACGTCACCCGTGTCGGAGGCGGCGTCGGGGGTGGGCATGGGGGGCTCCGGTTTGCGGCAGACCGCTTCAGTATGGCACAAACCGGGCGGCCCGCTTCAGACGCGCACGACGCCATCCGGCAATTCGTTCGGATTGGGGCGATCCGATGCGGACGGGAAGTGATACCGCAGCCACCGGTCCACCGCGTCGATCGCGGCGGCCAGCCCGGCCTCCGGCCGTTCGGCACACAGCGCGGCCTGCAGGCCATCGACGACCGCCGCCCACTCGGCCGGCGGCACGCGGCGCGCCAGCCCGCGGTCGGCGACGATCTCGATGGCGCGCTCGGCCAGCAGCAGGTAGATCAGCACGCCGGCGTTGTCCTCGGTGTCCCAGACGCGCAGGCGGCCGAACCAGGCCAGCGCCCGCTCGCGCACGCGCGCCGCCAGCGCCTCGTCGCCCGCCGGCGGCCACAGCCAGCGCAGCGGCAGGCTGGCCTCGACGCAGACGCGGATCTCGCCGCGGCCGACCGCAACACCCGACAGGGCCAGCACAAACGCCCCCAGCACCAGCAGCACCAGCCAGCCCGCCGACAGCCCCAGCCCGGCGCCGACCAGGCCCGCGAGCCCCGCCGTGGCCGCCGCCCCCAGCACGCGCCCGAGCAGCGCGCGCGTGACGGTGGCGATGACCGGCACGGCGAAGAACGCAAACACCAGCGCGCTCTCGACGTCGGGGCCGTCGCCCGCGCCGGGGCGGGCCGCGGCTGCTTCGGGCAGCGGCAGCGCCTCGCCGGCCAGCGCGGCCAGGATCTGCTCGACGCCGGCCTGCAGCCCGCCGTAGAAGTCGCCCTGGCGGAAGTGCGGCACGATGGCGCGCTCGATGATGCGGCTGGCCAGCAGGTCCGGCAGCGCACCCTCCACCGCCTTGGTGGTGGCGATGCGCACGCGGCGGTCGTCCTTGGCCACCACCAGCAGCACGCCGTCGCCGACGTCGCGCCGGCCGATCTTCCACGCATCGCCGACGCGCTGCGTGTAGTCGGTGATGTCCTCCGGCGCGGTGGTCGGCACCAGCAGCACCACCACTTGGCTGCCGCGCTCGCGCTCGAAGGCCGCCAGCCGCGCCTCCAGCGCCGCGCGCTGCTCGGCGCTGAGCGTGCCGGTCAGGTCCATCACGCGGGCGGTCAGCGCCGGCACCGGCTGCAGGGCCTGCGCGAGCGCCGGCGATGCCCACGCCAGCAACAGCATCAGCCAGACCCACGCCCGCCACGCGAGGCGGCGGCCGCCGTGCCCGCGCGGACCCTCACTCGGGGCCACGCCGGCCACGGCGCGCGGGGATCCGGCGGCGGCAGGCACGCCCGCGCCCCTCAGCGCCCCGGCGTGGCCGGGAATTCCACCTTCGGCGGCTGCGCCAGCGTCGCCTCGTCGGCGGGGGCAAAGCCCGGCTTGGGCGCGTAGCCGAACACCTTGGCCGTCAGGTTGGTCGGGAAGCTGCGCGCCAGCGTGTTGTAGCGCTGCACCGCCTGGATGTAGCGGTTGCGCGCCACGGCGATGCGGTTTTCGGTGCCTTCCAGCTGCACGCGCAGGTCGGCGAAGCCCTGGTTGGCCTTCAGATTCGGGTACTGCTCGGCCACCGCCAGCAGGCGCGCCAGCGCGCCGCCCAGCTCCCCCTGCGCGGCCTGGAAGCGCTGCAGCGCCTGCGGATCCTGCAGCATCTCGGGCGTGACCTGGATCGCGGTGGCACGCGCGCGCGCCTCGATGACGCGTGTCAGCGTCTCGCGCTCGAAGTTGGCCTCGCCCTGCACGGTGGCCACCAGATTGGGCACCAGGTCGGCGCGGCGCTGGTACTGGTTGAGCACCTCGGCCCAGGCGGCGCGCACCTCCTCGTCCAGGCGCTGGAACTCGTTGTAGCCGCAGCCGGGCAGCGCGGCGGCCAGCGGCGCGGCCGCGGCCCACGCCAGCCAGCGGCGGCGCGTCGGGGTGGCAAGCGCGGGGTTGGTCATTGCGTTCGGCCCTCCTTGGCGGGCGGCGGCCCGCATGGCGCGCATCATGCCACGACGGCGCCGGCGGCGCTCGCCAGCCAGCCGCGCTGCGCCAGCGCCTCGCGCAGCCGGCGCGCGGTCTGCACCGCCTGCGGCCCGTCGCCGTGCACGCAGACGCTGTCGATCGGGGTCGGCAGCACGCGCCCGCCGCGGGTGACCAGGCCGCCGGCCTGCAGCATCGCCAGCACGTGCGCCACCGCCTCGTCCGGGTCGTGCAGCACGGCGCCCGGCTCGCGGCGGGGCACGAGCTGGCCGTCGTCCTGGTAGGCGCGGTCGGCGAACACCTCGCGCAGCACCGGCTGGCCCAGCGCGAGCGCCGCGCGCTCCAGCGCCGAGCACGCCGGCGCCAGCAGCGGCAGCGCGGGGTCGAACGCGCGCACCGCCTGCACCACGGTGCGCGCCAGCGCCTCGTCGGCGCAGGCCATGTTGTTGAGCGCGCCGTGCGGCTTGACGTGCGCGAGCCGCGCCCCTTCGGCGCGGCACACGCCGGCCAGCGCGCCGATCTGAACGATCAGCAGCGCCTGCAGTTCCTCGGGCTCCAAGTCCATGCGCCGGCGGCCAAAGCCCTGCAGATCCGGAAAGCCCGGGTGCGCGCCGATGGCCACGCCGCGCTCGCGCGCCCGGCGCACGGTGCGGCACATCACCAGCGGGTCGCCGGCGTGGAAGCCGCAGGCGACGTTGGCGCGTCCGACGATGGCCAGCAGCGCCTCGTCGTCGCCCATCGTCCAGGCGCCAAAGCTCTCGCCCAGATCGGCGTTCAGGTCCACGCAAGGGGTTCGGGGGGTCATTCACCTTCCTCCAGCCCCGCCCACGGGGCGTCGTCGAGCGCGGCGCGCAGCACGCCGCTGATCAGGTTGGCGCCGTACAGCCGCGCCTCGTCCAGATAGCCGGGCGGGCGCCACGCCTGCCGCCGCGCGGCCCACGCGGCCCAGGCGTCCCGGCGCGCGTGCAACGCCACCCGCGCCTGCTCCAGCGTCACGGCCAAGAAGCGCAGCGGCCGCGCCGCCGGCCAACGCGCCAGCCGGCCCAGGTCGGCCTGGATGACGGTGGCGATCTTCGGGTAGCCGCCCACGGTCTGCGCGTCGGCCAGCAGCACGATCGGCTGGCCGCTGGCGGGCACCTGGATCGCGCCGGGTGCCACGCCGTCGGAGACGATGTCCGCGTGCGCAGGGGTCAAGTGCTCCAGCGCCGGGCCCACGAGCCGCATGCCCATGCGGTCGCGCTCCGGCGTGAGGCGCCAGTCGGCCTGCACGAAAAGCGCACGCGCCGCCGGGGTGAAGTGGTCGTCCTGCGGGCCCCAGAGGACGCGGATCGGGCCGTCGTCGTCCGGCAAGGGGTCGGCGCGGCGTTCGACGCCGGGGTCGGCGTCCGCCGCGGCGCACGGCAGCCGGTCGCCGACGCGCAGGGCGCGGCCCTGCAGCCCACCCATCGCGGTGCG
Organism: Tepidimonas charontis; assembly: GCF_007556685.1. Taxonomy (GTDB): domain Bacteria; phylum Pseudomonadota; class Gammaproteobacteria; order Burkholderiales; family Burkholderiaceae_C; genus Tepidimonas; species Tepidimonas charontis. The sequence continues at coordinate 8,873 of NZ_VJON01000035.1, read as the reverse complement.
CTCGTGCGTGGCACGGCTGCCCAGCACCAGCGGCACGTCGAGGCCGCCCGCCACCGCCACGTAGGCCAGCCCCTGTACCGCCCCCAGGCGCAGCGCGTCGCCGGGCTGCAGCGTGACGCTGCACCAGCCGGGCAACGGCTGCCGCGCGCCGGCGGTGCGCTCCACCGTCGCCGCCACGTCGCCCACCACCGCGACGCGCACCGCGGCGCCTTCCGCGCGCAGGCGCGGCCCCAGCAGGCGCAGCTCCAGCAGCGCCGCCTCGGGCGGGTTGTCCAGCAGCGCGTGGGCGGCGCGCGCCCACCACGGGTCCAGCGCCCCGGCCAACGCCACGCCCCAGTGGCGCCGGCCGCGCCGGCCCAGGTCCTGTACGGTGGTGCCGACGCCGCCGTCGAGCACCTGCAGCGCGGCGCTCACGCGGCGGCCTCCGTCGGCGCGTCGCACCAAGCGGCCACGTCCAGCACCCCGCGCTGCGCGGCCTGCCGCAGTCGCTCGTATTCGGCGGCGTCGATGGCGCGCCAGCGCACCACGTCGCCGCTGGCCAGCAGCGCCGGCGGATCGCGGCGCAGGTCCCACAGCGGCGCCGGCGTGCGGCCCACCAGGTGCCAGCCGCCGGGGCTTTCCCACGGGTAGACCGCAGCCATCGCGCCCGCTAGCGCGATCGAGCCCGCAGGCACCGCCTTGCGCGGCGTGGGCAGGCGCGGCACCTGCAGCGCCGGCGGCACCCCGCCCATGTAGGGAAAGCCCGGCATGAAGCCGATCTGATACACGCGCAGCTCCACGCCGAGCAGCCGCTCCACCACCGCGGCGGGGGTGAGGCCCTGCCGCGCCGCCAGCGCCGCCAGATCCGGCGCCAGCGCCGCGTCGAAGCACGCCGGCAGCGTCCAGCGCCGCCCGCGCGGCGGCGCCGCGCCCGCGTGCTGCGCGAGCAGCAGCAGCGCCCGCCCCAGCGCCACCCCGTCACCGGCGCCCCCGGCGAGCGGGTCGTAGTGCACGGTCAGCGAGCGGAAGGTCGGCACCACGTCCTGCACCGCGTCCCACGGCGGCGCGCCGCTGGCCTGCGCGGCGCGCACCGCCGCCTCCAGGGCCAGCACGCGCGCGTGCAGCGCCGGGTCGATCGCCGCGCCGAACTCCACCGTCCAGGCCGCGTCGCCCAGCGGCAGCAGGCGCGGCGCCGGGCTCAGCCCGCCATGCGCTGCGGCAGCCACGTCACCAGCTCCGGAAAGGCGGTCAGCAGCACCACCGCCAGCACCATGATGACGAACATCGGCGCCGCGTGGCGGGCGAGCTCCGTCACCTGCCGCCCGGTCATGCCCTGCAGCACGAACAGGTTGAAGCCCACCGGCGGCGTGATCTGCGCCATCTCCACCACCAACACGACGAAGATGCCAAACCAGATCAGGTCCAGCCCGGCGGCCTGCACGGTCGGCAGCAGCACGCCCATCGTCAGCACGACGATCGAGATGCCGTCCAGGAAGCAGCCCAGCACAATGAAGAACAGCGTCAGCGCCGCGATGAGCTGCCACGGCTCCAGCCCCAGCGAGCCGATCCACGTCGCCACGTGGCGCGGCAGGCCGAGGTAGCCCATCGCCAGCGTCAGGAACGCCGCGCCGGCCAGGATCAGCGCGATCATGCAATACATGCGCACCGCGCCGAGCAGGCTGTCGCGCAGCGTCGCCCAGGTCAGCGCCCGCTGGGCCGCGGCGATCAGCAGCGCGCCCACGACGCCGACCGCCGCCGCCTCGGTGGCGGTGGCAATCCCGGTGTAGATGGTGCCGAGCACCCCGCCGATCAGCAGCAGCACCGGCAGCAGGTGGCGGCTGGCGCGCAGCTTGTCCGCCAAGCTCAGCCGCTCTGCCTCCGGCGGGATGGCCTGCGGGTGCAGCAGCGACCACACGATCACGTAGCCCATGAAGAGCGCCGCCAGCAGCAGCCCCGGCACGATGCCGCCGACGAACAGGCGCGCGATCGAGACCTCGGCCGTCACGCCGTAGACGATCATGATGATCGACGGCGGGATCATGAGCCCGAGCGTGCTGGCGCCGACCAGCGTGCCCAGGCTCAGCGCATCCGGGTAGCCGCGGCGCCGCAGCTCTGGCAGCGTCATCTTGCCGACCGTGGCGCAGGTGGCCGCCGACGAGCCCGACACCGCCGCAAACAGCGTGCTGCCCAGGATGTTGGTGTGCAGCAGCCGCCCCGGCAGGCGCTGCAGCCACGGCGCCAGCCCGCGGAACAAATCCTCCGACAGCCGGGTGCGGAACAGAATCTCGCCCATCCAGATGAACAGCGGCAGCGCCGTCAGCGTCCACGACGAGGCCGAGCCCCAGATGGTCAGCGCCATCGCGTCGCCGACCGAGCGCTGGGTGAACAGCGCCATGCCGATCCAGGCCACACCAATCAGCGCCAGGCCGATCCAGACCCCGGCCGCCAGCAGCAGCAGCAAGGCGCCGATCAGCACCCCGGTGATGAGCAGATCCATAGCCGTGTCCCCCGCAGCGTCATTCGATGCGCGCGGGCTCGTCGCCCGGCGCAGCGGGCGCGGGCTGGCCGCGCAGGTGTTCGACGAACTGCACCGCCAGCGCCAGCACCAGCAGCACCGTGCCCGCGGCCATGCCGAGCTGCGGAATCCACAGCGGCGTGGCGTCCAGCCCGGTGGAGATGTCGTGGAAGGCGTGGCTCTGCCACACCAGCCGCAGCGAGAACCACGCCAGCCCGCCGGCCAGCGCCAGGCCCACCGCGTGCACCGCCAGCTCCACCGCGCGCCGCGCCGGCACCGGCAGGCGCTGCAGCACCAGCATCACGCGGATGTGCTCGCCGCGGCGCAGCGTCGGCGCCAGCGCCAGGAACGCCGCTGCGGCCATGCAGTAGCCGGCGTAGGCGTCCGAGCCGGGCAGCGCCAGCGCGGGCCAGAGCCGCCCGGCGATGCCGAGCAGCACCATCGCCAGCGTGCCGATCAGAAAACCCGCCGCCAGCCAGGCGGCGAGGTCGAACAGGCGGTTGAGGGCCTTCATCGCGGGCTCGGGCACGTCGCCGTCACTTGCGGTAGATGGCCAGCACCGCCGCGCCTTCGGCCCCGGCCTGGCGCGTCCACTCCTCGATCATCGTCTCGCCGATTTTGCGCAGGTCGGCCTGCAGCTGCGGCGAGCCCTTGCTCACCGTCATGCCGTTTTTGCGCAGCTGCTCCAGGTACCAGGCGGTCTTTTCCTCGCTCTCGCGCCAGCCGCGCGCCTCGGCGTCGGCCGCCGCCTTCAAAACCGCCTCTTGGGTCGGCTTGTCCAGGGCCTCGAAGGCTCGCTTGGAGACGATCACGATATTCTTGGGCAACCAGGCGGCGACGTCGTAGTAGTACTTGACTTGCTCCCACACCTTGCTGTCGTAGCCGGTGGCGCCGGAGGTCATGAAGGCGTTGACCGCCCCGGTGGCCAGCGCCTGCGTCAGCTCGGCGGCCTGGATCGTCACCGGCTGCGCGCCGACCAGCTGCGCGATGCGGCTGGTGTTGGGGTTGTAGGCGCGCCACTTGGCCCCGCGCAGGTCGGCGGCCGACTCGATCGGCTTGGCGCTGAAGATGCCCTGCGGCGGCCACGGCACCGCGTACAGCACCTTCAGACCCTGCTTGTCCAGCGCCGCCTCGACGGCCGGGCGCGACGCCTGCCACAGCTTGCGCGCGTCGCCATAGCTGGTGGCCAGGAACGGGATCGAGTCGATGCCGAACAGCGGGTTCTCGTTGGAGAAGTTGGAGATCAGCACCTCGCCGATCTGCGCCTGGCCGCTTTGCACCGCGCGCTTGATCTCATTGGCTTTGAACAGCGAGCCGTTGTCGTGCACCGTGATCGTGAGCCGGCCTGCGGTGGCACGCTCCACATCTTTGGCAAACGTCTCAATATTGACGGTGTGGAAGTTGCTTGCCGGGTAGGCCGTGGGCATGTCCCACTTGGTCTGCGCCATGGCGCTGAAAGAGGCCGCGGCCAACGTGGCAGCGGCAGCAAAGGTAGCAACGGTGGCACGCATCTGACTCTCCTTGGTGACGTTGGACGATCAAACCGCCGGTCGCAGCAGGCGGCGTGTTCACGATAGCACCGTACATACAAAATATCAACGTTTTTTCATCGTCATCGATATATGGTTTTCCCTAGGAGGGTGTCAGTCGCCATCGGGCAAAGGCACAATCACACCACCATCCGTCGTCACGACGTCTGCCGAGTGCCTCGGCTCGCCCCACCGAACCCCACTGCCCATGCCTCATCCCAGCCCTGTCGTCGCCTCCGACGCACCCTCGCCCGAGCAGCCGATCGTCTCTTCGGCCCACTTGGTGTCGGAAAAGTCGCCGCAGCTGTCGGAGTTCGAGTTTGGCCTCATCATCGCGGCGCACGCCTTCAACCGGTGGTTGATTCGCTGCATGGGTGCGGCCGGCGTCAAGGACATGACGCCCACCGATGTCTTGGTCCTGCATCACATCAACCACCGCCGCACGCCCAAGCGCCTGTCCGATATCGCCTTCGTGCTCAATATCGAAGACGCCCACGTCGTTTCCTACTCGGTACGCAAACTGCAAGGGATGGGTTTGGTGTCGGGCGCCAAACGCGGCAAAGAGGTTTTCTACGCCACCACCGACGCCGGCCATGCCCTGTGTCTGCGTTACCGCGCCGTGCGCGAAGCCTGCTTGATGCCGGGTTTTTCCGGCAGCGCCGAAGAAAATCAGCGCTTGGCCGAAGTGGCGCGCACCTTGCGCCAACTCTCGGGGCGCTACGACCAGGCAGCGCGCGCCGCCACCGCCTATTGACGCCCGCCGACGCCTGCCCGCACGGCCGCATACGCAGGCGCGCCGTGGCGTTGGCGGTCGTCACAGGGGATCAGGTTGCAGCATCCACGCCGGGACATCGCGCTGCCCGTGCAGTACGCGCCAGACGTCGATGTGGTCCGGACGCTCGACATAAAACACGAGGTACGGGTAGCGCGTCAGCGGCCATGCACGCAGGTCCGGTAGGTCGAGTACGTGGGCGTAGCGCGGAGAGCCCGTGGCCGGGTGGCGGCTGATGTGGCCGTAGGCCTTTTCCAGCGCATCGATGAAGCCGAGTGCCGCGGCGTCGCCTGCCTCATTCAGATAGTAGGTGACGGCTTCGTCCACATCCCGGTTGGCCTGCTCACGTGGGATGACTGGCTTGGCGTTCACGCCTGGGCAGCGGGCTCGCCGGCCTTGCGCACCCGCTCAAGCAGGCTTTCGAAGTAGCTGGCATCAGCGGGTGCCGCCGGTGCCGAGGTTGCTCCGGCCAGCAACAGGTTGCGCAGATGCAGGCGCTCTTGTTCCTTGCGGATCAGCTCGCGGACGTACTCGCTGCTCGAGCCATAACCGCGCTGACGGACCTGCTCGTCCACGAAGGACTTCAGGGTGTCGGGAAGAGAAATGTTCATCGTGCGCATGGCACAAGCGTAGGTACTTTGGCAAACTTTGGCAAGGCCGGCATGCCATCACACCCCGAAAGAAGACATCGATACCCATTCCAAATGATGCCCTGCACGACTGGGGCCTCGATCACATCCGCATCGATGACGCGGTTGCCCTGTGGTGCGAGGTAGAGCCAGCAAAGCGTTCCATGCGGTCGAGCAGCGACTCAGGGATTTACTTTTTGCAGTAATGGCGTGGCTTGTCGAAGCCAGCGGTGGTGCAGGCCTTGTGCGAACCGCCGCTGGGATTTGGCCTCGCGCGCTGCGCCTTTTTACGCAGCTGGCGCTGCTGTTAAGGTATTGGCAGCGCCGGACGAGGCCGCCCGCCGAGTCAACACCCGTGCCCAAGCGCGCTCGTGGAAGAAGTACGCCACCGCCTGCACCGTTGGCTCCAGTAGCGACAGCGTCAGTGCCGCCCAAAAGTTGCCAGTGACGGCGTAGGCCACGGCGGCAGCGACCGTGATGTGCATGACGTAGTAGGTGCCCGTCTTCATGAGGGCGTAGCGGTGGTGGCGGGCGATACGGCGTAAGCGGGCCATGATGGGCTCCTGTCAAGGATATGAGGACATCCATAGGATAGGGCTCCGGAAGGATATTTGCCAATCAAAAGTTCTGATGCAATTGATTGACTTTATCCAGCGCCGTCGAGCAGAAGGCCGTCGCGGATCGACAGCCGTCGGTCGCAGCGCGCCGCCAGCGCAGGGTCGTGGGTGACGATCAAAAAAGCCGTGCCCTCGTCGCGATTGAGCTCACGCAACAAGGCGAACACCTCGTGTGCCGTTTGGCTGTCCAGGTTGCCGGTGGGCTCGTCGGCCAACACCAGGCGCGGGCGGTTCATCAGGGCGCGCACGATGGCCACGCGCTGCTGCTGGCCGCCAGAGAGCTGCACCGGGCGCTTGTGCGCGTGCGCCGCCAAGCCCACGCGCTCCAGCAAGGCACGCGCCCGCTGCCGGTCACCGGCCCCGATGCGCCCGCCCCCGGCCAACACCGGCATCAGCACGTTTTCTTCGGCACTGAAGGCGGGCAGCAAGTGGTGAAACTGGAAGACGAAGCCCAGATAGCGGTTGCGCAGCGCGGTTCGCACGGCGTCGCTTGCCGCGTGGACCGGTTGACCGGCCAGCCACACTTCGCCCGCCGAGGGGGCCTCCAGCAGGCCGATGAGGTTGAGCAAGGTGGATTTGCCCGAGCCGGAAGGCCCGATCAGCGCGGCGAAGTCACCGTCGTCCAGCGTCAGATCGATGCCGTGCAGCACCTCGACCCGCGGCGAAGCACCACCCCCGTAGGCTTTGCGCACCCCGCGCAGACGCAGCACCTCAGCCACGGATGGCCTCCACCGGATCGAGGCGAGCGGCACGGCGCGCTGGCAACCACGCCGCCAGCACGCCCACCGCCGTGGCCAGTAAAGCCGTGGTGACGAACAACTCGGCATCCAACGCCACCGGATACAGCGGGCTGCCATCGGCGTTGCGAGCGATGCGGGTAAAGACCGCTGCCAGCGCACCGCCTAAGCCCGCGCCCAGCAGCGAGCCGCCCAAGCCCACCAAGGCCCCTTGCAGCAAAAAACGCCCAAAATGCGCCGGCGCGAGGCGCCCATGGCGCGCAAAATGCCGATCTCCCGCTGGCGCTGCACCACCGAGACCACCAGCACACTGGCGATGCCCAGCGCCACCGCCACCGTCACGAAGACGCGAATCATCAGACTGGAGGCGCTTTGGCTGCGCAGGGCGGTGACGAGCTGGGCATTGGCCACCTGCCAGCTGTCGGCGGCCAGGCCGGTGAGACGCTGCAGGTCGGCCGCGAGGATATCGGCCTCGAACAAACGCTCGATGCGGACGTCGATTTAGCTGACGTCCAGACCGTGGCCGAGCAAGCTCTGCGCATGACGCAGCGGCAGCAAGACACGCCGACGATTCAAGTCTTGCAGCCCGTAGTCCAACACCCCCGCCACCCGCACCGACAGCGCCCGGCCGCTGGCCGACTGCAGGCGCAACCGGCTGCCCGGCGTCAGCCCCAAATCGGCGGCCAGCTCTGTGCCGATCAAGGCTTCGCCGGCTGCCAACGCCAAAACCCCGGCGCGCAGCTTGTCATCCAGCCGAATGACCGCCTGGTAGGAGGGCAAGTCCACCCCCTGCAGCACCACCGCCTTGCGCACACCGCACTGCTGCGCCACCCCCGGTCCACTGGCCACGGCCGCTGCGGCGACCACACCGGGCAGGGCGCGCACCGTGGCCAGTACGGCGGCCACGTCCGCAATCGTGGCTTCACGCTGGGTGCGCTTGCGCACGTCAGCCAGGGTGATCACGCCGTCTTCTTTCGGCCACGCACGGGTGTTGATGCGCTCGGCAGGCCGCAACACCACACGCGCTTGAGCCGACAGCGTGCGGTCGATGATATTGGCCTGCAAGCCGTTGATGATGGCCGTGATGTACACCACGACGGCGACGCCCACCTCGACGGCGCGCGTCAGCACCACGCCGTCGGCTGGCGCACGCACGGTGGTTTCGGCCAGCCGTGCGCGCGCCTGCCGCACGGCCGCTTCGGTTTGCTCGACGCGTTGGCGCGCCGCTTCGCGCGCACGCTCGGCACCGTCGAGCGCCGCCGGGCTCAAAAATCCCTGCGCCTGCAGCTCGCGCTAACGCTGCCATTGGCGCTCGGCCTCGCGTTGCTGTGCCTCGGCTTCGGCGCGTTGGGCTTGCGCCTGGGCCAGCGCCGCCTGCCACTCGGCGGCCTGCAATGCCACCAAGACGGTGCCGGCCCGCACCGCCGTCCCCTCGGCCACGGGGGTGGCGATGACGCGCCCGGTCAGGGTGCTGGCCAGGGTGGCCTCGCGCACCGGAGCCACCCGGCCGGTGGCCACTACCGAGGTCTGCACCATACGCTCGGCCAGCGTGACCGTGCGCACTGGCGTGGGCCGCAACGCCCACAGCGCCGCCACCAGCGCCAGCAGCAACCCTGCCCCCAGCGCGATCCATCGCGTCATTCTCACCATCGTGCCACCTTTCCAGAACCGTCGCCGGCCCGCGCGCTGACCACCCGTGCCCGCACAGCCTTGGCCTTCCCGCCAGCGACATGCGTGCCGCACGGCTGCGACCGGCACCGACGGTACGGGACACCGATCGGCGGTTACAACGGACGCACCGTTGCGCACCGCAGCGCATACCCGTGCAGTGTGCCCGGGGCCGCCTTTTTACAATCCCAGGCGTACATCCCTGGCGACCCGCGCCCGTGCAGCCGCTGCAGGGCCGCCGCGCTGGTCGCGCGCTTGCCCTGGCCCCCCGGAGTCCTCCATGTCCTCTTTGCCTTTCTTGCGTTTTGCCGATCTGTGCGCGGCCGGCCGTGTGGCGGGCCGCCGCGTGTTCATTCGTGCCGACCTCAATGTGCCGCTGGACGAAGCCGGGCGCATCACCGAAGACACGCGCATCCGCGCCTCGGTG
>NZ_VJON01000034.1 GCF_007556685.1 Tepidimonas charontis | reverse complement strand
CACCTTGAGCCGCTCGATCTCCCGCTCGCTCATCTCGATGCGCTTGTCCACCCAGCCCTCCGCTTCCAGACCAACAAGCGGACATTTCTACTTTGCCGGAAGCGGACATTACTATCTTGCTTCTACACGCAGAGGACGGGTGTTGACAGCCGCAAAAGTTCCTGACACAATGGCGAGCTTCGCCCATTTGGGTGAAGCCATCTGCCCACCGAAGCGAGGTTGGCGCTGGGTGTCATGGCCAGTGCGAGCGATGAGCGCCTGTGCCGTGTATCTGGGCCGGCCTGCAACGACGGGCCCAAGACTGATCGCCTCGGCCGTGGTGGCCTTGGGAATCAAGTTGGGACGACACAATCATGATCCAAACGCAAACTCGACTCGATGTTGCTGACAACACGGGCGCCAAGTCCGTGATGTGCATCAAGGTGCTGGGTGGCTCCAAGCGCCGTTACGCCAACGTGGGCGACATCATCAAGGTCAGCATCAAGGAAGCCGCGCCGCGTGGTCGCGTCAAGAAGGGCGAGGTCTACAACGCGGTGGTGGTGCGCACGGCCAAGGGTATCCGCCGTCCGGACGGTGCGCTCATCAAGTTCGACGGCAACGCCGCCGTGCTGCTCAACAACAAGCTGGAGCCGATCGGCACCCGCATCTTCGGCCCGGTCACGCGTGAGCTGCGCACCGAGCGCTTCATGAAGATCGTGTCCCTGGCGCCCGAAGTTCTCTGAGGTACCGTCATGAACAAGATCCGTACAGGCGACGAAGTCATCGTCATCGCGGGGCGCGACAAGGGCAAGCGCGGCCGGGTACTGCGCCGTGCCGATGAGCAGCGCGTGGTGGTCGAGGGCGTCAACGTGGTCAAGAAGCACGTGCGGCCCAACCCGCTCAAAGGCGTGCCGGGTGGCATCGTCGAGAAGACCATGCCCATCCACCAGTCCAATGTCGCCATCTACAACCCCGCCACCGGCAAGGCCGACCGAGTGGGCATCAAGGTGCTGGCTGACGGCAAGAAAGTGCGCGTCTTCAAGTCCAGCGGCGAAGAAATCAAGGTGGCATGACCATGGCACGCTTCCAACAACTCTACCGCGACAAGATCGCTCCCGCGCTGAAGGCGCAGTTCGGCTACCAGTCCGTCATGGAGGTGCCGCGCATCACCAAGATCACGCTCAACATGGGTGTGGGTGAGGCCGTGGCCGACAAGAAGGTGCTGGAAAACGCGGTGGCCGACCTGACCAAGATCGCCGGCCAAAAACCCGTCATCACACGGGCGCGCAAAGCCATCGCCGGCTTCAAGATCCGCGAAGGTCAGCCGATCGGTTGCATGGTCACGCTGCGCGGCGCCCGCATGTACGAGTTTCTCGACCGCTTCGTCACCATCGCGCTGCCGCGCGTGCGCGACTTCCGCGGCATCTCCGCGCGCGCCTTCGACGGTCGTGGCAACTACAACATCGGGGTCAAAGAGCAGATCATCTTCCCCGAAATCGAGTACGACAAGGTCGATGCGGTGCGTGGGCTGAACATCAGCATCACGACGACGGCCAAGACCGATGAGGAGTGCAAGGCGCTGCTCGCCGGTTTCCGTTTCCCGTTCAAGAACTGAGGTGGTCCGTGGCTAAGCAAGCTTTGCTCCAACGTGAACTCAAGCGCGACAAACTGGTTGCCAAGTTCGCGAACAAGTACAACGAGTTGAAGGCCATCGCCAAGGACGCCAAGCGCTCGCCGGAAGAGCGCGACGCGGCCCGCGCCGCCTTGCAAAAGCTGCCGCGCAACGCCAACCCGACGCGTCAGCGCAACCGCTGCGGCATCACCGGGCGCCCCCGCGGCACCTTCAAGCAGTTCGGTCTGGCCCGTACCAAGATTCGCGAGCTGGCGTTCGCCGGTGAAATCCCCGGCATCATCAAGGCCAGCTGGTAAGGCGCGAAGGAGAACCCCAAATGAGCATGAGTGATCCGATCGCCGACATGCTGACCCGCATCCGCAATGCGCAGATGGTGGAGAAGGCCGTCGTGACGATGCCCGCCTCGAAGCTGAAGACCGCCATCGCGCAGGTGCTGCACGAGGAAGGCTACATCGACGGCTTCCAGGTCAAGGAAAGCGGTGGCAAGAAAGAGCTGGAAATCGCGCTCAAGTACTACGCCGGCCGCCCCGTCATCGAGCGCATCGAACGCGTCAGCCGTCCGGGTCTGCGTGTGTACCGCGGCGCCAAGTCCATCCCGCAAGTCATGAATGGGTTGGGCGTGGCCATCGTCACGACGCCCAAAGGCGTCATGACCGATCGCAAGGCACGCGCCGCCGGCGTCGGTGGTGAAGTGTTGTGCGTTGTCGCCTGAGGCGAGGCAGGAAGGAGCAGGACAAATGTCTCGTATCGCGAAAGCTGCCATCGCCATCCCGCAGGGCGTGGAGGTGGCGATCGGCCAAGACAGCATTCAGGTCAAGGGCGCACTGGGTGCGTTGAGCATGCCGCTGAATCCGCGCGTGAACGTCGTGCAAGACGGTGCCAAGCTCACCGTTGCGCCGGTGGATGGCTCACGCGAAGCCGATGCCCTCAGCGGCACGGTTCGCCAGCTGGTCAACAACATGGTCGTCGGGGTCAGCAAGGGCTTCGAGCGCAAACTGACGCTGGTGGGCGTGGGCTACAAGGCTGCTGCTCAGGGCAACAAGCTCAACCTCAGCGTTGGTTTTTCGCACCCGGTGGACATCGAGATGCCCGCTGGCATCAAGGTCGAGACGCCCAGCCCGACCGAGATCGTGATCAAGGGTGCCGACCGCCAGCGCGTCGGTCAGATCGCCGCCGAGGTCCGTTCGGTGCGGCCGCCCGAGCCGTACAAGGGCAAGGGCATCCGGTATGCGGATGAGACGGTCGTCATCAAAGAGACCAAGAAGAAGTAAGGACTGCGAACATGTTGACCAAGAAAGAACAGCGTTTGCGTCGCGCGCGGCAGACCCGTATCCGCATTGCCCAGCAAGGCGCTGTGCGCCTGGCGGTGCACCGCACCAACCTGCACATCTACGCCAACATCATTTCGCCCGACGGCGCACGCGTGCTGGCGTCGGCCTCGACGCTGGAGCCCGAGGTGCGCGCGCAGTTGGGCGGTCACGGCAAGGGCGGCAACGTCGCTGCGGCGGCCTTGATCGGCAAGCGCATTGCCGAGAAGGCCAAGGCGGCGGGCATCGAAAAAGTGGCGTTCGACCGCTCCGGCTTTGCCTACCACGGTCGTGTCAAGGCGCTGGCCGAGGCGGCGCGTGAAGCCGGCCTGCAATTCTGACGAAGCGGGTGACGCAAATGGCAAAAATGCAAGTGAATGTGAAGACCGAAGGCAACGACGACGGCCTGCGGGAGAAGATGATCGCGGTCAACCGCGTGACCAAGGTGGTCAAGGGTGGCCGCATCATGGGCTTTGCGGCGCTGACCGTGGTCGGCGACGGCGATGGTCGCATCGGCATGGGCAAAGGCAAGGCGCGTGAAGTGCCGGTGTCGGTACAAAAAGCCATGGACGAGGCGCGCCGCAGCATGTTCAAGGTGGCGCTCAAGGGTGGCACGCTGCACCACGAGGTCAAGGGTCACCACGGCGCCTCCACCGTCATCATGATGCCGGCGCCCAAGGGCACGGGCATCATCGCCGGCGGCCCGATGCGTGCCGTCTTCGAAGTGATGGGCATCACCGACATCGTCGCCAAGAGCCACGGCTCCACCAACCCCTACAACCTGGTGCGCGCGACGCTGGATGCGTTGCGCAAGTCGACCACGCCGGCCGAAGTCGCTGCCAAACGCGGCAAGTCGGTCGAGGAACTCGTGGGCTGATCGGGAGCATGCGATGACCACTTCCAACACCGTCAAAGTCAAGCTGGTGCGCAGCCCGATCGGCTGCAAGGAATCGCACCGTGCCACGGTGCGCGGCTTGGGCCTGCGCAAGCTCGGCCATGTGCGCGAGCTGCAGGACACCCCGGCCGTGCGCGGCATGATCAACAAGGTGAGCTACCTGGTCCAGGTGATCTGAGCGGAGTCTCGTGATGGAACTCAACACCCTCAAGCCCGCAGCGGGCTCGAAGAAGCCGCGCCGCCGCGTCGGCCGTGGCATCGGTTCCGGCTTGGGCAAGACCGCCGGCCGTGGCCACAAAGGTCAAAAATCGCGCTCCGGTGGCTTCCACAAAGTCGGCTTCGAAGGCGGTCAAATGCCGCTGCAGCGCCGCTTGCCCAAGCGCGGCTTCAAGTCGCAGACGCTGAAGTACAACGCCGAAGTCACACTGGCCGACCTGCAGGCGCTGGGTCAGGCCGAGGTCGATCTGCTCACGCTCAAGCAGGCCGGGCTCGTGCCGCAACTGGCCAAGAAGGTCAAGGTCATCAAGACCGGTGAGATCAGCATCGCCGTCAAGCTGACCAACGTGGCTGCCACCGCGGGCGCCAAGGCCGCCATCGAGGCGGCGGGTGGCTCGGTGGCCTGATTGGACCGACCTTGCTTGCGGATTCGCTCGTGGCCAGCAACGCAACGACCCTCGCCAAGACCGGCAAGTACGGCGACCTGCGTCGCCGCTTGACGTTCCTGCTCTTGGCACTGGTGGTGTACCGCATTGGCGCGCACATCCCGGTGCCGGGAATCGACCCGGCACAGCTCGAGCAGCTGTTCAAAGGGCAACAGGGCGGCATCCTGAGCCTGTTCAACATGTTCTCGGGCGGGGCGCTGTCGCGCTTTACGGTTTTCGCTCTGGGCATCATGCCCTACATCTCGGCGTCGATCATCATGCAGTTGATGACCTACGTCGTGCCGACCTTCGAACAGTTGAAGAAGGAGGGCGAAGCCGGGCGGCGCAAGATCACCCAGTACACGCGCTACGGTACCCTGGTGCTGGCGATTTTTCAGTCGCTGGGCATCGCGCTGGCGCTGGAAGGCTCGCCGGGGCTGGTCATCGAGCCGGGGCTGGCGTTTCGTTTCACCGCGGTCGTCAGCCTGGTGGCGGGCACGATGTTTTTGATGTGGCTGGGTGAGCAGATCACCGAACGCGGGCTGGGCAACGGCATTTCGATCTTGATTTTCGCCGGTATCGTTGCCGGATTGCCCAACGCGATCGGCGGCATGCTGGAGCTGGTGCGCACCGGAGCGATGAGCATTCTGGCGGCGATCTTCATCGTCGCGCTGGTGGTGTTGGTGACCTATGGCGTGGTGTTCATCGAGCGCGGCCAGCGCCGCATTCTGGTGAATTACGCACGCCGGCAGGTCGGCAACAAGATTTACGGGGGGCAGTCGTCGCACCTGCCGCTCAAGCTCAACATGGCGGGTGTGATTCCGCCGATCTTCGCCTCCTCGATCATCTTGTTGCCCACCACCGTGGTGAGCTGGATGAGCACGGGAGAAGGGACGCGTTGGTTGCGCGATCTGGCCTCGGCCTTGTCGCCCGGGCAGCCGATCTACGTGTCACTGTATGCGGCGGCCATCGTCTTCTTCTGTTTCTTCTACACGGCGCTCGTGTTCAACAGCCGCGAGACCGCCGACAACCTGAAGAAAAGTGGTGCGTTCATCCCCGGTATTCGGCCCGGCGAGCAGACCGCGCGCTACATCGACCGCATCTTGATGCGGCTGACACTGGCCGGTGCCGTCTACATCACGCTGGTGTGCTTGCTGCCGGAGTTCCTGATTCTGAAGTACAACGTGCCGTTTTACTTCGGTGGGACGTCGCTGCTGATCATCGTCGTGGTGACGATGGACTTCTGGGCCCAGGTGCAGAACTACCTGATGTCGCAGCAGTATGAGTCGCTGCTGAAGAAGGCTTCGTTCAAGGCTTCGGGTGTGTAACCATGGCGAAGGACGATGTCATCGAGATGCAGGGCGAGGTGATCGAAAACCTGCCCAACGCCACGTTTCGGGTCAAACTGGAAAACGGGCACGTCGTGCTGGGACACATCTCGGGCAAGATGCGCATGCACTACATCCGCATCCTGCCGGGGGACAAGGTCAAAGTGGAGCTCACGCCATACGACCTGACGCGCGCCCGCATCGTGTTCCGCGCCAAGTGAGCGACCGGTTTTCGTTTTTAGGAGAGCAACATGCGAGTTTCGGCTTCGGTCAAGAAAATGTGCCGCAACTGTAAGATCATCCGTCGCCATGGCGTCGTGCGCGTGATTTGCACCGACCCGCGACACAAGCAGCGTCAAGGCTGATTCGAGTAGAGGACCACCATGGCACGTATCGCTGGTATCAATATTCCGCCGCACAAGCACGCCGAAATCGGGCTGACGGCGATCTACGGTATCGGCCGCACGCGCGCGCGCCAGATTTGCGACGCCTGCGGCATCCCGTATTCGAAAAAGATCAAAGACCTGTCCGACGCCGAGCTCGAGAAGGTGCGCGAGCAGGTTAGCCAATTCACCATCGAAGGCGATCTGCGCCGCGAGGTGACGATGAACATCAAGCGCCTGATGGACATCGGCTGCTACCGTGGTTTTCGCCATCGCCGTGGGCTGCCGGTGCGCGGCCAGCGCACCAAGACCAATGCGCGCACGCGCAAGGGTCCGCGCAAGGCCGCTCAGCCGCTGAAGAAATAATCCGCCGCATAAAGGACAGTCATGGCCAAGTCTCCCTCTGCCAATGCCGCGGCGCGCGTGCGCAAGAAAGTCCGCAAAAACATCTCGGACGGCATCGCGCACGTGCACGCGTCGTTCAACAACACCATCATCACCATCACCGACCGTCAGGGCAACGCGCTGGCGTGGGCCTCTGCCGGGGGGCAGGGCTTCAAGGGCTCGCGCAAGTCCACACCGTTTGCGGCTCAGGTGGCCTCCGAAGCGGCCGGTCGCGCGGCGATGGAACAGGGCATCAAAAACCTTGACGTCGAGATCAAGGGTCCGGGTCCGGGTCGTGAATCGTCGGTGCGTGCGTTGGGTGCGCTGGGCATCAAGATCACGTCGATTTCCGACGTGACGCCGGTGCCGCACAACGGCTGCCGCCCGCCGAAGCGCCGCCGCATCTGAAGCGGTAGCGCACGGCAGCACCAAACGCGCCGTTTGCTTATAATCGAGAGCTTTTTCACTGGTCGCTCAGCATCGCGGGCGGCCACTCTTCTTGGACCACCGCCAGCGCGGGCAGGTGCGGTCAACCCCATACGAATCGCACAGTTGAGCTGACGTTTCGTTGCGGCGCCGCGCCCACCGGCTGGCTCCCGCGATGTCTCCCCGCTGGGGGGTCGGTCGCGGCAGCTTGGAAAGGACAACCAGTGGCACGTTACCTCGGCCCCAAGGCCAAACTCTCCCGCCGCGAAGGCACCGATCTGTTTCTGAAGAGCGCGCGCCGCTCCATCAGCGACAAGGCCAAATTCGACTCCAAGCCCGGTCAGCACGGGCGCACCTCGGGTTCGCGCACGTCCGACTTCGGTTTGCAGTTGCGCGAAAAGCAAAAGGTCAAGCGCATGTACGGTGTGCTGGAACGCCAGTTCCGCCGCTACTTTGCCGAGGCCGACCGTCGCCGTGGCAACACCGGCCAAAACCTGTTGTCGATCCTGGAGTCGCGTCTGGACAACGTGGTCTATCGCATGGGGTTTGCGTCCACCCGCGCCGAAGCCCGGCAGCTGGTCTCGCACAAAGGCATCAGCGTCAATGGGCAGACCGTCAACATCCCGTCCTACCTGGTCAAGCCGGGCGATGTGGTGGCGGTGCGCGAAAAGGCGCGCAATCAAGCCCGGGTCAAGGAAGCGCTGGAGCTGGCCAAGCAGATCGGTTTTCCCGGTTGGGTCGAGGTCGCTGCCGACAAGTGCGAAGGTGTGTTCAAGAAGGTGCCCGATCGCGATGAATTTGGCGCCGACATCAACGAATCGCTGATCGTCGAGTTGTACTCGCGTTGATTCCTTGGGTGTGCTCCCTGAAAAGAGCCCGGACGCCGTGATGCGGTGTCCGGGATTTTGTGCTCCATCGACCTGGATCGGCTCACGAGCCGAGGGTAGTGAAGGAAGTCCGAATGCTGAATAACCTGCTCAAACCCAAGACCATCCACGTCGAGCGCCTGTCGGCCCATCGGGCCGAGGTGACGCTCGAGCCCTTCGAGCGGGGCTACGGCCATACGCTGGGCAACGCCCTGCGGCGCGTGCTGCTGTCGTCGATGGTGGGGCACGCCCCGACCGAGGTGACGATCGCCGGCGTGGTGCACGAATTTTCCACCATCGAGGGCGTACAAGAGGATGTCGTGCACATCCTGCTCAATCTCAAGGGTGTGGTGTTCAAACTGCACAACCGCGACGAGGTGACGCTGAGCCTACGCAAGGAAGGCGAAGGCGTGGTGACGGCCGCCGACATTCAAACGCCACACGACGTCGAAATCCTCAACCCCGAGCACCCGATCGCCACGCTCGCGCCGGGCGCCAAGCTCGACATGCAAATCAAGGTCGAGAAGGGCCGCGGCTATGTGCCGGGCAATGTGCGCAAAGGGGACGATCACCGCAACAGCATCGGGCGCATCGTGCTCGACGCCTCTTTCTCGCCGATCAAGCGCGTCAGCTACTCGGTGGAAAACGCCCGCGTGGAGCAGCGTACCGACCTCGACAAGCTGGTGCTGGACATCGAGACCAATGGCGCCATCGGGCCGGAGGAGGCGGTGCGCGCCGCGGCCAAGATTTTGGTCGAGCAGTTGTCGGTGTTTGCCCAACTCGAAGGCGGTGCGGTGACCGAAGGCGCGGCGTCGAGCAAGGGCGGCGCGCAGGCGTTCGACCCGATCCTGCTGCGCCCGGTGGACGAGCTGGAGCTGACCGTGCGCTCGGCCAACTGCCTGAAGGCCGAAAATATCTACTACATCGGTGACCTCATTCAGCGCACCGAAAACGAGCTGCTCAAGACCCCGAACCTGGGTCGCAAGTCGCTCAACGAAATCAAGGAAGTGCTGGCTTCGCGCGGCTTGACGCTGGGCATGAAGCTGGAAAACTGGCCTCCGGCCGGGCTCGAGAAGCACTGATCGACCGTTTTTCCCTCCCCAGTGACCCCCGGCGGTACCTGATCCGGCCGCCGGTGACAAGATAGAAAGGACCATCCCATGCGTCACGGAAACGGATTGCGCAAACTCAACCGCACCAGCGCCCACCGGCAGGCCATGCTGCGCAACATGGCCAACTCGCTGCTCAAGCACGAGGCCATCAAAACCACGCTGCCCAAAGCGAAGGAGCTGCGGCGCGTCGTCGAGCCGCTGATCACCCTGGCCAAGAAGCCCTCGCTGGCCAACCGCCGCCTGGCCTTCGACCGTCTGCGCGACCGCGAGACGGTGGTCAAGCTGTTCAACGAACTAGGCCCGCGTTTTGCCAACCGGCCGGGCGGCTACACCCGCATCCTGAAGATGGGCTTCCGCGTCGGCGACAACGCCCCGATGGCCTATATGGAGCTGGTGGACCGTGCCGAGCCTGCCGCCGAAGCCACCGGCGCGGCAGAAGGCGCAGCCGAAAAGGCCGAATAATCGTGCTATAATTTCTATCTCTGACGCGCGGTGGAGCAGTCTGGTAGCTCGTTGGGCTCATAACCCAAAGGTCGGTGGTTCAAATCCATCCCGCGCAACCAAACCCGTAGCCGCTGCCACGGCGGCGACGTTCGAAACCCCTGGTGCTATGGGCACAGGGGTTTTTTTATGTCAGCGGCCGGATGCGACATCGCGCCACAGGTGCGACGGCGCCCGCGCTCCAGCGGTGGCATTCGTTCGCCGAGAGGCGGTTGCGCTGTGCAGGCATCACGCCGAGCGTGCTGGCCAGCCGTCGGCGCTGCGCACCTCGGCATCGTGCTCGCCCAAGCGCGGCGCGGGATGACGCAAGGCGCCGGGCGTCGCACTCAGCTTGGGCACGATACCGGGCACTTTCAACGGGCGGCCTTCGCGGTCGCGGCTGGGCACCACCATCTGCCGTGCCAGATACTGGGGATCGGTGGCGATGTCGGCGGCGGTGTAGATTTTCCCCACGGGCACGTCGGCGGCCTCCAGCGCCGCAATCACTTCGCTGACCGTGCGCTGTTGCGTCCACGCTTCGATGGCGGCGTCGAGCTCGGCGGCGCGGCGGGCACGGCCATCGTTGTGGGCCAATTCGGGGTCGTGGGCCAGATCGTCGCGGCCGATGGCGTGCATCAGACGGCGAAAAATACCGTCGCCGTTGCCGCCGATGAGCACGTAGTCGTCCTGTGCGCCGGCGCTGGGACGGCAGCGATACGCGTTGGAGGGCGCGATACCGGGCAAAGCGCTGCCAGCGCGCTCGCGCACCACGCCAAAGGCGTCGTATTCGGGCAGCAGGCTCTCCATCAGGTTGAAGACGCTCTCATACAGCGCCACATCCACCATTTGGCCCAGCCCGCCGCGCGCGTCGCGGTGATACAGCGCCAGCAGCACGCCGATGACGCCGTGCAGCGCCGCGATGGAGTCGCCAATGGACACGCCGGTGCGCACCGGCACCCGCCCGGGCTCGCCGGTGAGGTAGCGCAGGCCGCCCATGGCTTCACCCAGGATGCCAAAACCGGGCTTGTGCGCATAGGGGCCGGTTTGCCCAAAGCCGGACAGGCGCAGCATGATCAGGCGCGGATTGAGCGCGTGCAGCGCGTCCCAGCCCAGGCCCCAACCCTCCAATGTGCCGGGCTTGAAATTTTCGATCAGGACGTCGGCCTCGGCCGCCAAGCGGCGCACCAGTGCCTGGCCATCGGGCTGGCGTAGGTCGGCCACCACGGAGCGTTTGTTGCGCGACTGCACCTCCCACCACACCGAGGTGCCCTCGCGCAGCAGCCGCCACTTACGCAAGGGGTCGCCGGTGCCGGGCGGCTCGATCTTGATGACGTCGGCGCCGAAGTCGGCCAGCGTCTTGGCGGCGAAGGGTCCGGCGATCAGCTGACCGAGTTCGAGCACGCGGACACCCGTCAGTGGCCCAAGGAGGGCGTTGGTCGTACCGATCTTGGCGCCCGGTGGGGGCGGCGACGGTGGCGTGGTGGCGTTGCTCATTGGCAGACGGGGGGTGAGCGGGCTGCGCGGGGATGACGCCGATTGTACGGAGCCGCACGAAGGGGCCGGGGATGCACCTGTCACCGGCCGAGCGGCGCTGCCGTCAGGCCGGCAGCCAGCAACGCATCGAGACCCGAGGGCGACGCCGTGCGTTGCGTTGCGGCGGCTCACCGCACGGCACTCGGTAGCGCAAGGCCCCGCCGGTGCAACACACGCCCGACATGGTCGAGCAGCCCGTCGCAGGCGTCCTCCACCAAGTCGAGCACGTATTCGAACGCCGAGGCGCCTTCGTAGTAGGGGTCGGGTATGACCGGGCTGTCGTGGCGGCGGCAAAACTCGGCCAGCCGGCGCAGCTTGCGCCGATGCGCGGGCGGGCAGGCCGCCTCGGCCAGCGCCAGATTGTCCCAGTCCATGCCGAGCAGCAGATCCGCGCGCGCGAAGTCTTCGGGCGTGAGCTGGCGCGCGCGCAGATCGGACAGATCGTAGCCCCGCAGTCGCGCGTGATGCTGGGCGCGCGGGTCGGGTGCATGGCCGACGTGGTAGGCGTGGGTGCCGGCGGAGTCCACCGTCACCCAAGCGTGCCAGCCGCGCTGCTGCAGTCGGTGGCGCAGCACCGCATGGGCGGTGGGGCTGCGGCAGATATTGCCCATGCAGAACACGACGATGTGATAAGCCGGTGTCGGATGCATGGGCCGATTGTGCCGCGCCCCGCCTTCAGGCCGCGCCGAGCGCGGGGAACAACCGTACCAGGCCGCTGGCCATCACCTCGACGGCCAGCGCGGCCAAGATCAGGCCCATCAGGCGCGTCATCACGTTGATGCCGGTTTTGCCCAGCACGCGCGCAATGGGCTCGGCCAGGGTAAAGCACACCCAGGTGGCGGCAGCGACCACCAAACCGTAGCCAACCAGCGCGGCGTGTTGCCAAAAGGTTTGCGCCTGGTCGGCGTAAATGACGACCGTGGACATGGTCGCCGGGCCGGTCAGCAGCGGGATGGTCAACGGCACCACCGCGATCGAGGCGCGCCCGGCGGCGTCATCCACTTCGTCGCGCGTGGCCTTGGCCTCGGCGGGTTGGGCATTGAGCATCGACAGCGCCGATATCAACAGCAGCATGCCACCGCCCACTTGGAAGCTGGCCAGCGAGATGCCAAAAAAGTCCAGTATTTGCAGCCCAGCCACGGCCGAGACGGCGATGACGAGGAAGGCGGTGGTGGCCGAAATCAGCACCGTGCGGCGCCGCTGCGCACGGGAAAACCCCATCGTGTAGTGAATGAAGAACGGCACGATGGCCAGCGGATTGACGATGGCCAGCAGGGTGATGAGCGGCTTGAGGTTCATGCGCCGATGGTAGCGGTCCAGGCAGTTGGGCGCGATTCGTCAACCAGGGGTCGGGGGCACCTGGTGCTCACGCAACCAAGCGAGCAAATCGTCGGGGGTGAGCGCCCGCGCGTACAGCCACCCCTGCACGGCATCGCACTCGTGGCGACGTAAGAAGTCGCGCTGCGCCGCGGTCTCGACGCCCTCGGCGACGACGCTGAGCCCTAGGTCGTGCGCCATCGACAAGGTGGCGCGCACGATGGCGGCATCGTCGGGATCGTTGGGCACGCCGGCGACGAACGAGCGGTCGATCTTGAGCTGGGTGATGGGCAACCGCTTGAGGTAGCCCAGGCTGGAGTAGCCGGTGCCAAAGTCATCCAGAGTGAGGCGAACCCCCAGCGCGGTGAGCTGGTTCAGGGTGTCGATCAACTCGTCGTCGGTCTGCAGCAACAGGCCCTCGGTGACTTCCAGTTCCAGGCCGTGCGGGCCCGTTTCCGCGCCCAGCAGCGCCAGCGCCGCGCGCACGCGTTCGACGAAGCCGGGGCGGGTGAATTCGATCGGCGAGACATTGACGGCCAGCGTCAGGGCGGCAAAGCGCGCCCCCAGCGGGCCGGCGCGCCACGCCGCCAGCTGGGCACACGCGGTGCGCAGCACCCAGTCGCCCAGGCGGTCGATGAAGCCCGACTCCTCGGCCAGTGGTATGAATTCGGACGGCGGTATGGCGCCCAGCGCCGGGTGGTACCAGCGCACCAGCGCCTCCAGCCCGCGCAGCTCGGTGCCGCTGGCATCGAGCTGGGGCTGGTAGGCCAGCGACAGACCACCGTCCGCCGGGTCATCCAACGCCGCGCGCAGGGCATTTTCCAGGGCGAGCCGACGTGCCGCCTCGGCCTGCATGGAGGCATCGAAAAAGCACCACTGGTTGCGCCCCGCCTCCTTGGCGGCGTACATGGCCGCGTGCGCGTGGCGCAATAGCGCCTCGACGCTGCCGCCATCGTCGGGAAACAGCACCACGCCTTGGCTGGCGTTGAGGCGCAGCGGCTGTCCCTGGACCTCGATGGGTTGATCGAGCGCGGCGGCGAATTTACGGGCCACCAGGGTGGCGCCTTCGCGCCCGCGCACGCGCCGCAGCAAAGCGACGAACTCGTCGCCACCGAAGCGTGCCAGTGCGTCGCGCTCGCGCAGGGCCTGCTGCAAGCGTTGGGCGATGATGCGCAGTACCTCGTCGCCGCGTTCGTGGCCGAAGCCATCGTTGACGCGCTTGAAGCGGTCGAGGTCGAGCAGGATCACGGCAAACATTTCGCCGCGGTCGCGCGCCTGTGCCGCCTCGCCCTGCACCAGCTGTGTCCAGCGTGTGCGGTTGAGCAGTCCGGTGAGGGGGTCGTGGTGCGCCAGGTGCTCGAGCTCGGCCTGCTGGCGCACCAGTTCGGCGGTGCGTTCGCGCACCAGGGCTTCGATGCGTTGCCGCTGGCCGGCGCCCACCAGCAGCAGCGCCCCCAGCAGACCGACGGCCACGAACCCCGTCACTGCCAATGCGTGCAAGCGGCTGGGCGGCAAGGCGGCGCGCCAGAACGCGGGCTGCGGCCAGACGCGCAGCTCCCACTCGCGCTGCGCAAAGCGCAGTGGCCAGACGGTGCGCGCCCCGCTCGGCACCGTACCGCTGTGGGGCTCATCACAACCGGGCGGACCCGTCAGGCGGGCGTTGCCGGCCGGGGCGTGCCGATCGACCACGCACAGGGTCAGCCCGTCGGTCGGCAGACCTTCCCACGCGGTGCGACTGACGTCATCCATGCGAAAGGCCGACGAGGCCACACCCAGCAGATCATGCGGCGGCCGCGGCGCGCGCACGGCGTGATACACGACCACCCCGCGTTGTTCTCCCGTTTCCTTAACCAGACGAAACGGCTCGGTGGCCTGCGGGCGGCCGGTAGCGATGGCGCGCTCCACCGTCTGCCGCAGGGGTGCGTAGGACAGCACGTCCAGCCCCAGGGCGCTTCGATTGACGTCCAACGGAACCAGCCGCGTGATGACGATGTGCTGTGCCGCTGGCAGGGCCGGGAACGTTTGCCCCTGGGCATCGCGGCCCAAAATCGGCCAGCCCGGCTCGCAGCACTCGTACTGCGTGCGCTCGTCGGCTGGCACGCGCCAGTTGTAGGTGAAGTTCTGCGTGCCCGGGTAGCGCCGCAGCCACACGTCGGTGACCTGTTCGAAGTCGGGCTGGCTCATGCGCGGCTCACGCGCCATCACCTGCCCCAGCGCCTGTACCGCGTCGATTTGGGCGTCGAGACGGCGTTGCAGCGCGCGCGCCGCTTGCTCGCTGATTTGGTCGAGCCGCAACGCCATTTGCTGCTCCTGCGCGTCGATGGCCACGCGTACCGTCGCTGCCACCACCACCAGGCCCATCAGCAGGGGCAAGCCGACGCCAAAGCGGCGCGCGCGCCACGCCGCACGCGGCTCGCCCAACAGCAGCAGCGCCAGCGGCACCACCAACAGCGTTCCCAGCGCGTCGCCCAACCACCAGCCCAGCCATTCGTCGGCGGCGGCATCAACGGCGATGACGCCGCGCGCAACCAGCACCGGCACCGACAGGCTGGAGTTGAGCATCGACGACAGCGGCAGCACGCCAAACAGCAGGCGTGCGACGGGTCCGGGGGTGTCCAATGCATTCGGGTAACCGACCCAGCGGCGTACCGCCCAGGCGGTGGCGGTGGCCATCAGGGTCGCAGTCGCCGCGGTCAGTACCACTCCAACGTCCCACCACGGGTGGCCAATCATGTGGTGATAGACCGCGTTGAACACCAACGCCCCCAGGAACACCCCAGCGCACGCCGTCCGCCCCTGGGTCAGCGCTGCCGCAGCGGCTACACCTGCGGGAAAAAAGACGATCAGCGCGAAGTCCTGCGGACTGCGCAGCGACACCGACAGCGCACCGGTCGCGACGTAAGTCACAGCGGTGGCCGCCACCACCAGGGCGGCGCGCCACAGCGGAACGGGGGCAACTGCGGTCATCTCGGTCGAGGTGGCAAGGTGGCTGAACTGTAGCATTCGCCTGGACCAAGACAAAGAGCGGCATCCGACGGCGCGCGGGGAGAGGGATCACGCGAGGAGCGCCAGATCGCATCGGGCGCGGTGGCGCCCGGTGCGCTCAGCGGTATGGGTTGTCGTGTGCCGTCAAGCCGCATCCGGCCGCCAGACGCCCGGCGCGCGCAGGGATAGGGGGCTTGGGGATGGCGTGCGGTGCGGCCACGGCGCGGTTGGGGTTGGGGTTTTCCCTGGTGCGATGCCCCAAGGCTGGCGTGGACGCCTCACTGTCCGTACACTGTGGAGCGTGACCGGACGGCCCCTGCAGGGGCGCTCGGCGCGCTGGTGATCCCAGTGCGCGCCGGGTGGGGCGTGGGTGGCAGGCCCGCCGCCCGGTGTTCGTGGCTTACCGGCCACTGTTGACCCAAAAGGAGACCCTGCCATGACCGCTCCTCTGCCGGAGTCCGTGCAGCGTGTGCTGCAAACCCTCTCGCTCGACGATAAATACACGCTGGAGCGTGGCCGCGCGTTCATGAGCGGCATCCATGCCCTGGTGCGGCTGCCCATGCTGCAGCAGCAGCGCGACCGGCTGGCTGGCAAGCGCACCGCCGGCTTCATCAGCGGCTATCGGGGCTCGCCGCTGGGCGGCTATGACCAGGCGCTGTGGAAAGCGCGCCAACACCTGCAGGCGCACGACATCGTCTTCCAGCCCGGCGTCAACGAGGAGCTGGCCGCCACCGCCGTTTGGGGCACGCAGCAACTGGGGTTTGCGCCACCCGGCACGGTGCAGTATGACGGCGTCTTCGGTTTGTGGTACGGCAAGGGGCCGGGGGTGGACCGCTGTGCCGACGTCTTCAAGCACGCCAATCTGGCCGGCACCACCCCGTGGGGCGGGGTGATCGCGGTGGCCGGCGACGATCACGTGGCCAAGAGCTCCACCGCCGCCCATCAAAGCGACCATATCTTCAAGGCCTGCGGGCTGCCGGTGTTCTTCCCGGCCAGCGTGCAAGAGATTTTGGACCTGGGCGTGCACGCTTGGGCCATGAGCCGCTATGCCGGCGTGTGGACGGGCATGAAGACGATCCAGGAGATCGTCGAGTCCAGCGCCACGGTCGAGATCGACCCCGAGCGGGTGCGCATCGTGGTGCCCGAGGATTTCGAGATGCCGCCGGGTGGCGTGCACATCCGCTGGCCCGACGCGCCGCTGGAGCAAGAAACGCGCTTGATGGACTTCAAGTGGTACGCCGCCCTGGCCTA
This sequence comes from Tepidimonas charontis, assembly GCF_007556685.1. Taxonomy (GTDB): domain Bacteria; phylum Pseudomonadota; class Gammaproteobacteria; order Burkholderiales; family Burkholderiaceae_C; genus Tepidimonas; species Tepidimonas charontis. The sequence continues at coordinate 15,346 of NZ_VJON01000034.1, read as the reverse complement.
TGTGCGCGCCAACCGGCTCAACCACAATGTCATCGAGGGGCCCAACGACCGCTATGGCATCATCGCCAGCGGCAAGGCCTACAACGACCTGCGCCAGGCACTGCATGATTTGGGGCTGGATGACGAGACCTGCCGCCAGCTCGGCATCCGGGTGCACAAAGTGGCGGTCGTGTGGCCGCTGGAGGCGCAGATCACGCGCGCCTTTGCCACTGGGCTGCGCGAGATTTTGGTGGTGGAGGAAAAGCGCCAGGTCATCGAATACCAGCTCAAGGAAGAGCTGTACAACTGGCGTGCGGACGTGCGCCCGGATGTGCTGGGCAAGTTCGATGAAATCGAGGGCGACCACAGTGGCGGCGAGTGGTCCATGCCCAACCCCAGCGGCAACACCCTGCTGCGTGCCAACGCCGACTTGACGCCGGCCATCATCGCGCGCGCGCTGGCGCGGCGCTTGAGCAAACGCGGCCTGCTGCCGCAGGGCAGCGACGTCGCAGCGCGCGTGCAAGCGCAGCTGGCGCTGATCGAGGCGCGCGAGCGCGCGCTGCAGACGCTGCAGGTGCGCACCCAAGACGCGCAGCGCCTGCCCTGGTTTTGCTCCGGTTGCCCGCACAACACCTCCACCCGGGTGCCAGAGGGCTCGCGCGCTATGGCCGGCATTGGCTGCCACTACATGGCGATCTGGATGAACCGCAACACCGTGGCCTTCACCCAGATGGGGGGCGAGGGCGTGCCATGGGTCGGGCAGCAGCCGTTCACGAACGAGCGGCACATCTTCGCCAACCTGGGCGACGGCACCTACTTCCACAGCGGGCTGCTGGCCATCCGCCAGGCCATCGCGGCCGGCGTCAACATCACCTACAAGATCCTCTACAACGACGCCGTGGCGATGACCGGCGGCCAGCCGGTCGGCGAGCGGCCGGAAGGGCACTCGGTGCTGCAAATCGTGCACAGCCTGCGCGCCGAAGGGGTGCGCAAGCTCTTCATCGTCACCGACGAGCCGGCCAAGTACGCCCACGCCCAGCACACCACCCTGGGCGGCGTGACGCTGACCCTGCCCGCCGACGTGCCGGTGCTGCACCGCGATGAACTGGACCGCGTGCAGCGCGAGTGCCGCGACACCGAGGGCGTGACCGCCATCATTTACGACCAGACCTGCGCCACCGAGAAGCGCCGCCGCCGCAAGCGCGGGCAGATGGCCGAGCCCGATCGGCGCGTGGTCATCAACGAGCGGATCTGCGAGGGCTGTGGCGACTGCAGCGTGCAGAGCAACTGCCTCAGCGTCGAGCCGCTGGAGACCCCGCTGGGACGCAAGCGCACCATCAATCAGAGCACGTGCAACAAAGATTTTTCTTGCGTCAAGGGCTTTTGTCCCAGTTTCGTCAGCGTGGTGGGCGGCACGCTGCGCAAGCCAGGGCGGGACGCGGCCCTGCCTGATCTGACCAGTCTGCCGCCGCTGCCCGAGCCGACCTTGCCGACGCTGCACGCCGGCGCCGGTGCCTGGGGCATCGTGGTGGCGGGGGTGGGCGGCACGGGCGTCATCACCATCGGCCAGTTGCTCGGCGTGGCCGCGCACATCGAGGGCAAGGGCATCGTCACCCAGGACGCCGCCGGGCTGGCGCAAAAGGGCGGCGCGGCCTGGAGCCATGTGCTCATCGGTGCGCGCCAAGACGACATCCTGACCACGCGCGTGGGCACCGCCGCCGCCGATCTGATCCTGGCCTGCGACCCGATCGTCGGTGCCAGCGCCGAGACGCTGGCGCGTGTGGCGCCCGGTCGCACCCACGTGGCGCTCAATGCCGATGCGACCCCCACCGCGGCCTTCGTGCTGGACCGCAACTGGGAAAACCCGGCGCAGCGTTGCGTGGCGGCGATCGCCGAGGCCGCGGGCGCCGAGGCGGTGGGGGCGTTCGATGCCGAGGCACTGGCGCTGCGCCTGCTGGGCGACACCCTCTACGTCAACCCGATGGTGCTGGGTTACGCCTGGCAAAAAGGCTGGATTCCGCTGCATCGGGCCTCGATCGAGCGCGCCATCGAGCTCAACGGCGTGGCGGTGGCGGCGAACAAGGCGGCGTTCGAGTGGGGGCGGCGCGCCGCGCACGACCCAGCCGCGCTGCAGCGCCTGCTGCAGCCGGCGCAGGTGGTGACCCTGCACCGCCAGCCGACGCTGGAGAGCGTGATCCGCACCTGGAGCGAGCATCTGCGCGGCTACCAAGATGCTGCCTATGCCGAGCGCTACGAGGCGCGCGTGCGCCGCGTGCAACAGGCCGAGGCCGCGCTGGGCACCGGCAGCACCGCGCTGGCGCAGGCGGTGGCGCACAACCTGGGTGCTTTGATGGCCTACAAGGACGAGTACGAGGTGGCGCGCCTGTACACCGATGGCGCTTTCTTGCAACGCCTGCGCGCGCAGTTCGAGGGTGAGGTGAGGCTGCGTTTTCATTTGGCGCCACCGTTGCTGGCCAAGCGCAATGAGCGCGGCGAGCTGGTCAAGCGCGAGTACGGACCGTGGGTGTTGGGGGTGTTTCGGGTGCTGGCCCGCCTGAAGGGCCTGCGTGGCACCCCGTTCGATCTCTTCGGATATACCGAGGAGCGCCGCACCGAGCGCGCCCTCATCCGCGACTACGAGGCGGCCATCGACGAGCTGCTGCGCGACCTGCGCGCCGAGCGGCTGCCGCTGGCGCTGGAGATAGCGCGCTGGCCGCAGCGGGTGCGCGGCTTCGGCCACGTGAAGGCGCGCAACCTGGCGGCGGCGCGCCCGCTGTGGGACGAGTTGTTGCGCCGGTGGCGCGCCGGTGAGTGCACGGTCCAGCCTGCGTCCGCAGCGCGCGCCGCCTGAGGCGGGCGCTGCACACCCGTCGTGCATTGGGGCTGGCGGTGCTTGTCGTGGCGGTGACAGGCACCGCCGGCGCGCCCATGCCGCCCGCGTACACTGCCCGCCTCTCGGAGTAGGCGATGAGGTGGCCATGAGCGGCAGCGCGGGGCAGACGGCGGCAGGTGGTGGCGTGGGCAGCGGCGTGGCCTGGGCGCTGGGCGCCGGGGCCTTGTGGGGCCTGGTCTTCGTGGTGCCGCTGATGCTGCCCGAGTACCCGGCGCTGCTGCAGTCGGTCGGGCGCTACCTGGCGTTTGGGCTGCTGTGCCTGCCGCTGGCGTGGTGGGATCGCACCGAGCTGCGCGCACTCGCACGCGCCGACTGGTGGCACGCGTGCAAGCTGGCTTTCGTCGGCAACCTGCTGTATTACCTGCTGCTGGCCAGCTCCATCCAGCGCACCGGCGGGCCGCTGTCCACCGTCATCATCGGCACGTTGCCGGTGGTGATCGCGCTGGTGGCCAACCGGCGCGACGCCGCGCGCGATGGGCGTCTGCCCTGGGCGCGCATGGCCCCGGCGCTGGCGTCGATCGGGCTGGGTATCGCGCTGGTCAATCACAGCGAGTGGCAGGCTCTGCGCGCCGACCCGGCGCGCGATCCCGGGGCCTACCTATGGGGAGCGCTGTTGGCCGTGGGGGCGGTGGCGTGCTGGACCTGGTACCCATTGCGCAACGCCGACTGGTTGCGTGCCCACCCACAGCGCAGTGCGCGCGCCTGGTCCACCGCGCAGGGGCTGGCCACGCTGCCGCAAGCGGCCCTGGGGTATGCGCTGGCACTGGCGCTGCTGGCGCGTCAGGACGGTGCGTTTGCGCTGCCCCTCGGTCCGCGGCCCGGCCTCTTTGTGGCCGCGATGGTTGCCGTCGGGCTGTTGGCCTCATGGCTGGGGACGCTGTGCTGGAATGCGGCGAGCCAGCGCTTGCCCAGTGCGGTGGCCGGTCAGTTGATCGTCTTCGAGACCTTGGCGGCGTTGTTATATACGTATATATGGCGCGGCCAAGGGCCGGAGCCGGTGGCCGCGCTGGGCATCGCCGCCTTGGTCGCTGGGGTGTGGTGGGGCGTGCGCGTGCGCCCACAACCGCTGGTGGCCCAGGCGCATCCCGACTGAGCCGCCACTGGCGGTCGGTTGCCCCCGCACGCCGCGCGCAGGTGGGTAAAATGCCCGTTTGCCGTCTCCGCTGCAGCACCGTGCCCGTTGGGGGACGAGGGCCGGCGGTTCGTTGTCCTGCATTCACACGCCAGAGGAATCGACGTGTTCATCTCTCCTGCTTACGCCCAAGCCGCTGCTGGCGCCGATGCGCCTTCCACGCTGATGAGCCTGCTGCCGCTGGTGCTCATGTTCGTGGTGCTGTATTTCGTGATGATTCGGCCCCAGATGAAGCGGCAAAAAGAGCACAAGGCGATGATCGACGCGCTGGCCAAGGGCGACGAAGTCGTCACCGCCGGCGGCTTGTTGGGCAAGGTCTCGCGCCTGGGGGACACGTATATCGGCGTCGAGCTGACCGACGGGGTCGAAGTCCAACTGCAGCGCACCGCCGTGGTGCAAGTGCTGCCCAAGGGTACGCTGAAGTCGGCGTCCTGAGCGTCATGCCGGGCGCGGTCCGGCGTCGTGCGGCCTGTCGCGCCGCAAAAGGCCCTCTCTGATGAATCGCTACCCCTGGTGGAAATACGCGACCCTGGTGGTCGTGCTCGTCATTGCCGCGCTGTACACGCTGCCCAATTTTTTTGGCGAGGCGCCTGCGGTGCAGGTATCGTCGGCACGTGCCGGGCAGCGCCTGGATGAGGGTGTGGTGGCGCGCGTGCAGCAGGCGCTGGCGGCGGCCGGCCTGCACCCCGAGGGCGTGCAGTTCGACGGCCAGACGCTGAAGGTGCGCTTCGATCAAACCGACGCGCAGATTCGGGCGCGCGATGTGATCGAGCGCGCGCTCAACCCCGACCCCGCGCAGCCGGCGCACGTGGTGGCGCTGAATCTGCTGCCGCGCACGCCGGCGTGGCTGCAGGCGCTGCATGCGCAGCCGATGTATCTCGGGCTGGATTTGCGCGGCGGCGTGCACTTTTTGCTGCAGGTGGACATGGCCGCCGCCGTGGACAAACGCCTGCAAGCCCTGGTGGGCGATGTGCGCACCGTACTGCGCGACCGCGGCGTTCGCCACGGTGGCGTGCGCCGCGAGGGCGACGCGGTGCTGGTGCGCGTGCGTGACGCCGCTGCCGCCGCCGCGGTGGTCGATGCGGTGGCGCGCGAATTTCCGGACCTGGTTGCCAGCGAGCGCGGCGAGGGCGCCGAAACCGTCGTGGCGCTGACCCTGCGGCCCGAGGCCGTGCGCCGCATTCAGGAGCAGGCACTCAAGCAAAACATCCTCACCTTGCACAACCGCATCAACGAGCTGGGCGTGGCCGAGCCGGTGATTCAGCAGCAGGGGCTCGATCGCGTCGTGGTGCAGCTGCCGGGTGTGCAAGATACCGCCAAGGCCAAAGATATCTTGGGCCGCACGGCCACGCTCGAAATCCGCATGGTGGACGAAAGCCCCGAAGGCTTGGCGGCGGAGCGCGACGCCGGCCCGGTGCCGTTGGGCTCGGAGCGCTATCTGGATCGCAACGGCCGCGCGGTGATCGTCAAGCGCGAGGTCATCCTCACCGGGGAAAACCTCACCGATGCGCAGGCCGGCTTCGACAGTCAGACGCAGGAGCCGGTGGTCAATCTGACGCTGGACGCCAAGGGGGCGCGCATTTTCCGCGACGTCACGCGCGACAACGTGGGCAAACGGATGGCGATTTTGCTGTTCGAGCGCGGGCGCGGCGAGGTGGTGACGGCACCGGTGATCCGCAGCGAAATCGGTGGCGGGCGGGTGCAAATCTCCGGCCGTATGACGACGCAGGAGGCCAACGACACCGCGTTGCTGCTGCGCGCCGGCTCGTTGGCGGCACCGATGGAAATCGTCGAGGAGCGCACCATCGGCCCCAGCCTGGGCGCGGACAACATCCGCATGGGCTTCAACAGCGTGGTGTGGGGCTTCGTGGTGGTGGTGGCCTTCATGTGCGTGTACTACCGGCTGTTTGGCCTCATCTCCAGCGTGGCGCTGGCGGTCAACCTGATGCTGCTGGTGGCAGTGCTGTCGATGTTGCAAGCGACGCTGACGCTGCCCGGTATCGCGGCGATGGCGCTGACGCTGGGCATGGCGATCGACGCCAACGTGCTGATCAACGAGCGTGTGCGCGAGGAGCTGCGCAACGGCTCGGCGCCGCAGACCGCCATTCACAAGGGCTACGAGATGGCTTGGGGTACGATCGTCGACTCCAACCTGACATCGCTGCTTGCCGGTCTGGCGTTGCTGACTTTCGGGTCCGGGCCGGTGCGCGGGTTCGCGGTGGTGCACTGCATCGGCATCCTCACCAGCATGTTCTCGGCGGTGTTTTTCTCGCGTGCGCTGGTCAATCTGTGGTATGGGCGGCAGCGTAAGTTGCGCTGGGTCTCGATTGGGTTGCCGGCGCCACGCGCCGACGGCCAGGCGCGTTGAGCCAGCGCCAAGGGGGTTGCATGGAGCTGTTTCCGGTCCGCAAGGACATCCCGTTTACGCGCCACATGCTGGTGCTGAACCTGCTGTCGGCAGTGACCTTCGTGGTGGCGGTGTTTTTTCTCGTCACGCGCGGGCTCAACCTCTCGGTGGAGTTCACCGGTGGCACCGTCATCGAGGTGTCGTATCCGCAGCCGGCCGACCTGGGTGAGGTGCGTGCGGTGCTGTCCGATCTCGGCTACACCGACGTGCCGGTGCAGCATTTCGGCAGCGCCCGCGAGGTGATGATGCGCCTGCCGCTGCGCGAAGGCATCAGCTCTGGGCAGCAGTCGGAGCAGGTGCTGGCGGCACTGCGTGCGCGCCAGCCCCAGGTGCAGCTGCGCCGCACCGAGTTCGTCGGGCCCCAAGTGGGGCGCGAGCTGGTGGACAACGGATTGCTGGCGCTGGCCTTCGTCATCGGCGGCATCATGCTGTACTTGGCGGTGCGCTTCGAGTGGAAGTACGCGCTGGCCGCCATCGTCGCCAACCTGCACGATGTCGTCATCATCCTGGGCTTCTTCGCTTTCTTTCAGTGGGAGTTTTCGCTGGCGGTTCTGGCGGCGGTGCTGGCGGTGCTGGGCTACTCGGTCAACGAGTCGGTCGTCATCTTCGACCGCATCCGCGAAACCTTCCGCCGCCAGCGCAAGATGACGGTGCGCCAGGTCATCGACCACGCGATCACCTCGACCATGAGCCGCACCATCATCACCCACGGCTCCACCGAAGCGATGGTGCTGTCGATGTTGTTCTTCGGCGGCCCGACGCTGCACTATTTCGCCCTGGCCCTGACCATCGGCATTCTGTTCGGCATTTATTCGTCGGTGTTCGTCGCCGCTGGCGTGGCGATGTGGCTGGGCATCAAGCGCGAGGACTTGGTCAAGCCGGTGAAAAAGGCTGCCGACGGCGGCGATGACCCGAACGCCGGTGCGGTGGTGTGATGACTGACAAGCCCAGCCAGGCGCGCGCTTCGCTGGCAGTGTAGCGTTCTGGCACCGTTGATCCCAAACGGCTGGGCCCTGGCGGAAGTTCAGGCTCGCCCCAGCCGCTGCCACCAACCGCCCGGCAGGCGCTGCAGGTGTCCGTCGAGCTCCAGCGTCAGCAAATGGGCTTGCAGGCGCGCCGTGTCCCAGCCGCAGCGCGCCTGCAGCACGTCCAGCGGCGTCGGGTCGTAGCCCAGCGCCGCCAATATCGGGTCGTCGGTGGGTGTCGGCACGGCTGGCGTCTCATCAGTGGCAGTGACCGTGCGCGTGTGCCCGTCTGTGCCGAGCGGCACCGGCGCGCCCCAAAGCGCGTGCAGCTCCTCGGTGATGTGCGCCACCGTCTCGACCAGTTTGGCCCCTTGGCGAATCAGCGCGTGGCAGCCGCGTGCCAGCGGCGAGTGGATCGAGCCCGGAATGGCAAACACCTCACGCCCCAAGTGGGCGGCCAGTTCGGCGGTGATGAGGGAGCCGGAACCCAAGGCCGCTTCCACCACCAGCGTTCCGTGCGCCAGGGCGGCAATCAGCCGGTTGCGGCGCGGAAAATGCGCCGGCAAGGGCGGCGTGCCCAGCGGCAGTTCGCTGACCACGCAGCCGTGCGCGGCAATGGCCTGGGCCAAGGCGCGGTGCCGCGCCGGATAGACGCGATCGACCCCGGTGCCGACCACGGCCACCGTGGGGCCGCCGGCGGCCAGCGCCCCGCGGTGTGCGGCGGCGTCGATACCGGCGGCCAAGCCGGAGATCACGCAGACCCCCTCGGCGGCCAGGGCACGGGCGAAGGACTCGGCGTTGTCCGCCCCTTGCGGGGTCGGGTTGCGGCTGCCGACGATGGCCAGGCGTCGCGCTGCGGCCGCAGCGCGCACGTCACCCACCGCATACAACAGGGGCGGGGCGTCGGGCAGGTCGAGCAGGGCGCGAGGGTAGTCGGGGTCGGCCAGCGTCAGCAGGTGGTGGGTATCGTCGGCCAACCAGGTGCGCAGCCGCGTGCGCTGCGCGTCCCAGTCGGTGGGGGTGCGGAGCAAGCGCGCGGCCACCGTTTCGCCCACCACGCGCGCGAGGGCGGCAGGGCGCTGGGCGAAGATGGCGGCCGGCCCGCCGAAGGCGCGCAGCAGCTGGTGCGCTGTGGCGGGGCCGACGCCCTCGGTGGCCAGCAGACGCAGCCAGTCCTCCCAATCATCGGGGCCGTGAGCCATGACGAGCCCTCTGCATCAGGGATTGACGAACGGGTCGCCGACGCGCACCGCGTCGTTGATCTGCAGCACCAGCGCGTAGGACACGCGCTCGAAGGTGCGAAAGACCATCATCACACCATTGCGCTCGGCGGGTAGCTGCAGTTCGGGCCGTTCGCCATCGGTGCGATCGGCGATGCGGCCCCCACCCTTGAGCAGGGCCAGCACATGCCCGGGTTCCAGCCCATCGACGGCGCCGCGGTTGAGCACCACCACCTGGTTCTGGCCCGCGATGTGCACCGCCTCGCCGTGAATCTTGACGATTTGCCCCTTCAGCGGGGTGGCCGGGGCATGCGGTACGTAGCGGCGGCTTTCCTCGGCGCGCAGGGGCAGCAGCCGGTCGCCGATGCGAATTTCCTCGCGCGCTTGCACGATGTCGATGGTGGCCGGCACCACGGTGTGCGCGGCGGTGTCGTCGCCGGCGACGTTCTCGCCACGCACCAACACGGCGCGGCCCACCGCGTGCGCCTCGTAGCCCAGCAGTTCGCCGGTGTCTGGGTCGCGCAGCGGTTGCGCGTTGCGGTAGATCGCCAGGGTCTTGGTCCGTCCGCGTTCGACCTCGAGCGCGTCACCGCTGAGTGCCGCCACCGACCCATATTGTCCGCGTGCGTAGGCACGGTCGCCGCGCGCCAGCAGCACGCGGCTGTCGGGTGCGGCCACGATGCGTGGCGCTCGTTCGTGTTGCTGCGCATCGACGATGGCGACGTCGGTGAGAAAGGGCTCAATCGCCCCAGGCGGCAGCGCGGGGATTTCGACAGCCAACGGTTCGCTGCGCACCCGCGGCGACAGTTTGACCGTCGGCAACTCGCCCTCGGCCAACTGGAGGATGGCGCGATCACCGACGCGCGTGAGCACCAGCACTTGGCCGGGATAGATCAAGTGGGGATTGCGAATCTGCTGCAGGTTCATGCCCCACAGTTCGGGCCAGCGCCACGGGCGCTTCAGATACACCCCGGCGATGGCCCAAAGAGTGTCGCCGCGCTTGACGGTGTAGCGTTCGGGTGCGTTGGGGGCGAGCTCGCTGAGCGGGACACCGGCTTGGGCCACTTGCTCGGCAGTGCTGCGTTGCTGGGGGGTGATCGGGTAATTGGGGAACGCCGCCGCCCCCAATGCGACGAGTGCCGCCACGCCCACCGCGCCCCAGCGCGCCCATCTGCTGGGGAGGGCATTGCGGCCGGCCGCAGCCATGTTGCGGACCGACGGCGGGCGATGGCGCTGGCGTGTCGTACTCATGGATCGTTTCCCTCCCTGGTGATTGTGCAGGGTGTCCCTACTTCTGGCAATGCCAAGCAACCGAGTGCGCTGGCGATGGCGCGCAAAAGTGGCGAAAATACCGACATTCTATGAAGAACCCAGTCGAGCCTTACCCCATTCTGCGCTACCCCGACCCACGGCTGCACAAGGTGGCCAAGCCAGTGGCAGTGGTGGATGCGCGTGTGCGCGCAATCGTCGAGCGCATGTTCGCCACCATGTATGCCGCCAACGGCATCGGGCTGGCCGCGACTCAAGTCGATATCCACGAGCGTATCGTCGTCATCGACGTCAGTGAGACGCGCGACCAGCCGCTGGTGCTCATCAACCCCGTCATCGAATGGGCCAGCGAGGAGAAGCGGCGGGGCGACGAGGGCTGCCTGTCGGTGCCCGGCATTTACGACGGCGTGGAGCGCTCGGTGGCCGTGCGCGTGCGCGCGCTCGACGAGCATGGCCAGGAGCGCACGCTGCAGGCCGAGGGTTTGCTGGCGGTGTGCATTCAGCACGAAATGGACCACCTGATCGGCAAGGTGTTCGTCGAATACCTCTCCCCGCTGAAGCGTGAGCGCATCAAGATGAAGCTGCTCAAAGCCGAACGTGAAACCGCGCGCGAGCGTCGCGCCCAGCGTGGCGCCGCGCAGCGCAGCGAGGCGGAGGTGCGGCTTTGAGTGCCGCTAGCCGCGCACCCACGATTCCAACCCCCGAGCCCAGCGTCAACGCGCCGTGTGCGGGTGCGGCAGCGCTGCGCGTGGCCTTTGCCGGCACGCCGGTGTTTGCGGCGCGTGCGCTGCAGGCGATCGGTGACGCCGGCTTCACGGTGGTGCTGGTGCTCACCCAGCCCGATCGGCCAGCGGGGCGGGGCTTGCAGCCGCAGCCCTCACCGGTCAAGCAGCTGGCGCAGCGGTGCGGCTGGGCGCTGCAGCAGCCTCGCGGGCTGCGGCTCGATGGGCGCTGGGCGGAGGATGCCGCGGTGGCACAGGCGGCGCTGCAGGCGGCGCGGCCCGATGTGCTGGTGGTGGCGGCCTACGGGTTGTTGCTGCCGCGCTGGGTGCTCGAGCTGCCCCGGCTGGGGTGCCTGAATATCCATGCGTCCTTGTTGCCGCGCTGGCGCGGGGCGGCGCCCATTCAACGCGCCATCGAAGCCGGTGACGCCTGTACCGGCATCACGCTGATGCAGATGGACGAAGGGCTGGATACCGGCGACATTGTCGCGGCCGAGGCGTTGCGCATCGGTGCGCAGGAGACGGCGGGTGCACTGCACGACCGCCTGGCCGCCTTGGGTGCCCAGATGGTGGTGCGCACGCTGTGCGCTGCCGCCCAGGGGCAGGCGTGGTCGCGTCAGCCGCAGCCGGCCGAAGGCGCGACCTACGCCCACAAGATCGATAAAGCCGAGGCGATCATCGACTGGACACAACCCGCCGCCGTGCTGGCGCGGCGTGTGCGTGCCTTCGATCCGGTGCCAGGGACCGTCACCACGCTGGAGGCGGCGCCGCTGAAGGTGTGGGCGGCGTACGCCGAGGCCGAGACCGGCGCTGCCGAGGCGGGGCCGGGCACCGTATTGACGGCCGACGAACGGGGCATTCGGGTGCAAACCGGCGACGGTGTGCTGGTGCTGACCGAAGTGCAGCGCGCCGGCGGCCGCCGCTTGCCGGTGGCTGCCTTTTTGCGCGGGATGGCGCTCACGCCGGGCACGCGCTTGGGCCAGGCGGCATGACGGGCGCGACAGCGGCGCGCGCCCCGTTTTGGCGCGCCTCTTTTTTCGACCCCGCGCTGTGGCGCCTGTCGGCCTTTTGGCAGGGCGCGCGCGAACTGGCGGGTGTGGCCACCGGCATTGGTGCCTGGGGCCTGATGACCGGGGTGGCCATGGTGCAGGGTGGGCTCAGTCCGCTGGAGGCCGTGCTGATGACGCTGCTGGTGTACGCGGGCAGCGCCCAGCTGACGGCGGTGCCGCTGATCGTCGGCGGCGCCCCGCTGTGGGTGGTGTTGGCCGCCGCCTTTTGCGTCAATCTGCGCTTCGTCGTCTTTTCGCTGCATTTGCGGCCCTATCTGCGCCATCTGCCGCGTCCACAGCGCCTGTTGACCGGCTATCTGACCGGTGACCTGAGCTACGTTTTTTTCGCCCGCCGCTACCCGCATCCGGGACGCAGCGACGCCGAGCGGCGTGAGCAAGAGGCCTACTTGGCTGGCAGCTGCGGTATCAACTACGCATTTTGGATGGGGGCCAGCTTGCTGGGTATAGCGCTGGCGAATGTGATTCCGCCGGCCTGGGGGCTGGGCTTTGCCGGGACGCTGGCCCTGCTGGGGGTGGCGTGTTCGCTGGCAACCTCGCGCCTGCGGGTGCTGTCGGCCGTGGTGTCGGCGTTGGCGGCCGTGGCAGCGTGGGCGCTGCCGCTGCGCCTGAACATCGTGGTGGCGATCGCGGCGGCGGTGGCGGTGTGCCTGGTGGTGGACGCCACGGCCGGGGCGTGGCGGGCGCGGAGATCCGCATGACGGAACTCGATCCGTGGCGACTGTTGGTGTTTGTTGCACTGGGCGTGGTGACCGTGATCACGCGGGGCTTTTTCTTTTTGTCCGAGCGCGCGTGGCAGCTGCCGCGCTGGGCCGAGCGCGGGTTGCACTATGCCCCCATCGCAGCGCTGTCGGCGGTGGTGGCGCCGGAGCTGTTGTTGCAGCACGGGCAGTTGATCACCACCTGGCAAGATGCGCGGCTGTTGGCCGCCGGCGCGGGGGCCGCCTGGTTTTTCTGGCGCGGTGGGGTGTTGGGCACCATCGTCACGGGGATGGCGGTGTATCTGCCCCTGCATCTGGGATGGGGGTGGTGAAGGGGCGGCGCTGCGCCGCCATGGCCAGCGCGGCGCGCAACTGCGCCAGCTGAACCGGCTTGGCGAGGAAGCCATCCATGCCCGCCTCGCGGGTGCGCTGCACGGCGTCGTCGACGACGTCGGCGGTCAGCGCGACGATGGGCACGCGCGCACGTGCATCGGGCAGGGCGCGAATGCGGCGCGTGGCCTCCAAGCCGTCCAGCTGCGGCATGTGCACATCCATCAAAATGACGTCGAAGTCATGCGTGGCGGCGTGCTGCAGTGCTGCCTGTCCGTCTTCGGCGAACACCACTTCGTGGCTGAGGCGCTGCAGCATCAGTCCGACCACCCGGCGGTTGACCGGGTGGTCTTCGGCCACCAAGACACGCAAGCGCGGCATCGCCGCGTCGCTGTCCTGCGCCGGCGGGGGAGCGGAGGGTTGGTCGGACTTGCTGCTGGCGTCGGCCGCATCGTCGCAGCGCATCGTCATCCAGGTGGCGATGAAGGTGGAGCCGACGCCGGGCGCGCTCTGCACGGTGATGTCGCCCTCCATCAGACGCGCGAGCGTGCGCGCAATGTCCAACCCCAGGCCGCTGCCGCCGTAGCGACGGCGTATCGAGGCGTCGGCCTGCTGGAAACGCTGGAACAGCCGTGCCTGCGTGGCGGCGTCGATGCCGATGCCGGTGTCGCTGACCCGCAGGCGCCAGCGCACCCGCTCGCCGTCGAGCGGCTCAGCGTCCAGCCGAACCTCGATGCCACCGTGTTCGGTGAACTTGATGGCGTTGCCGATCAGGTTGATCAGGATTTGCCGCACGCGGGTGGCGTCGGCCAGCACGCAGCGCACACCGCCGTCGTCGATCTGCAGCGTCAGGCGCAGCCCTTTGGCCAGCGCCTGCGGCTCGAACCAACGCTGCACATCGCGCACCAGCTGGGGCAGATCGACCGCTGCCGGTTGAATCCGAAGCTGGCCGGCATCCAGCGCCGACAGATCCAAGATGTCGTTGAGCAGGTTCAGCAGATGCTCGGCGGACGCGCGCGCCGTCTGCAAGCGGTCACGTTGTTCGGGGTCCAGCGCACCGTCGGCCAGCAGGTCGAGCATGCCGAGCACGCCATTGAGCGGGGTGCGCAGTTCGTGGCTCATGTTGGCCAAAAATTGGCTCTTGGCGCGGCTGGCAGCCTCGGTGGCGTCGCGTGCCTGCGCCAACGCGGCGTTGAGCGCATGCAGTTGCGCCTGTTCGCGTTGTTGGCGACGCTGGCGCCACCACAGCGCCGCGGCGGCCGCCAGCAGCAGCGTCACGTGCGCCGCCATCAAGCCGATGACGTAGGCGCGCAGCCGCCGCACCTCGGCGAGCTTGGCATCGACGAGCGCCGCCACCCGGTTGTTGGCGCTGAGCGTGAGTGCTTGCACGTCGGGGCCGAGCGCCGTCATCTCGTCCAACCAGGTTCGCAGGCCGGCGCGTTGACGCCGCGCCACCACCTCGTCGGCCCGCGCCTGCAAGGCTTGCAAGCGCGGTATCAGCTGCACATAGTCGGGGTCCAACTGCAGCGGGCGCATGGTGGGGTTGTCGTGCAGCAGTGCCAACCGACCGGCGTAGATATCCAGCCGCAGGGCCAGGGCGTTCCAGTCGGTGTGGCCGGCACCCCTGAGCTCGGCTGGCAGCTGTTCGCGCAAACGCAAAAATTCGCGCTCGTGCTGAAACACCAGCGCCGTGATGGAGTCGCTTTGCTGCAGTTGGGCGGCTTCTTCGGCCGAACGCGATTGGTCAATGAAGGCCGCCAACAACGCGGCCAAACCAAGCGCCAACAAGGCCGTCGTGAGGGCGACGGCGAGCAGGAAGCGGCGACCCTCGGCACTGGCGGCGCGCACGGACTGCGCCGGTCCGGGTGCGGGCGAACTCATTCGACGTCGATCGATTTGAGCTGCCAGATCGAGCGTTCGTAGTAACGCTTGTCTTTCAGAGCAGGATCGCTATCGAAAGGATAGACGATGAACAACGGACCCTTGTCGCGCACCGACATCGGCGCGCCATTTTTGCGTGTGGCGATGATGACGTCAAAGCGCTGTGCATCCTCGATCGGGATGACGACGCGGTAGTCGTTGAGCGCCGTGGCGCGCAGTTGGCGGCCTTGGGCGCGCACGGCTGCCAGCAGGTCGCGCAGGCGCGGACCGCTGAACGTCACGGGTCGATCGTCCCAAGGGGTTTCGGTGGTGAAGCGGTGCTGAGGCAGGCCCTCCAGCATCGGCAGATCGAACACCGCCTGCGCGCCCCGGTTGCGCACGTCGATCTGGCCAGTGACCGTCAGCACGACGGGCCCCTTGGGGACGGGCAGGGGGGTCTGTGCGGTTGCCGTCGAGGCACCGAGTGCGCCGAGGAGCGCCATTGGGTAGTGTGCTGACTTGTGTGCAAAATCGCCTGGGGTAGTAAGCGGGCGGGTGGTCATGGTAAGAGGTTGATTGCGAGATCGACCTTGAACCCTGAAGGAGGGCAAACCATGACCACGAGCAAGCATAAGACGAAGTTGTCGGCAGTGGAAGCCGTTGCGGGGGACCCGTGTAGAAGCAAGATAGTAATGTCCGCTTCCGGCAAAGTAGAAATGTCCGCTTGTTGGTCTGGAAGCGGAGGGCTGGGTGGACAAGCGCATCGAGATGAGCGAGCGGGAGATCGAGCGGCTCAAGGTG
>NZ_VJON01000033.1 GCF_007556685.1 Tepidimonas charontis | reverse complement strand
CGATCCTGCTCCAGCCACCCCCAGCGCCGTCGATGACAAGACGCTCAATGCGCGGGTGGATGACATCCTCAAAGCGCGCCAAGTCAAACAGCCATGGTGTCCCGGCCCTGAGCACCCCTGGCGTCGTCTCTTCAGCGCTCCGCCCTCATGGGCTGGCCCATGGGCCAGCCCATGAGGACATACCTTCGGCGTCAAACCGGACATTTCTAACTTGCTCAGAGGGCGGACATTTCTACTTTGCCTTGACACACTACGGCTACAGGCCTTGACAGGGGCGTTTCACGCAAGTATGCTTTGGACAGTACCATCCCTTACTGCGCCCGCAGGGCTGAAGCCCGAGCGGGCGCTTTGCTTTGGAGGCCTGCCATGCAGGTGCTGATTCATCGTCCCGTCTGGCTTGAGCAGCGCCACCTGCCGGCTGGGTTGCGCCTGGAGCTGCCCGAGGAGGCAGCGCGCGCGCTCATCGCGATGGGCTCGGCCGTGGCGCTGGGGCAAGCCCAGAGCGAAGCCAAGCCCGAGCCGCAGGCGCGGCAGACGAGACGCAAGGCGGCATGATCCGCCTCACCGCCACGCTGGACGCCAAGGCGCTCTCGGCGCAAGTCTCCCGCCGCCTGCCGCAGGCGCTGGCGCGGGCGCTGACCAAGACGGCGCTGGATGCGCGCGATGCGGTCAGGCAGGAGCTTCCCCAGCGCTTTACGCTGCGCCGGCCGTGGGTCGTCCAGGGCATCCAGGCCAGGCCCGCCGATGCCAAGGGCCTCAAGGCCGCAGTCGGCAGCCGCGATGCGTTCATGGTCTGGCAGGAAGTGGGCGGGCTGCGCGTGGGCAAGAACGCCATCCCCCTGGGGCCGATTGCCAACATCGCCCGCTCCCAGGTGGTGCCCAAGCGCCTGTGGCCTGGGCGGATGCTCAAAGAGCGCGGCGTCTTCATCCGAAAAGGCATGGTGCTCAAGCGCCAGGGGCGGGACGTGCAGCCGTTGTGGATGCTCAAGCGCGCGCAGCCGGTGAAGGCGAGGCTGGGCATGCGCGAGACGGTGGCGCAGGTGGTCGAGGAGCGGCTGGCCGAGCGCTTCGGACAGGCGTGGCGGGGGTGAGTTGACGCTCGCGGCCCAACCCGTGTTATCCTCATGGCCCTTGTTTAGGGCCTACAGCGAGCATACGCATGATCGAGCGCAGGGCGGCGCATGTGCTGGCAAGCCACTGGGATGGCAAATTGCCGGTTGATGTCCATGCCATCGCCTCGCGCATGGGGCTAGAGGTATGCTGCGGCCCCATCGAGGAATCTGGCCGCATCGAGCTCGTCGGAAAGCGGCCGCGCATCACCGTCAACTGCGTTGAGGCGCGTGTGCGGCAGCGCTTCACCGTGGCCCATGAGCTGGGGCACTGGGCGCTGGGGCACCTGGGGCATGGCCAGCGCCTGTTCCGCGACGCGCCGCAAGCCTTCACGCTGGCTGCCGCAGGCCCGGAGCGCGAGGCCAATGCTTTTGCCGCTGCGATCCTGATGCCAGCGGATGCGCTGCGCTTCGTGATGCAAGAGGGCTTTGCCGATTCGCTCGAATCGCTCGCCAGGATGTTTGACGTCTCGCAAGCGGCCATGCGCTGGCGCGTGCACAACCTGGGTCTTTTCTCTGGGCTATGACCGACCCCCAGCACATCGACCTGTCGCAAGACGTGGTTGACCTGTCGTGCGAGCGTCCCATCTTCGATGTGCAGGAGCGCCTTTATCGCCAGCGCTATGAGCAGCGACGCTGGCTCTTCTGGGCGGCCATTGCCGCATGCGTGTTGATGCTGGGCGGATTCGGAGCGTTTGCTTATTCAGTCATGTGCTGGGTCTGGCAGCACCCTGACAAGACACTGGATTGGCATCTCCTGCTGCTTGGCTCCGCGATGATCGTGCCGCCCACCTTGCTCATGTGGATGCTGATGAAATCGGTGTTTCGCGCCGACGGTCGACTTGAGGGAAACAAGACCGAGCCGGCAGATGGTGGCGTCTGGTCTGATCTTGTGCGCGAAGCCCTATCAATCTTACGCGCCTGGGTCGATAAAAAGTCTTGATAGGCTCAAGACGCGGCTGGCCGAGCGCTTTTGGCAGGCGTGGCGCATCGCCTAGTTGTGTGACGCATCGAGCTCATCGCCCGGCATTGGCTCGTCGTTGGGGACAGCGGCAAGCCACGCATCGAACGCGGCTTCGCGGCCTTGTTGCTGCCGCTCCCGGAAATAGGCTTCCGTTTTGAGCGAGGCGATTTTTTCGGCGATCGCTGTCAAGAACAGCTGGTTCATCGACACGTGTTCTTCTTCTGCCAGCTTCTTGGCGTAAGCCATCAAAGAGTCGGGCAAACGAAGCGCGAATTGGGCCATTTCATTGCTCCTGATTCAAAGACAAGACCAACTGGCCAGGAGTGAGGACCGGCAAAGCAAAGCGTTGGGCCGCTGCCGCAAAATCGGCAAGGTTGTGGCTGACGAGCGCATCGGCGCGTCCGTTGAGCGCTGTCTCCAAAACCATCTCATCGCTTGGGTCGCGCAGCTGAGGACGCCACAGGTAATGCAGATGCACGGGCTCAACGAACAACGAAAGGGCGTCCAAAAAGGCATCGACGGAGACGGCGCGAAACGACGCCAGGTGCTCGCAGCGCTTGAGCACGGCCTCGTACTCCAGCATCAACGGCACCGATGCCAGCGGTTTTAGCCGACGATGACGCACCGCCTCCATCAGCGCAAAAGACGCCCCCCGACGGCTGCGGCTGGCGGCCACAAGCACGTTTGTGTCGAGCACGACACGCATAATCATATCATCGATAATATCATACAATCGATTTTCCGGCAACCACATCCTGGGCGCCTCAAACGCCCTTTGCGCGATTTTTGGGTGTCTCCAATATCCCCCCCCATTACCCCTCGCACGAAAACCGCTCCACGGCTCTCCGATCGCGCGCAAACGGCATTGATGGTTCCTTCCTGGGACTTTTGAGCGCGGGGCGGCGCGGCCCGCCGCGTTTCGCTACCGTCAGCCGAAAAAAAAGTTGCCAGTTGCCAGTTGCCAGTTACAGACAGCATGGGCGTCTCGATACGCGAATTCGCAGCCAGTCTTGGCGTGTCGCACGAAGCCATCCGCAAAGCGATCTCGCGCGGCGAGATCGCGCAGGAGCCCGACGGCAGCATCGATCCGGCGAGAAACGCCGGCTGGCAGCCGCGCGCGCAGGCGCGCAGCCTGCCCAAGGCCGAGGCGGCTGCGCCTGAGCCATCAAGCGCCATCCCCGACTACAGCAAAAGCCGCGCCATCCGCGAGGCCTACGCCGCGCGGCTGGCCAAGCTGGAGTTCGAGGAGCGCGCGGGCAAGCTGGTGTCGGCCGATGAGGCCAGGATCGAGCAGTTTCGCATCGCGCGCGCCTTGCGCGACCGGCTGCTGCAGCTGCCCGCCAAGCTTGCGCCGCAGCTGGTGGCGCTCATCGCCGACGATCCGGACGTGGTGGCGGTGGAGACGATGCTTGAGACCGAGCTGCGCGAGCTGCTGTCGGAGTTCGTGCAGGACCTTTGACCCTTTTGTGCTCCCTCCTTGCGTGCGTTAGCCAGCCGGTCTTCGCGCCGGCTGGCGTTCTTTTTGCCGCAGGGCGGGTCTTTGAGAAGCGCATGATCAGCCCAAAGCTTGCCGACCGAATCGAGCTGCGCCCCGTGGAGGCGTTGATCCCTTACGCCAGAAACGCCCGCACGCACTCGCCGGAACAGATCGACAGGATCGCCGCCTCGATTGCGGAGTTTGGCTTTACCAACCCGATCCTTGTCGATGGTGAGAACGGCATCATCGCCGGCCACGGGCGCTTGGCCGCGGCAAGAAAGCTTGGCTTGGCGCAAGTGCCGGTCATTGAGCTGGCGCATCTTTCGCCTGCGCAAAAGCGCGCCTACATCCTGGCGGACAACCGCCTGGCGCTGGATGCTGGCTGGGATGAGGCGATGCTGGCCGTGGAACTGGCCGAGCTGCGGGATGCGGGCTTCGAGCTGGAGCTCACTGGCTTTGCCGAGGACGAGATCGAGCGGTATCTGGCCGAGTTCGACGAAGAAGAGGGGGAAGAGGAAGAGGCTAGCGAAGAGGGCGCGGATGAAGCCGACCTCGATGAGGAAGTCTCTCCTCCCAGGATCGTCACGAGCCGCCCCGGCGACATCTGGCGGCTGGGGCGGCATCGCCTGATCTGCGCCGACTCATCCGACGTCGAGGCGATTGCCCGGCTGATGGCCGGCGAGAAGGCCCACTTGCTCTTCACGAGCCCCCCTTATGCCAACCAGAGGAACTACACCACGGGCGGCATCGAGGACTGGGATGCGATCATGCGCGGGGTGTTTGCCGCGGCGATGGCCGCCATGCGCGAGGATGGGCAGATGCTCGTCAACCTGGGCCTGGTGCACCGCGACGGCTCGGTGATTCCTTACTGGGATGAGTGGCTGAAGTGGATGCCGCGGCAAGGCTGGCGCTTCTTTGGCTGGTATGTGTGGGATCAGGGGGTGACGGTGCCGGGCGACTGGGCGGGAAGACTTGCCCCACGGCATGAATTCATCTTCCACTTCAACCGCGAGGCCAGAAAGCCCAACAAGATCGTGCCGTGTAAGATGGCGGGCACCTATTCGCACCTGTCCGCGATCAATGGCGGCGGCGGCCTGCGGGACAAAAACGGCAGGCCCAACGACTGGACGCACGCCGACCGACCGATCCAGGATTACCGCATTCCGGATTCGGTGATCACGGTGACGCGTCAGCGCGGGCCGATCGACCCCGAACGTGAGATCGACCACCCGGCGGTGTTCCCGATCGGTCTGCCGACGTTCGTCATGGAGGCCTACAGCAACCCTGGCGAGATCGTCTTCGAGCCGTTTTCTGGCTCCGGCACCACGATCCTCGCGGGCGAGGCCTGCGGCCGCCGCGTGCGCGCCTCGGAACTCGCCCCGGAATACGTCGATGTGGCCGTGATCCGCTGGCTCAAGACCCACCCGGAGCAGATGCCGGTGCTGGAGGCGACTGGTCAGACGTGGGAGGAGGTCAAGGCCGAGCGGGAGCCCGAGGGCGTCGTGGCGGCAAGCTATGGCGACTCGAAGAAGCGTATGTCGGACGTCTTCAACGACCGTATGGCCAAGCTCGGCGATGCTGCGCCGTATAAGCCGTGGGGGAGAAACGCGGCATGAACTGGCTCGCCGAGCGAATCGAGCACTGGCCCATCGAGCGCCTCATTCCCTACGCCAGGAACGCCCGCACGCACTCGCAGGAACAGATCGCAGCCATCGCCGCCTCGATTGCGGAATTCGGCTTCACCAACCCGATCCTGGCCGGCTCCGATGGCGTGATCGTGGCGGGCACGGGCGGCTTGCTGCCGCAAGGAAGCTTGGCCTGCAGCAGGTGCCGGTGGTGGTGCTCGACCATCTCACCCCCACGCAGCGGCGGGCGCTCGTGCTGGCGGACAACCGCCTGGCCGAGATGGCGGGGTGGGACGGCGAACTGCTCAAGATCGAGCTCGACGAGCTGCAGGCAGAAGGCTTCGACCTTGACCTCATCGGCTTTGACGAGCAGGCCCTGGCCGATCTCCTGGGCGAAGAAGAGCCGAATCGGCAAGGCCAGACCGATGATGACGCGGTGCCTGAAGCGCCCGAAGAGCCCGTCACCCAGCCGGGCGATGTTTGGATCCTGGGCGAGCACCGGCTCGTGTGCGGCGATGCCACGCGGGCTGAGAGCTACCAGGCCTTGATGGGGGATGAGAAGGCGGCGCTCGTCTTCACCGACCCGCCCTACAACGTCGCCTACGCCGCGGACGATCATCAGGGCTTGAAGCGCCGGCCGATCGCCAACGACGACTTGGGCGAAGGCTTTGCGCCCTTCCTGCGCGAGGCGCTGGCGCTCATGATGGCGCATCTGGATGGCGCGTGCTACATCGCGATGAGCTCCAGCGAAATCCACACGCTGCGGCAAGTCTTCGATGAACTGGGCGGGCACTGGTCGACCTTCATCATCTGGGCCAAGGACACGTTCACCTTGGGGAGATCGGACTACCAGCGCCAGTATGAGCCGATCCTCTATGGCTGGCCCAAGGGGGCTGCCCGCCACTGGTGCGGCGACCGCGACCAGGGCGATGTGTGGCCGATCAAGCGCCCGCGCGCCAACGACCTGCACCCGACGATGAAGCCGGTGGAGCTCGTGGAGCGAGCGATGCGCAATTCCAGCCGGCCGGGCGACATCGTGCTCGACCCCTTTGGCGGCTCGGGCACGACCTTGATCGCGGCGGAGAAGACGGGACGGCGCGCGCGGCTCATTGAGCTGGAGCCCAAGTATTGCGACGTGATCGTGCGGCGCTGGGAAGAATGGGCAGGAGAGAAAGCCCGCCGGGTGGCGGCGGGCGGGGCCTGAAGCCTGCAGTGGCGCGCTCACTCGCCGAGCAGACGTCAGGACTCCAGCAGCAAGTCGCCGCTGGTCTCATCGGCGATGCCAGCCGCGTTAGGCCGCATTGGGGGATACATCCTGCGGCTCATCGGCCGCCAGCCGGTGCCACACCCAGCGCCAGCCGGTGCCCCGGATGGGCACAGCGCCATCGTCGGCGTCGCCGGGCAGCCGGTTAAAGCCGTAGCGCAGCTCTCGCCTCCAGCCAGGGTCGCAGCAGCGTTGGGCGCTTGCTGGGTCGAGCCATTCGTGCAGGCCGGATCGGCACTTCATGGCTGGCGCTCCTTGTCCAGAGCATCGACGATGCGCACCAGATTGGCGATGCGATCGGCTTCAAAGCCAAAGCCGCGGCGGCGCAGGATCTGCTCGACGCTGGGCGCGCGCATGCTGGCGATGGCCTGCGCGGCTTGAAGCAGGCGGCCAAGCTGCTCGATCTGGCGCTCGATGATCTGGCGCTCCCGCTGGATGCTTTCGGCATCCTCCTCGGTATAGAGGCCATGCTTGTTGCGCGTGACGGTCTCGACCCTCTCATCGATGCATTCGAGCGCGGCGTTGATGAGGTCGGGCAGCAGCTGGGCGGCGGTTTCAGTCATGGGCGGCCTCCTTGGGGTCGCGGGCGATGGGCTCTGAGGCGGTCAGGCGGTAGCGTTTCTGGCGGCTGCCTGGCATCTTCTCGGCCAGGATGCGGTAGCCCTGCTTGGGCAGGCCGTGGCAGAGCAGGGATCGCAAGGAGTGCGGCTGCCAGCCGGTGGCTTCGCAGATCTGCGCGATGGTGGCACCCTCGGGGCGTTTCAACATCTCGATCACCAGCGCCTGCTTGCTGTGCTCGCGGCCACGCTTCGGTGCGGCGTCTGGTTGATCCTGCTGCCAGCTGGCTTCGGCGGCGGCGACCGCTGCTTCCAGTTCCGGATCGCTGGCCAGCGGCGGCGTGGCAACGCTGGTGGCCACCGTCGGCGGCAGGACATCTTCCGGCTGCGCCTCGCCCTTGATGATGGCGATGGCTGCCGAGGTCAGGCGCCACTGGCCGCCTTGCTGCTCGATCAACCCCCGCTGCGCGAGGCTGGCGATCATCTTGAGCTTGGCGCCGCCCTTGAGGTCGAGCAGCGGCTCGATCAGGCCACCGGCGTCGCAATGCGCGCGGGTGATGAGATCGAGTTGGCGTTCGGTGATTGGGGTGGTTTGTGCAGACATGGTGTTTCTCCTGGTCGTTGGATGGATCGGCGCGAGTCAGTCTTCCCACAGGTGCTCGCAATCGAGGCTGATCCACAGGCGCGCATCGCGCACGGTGGCCATCTCGCGCACCGCCAAGCCGGTTTTGAGGTTGGTGCCGGTCTTGCCGGTGAAGTCGTAACGCTGTCCGTCGTACATCACGGTCGCTGGGCCTTGATCGTTGAACTCGACGCGGATCAGGCGGGTGCCGAGGGCGTTGCCGTTGGTGTCGGTGACCTGGGGTTGGCGGATGCGCAGGGTCATGGTCTGCTCCTTGGTGCGTGGTGATTGGGTGAGGTGATGAACGCGCTGTTCGCGTGAGAAGCCAAGCGCTTTTTGCTTGGCTTCGCGTTTCTCGTCAGGCCTTGCGCAACACCGCGATGCCGGCATTGGCGATGCCCAGCGCGGCGGACTGAAACGCGGCGGTGGCGATCCAGGGCGCGGCTCTTGCGTCATCAAAGAACCTTTCCAGCTCTGCTCTTGCGGCGGCGCGCATTGCCTGGCAGATCGCTTCGAGCTGGGCGTCATCGCAGGCGCGGATTTCCTGGCGGCAGGTTCTGACCAGGATGGTCAGCGCGGCCTCGGCGAGCTTGTTGCCGAGTTCTTCTTCGATGTTTGCGGCGTGTTTGGCGTCCATTTGGCTTCTCCTTGCGTGGTGGTTGATCAATCGTGTGGATCGCATGACGGCATAACGATCGGGAGAAGCCAAGCGCTTTGGCGTTGAATTTTTCGAGCGAATCTGGCCGGTTGCGTTAGGAATTGCCTTTGGACGGATCAAGCCTTGCGCGCGCGGCGTGGAAGCGGGCGCTTGCGCCCGATCCGCCGCTGTCGGTGGCCTCCTGGGCCGACCGCCACCGCATCCTGTCCTCGATGGCCTCCGCCGAGCCGGGGCGCTGGTCGACGGCCAGAACCCCTTACCTGCGCGAAGTGATGGAGGCGCTCTCGCCCTCTAGCCCCATCGAGCGCGTGGTGCTGATGGCCGGCGCCCAAGTCGGCAAGACCGAGTGCGGGCTCAACTGGGTGGGCTTTGTCATCCATCACGCGCCCGGGCCGATGCTGCTGGTGGAGCCATCTCTTGAGACCACCAAGCGCGTAAGCCGCCAGCGGCTTGACGCGCTCATTGAAGCGACGCCCGAGCTGGCCGAGCGCGTCAAAGACCCGAGAAGCCGCGATTCGGGCAACACGCTCTTGATGAAGGAGTTCCCGGGCGGGGTCTTGATCCTGACCGGGGCCAATTCCGCCGTGGGCCTGCGCTCGATGCCGGTGCGCTACCTCATGCTCGATGAGGTCGATGCCTATCCCGGCGACGTGCAAGGCGAAGGCGATCCGGTGGAACTCGCAATGCAGCGCACGGTGACCTTCCGGCGCAGGAAGATCTACCTGTGCTCCACGCCCACCCTCAAGGGGCTCTCGCGCATCGAGCGCGCGTACCTGGAGTCCGACCGGCGGGTCTTTGAGGTGCCCTGCGACGGCTGCGGGCGCTACTTGGCCCTTGCCTGGCGCGACATCGTCTGGCCCGAAGGCAGACCTGAGGAAGCGGCCTGGCGCTGCCCCTACTGCGAGACGCATCACTCCGAGTGGAGAAAGCCCGCCCTTTTGGCGGCCGGCCGCTGGCGCGCGACCGCTTCTGGCGATGGCAGGACGGCGGGCTTTCACCTCTCCAGCCTCTACAGCCCGTGGCTGGCTTGGGGCGAGATCGCGCGCGACTTTGTGGCGGCCAAGGACGATCCGGCCCGGCTTAAGGTCTGGGTCAACACCAAGCTTGCCGAAACCTGGGAAGACCGGCTGGGCGAAAGCCTCGACCCGGCAGGGCTCATGAGCCGGCGCGAGGACTTTGGGCTTGAGCCGATCCCGCGGGAGGTGGCGATCCTGACCGCCGGGGTGGACGTGCAGACCGACCGGCTGGAAGTGGAGCTTGTGGGCTGGGGGCGCGATGAGGAGAGCTGGAGCCTGGACTACCGGGTGATCTGGGGCGATCCTTCTGCGCCCAAGGTCTGGGCCGATCTGGATGAGTATCTCGCCCGGCGCTACCCGCACGCCACGCTGCCGCAGGGGCTCTTCGTGGAGGCGGCCTGCATCGACACCGGGGGGCACCACACGCTGGCCGCCTACGACTACTGCCGTGGCAAGGAGCGCCGCCGCATCTTCGCCATCAAGGGCGCAGCCGGCCCCCGACCCATCTGGCCGCGCCGCCCCGGCAAGGCCAACAAGGGGCGCATCCACCTCTTCACGGTGGGGGTCGATGCGGCCAAGGAGACGATCTACGCGCGCCTGCCCAAGGCCCCGCCTGGCCCTGGGGCGATGCATTTCCCGCGCTCGCGCGATCTGGCGTGGTTCGAGCAGCTCACCGCCGAGCATTGCGTCACCCGCTACGTCAAGGGGCACCCCAAGCGCGAGTGGGTCAAGGACGCCGGGCGCCGGAACGAAGCGCTGGACTGCCGCGTGTACGCCTACGCCGCGCTGCACGCCTTGATCGCGATGGGGCTGCGGCTTAATGAGCGGGCTGATGCGATCCCCAAGGAGCCTGTGGCCAAGACGGACAAGCCCGTGGTGAGCCCGGCGGCTGCGCCGCAGGCCAGCCGGCGGCGGGCGATCAAGTCGACGTATCTGTGAGGACATGGAGCTTTCGGAACTGAAGCGCCTGCGCGATGAGCTCGTGGCGGCGCGCTACTCAGGGGTGCTGACCGTCAAGGCCGGCGAGCAGTGGGTGACCTACAAGTCCGAGGCCGAGCTGCGCGCGGCGCTTGAGGCCCTCAACCGCGACATCGCCGCCGCTGAGGGTCGAGCCCGCTCGCGCCGGCTGCTGGCCTGGTGCTCGAAGGGGCTGTGATGGACTGGACGGGATTTCGCCGCCGCCTTGGCATGCTGATCGGCGGCTTTGAGGGCGGCTTGTCTGCCCGCCGCCTGAAAGGCTTTGTCGCCAGCCGCGCGCACGTCAATACGCTGATCCAGGCCGCAGGCGCTGACATGACGGCCCGCGCGCGGTATCTGATCCGCAACAACGGGTATGCGGCCAACGCCGTGGAGTGCTTCGCCGGCAACGCGGTGGGCTCAGGGCTGAAGCCTTCAAGCCAGATCGCCGACGCCGCGCTGAAAGCGCAAGTGCATCAGCTCTGGCGGCGCTGGGTCGATGAAGCCGACAGCGAGTGGCTCACCGACTTGTACGGGCTGCAGCGGCGCGCCGCGCGCGAGCTCTTCATCGCCGGCGAGGTCTTCATCCGCATCCGCAGCCGCTACCCCGAAGATGGCCTTGCGGTGCCGCTGCAGCTGCAGTTGCTGCCCGCCGAGATGCTGCCGATGGACAATCGCCAGCTTCCCAACGGCAACATCCTGCGCCAGGGCATCGAGTTCGACCGCATCGGCCGGCGCGTGGCTTACCACTTCCTGCGCCGCCACCCGGGGGATGTGACCGAGCCGGGACTGGCGGGCGAGACCACCCGCGTGCCGGCTGAGGACGTCATCCACGTCGTCGATCCGGTCGATGCCGGGCAGCTGCGGGGCGTGTCGCGCTTTGCGCCGGCGCTGGTCAAGCTCTTTCTTCTGGACCAGTACGACGATGCGGAGCTCGATCGCAAGAAGGTGGCGGCGATGTTTGCGGGCTTTGTGCGCCGGCCAGCCGCCGACTTCGACAGCCGCCTGGAGCGCGACGAGCAAGGCGATGGCTTGATGCCCTTGGAGCCGGGGCAGCTGCAGATCCTGGGCGAAGGCGAAGACATCACCTTCAGCCAGCCGGCCGATGTCGGAGGCAACTACGAGGCGTTTCAGTATCGCACGCTGCTTCAGGTCGCGGCTGCCTTAGGCCTGCCCTACGCGGCCTTGAGCGGCGATATGGTGAAAGCCAACTACTCCAACACCCGCGCCGCGCTCATCGAGTTTCGCCGCCGCATCGAAGCCTTCCAGTATTCGGTGTTGGTCTATCAGCTCTGCCGCCCGGTGTGGCGGCGCTGGATCGCAGCAGCCGCCCTCTCGGGGGCGCTTGAGCTGCCGAATTTCCGCGCCCGCCGCCGCGAGTATGAGGCGGTGGAATGGCTCACCCCGCGCTGGGAGTGGGTCGATCCGCTGAAAGACATCCAGGCCGAGATCGCCGCGATCGAGGCGGGCTTGAAGAGCCGCACGCAGTCGATCGCCGAGCGCGGCTATGACGCCGAGGCGCTTGATGCCGAGATCGCCCAGGAGCGGCGCAGGGCCGAGGAACTGGGGCTTGTCTTTGGGCGCGTGTCGCCGCCCGCGCAACCGCAAGAGGATTCCCATGACTGATCTACCCCACCTGGCGGCGCGTCTGTACGGCGCGCCGCTTTTGATCGCGCGGCCCAAGCTCGAGACGATCCTTGCGGCCATCGGCCCGCGCCTGCTGGGGCTTGGCCCCCTGCCGGCCGCAACCGAGGCGGCTGCCGCGCCAGAGCCGCACATCACCGAGGACGGCATTGCCGTGCTGCCGATCCTGGGCACGCTGGTGCATCGATCGGCGTATCTCGGCGCGGCCTCTGGGCTTCAGAGCTACCTCGAGATCGAGACGCAGGCCGAAGCGCTCTTTGCCGATCCGCGCGCGCGGGCGGTGGTGCTGGAGATCGACTCCGCCGGGGGCGAAGCCGCCGGCGTCTTTGAGACGGCAGCGCGCCTGCGCGCGCTCTCTGTTGAGAGCGGCAAGTTCCTGTGGGCGGTGGCAACGCCTGCGGCGCTCTCAGCAGCCTACGCCCTGGCGGCGGCGGCCGACGCGATCTGGGTGACCGAGACCGCCGAAGTGGGCTCCATCGGCGTGGTGGCCGTGCATGCGGATCAGTCGGCCAAGGACGCCAAGGAGGGGATTGCCTACACCTTCCTCCACGCCGGCGAGCGCAAGCTCGACGGCAACCCGCACCGGCCATTGTCGGAGGAGGCGCGCGCTGCGATCCAGGCCGATGTGGAGGCGCTCTACGAGCGCTTCGTCGATTGGGTCGCGAAGCGCCGCGGGCTGCGGCCTGAAGCCGTGCGCGCGCAGCAAGCGGCCATCTACCGCGGCCAGGCGGCCATCCAAGCGGGCCTGGCCGATGCGATCGGCGGCCTGCGCGAGGCCATCGCGGCGCTCTCAGGCCGTCTTGAGGTTTTGTCAACCCCGGCCAAAGGCCGAATCTTTCCAGGAGGTCATATGCAAACTCCCGTGACCGCCCCGGCTGCGGCTGGGGCAGCCCTCGATGCCGCCGAGCTTGAGCGGCAGATGGCCGAGCGCGCCGCCGCGCTTCTTGAAATCGCCGAGCAAGCGCGCGCGCTGGGCGTGGCCATCGATGCCGCCGCCGCCCTGCGCGAGGGCTTGAGCCCTGAGGCGCTGGCTCGCCGCGCGCTGGCGGAAGCCGCCCGGCGTGACGCAAGCCACGACATCGTCTCCGTCCAACCCGCGGCTGCCGCGCCCAAGTCCTCGCTTGTGGAAGCGGCGCGCCGCTTTGCCCAAGGAGCCTGACCCATGCCGACCCTGACCGCTTCGCCCACGCTTGGCGACCTCTTGAAGCACGAATACGACAAGGACTACTGCCGCGAGGCTGTGCTGCTTGCGCCGGGCGATGCGCTGCCCGCGGGCACGGTGCTGGGCCGCATCGCCTCAAGCGGCCAGTACAAGCCTGCCACCGCCACGGGCTCGGATGGCGCGCAGATCGCCTGCGCGGTGCTGCTCGTGGAGGTGGCGGCTTCTGCGCAGCCGCGCCCGGCGCTCATTCTCGCGCGCGGCCCGGCCATCGTGTCGGCCGCCGCCTTGAGCTTCGATGCGTCGGTGGATGCCGAGGCAGAGCGCGCCGAGAAGCTGGCGCAACTTTCCGCCCACGGCATCGTGGCGCGGCCCACCGTTTGATCAAGGAGGTTCCCCATGACCGTCGTCGTCAACCCGTTCGTTGGCCAGGGCTTCACCCTGGCCGAGATGACCGAGGCGATCCAGCTCCTGCCCGCGCCCAAAGGCCGCATCGGCGAGCTGGGGCTCTTCCGGCCCGAGCCGATTGCGCATCGCAACGTCATCCTCGAATCCGTGGAGGGCGAGCTGCGTCTTTTGCCGGCGGTGACGCCGGGGGCGCCTGCGACCGTGGCCGGGCGCGACAGCCGCAAGCTGCGCTCTTTCGTCGTGCCGCACATTCCGCACGACGATGTGCTCTTGCCCGAGGAGGTGCAGGGCATCCGCGCCTTTGGCAAGCAGGAGGCCGACCCTGTGGCGCAGGTCTTGACCCGCAAGCTTGCCCGCATGCGCGCCAAGCATGCGCAGACCTTGGAGTACATGCGCACCAAAGCCCTCTCCGGCGTCTTGAAGGACGGCGCGGGCAACACGCTGTACGACTGGCACGCCGAGTTTGGCATCGACAAGGCTTCGGTGGACTTCAAGCTCGGCGACGCGAGCGGCGATGTCATGAAGGCCGCCATCCAGGTCGCGCGCCACATCGAGGAGCACCTCTCGGGCGAGACGATGAGCGGCATCTATGCGCTGGTCTCCCCCGAATTCTTCGACCGGCTGATTGCGCACAAGTCGGTCAAGGAGGCTTATGCCTTCTACGCCGCCACCAACCCCCTGCGCGACGACGTGCGCCGCGGCTTTCGTTTCGGTCCGATCGTCTTCGAGGAGTATGCCGGGGCGGCCACGCTGGCCAATGGCCAGACCGACCGCTTCATCGCGCAGGGCGAAGGCATCGCCTTCCCGCTGGGCACCTCCAACACCTTCGCGACCTACTTCGCGCCCGCAAATCTCCTTGAGACGGTCAACACGCTGGGCGAGGAGCTCTACGCGCGGCAGGTGCCTCGCGCCGACGGCCGCGGCATCGACATCCTGACCGAGAGCAATCCGCTGCCGATTGTGAAGCGCCCGGCGCTTACGGTGCGTCTGTTCTCGTCCAACTGATGGCTCGCCTGGCTGCTCATGCGCAGCGCGCGGCGCTGGCGGCCTTTGGCCAGCCGGCGCGCCTGACCATCGATGGGCAAGCCTTCGATCTGCGCGCCATCTTCGTGGCGGCGCACGAGCTGGTGGAGATCATGGGCGATGCGCCAGTGTCCACCACGCGGCCGGTGCTGTCGGTGCTGGCCTCTTCCCTGCCCGTGCAGCCCGCCGAGGGCGATGAGGCCGAGGTGGCGGGGCGGCGCTACCGCATCGTCGATGTCCGGCCCGATGGCTTGGGCATGGTCAAGCTCATCTTGCAGGAGGCGTGATGCGCTGGCTTGCGCTGCTGCTTGGCTTGGCCTGCGCCGTCGCGCAGGCCGAGATGGTCACAGGCGAGGTGATGCGCGTCATCGATGGCGACACCGTGACGCTGCGTGCGCCGCAAGGCGAGCTCAGAGTGCGCCTGGCGCAGATTGACGCGCCGGAGCTTGGCCAGCCCTATGGGCTCAAGGCGCGCGACGCGCTGGCGGGGATGATCCTTGGCCGTCGCGTGATCGCTGATTGTTCCGACGTGGATCGCTACGGGCGCGCGATCTGCGCCTTGCAGGCCGATGGGCAGGACGTGTCGGCGGCGATGGTCTGCGACGGCTACGCCTGGGTCTTTGGCCGCTACGCCGCGAATCGGTCGCTCTACAGCCTGCAGGAGGCGGCGCGTCGCCGGGGCCTGGGGCTGTGGGCCGATCCCGGGCCGGTTGCGCCTTGGGATTGGCGCAAGGGAGCGCGCTAGATGCACCCGCGCCAGCAGATTCGCGCTGCCGTGCGTGATGTGATCGCCGCAGCGCTGCCTGAGCTTGCCAACCGCATCCACGTGCACCGGGCCGTGCCGCTGGCCCGAGGCCGGCTGCCGGCGATTCTGATCTACGCGCGCGAGGAGCGGCTCGATGACGCCTATCAGGCCGACCCGGGCGCAAGGCGGCGCATCCTGACGCTGGCCATCGAGATCGTCGCCGCCGGCGAAGCAGCGCACGAGGAGGCCGACGCCCTGTGCGCGCAGATCGAGGCGGCGCTGGAGGCCGATGAGACGCTGTCGCATCGCGCAGAAGGCCTGCGCATCCTGCGCGCCGAGATCGAGCAGGACGGCGAGGGAGAGACGCCGCTGCTGGCCTGCCGGATTGTGGTGGAGGTCGCCTACTGGACGCTCTGGCAGCCGCCCTCGCCTGGCAGCCGCCCAAGCCTTGTGCTCTATTCGATCGCGCCCGAGATCGGGCGCGCGTTTGAAGACCGCTACCAGCCCATCGATGCTTAAGGACCGCAACCTCTACCAGGACATGGCCGAGGCCGAGCGCGGCCTGGAGAACCTGGCCGTGCTGGGGCAGGTCGTGGCGCTGGATGCCCCGCGCGCGCGCGTCAAGGTCAAGGCCGGCCCCATGACCACCGGCTGGCTGCCCTGGCTTGCGCCCAAGGCCGGGCCGGATCGCGCCTGGCATGCGCCGGAGCCCGGCGAGCAGGTGCTCGTGATCGCGCCTGGGGGCGACCTGGAGCAGGGCGTGGTGGTGGGCTCGATCTACCGGCAGGCCTATCCGCCGCCGGCGGCCAGCGCCGACATCACGCGCGCCCTGTGGCAAGACGGCGCGGTCATGGAATACGACCGCGCGCAGCACCGCTGGCGCTTGTCGGTGCCGCCAGGCGGCCAGATTGTGCTTGAGATCGGCCGCACGCGGCTTGAGCTCACGGATGAGGGCGCGCGGCTGAGCTCGCCGCGCATCGATCTGAACTGAGAAGGACGCCATGCCAGCCATCACGCGTCTTGGCGATCGATGCAGCGGGCACGGGTGCTTTCCGCCGCGGCCCAGCGTGTCTGGGGCCTCAAGCGTCTTTGTCAATGGCCGCGCGGCGCACCGGGCAGGCGATGCCTGGGCTGTCCACTGCTGCGGGCCGTCCTGCCATGCAAGCGTGCTGGCCCAAGGCAGCTCGACGGTCTTCGCAGAAGGCCAGCCCATCGGGCGCGTGGGCGACCCAGTGGCCTGCGGCTCGACGGTGGCCGCGGGCTCGCCCGATGTCTTTGCGGGGTGATCCTCATGCAAGGCATGAACTCAGCCACCGGCCAGAGCCTGGCCGGGCTTGAGCACTTGAAGCAGTCGATCCGCGACATCCTGACCACCCGCATCGGAGAGCGCGTGATGCGCCGCGGCTACGGCAGCCGCGTGCCCGAGCTCGTGGACCGCCCAATCACGCCGGCGCTGGCCGCAGACCTCTACGCGGCGGCAGCCGAAGCCCTGGATGCCTGGGAGCCAAGGCTCAAGCTTGAGCGCGTGCGCGTGATCTCGGCCAGCGCAGGGCGCATCGCGCTTTTGCTCGAAGGGCTCTACCGGCCCGAGGGCGCGCAGGTCAAACTGGAGGTCACGCTGTGAGCCTGCAGGATTTGCCTGAGCCGGCCGTCATCGAGCCGCTTGGCTACGAGCCGATCCTGGCTGCGCTGGTGGCGGCGTTTCGCCAGCGCTACCCCGAGTACTCGGCGCTGGTGGAGTCCGACCCGGCCATCAAGCTGCTGGAGGTGGCCGCTTACCGCGAGATGATCCTGCGCCAGCGCATCAACGAGGCGGCCAAAAGCCAGCTCTTGGCCTTTGCCGCTGGGGCCGACCTCGATCACCTGGCGGCCTTCTACGGCGTGGAGCGATTGCCTGAGGAGCAGGATGAGGCGCTGCGCCAGCGCTGCAGAGCCCGCATCCAGGGCTTTGCCAACGCCGGGGGAGCTGCGCACTACCGCTACTGGGCGCTCTCAGCCAGCCCCGGCGTGCAGGACGTGGGGGTGGTCTCGCCGATGCCGGGGCTGGTGCGCGTTGCGGTGCTGGTCCGTGAGGGCGCGGATGCGCAGGCTGTCCTGGAGGCCGTCAGCGCGCAGCTGGCGCGCGAGGACGTGCGGGTGCTCACAGACACGGTGGAGGTGGTCGATGCGCAGATCAAGCGCGTGACGGTGCGCGCCACGCTGTGGCGGCTGCCGGGCACGCTGCCGCAGGCCATCGGGGCCATCGCAGAGCAGCTGCGGGCAACCATCCGCCAGCGCGCGCGCTTAGGGTGGGACGCGACGCGCTCGTGGCTGATGGCGCAGCTGCACCAGCCCGGCATCCACCGCGTCGAGCTCATCGCTCCTGCCGAGGACGCGCGCTGCGCGGCGCACGAGGCCGTGCGGCTCGAAGAAGTCGAGCTCATCGATGGAGGGGTCGATGAGTAATCACCTGCTGCCTGCCAACGCCACGGCGCTGGAGATCGCGCTCTCAGAGGCGATCGACATCGCGCATCTGGAGGCTGGCGCTGAGGCGATCCGCCGCTTCAAGGCCGAGCCGCCCGATTCGGCGCTGCCCTCTTTGGTGTGGGAGTATGCGCTGGAGGAGCTCTTGCCCTACCTGCCCGAGCCCAGGCTTGCGATCCGCGAAGGGGTGCTGTGGCAGCGCTTAAGAGGCACGCCGCGCTCGCTGGCGGTGGCGCTGTCCTGGATCGGCGCAGAGGCCGTCTTCGTCGAGCAGGAAGCCCCAGGCGGCGCGCACTGGGCCGAGTTCCAGATCGACCCGGGCAGGTGGCTAGAGTGGGAGGAGATCGGCCGCTTCATCGCGGTGGCCAGGCTCTCCGCGCCGGCCCGCTCGCGTCTTGCGCGCCTCTACCACGGCCACGACCGGCGACGCCTGATCCTGGGCCAAAGCGCCCTGGACGAGGCGCTCTTGTCGGACTACAGCGGCACCTTCTGGCGCGATGGCGCTACGCGCGTGTCTTTCGGCCGCCGTCACGACGCGGGGCAGACCCTCTGGGCGCTGGCCGCCAGCGGCCTCTTGCGCGATGCCGCGCATGGGCGCTTTGCGCGCTATGCGGACCGCTGCCTTTTGGATGAGATGGCCTTGGGCTGCCGGCCTGCGCCCAACCCGAGGATCGAGCATGCGCGCGCGCATGAGCGCGCGCAAGCGCTTGGCCTCCTGGGGCGGGCGCAGCAGCGGCCCGAGCGCACGTATTGCAAAGCGCAGGTCGCGCTCTCCGAGCAGTGGCCGCTGGGCGAGACCAACGCCTGCCTGCCCGCGCGGGCCTGGCAAGCGGCCGATGCGCCGATGCGCTTAGGCGATGCGATCTCCGAGGGCATCGGCGCGGGGCGTTGGGTCGAGATCACCGAGCGGCTGGAGCGCAGCGTTCAGGCGGCGCTGGCGATGCCGCAGGTCATCCTGGGCCGCTCTGAGAAGCGGCTCGTCTCGCAGGCC
Organism: Tepidimonas charontis; assembly: GCF_007556685.1. Classification (GTDB taxonomy): domain Bacteria; phylum Pseudomonadota; class Gammaproteobacteria; order Burkholderiales; family Burkholderiaceae_C; genus Tepidimonas; species Tepidimonas charontis. The sequence goes on along the minus strand of NZ_VJON01000033.1, from coordinate 14,629 downwards.
GCGCGCGCCGACCGGCATCTGCGCCTGTCGGACATGGCGCTCTCGGATGAATTGCCCAGCGGCTGGCAGCTTTCGCGCCAGGCCCATCGCGCCGCCGGCGCGGGCTGGATGTGGCCGGGCGGCTGGGCCTTGGGCGCGGGCCGCTGGCATGGCCTGGCCCATCCGCTTGGGACGCTGGGCGAGGCGGCCTCTGGCGTGGAAGTCATCCGCCCGCGCAGCGCCTCGATCAGCCTGCCTGCGATGAGCGAGGCCAGAGCCGGCTGCCACGCGCGATCGGCCCACTGGCGCGGCCAGCGCTGGGCGGGCCGCTGGCAGGCCAAATCCTGGAGGCAGGCAAGGGAATGCCTGCAGTCGCAACACACCACCACCACGGAGTAACCGATGGCCATTCTCACCCACTCCGGCCGCGCGGCGCTGGCGGCCTCTGTCAAGAACGAAGTCCTGCACCTGGCCCTGGGGCGCGGGCAGCCCTGGTGGGACTCCACCGCCCAGATCACGGCGGCGTTCGATGCGCAGGGGCGCATCGCGCTGCCGCATGCGCCCATTGCCCAGATCGCGGTCAAGTCTGCCAACGGGCAAACCACCTACGCCGCCGACCAAGACTACGCGGCCGATGCCCAGCAGGGGCTCATCACCCGGCTGGACACAGGCCAGATCGCGCCTGGGGCCAGCGTGCGGCTGGAGATCGCCTATGGCCGCCCGACCGAGAACGTCGCGGCCACGGCGCTTCTCGATGAGGTCTGCCGCCGCACGGTCGATGAGGTCTATTTCGTCGAGCCTGACCCCAATGGGGAGATTGCGCTGGCCACCGGGCGCTATCGGGTGAGCCAAGCCCCCACGCAGCATCTCTTTCTGCGCACCAAGTTCGACTTTGGCGATGCGGCCGGCAGCACCATCCGCGAGCAGGCCGTCTTCGTCGGCACGCAGGTTCAGGCGGGCCTGCCGCCGGGACAGCGGCTCTTCACCCCCGCCGAGATCGCATCGCCCGGCACGCTGCTCTTGCTCGAGCACGCGCCGCCCATCGTGCGGCAGGCCTCCACCCGCGAGACCTTCGAGTTCGTGCTGACCTTCTGAAGGAGCAGGCAAGATGCTTGAGCGCTACTACAACCGCTTCGATCCCGCCAAGCGCTACACGGAGCTTCTGTTTCGCGCGGGCGACGGGCTGCAGTCGGCCGAATTGAACGAGCTGCAAGCCATCTTGAAGCACCGCGTCAAGTCGATCGCTGACGCCGTGCTCAAGGACGGCGACCTCATCGAAGGCGGCGCGATCTTGATCGACCCGCAGACGGGCCAGACCACCTGCGCCGCCGCGCGCCTCTATCTCGCCGGCTCAGTGCATGAGGTGCCGGCTGCGACCTTTGCGCTGCCCACCACGGGGCGCGTGACGATTGGCGCGCGGCTGCGCCGCCGCACCATCACCGAGCTTGACGACCCGTCCTTGCGCGACCCGGCGGTGGGCACGCGCAACTATCAGGAGCCCGGCGCAGGCCGCCTGGAAGAAACCGTCGTCTGGGGCTGGGTTGGGGATGCTGCATCTGATGGGCAAACAGGCGAGTTCTACCCCATCGCCACGGTGATCGAGGGCGTGCTGCAGAACAAGGAACGCCCGCCGGCCTTCGATGGCGTGACGCAAGTCGTGGCCCGCTACGACTTCGAGGCCAACGGGCACTACATCGTCGATGGATTCGAGACCCGCTTCCTTGAGCGCCGCTCGGATGGCAAGCTCGTCTTTCAGGTCAAGGCCGGCACCGCCAATGTCCTGGGCTACAAGGTCGAGCGCGCGCACGATGAGCGGCTCGTCCTGGATTTCGATCCCGATCTGGCCACCGTCTTGGCCGAGCCGCGCGTCTTCACGCCCGACGCGCAGGGCAAGATGCGCGTGACCACGGGCTATGCGCCCATTGCGCGCGTGGTGCGGGTGCAGGGCACCAAGAGGAAGACCGTCACGGTGGCCCACGGCGTCTTCTCGGGGGCCACCGACACCCTGCCCGATGCGGCGGTGGTGCAGGTGCTGGAGGTCAAGCAGGGCGCAACCGTCTATCAGGCTGGAAGCGACTACACGGTGGCGGGCAACGCGCTCAACTGGTCGCCGGCCGGCGCAGAGCCCGCCCCGGGCTCCAGCTACACCGTCACCTACGACTACATCGCGCAGCTTACCCCCACCGAGATCGACGAGGAGGGCTTCACCGTCGAGGGGCTGGTGGCGGGCACCTTGGTGCAGACCGACTACGAGTGGAGGATGCCGCGCATGGATGCGCTGTGCCTCTCCCGCGATGGGCTGATCCAGCGCATCAAGGGGGTGTCGGTCGAGCGCAGCCCTGTGGCCCCATCGGTGCCGCCGGATCTCTTGCGCCTGTGCGATCTCGCTTTCACGTGGCGCAACACGAGCCCGGTGCGGGTGCTGGCCTCCGGCGTGCGCGCGGTGCCCACGGCCGAGCTTGAGGCCATGCGCTCGGACATCGGCCGGCTCTTCGATCTCGTGGCCCGCGAGCGGCTGTCCAACGACATCACCTTGCGCGAGCCGGCGGCCAAGAAAGGGGTCTTTGCCGATCCGTTCCGCGATGACGACCTGAGAGACGCGGGCGCGTCGCAAAACGCCGTCTGCGTGCTTGGGCAGCTCATGGCCCCGATCGCGGCGACCCCCTTGGGGCCGTATCTGACGGCGATCCAGACCCTGCCGCACGCCTACCGCGCGGTGCTGGAGCAGACCGCGCGCACCGGCACCATGAAGGTCAACCCGTATCAGGCGGCGGAAGTCGCGCCGGCGCAGGTGACGCTCACGCCGGCGGCGGATTACTGGCAGGAGACCGCGACCCAGTGGGCGGCAGCGGTGACCGAAAGCTTCGTGTGGGGCTCGGGGTCGCTGGCTTCCAGCAGCACGAGCCGAAGCGTGGAGACGGTCTCGCGCACTGAAACTGCGATTCCGACCCTGCGGCCGATCACAGTGGCGGTGCGGGCCGCGGGCTTTGGGCCGAACGAGAGCGTGTCGGCGATGCGCTTCGATGGCATCGCGCTTGCCGTGCCCACGGGCCTCAAGGCCGATGCCCAGGGGGTGGTGCAGACCACGTTTACGATCCCCTCGGGCGTGCCCTCTGGCGTCAAGCGCTTCGAGATCGAGGGTTCTGGCGGCTCGCGCGGGCAGGCCAACTTCGAGGGCCGCGGGGTGCTGGTGACGGTCACGCAGCGCGAGCGCATCCGCACCGACACCTGGCGCTGGGACCCGCCGCCGCCACCTCCGCCGCCCGTGTGGTGGGGCTGGGACCCGCTGGCGCAGACCTTCACCTTGCCCTCCGCGCAGCAGGTCGCGGCGGTGGAGCTGTGGTTCACGGTGCGCGGCAGCCGCGCGGTGACGGTGCAGATCCGCGAAACCATCGCCGGCATGCCTTCTCGCGCGGTGCTGACCGAAGGGCGCATCGAAGCCTCGGCGATTCAGACGACAGGGACGACCCGCATCGTCTTTGACCGCCCCGCGCGGCTGGAGGGCGGCGTGGAGTATGCGCTGGTGGTGCTGACCGACGATGCGGACTGCGCGGTGGCGATTGCGGAGCTGGGCAAGTGGGACAGCGCCAACGGCCGCTGGGTGACTGCGCAGCCGTATCAGGTCGGGGTGCTGCTCTCCAGCTCCAATGCCAGCACCTGGACGGCGCATCAGGACAAAGACTTGGCCTTCCGGCTGCTGGGTGTGCAGACCACGCAGAGCAGCCGCGCGGTGACGCTGGCCACTCAAGTCCAGGTCACCGATGCCACCGACCTGATGGTGCTCGGGGCGGTGGAGCTGCCGGCCACCGGCTGCGCGGCGGTGGCGCGCGTGACCCTCGAAGGCGGCCGGGTGCTCACCGCCCCGCCCAACACGACGATCCGGCTGGAGGCCCCCTACACGGGCAAGGTGGACGTGGCGCTGGACATCACCGGCACGGCAACCGCCACGCCCGTGGTCTATCCCGGCTGGCAGCTCGTCGCGGGGACGCTGGCCGCCAACGCGACCTACGTCTCGCGCGCGATTCCGGCGGCGGCCAGCTTCAAGGCGCGGGTGATCGCCGAGGTGTTCGCGCCGGGATCAAGCAGCGTCACGGCGAAAGCCGAGTCGGGCACCGCCGGGCAGTTTGCGAGCCTTCCGGTGGTCAAGGCTGAGCCCATCGGCGATGGCTGGGTGGAGATCGAGTGGTCGGCGGCTTCGCTCTCGGGCGTGGGGGCGGACAAGACCACGCGCGTGCGGCTGGAGATCGCGAACTCCGCAGCCCATCGCGCGGCGGTGCGAGCCTTGCGCGCGGTGATCGTCTGACGGAGGCGGCCATGATCGATGAGCGCACCCAGCACTACGGCTTGCCGCTGCCGCACCCTGAGAACCTCTTGGAGGAGGACGTCGGGCGCATCCGGCTGGCCTTTGAGCAGGTCGATGGGCTCATCCACGCCCACGCCACAGCGCGGCAGCAAAGCGATGCGCAGATGCTTGAGTGGCAGCGCCGACAGCGGCTGCGCCTCTTTCACCACATGGATTTCTGAGGAGATCAGTCATGGCACGAGACCCCTTGCTGCGCGACGCCGTGCAGGCGATCAAGCAGAAGATCATCAACGGCGCAGCCACGGCCACGCCAGAGGAACTGGCCTATCTCGGCACCGCAATCGACCGCATCGGCGGCCGCGCCACGGTGCTGGAAGTCGAGGAGATGGGCGACATCAAGATCGAGGAGATCACCGAGCACGCCGATCAGGTCAAGTCGGCGGCGATTGCCAACATCACATCGACCAAGAACGCGGCTGAGGCCAGCATCAACTCGACCAAGAACGCAGCCGAAGCCAGCGTCACGACTACGAAGAACGCGGCTGAGGCCAGCATCAATTCGACCAAGGATGCGGCCATTGCCGCCGTCAACACGGCGTCCAACGCCGCCATCACAGCGGCCAACAACAACCGCGACGCGGTGATCGCGCAAGCGAACGCCGCCAAGGACGCGATGCTGGCCGACATCGCGGCGGCGGCGAACTCGGTGACGCAGCAATTCACCTTCGGCGCGCGCGCTTTCTTCTACGCCCAGCTTTGAGAAAGGAGTGATCCATGAGCCTGCTTGCTTCTTCCCGCCCGGCGGCGGCGCAGACGGTGGCGGTCTACACCGTGCCCACCCAGCGCCGCGCCACGATCAACATCAACTGCTGCAACGTGGGCGCGTCATCGGCCCGCGTGCGTCTGGCGGTCTCCGCCGATGCGACGCCAGCGGACGCCCAGTGGATCGAGTGGGACGCGGCGCTTGATCCGTCCGGGGTGCTGGAGCGCACCGGCATTGTGCTTTCCGCTGGGCAAAAGCTCTTTGCCCGCTCGGACACCGGCGCGGTCAATGTGGCGGTCTGGGGTATTGAGGAAATTGCCTGATAGGGGGTAGGACATGGGACGCAATTTGATGACGGCTACCCAGCCGCAACGCATCTGGGAGCGTGAGGCTTACAGCGCCCGCCCGCTGTGGGAGTATGTGACCCAAAACAGCAGCGCAACCTCGCAATGGCGCGCGGTCTATGGGCCGACTGACACGGTCAACTATCTGGAATACACGCCGCTGGGCTCACAGAACAACAGCCGCAGCCGCTCATGGGGCCGAAACACTGACGAGGCCACAAGCCACTATCCATTGGTCGGCAATACCACCTCGGGGTCAACCTCATCGTCGTGGTCGCCGTCGAGCGGCTATTGGGGCATCACGGGCTTTACCAACACCGGCACCTGCAACAACTGGTATTCGTCGGTGACGGAGTTCGGCTACATCGACGGCACTGACGCGGCCAACGTGCTGCGCTATTCGACCCCGGTGATCCTGCCGGCCATCGAGCTGCAGAACTTCGAGCTGATCACGCTGAACACCACGGTCGGGGTGTATCCGATTGGTGCCACCTGGGCGGCGCACGTCAGCAACACCGCATTCCCGCGCGTGGATGTGACGCAGCTGACCGGCTTTCAGGCGGCCACGGGACAAGTGGCGACCAACTTTGGCATGGCCTGCTACAACGCACGGATTGGCGTCTATGCGCTGCTGCTGCGCACGGGCACGAGCGGGGCGAACTACCGGCTGCACCTGTTCCCCATCGGGCCGGGCATCCGCGCACACACGACCTATGCCGAGCTCCTGGCGGCTTTCCAGGCGTCGATGTCGGGCTATCGGTTCGTGGACATCACGCTCAACGGTCTGTCCTACACCGGCACGGAGAACGACCGCTACGCGCACCGGCTGTGCCTGTGCGACGACGGCACGCTGTGGATCGTGGTCACCGACACCAGCAACAGCACGTCCGGCGCCCAGGGCCTGCGGGTGTTTCGCGTCACGTCTTCTGTGATGAGCGCCACTGGCACGCTGACACTCAGTCAGTACGTGCAAAGCGCCACGAGCGGCGCGCACTACGGGCTGAGCACGGACGCGTATTACGCTACGCGCTTCATGTTGTCGGACGACCAGAGCGTGATGGCGGTCTACACCCACCACCACTACTACCTGAGCGGTGCGGTGGGGCGCTTCCTGCCGACCGATTCGGTCAACAACACGGCGCTGGGTTGCCGGGGGTTTCTGTACAACGACAGCAGCTATGGCTTTTCGATTGCGCCGGTAGGCGGCAGCGCCTTTGCCATCTGCCGGGGCCACGACAAGAACGGCGCCCAGGCGCATCTGTGGTTCCTCGATCCGCGCTTCTCGACGCTCGCCGAGACCGGCAGCGACACCACGATGCGCACGGTCGTCGGGGCCTATCCGCAGCGCGAGGACGGCACGATGTATCAGGCTCAGTTCGTCAACAAGATCCTGCCGCTGGATCGGTTCAAGTGATGGAGGGGGTGGAAGCGATGTTGTATCTGCATTTCGATGAGAGCGGGCGCTTTGTCGGCAAGACGAGCGATCCCAATGACGGCTACTTCAGCTTCAAGGTCAGCAAGGGCAAGGAGCTTGGCGAGCGCTTCTCGGTGGTCGATGGCAAGCTGGTCGACAACTTCCCCGGCAAGACCGACGAGGAGGTGCTCTCGATCCTGGCCGAGCAGGCCGCCCAGTCGGTCGAGGCGGCCGCCGAGCCGGCCAAGCCGACCCCGCGCCCCATCACGAAGCTCGCCTTTATGGAGCGCTTCACCGACGAGGAGCTGGCTGCCATCTACGCGGCGGCCAAGACGGATGTGCGGGTGGAGGTCTTGATGGACAAGATGAAGCTCGCCAGCGAGATCGATCTCGCCGATCCCCGCACGCGAGCGGGCGTTGAGGCGCTGGAGACGCTGGGGCTCATTGGCCAGGGCCGCGCGGCTGAGGTGCTCTCGTGAGCAGCTTCACCACCCCCGCGATCCTGGAGATCGTGGGGCCAAACCGCTGGCGGCTCGTGGAGCCCTTCGAGTACCACGTCGGCGAATACCCCTCCACAGACGTCATCCGCGTGCCCAAAGGGTTCGAAACCGACCTGGCCTCGGTGCCGCGCATCTTCTGGCCGATCTTCCCGCCGCAAGGCCGCTACGCCAAGGCCGCCATCTTGCACGACTGGCTCTACGCCTTGGGGCCGGCGGGCGATGAGGCCGCAAGACGCCGGGCGGATGACATCTTTGCCGAAGCGATGGCGGTGCTCGGGTGTCCTGCCTGGCAGCGCTGGGTGATCCACCGCGCCGTGCGGCTTTTTGGCGGCTCCGCCTTTGGCCGCTCGGATCATCCCTTCGATGTGGCCGCCCGCCAGCAGCGCGGAGCAGGCTGACCATTCACGGCTTGCCCATCCCAGGCCGCGCCAGCGGCCTTTTGCGTTTCTTGAGGAGACCCTCCCATGTCCGAGACCTTCCTGCATGGCGTGGAGGTCGTCGAGATCGACGACGGCCTGCGCCCCATCCGCACCGTTCGCTCCTCGGTGATCGGCCTCATCGGCACCGCGCCCGAGGCCGATGAGAGCGCCTTTCCGCTTGACACCCCCGTGCTGATTGCCGGCAGCCGCCGCGAGGCGGCTAAGCTCGGCGCTGCCGGCACGCTGCCGGCAGCCATCGATGGCATCTTCGATCAGGCCGGCGCGGTGGTGGTCGTCGTGCGCGTCGCGCAAGGCGCAACCGAAGCCGCCACGCTTGCCAACGTCCTCGGCGGGGTGGACGCCGCCACGGGGCAATACCGCGGCCTGCACGCCTTCCTGGCGGCCCAGTCGGTGGTGAAGGCCACGCCGCGCCTTCTCATCGCGCCGGGCTTCACGCACCAAAAGCCTGCCGACCCGGACGACCCCGACGGCAAGCTGGCCAATCCGGTGGTGGCAGAGATGCTGGCGATCGCCGAGCGGCTGCGCGCTGTCATCATCGCCGACGGTCCCAACACGAACGATCAGGACGCCATTGCCTACCGCCAAGACTGGGGCAGCCCGCGCGTCTATGTCGTCGACCCCTGGGTCAAGGTCATGAAGGGCGAACAGATAGCGGTCGAACCTGCCTCGGCCCGCGTAGCAGGCTTGATCGCCAAGCTCGACAACGACCGTGGATTCTGGTGGAGCCCCTCGAACAACATCCTCCACGGCGTCATCGGCACGGCGCGTCCCATCGACTTCGCGCTGGGCGACCCCAATGCCCGCGCCAACCTGCTCAACGAGCAGGAAGTCGCCACCATCATCCAGGAAGACGGCTACCGGCTATGGGGCAACCGCACCTGTTCGTCCGACCCCAAGTGGGCGTTTCTCTCGGTGCGGCGCACCGCCGACATGATCAACGAGTCGATCCTGCAGGCCCACCTGTGGGCGGTAGATCGCAACATCACCAAGACCTACGTCGAAGACGTGCTCGAAGGCGTCAACGCCTATCTGCGCCACCTCAAGGCCAAGGGCGCGATCCTGGGCGGGCGCTGCTGGGCGGATGAAGAGCTCAACACGCCGGATCAGATCGCCCAAGGCAAGGTCTATTTCGACTTCGAATTCACCGCGCCTTACCCCGCCGAGCGCATCACCTTCCGCTCGCATCTTGTCACAGACTACATCGTGGAGGTCTTCCGATGATCCAGCTGCCCAAGGTTCTGAAGAACATGAATCTCTTCGTCGACGGGCGGGGCTTTGCCGGCCGCGTCGACGAAATCCAGCTGCCCAAGCTCGCCTTGAAGACCGAGGAGCACAGAGCCGGCGGGATGGATGCGCCCATCGAAATCGATCTCGGCATGGACAAGCTCGAGGCGGAGCTCACCCTTTCAGACTACGACCCGCAGGTCTTCAAGCTCTTTGGCCTGCTGGATGTTCAAGCCACGCCGATCACGCTCAGAGGCGCGATCCAAGCGCAAGGCGAAGCGGCCAAGCCCGTGGTGGTCAACCTGCGCGGCGGCCTCAAGGCCATCGAGCCCTCGAGCTGGAAGATGGGCGACAAAAGCACCGTCAAGCTCTCGGTGGCCGCCTCCTACTACAAGCTTGCGATCGACGGCGAGGAGCTCATCGAGATCGACGCGATCAACCTCGTGCGCAAGGTGGGCGGCGTCGATCAGATGGCGCGCATCCGGCAGGCCATTGGAGTCTAAGCGATGGAGCGCATCCCCCTGACCTACCCCATCGAGCATGAGGGCTTGCGCATTGCGGAAGTGGGCCTGCGCCGCCCCACGGTGGGCGACCACCTGCTGGTGGCCAAGCTCAACCTTTCGGATGCCGAGCGCGAGGTGCGGCTCATTGCCAACCTCGCGGAGCTGCCGCCGGAGGCGATCCTGAAGCTGGACCTGAAGGACTACGCGGCGATCCAGCGGGCGCTTTCGGGTTTTTTGTCGTAAGCGAGGGGCTTGCTGAGCTCGTGGTGGAACTGGCTCTGTACACCCACTGGCCGCGCTCGGAGATTGTCGCGATGGAGATCGATGACTTCCTGCAGGCGCTTCTGACCGCGCGCAGGCTCTCCCATCCTGAAGGGCAGGCATGACAAGCGCAACCTTTCCGCTGTCGGTCGAGATCGGCGCGGTGCTGTCCTCCAGCCTTGGGGCGGCGCTGCGCTCGGCTGAGGGGCAGCTAGGCCGCCTGGGCGCAGCGCTGGCCAGGCTTGAGGGCAAGTCTGCGGGCATCGCCAGGCTGGAGGCCCTGCGCGCGCAGGCGGCCGAAGCCGGGCAAGCCTGGCGACGGGCGCAGCAGGAGGTAGCGCGCTTTCAGGCCGACAAGGCCTCCGGGGCGCTCACCCCCAAGGGGGTGCTGGCGGCGCGCCAGCGCGTTGAGGCGCTGCAAGCAAAGCTCTCGGATGCGAGCCTGCCTGAGTCTCGCCGCCTGCGCCTCATGCGCCAGCTCGAAGCCGCCCAGGCGCGGCTGGCCGAAAGAGAGGCTCAGGCCGAAGCGCGCCATGCCCGCCAGCTTGAGCGGCTCATCGCCCAGGCGGGCCGCGCCAAGGAGGCCTTCGGGCAGCTGAAAGCCGCCATCGCCGAAGAGCAGGCCGCGCTTGAGAAGGCAGGCATCGCCACGGGGCGGCTTGCCGCCGAGAAGGTCAAGTTGGGCCAGGCGCTTGAGGCCGTCAAAGCCAAAACCCAGGCGCTGGCCCAGGCGCAGGCCGCGCAGCAGGCCAACCTCGAGCAGCGCAGCGCCTACCGCGCCCAGCTCATGGACGCAGCCGCCCTAGGGGCCTCGCTCTATGGGCTCATCAAGCCTGCGGTGGCGTTTGAGTCGGTGATGGCCGACGTCAGGAAGGTGGTCGACTTCGAGACGCCTGCGCAGTTCGCGCAGATGTCCAAGGACATCCTGCAGCTGTCCACCCGCATCCCGATGGCCGCTGAGGGCATCGGCCAGATCGTGGCCGCCGCAGGCCAAGCCGGCATCGCGCGCGAGGAGCTCGTGCGCTTTGCCGAAGACGCCGCCAAGATGGGCGTGGCCTTTGACCTCACAGGCGAGCAAGCCGGAGCCGCGATGACGGGGCTGCGCTCGATCTTTGCGCTTGCGCAAGATGAGGTGGTGCGGCTCGGAGACGCCTTCAACCACCTCTCCAACAACATGGACGCCACCGCTGCCGGGCTGCTCAATGTGGCCAACCGCAGCGGCTCCACCGCCAAGCTCTTTGGGCTCACGGGCGCGCAGCTTGGGGCGCTTGGAGCCACGTTCCTGGCGCTGAAGACCCCGCCGGAGGTGGCCGCCACCGGCATCAACGCGCTGCTCTTGAAGCTCGCCACCGCCGACAAGCAGGGGAGCAAGTTTCAGGAGGCGCTCGAAGGCATTGGTCTGTCGGCAGGCGTCATGAAGGAGATGATCCGGCGCGATGCGCAAGGGGCGCTCATCACCTTCCTTGAGCATGTGGCGCGCGCGCCCGACGTCATGGGGGCTTTGTCCGACCTCTTTGGCGCGGAGTATGCGGATGACATCGCCAAGCTCGTGGGCTCGCTTGACCTCTACCGCCAGGCGCTGGGGCTGGTCGCGGATGAGGCAGCCTACGCCGGCTCGATGCAGCGCGAGTACGAGGCCAGAGCCGCCACCGCCGCCAACCACCTGCAGCTCTTGAAGAACCAGATGAGCCGGCTGGCCATCACGGTGGGCAATGCGCTGCTGCCGGCTTTCAACGCCCTGCTTGGGGCCATCTCCAAGCCCATCGAGGGCCTGGCGGCGCTGGCTGAGCGCTTTCCGCTGGTCACGCAGGTCGTCGTGGGCGCAACCGCCGCCGTGGCGGGGCTCAAGATCGCCACGATCGCGCTGGGCTATGCCTGGACGTTCGTCAAGGGGCCGATCCTGGCGGCCAATACCGCATTCCAATCGGTGCGTGCTGGACTGGCGCTGCTGCAGGCGCAGGCCATCGCCACGGGGTCAAGCGCTGGCCTTCTGTCGCTGGTCTGGAGCCGCATTCAGACGGGCGCCCTCGGGCTGATCGCCCCGGTCAAGTCAGCGGCGCTGGCCTTCTGGGCCATGCTGCCGGCGGCCAAAGCGACAGCAGCAGCTCTGCTCGCCAACCCGATCACCTGGATCGTGGCGGGCATCGGCGCAGCCGTCGCCGGCCTGGCGCTTGCGATCCGCCGATACTGGCAGCCGCTTGCCGCCTGGATCGGAGGATTCTGGCAGGGGATCCAGGAGGGCATTGCGCCTGCCGCGCAGGGCATCGCGCAGGCGCTAGCGCCCTTGGAGCCCCTCGGCCGCGGCATCGCCTGGGTCTTCGGCTCGGTGGCTGAGGCCTTCTCGGGGGCTTGGCGCTTCATCGGCGAGCTCATCAGCCCCGTCAGGGCGACCTCGCAGGAGCTGCAGGCGCTCTCCGCCAGCGGGCATTCGGTCGGGCAGGCCATCGGCAAGACGCTGGGCTGGGCGCTTGAAGCCATCACCGCGCCGCTCAGAGCTGTCTGCGCCCTCATCGAGCTGCTGGGCGCAGGAATGGCCAAGGTCGCGCAGGGCATCGACTGGCTCAAGACCAAGGCCGCGGGCCTTGCCAGCCTGCAGCCAGCAGCGGCGCTGTCGTGGCTCAAGGACCAGGCCCAAGCAGGCGTGGGCCGGCTCATGGGCGGTCGCGCAGGCGCGCCCGCGCAGCCTGCCCAGGCCATGCGTGCCGGCATGCCTGCCGCGCAGCCCGTGGCGCGCGCCTCAAGCGTGCAGGCAACGTACTCCGCCCCCATCACGATCCATGCGCCGGCCGGCGCGGATGCGCGCGAGATGGCCCGGCTGGTCGATGAGCGGGTAAGAAGCGCGCTGAAGGATCAATCGCGCCGCCTTGGGGCGCTGTACGACTGATGGGGCAGCCTCATGCCGCAGACGATGATGACGCTGGGCGGATTTCCCTTTGCGCTGGAGACGGCTGCTTACGAGCAGCTGGTCTTGTCGCAATCCTGGCGCTGGCCCAAGCACGATCGGCTTGGGCGCGAGCCTGCGCTGCAGTTCGTGGGGGCGGATGCCGCCGAAATCGAGCTCGAAGGCGCGATCTATCCGAGCTTGCGCGGCGGGCTTGGCGCTATCGAGCGGCTGCGCGAGCTCGCTGGCCAAGGCCAGCCCCTCATGCTGACCGATGGCTTGGGGCGCGTGTGGGGGCGCTGGGTCATCGCCCAGGTCAGCGACACCCGCTCGGTCCTCATGGACGACGGGCAGGCCAGGAAGATCGTCTTTCGCATCACGCTCAAAGCCTACGGGGAGGATGGCCGATGACCCAGGAGATCATCGCGCAGGAGGGCGAAACGCTCGATGCGGCGCTGTGGCGCGTCTTGCGCCGCACCGACATCGCCCCCCAGGTGCTGGAGGCCAATGCGCAGCTGGCGCGGCTGCCGATCAAGCTGCCCGCTGGCGCGCGCATCCTCGTGCCCGATTTGCCCGAGCCGCCCGTGCAGTCCATCGTGAGGCTGTGGGGATGAGGCCGGCCTTTCGCATCCTGGCAGGACGCGCCGATGTGACGGCAGCCATTCGCGAGCGGCTGCTGGAGCTTGCCATCGTCGATGAGGCCGGCATCGAGTCCGATGAGCTGCGCTTGACGCTCGACGACCGCCGAGGCGAGGATGGCGCGATCGCTCAACTTCCCGGCATCGGCGCGCGGCTGGAGGTCGCCCTGGGCTACGAGGAGACGGGCATCATCCCGATGGGGGTCTTCCTCGTCGATGAGATTGAGCTGTCCAGCCCGCCGGCCACGCTTGTGGTGGCGGCGCGCGCCGCCGAGCTCTCAGGCCCCTTGCGCTCGCCCAAAACCCGCTCCTTTGACGGCCTCACGCTTGGCGAGCTTGCCCGGCGCATCGCCGCCGAGCACGGCATGCAGGCCCGCATCGATGCGGCGCTCGATGGCGTTGCGCTGGGCCACATCGACCAGACGGCCGAGTCGGACATCGCGCTCTTGACGCGGCTGGCCGCCCTTTATGACGCCATCGTCAAGCCCGCAGGGGGCTTGCTGGTCGTGGCCCGCCGCGCAGCAGGCCAGTCCGCCAGCGGCCAAGCCATGCCGGTGATCGAGCTCAAGGCGCGCGACCTCATCGAGTGGCGATACCGCCATTCGGCAAGACGCCCGGCGGGATCAGGCAAGCCCGAAGACGGCTCCTCCACCCCTGCCAAGGGGGGTGTGAAGGCCTACTGGTGGGATTTCGAGGCCGGCCAGCGCCAAGAAGTGACCGTGGGCCGGCCGCCCTATGCGGAGCTCAAGCACGTGCATGTCTCGCGTGAGAAGGCCCTGGCCGCGGCCCAGGCCGCCTTGCGCACAGGGGCAAGACAGCAAGGCGAGCTCAGCCTCACGCTGCCCGGCGATGCGCGGCTTGTGGCCGAGTGCCGCCTGCGCCTGCGGCTTCGCCCCGGCGTGCCTGAGGCGTGGGTGGTCAGCCGCGCCGAGCACCGCTTCGGCCCCCAGGGCTACGTGACGCAGCTTGAGTGCAACCTTCCCAACCCAGAATCCTAGCCATGCACGACAAAGACCCCACCGCCTATGGCCTCATCACCTACCTGTGGGTCACGGGGCTGGCCGCCTGGGGCGGCCTGGTGAGCTTTTACCGCCGCGTCAAAGCCGGCGAGTCAAGCTTTGCCAACCTCTTTGTCAAGGCAAAGTAGAAATGTCCGCCCTCTGAGCAAGTTAGAAATGTCCGGTTTGACGCCGAAGGTATGTCCTCATGGGCTGGCCCATGGGCCAGCCCATGAGGGCGGAGCGCTGAAGAGACGACGCCAGGGGTGCTCAGGGCCGGGACACCATGGCTGTTTGACTTGGCGCGCTTTGAGGATGTCATCCACCCGCGCATTGAGCGTCTTGTCATCGACGGCGCTGGGGGTGGCTGGAGCAGGATCG
>NZ_VJON01000032.1 GCF_007556685.1 Tepidimonas charontis | reverse complement strand
CGATCCTGCTCCAGCCACCCCCAGCGCCGTCGATGACAAGACGCTCAATGCGCGGGTGGATGACATCCTCAAAGCGCGCCAAGTCAAACAGCCATGGTGTCCCGGCCCTGAGCACCCCTGGCGTCGTCTCTTCAGCGCTCCGCCCTCATGGGCTGGCCCATGGGCCAGCCCATGAGGACATACCTTCGGCGTCAAACCGGACATTTCTAACTTGCTCAGAGGGCGGACATTTCTACTTTGCCTTGACAGGCCCGGATCGACGCCGGCCGACGACGCCCCCATGGACCGGGCGATCGCCCCAGTGCATTCATGACCGGACGGATCGACGCGAAAGCCCTGCGGTACGCTGGGCCACGGGCGGCTACACTTGCCCCTGTTGCCCACCGCGTCCCGCCGATCGACGCACGTTTCTCACCTATCGTCCGCCACGTGTCCATGACCCCCACCGAACAAGCCCTGCGCGAAGCCGCCCTGGAGTACCACCGCACACCCACCCGGGGCAAGATCTCCATCACCCCCACCAAGGCGCTGTCCAATCAGCGCGACTTGAGCCTGGCCTACTCGCCCGGCGTCGCCTACCCCTGTCTGGAAATCGCCGCCGACCCGCGCAAAGCCGCCGACTACACCAGCCGCGGCAATCTGGTCGGCGTCGTCACCAACGGCACTGCGGTGCTGGGCCTGGGCGACATCGGTCCGCTGGCAGGCAAGCCGGTCATGGAAGGCAAAGGCTGCCTGTTCAAAAAATTCGCCGGCATCGATGTCTTCGATATCGAACTGGCGGAAAAAGACCCGGACAAACTGGTCGAGATCATCGCCGCGCTGGAGCCGACGCTGGGCGGCATCAACCTGGAAGACATCAAGGCGCCCGAGTGTTTCTACATCGAGCGCAAGCTGCGCGAGCGACTCAACATCCCCGTCTTTCACGACGACCAACACGGCACCGCCATCATTGCGTCGGCGGCGCTCATCAACGCGCTGGAGCTGGTGGGCAAGGCCATCGGCGACGTGCGCATTGCCGTCTCGGGTGCCGGGGCAGCAGCGATTGCCGTGCTGGACCTGTTCGTCGCCCTGGGCGCGCGGCCCGAGCACGTGCTGGTGTGTGACTCCAAAGGCGTCATCCACGACCAACGCGACGATGCGCTGGCTGGACGGCTCGACGAATCCAAGCGGCGCTACTGCCGCCACACCGACGCGCGGACCCTGGCCGATGCGGTGCGCGGGGCCGACGTCTTTCTTGGCTGCTCCGCCCCCGGCGTGCTGACCCCCGAGATGGTACAAACCATGGCCGAGCGCCCCATCATCCTGGCGCTGGCCAACCCGGAGCCCGAGATTCGCCCCGAGCTGGCCAAGGCGGCGCGGCCAGACTGCATCATCGCCACCGGCCGCTCCGACTACCCCAACCAAGTCAACAACGTCCTGTGCTTTCCCTACATCTTTCGGGGCGCGCTGGACTGCGGTGCCACCCGCATCACCGAAGCGATGAAGCTGGCGTGCGTGCGTGAAATCGCCGCCCTGGCCAAAGCCGAGATCAGCGACGAGGTGGCCGCCGCCTATGCCGGGCAGGAGCTGCAGTTCGGCCCGGACTACCTGATCCCGAAGCCGTTCGATACCCGGCTGATCCTGCGCATCGCTCCGGCGGTGGCCCAAGCGGCCGCCGAATCGGGGGTGGCCACGCGCCCCATCGCCGACCTGGATGCCTACCGCGACAGCCTGCAGCGCTTCGTCTATCAAACCGGCATCCTGATGCGACCGATCTTTGCCCGCGCCAAGGCGCAAGCCCCGCGCGCGCGCGTGGCCTATGCCGACGGCGAGGACGAACGCGCGCTACGCGCCGCCCAGCTGGCGTTGGAAGAAGGCATCGCGCAGCCGATCCTGATCGGCCGCCCGGCCGTGATCGAGGCGCGCATTCGCAAGGCCGGACTGCACCTGCGCCTGGGGGTGGACCTGGCAAACGTCAACCCCGAAGACGACCCGCGCTTTCGCCAGTACTGGGAGGCCTACCACCAACTGATGAAGCGCAACGGCGCCACCCCGGAAGTAGCCAAGGCCGCCGTGCGCCGCTCCAACACCATCATCGGCTCGCTCATGTTGCATCTGGGCGACGCCGATGCACTCATCTGCGGCCTGGTGGGCACGTACACCACGCACCTGGAGCGCATCGAAAGCATCCTGGGCCGGCGGCCGGGCGCAACGCTGTTTGCCGCCGTCAACGCCGTCAACACCGACCGCGGCCCGATCTTCATTACCGACACCTACGTCAACGAAGACCCGAGCGCCGAGCAACTGGCCGAAATCGCCTGGATGGCGGCACAGGAGGTCCAGCGCTTCGGCATCACACCCAAGGTGGCCTTCCTGTCACACTCCACCTTCGGTTCCTCCAAACGCGCCAGCGCACGCAAGATGCGCCTGGCACGTGACCTGTTCGTCGCCGCCCATCCCGAAATCGAATGCGATGGTGAGTTACACGGCGACGCCGCGCTCGAACCCGACATCCGCGCGCGCTTCTTGTCCGACTCCACGCTCAGCGGCAGTGCCAATCTGCTGGTCTGCCCCAATCTGGATGCGGCCAATATCCTGTACAACGTGATGAAAACCACCACCAGCGGCGGCGTCACCGTCGGCCCCATTCTGATGGGCGTCAATGGCACGGCGCACATCCTCACGCCCGCGGCCACGGTGCGCCGGGTGTTGAATATGACGGCGGTGGCTGCGGCGGGCATGCGTGTATGATCCCCATGCTCGGGCCCTGGGGTTGGCTGGCCGCTGGCCTACTCGGCCTGCTGGTGGGCAGTTTTTTGAACGTCGTGATCCACCGCCTGCCGCGCATGCTGGAGCGACGCTGGGCGGCCGAGGCTGCAGCCTATACCGCGGCCACGCTGGCAGACGGTGCCGACGCACGTCGCCCAGACGGCGTCAACACAACGGACGGCACTCCAGACGACCGATCAGGTGGCGTCACCATGGCGACAGGCGGCGCGGCGGCTGCCACCCACCCCCCTGACGCGGCGGCGCAAGCGCCTGCGTCCGCCTACAACCTGCTGGTGCCGCGCTCGCACTGCCCGCACTGCGGCACGTCGCTGCGTTGGTACCACAACATTCCCATCCTGAGTTGGCTGGCCCTGCGCGGGCGCTGTGCGGCGTGCGGCGCTGCCATCGGCTTGCGCTACCCGTTGGTGGAGCTGCTGACCGCCGCCGCCTTCATCGCCGTCTTCACCCGCTACGGCGTCAGCGCCGCCACGCTTGCTTGGTGGGGCTTCGTGGCCGCCGTGCTGGCCCTGGCCTTCATCGACTGGGACACCACCCTGTTGCCGGACGACATCACGCTGCCGCTGGCCTGGGCGGGCCTGATCGCTGCCGCCGTCGGGTTCACCGAGGTGACGCTGCCCGACGCCCTTTGGGGGGCGGTGGCGGGCTATCTGTCGCTGTGGTGCGTCTATTGGACCTTCAAGCTGCTCACCGGCAAAGAGGGCATGGGGTACGGCGACTTCAAACTGCTGGCGGCGCTGGGCGCTTGGCTGGGCTGGCAGGCACTCATCCCGTTGGTGCTGGTGGCCTCGGCGCTGGGCGCCGTGGTGGGGCTGGGTATGAAGGCAGCACACGCCCTGCGGGAGGGGCGCTACGTTCCCTTTGGGCCGTTTTTGGCCTTCGGCGGCCTGTTGGTCTGGACGGTGGGGCCGGGCTCCGTCGTGCGTGCGCTGGGCTTGGGCTGACACACCGGTGCGTGCACAACGATGGCCAAACCCTTGCGCATCGGTCTGACCGGCGGCATCGGCAGCGGCAAAAGCACGGTGGCTGCGATGCTCGCTGAACTGGGCGCCACGGTGGTGGACGCCGATGCGCTATCGCGCGCCTGCACCGCCGCCGGCGGCGCGGCGATCGAGCCGATCCGGCGCGCCTTCGGGCCCGACTTCATCGCCCCCGACGGTGCACTGGACCGGGCCCGCATGCGCGCGCTGGTCTTTGCCGATCCGCAGGCAAAGGCGCGGCTGGAGGCGATCATCCATCCGCTGGTGCGTGCCGAGATCGATCGCCGCATCGCGGCATGTACGGCCGATACCATCGTGCTCGACTTGCCGCTGCTGGTGGAGTCCGACGCCTGGCGGCAGCGCTGCGACCGCGTTTGGGTGGTCGACTGCACGCCCGAAACCCAGATTCGCCGCGTCATGGCCCGCAACGGTTGGCCGCGCGCGCAGGTGCAAGCGGTGCTGGCGCAGCAGGCCAGCCGCGCGCAGCGGCTGGCCGCCGCCGATGCCGTCATCGACAACGAGGGCACCGATCTGGCCACCTTGCGTGCACGCGTGCGCCAACTGTGGGATCGGCGCACTTTGCCGCTATGATGACCGCGTGATTCTGTACGAATACCCTTTCAACGAACGCATCCGCACCTATTTGCGGCTGGAACATCTGTTGCAGCGCCTGGGCACCTTGGTGGCGCGCAGCGAAGCGCTGGATCACCACTTCGCTTTGCAGACGCTGTTCGAGATCACCGACGTCGGTGCGCGCGCCGATCTCAAAACCGAGATTCTGAAGGACTTGGAGCGCCACAAGCAAACCTTCAACGCCTACCGCGGCAACCCTGCCATTTCCGAGGCGGCGCTGGATGCGCTGATGGCGCGCATCGACCGCTGCTACGCCGCATTGCGCGATGACGAAGGCCGCGCCGGCCACGCGCTCGGCGGCATCGAGTGGCTCAACACGGTACGCAACCGCATCGCCATTCCCGGCGGCACCTGTGCCTTCGATTTGCCCGCCTACCACGACTGGTTGCACCAGAGTCCGGCGCAACGGCAGGCCGATCTG
Organism: Tepidimonas charontis; assembly: GCF_007556685.1. Lineage (GTDB taxonomy): Bacteria > Pseudomonadota > Gammaproteobacteria > Burkholderiales > Burkholderiaceae_C > Tepidimonas > Tepidimonas charontis. The sequence goes on along the minus strand of NZ_VJON01000032.1, from coordinate 29,610 downwards.
ACACGCTGGGCCTCGACCCTGGCGTGTCTGGCTGATCCCGTGCAGCTATTGCTGCAACTGTTGCGTGAAACGGGTGTGGCGCAAAAGGTGTTCGCCACGCAGGGGGCCTATCAGCAGAGTCTGCCGCAGACGCGCACCTTTCAATTGCTACGCATCTGGCTCGACCCGGCCTTGGGGCTGATCCCCGAAATCAGCGGCAACCGGCTGCTGTTTTCGGTGCGCTTGCTGCGCCGCAACGCCGACGGCCGTCTGGAACACGCCGCCGACGCCGAGGCCGAATTCGAAGTGCATCTGTGTGCCTGAGAGGCGCAAGGTAGCGATGAACGAACCAGCCATGACGCCACGTACCGTGCGGTGCCCGCAGTGTGGCGCGCCAGCGCGCTATGCGCCTGACAATCCGTGGCGTCCTTTTTGCAGTCAGCGCTGTCGACAGATCGACTTGGGCGCCTGGGCCGCCGAGTGCTACCGGGTACCCGAGCCCTCGGCACCTGCGCCCGACGCCGGTGCCGATGAACCCTCCTGTAACGCCTGAAGCAAGGGTACCGTGCCGGGCAGCACCGGCGCTACGGTCACCGGCAGCGTCTGCCAGGCGCAGGCTTGCCCCTCGTGCATGTGCAGCTCGCCTTGCCATTGGGTGATGCGGCAGACGTGCAGCCGTACCAGCGCATGCGGGTAATCCACCACCAGCTCGCGCCAGGGCTGCGCCGCGGCGATGATGACGCCGATTTCCTCGCGCAGCTCACGCCGCAGCGCCTGCTCCACGGTCTCACCCGGCTCGACCTTGCCGCCCGGAAATTCCCAGTAACCGGCATAGGCTTTGCCGGGCGGGCGCGTGGTCATCAAAAAGCGGCCTTCGGCGTCGATCAGCAGCCCCACGGCCACCGCCACCAAGGGGCGCGGCTGCGGCGGCCGGGGCCGCGCCCCATCGACCACCAGCACCGGCGCGCCGGCGACCTCGGCGCTGACGGCGTCGAACGCCATCCCGGCGGCGGCAACGGCGTCGATGCGGGGGTTGGCTGCGTGGCCAGCGGCGGGTGACATGGTCATCCCAGACCACCTTCCCGCCCCACGTAGTCGCGCGCAAATTGCCACGCCACGCGGCCACTGCGCGAGCCACGCTCCAGCGCCCACACCAGCGCGTGCGGACGCGCCGCCTCGATGGCAGCCTCCGACAACCCGAAGTGACGCAGCCACTGGCGCACCACGGCCAGATACTGCTCTTGGCTGAAGGGGTAGAAGCTCACCCACAGCCCAAAGCGCTCGGACAGCGAAATCTTCTCCTCCACGGCCTCGCCAGGGTGCACCTCGCCGTCGGGCCCATGCTGGGCTTGCAGGTTTTCCCGGTGGTACTCCGGCAGCAGATGACGGCGGTTGCTGGTGGCGTAAATCAGCACGTTGGGGGTGGCGGCCGCCACCGAGCCGTCCAGCATCGACTTGAGCGCCTTGTAGCCCGACTCACCCTCATCGAAGCTGAGGTCGTCGCAAAACAGCACGAAACGCTCGGGACGCTCGGCGACTGCGTCGACGATATCCGGTAGGTCGATCAGGTCGGCCTTGTCCACCTCGATCAGGCGCAGCCCGGCGTCGGCGTACGCATTCAGGCAGGCTTTGACGAGCGAGCTCTTGCCGGTGCCGCGCGCTCCCGTCAACAGCACATTGTTGGCCGGCAGCCCACGCACGAAGCGCTCGGTATTGCGCTGCACGCGCGCCTTTTGGTCGTCGATTTCCTTCAGATCGTCGAGCCGAATGGCCGCCACATGGCGCACCGGCTCCAGCACCCCATGCGCGCCGCGCTTGCGATAGCGAAACGCCACCGAGGCCGACCAGTCCGGCTCGCCCAGGGGTTGCGGCAAGATGGCTTCCAGGCGCGCCAGCACGCTCTCGGCACGCGCCAGTACCCGTTCGAAACGCTCGTTCATCGGCGCTTTAGCTGCGGTAGTCGGCGTTGATGCGCACGTATTCGTGGCTGAGATCACAGGTCCACACCGTCTCGCTGGCCGCCCCGCGCCCCAGCTCCACACGCACCGTGATCTCGCTTTGGCGCATCACGCGCGCGCCGTCCTCTTCCCTGTAAGACGGATGGCGTCCGCCGCGCGTGACCACGTGCACGTCGTCCAGAAACAGCTCGATGCGCCCCTGGTCCAGGTCCTCGATGCCGGCGTAGCCCACCGCCGCCAGGATGCGGCCGAGGTTGGGGTCGCTGGCGTAGAAGGCGGTCTTGACCAGCGGCGAGTGCGCGATGGCGTAGGCGGCCTTCAGGCATTCCTCGGCGTCGCGCCCGCCCTCCACGCGCACGGTGATGAACTTGGTCGCCCCCTCGCCGTCGCGCACGATGGCGTGCGCCAGCTCGCGCGCGACGTCCGTGACCGCCGCCTGCAGGGCCTGGCCGGCGGGACTGTCCAGCGACGTGATGCGCGGCAGGGCCGCGCGCCCGGTGGCCATCACGATGAAGGAATCGTTGGTGGAGGTGTCGCCATCGACCGTGATGCGGTTGAATGAGCCGTCGGCGGCGCGGCGGGCCAGCTCCCCGATCAGCTCCGGGGCCACCGGCGCGTCGGTGGCCACGAAGCCCAGCATCGTCGCCATGTTCGGCCGGATCATGCCGGCGCCCTTGGCAATGCCGGTCACCGTCACCGGCACGCCGTCGATCGTGACGCGCCGGCTGGCGGCCTTCGGCACGGTGTCGGTGGTCATGATGCCTTCGGCGGCGCGCAGCCAGTGCGCGCCATCGTCCGCCGCGTCGGCCAGCGCCGCCGGCAGCCCCGCCACGATACGCTCGACCGGCAACGGCTCCATGATGACGCCGGTGGAAAACGGCAACACCTGCTGCGGCGCCACGCCGAGCCGCTGCGCCAGCGCGATGCAGACCGCGCGCGCGTCGATCAGACCCTGTTCGCCGGTGCCGGCGTTGGCGCAGCCGGTGTTGACCACCAGCGCGCGGATGCCCTGCCCCGCGGCCAGGTGCTCGCGGCAGACCTGCACCGGCGCGGCGCAGTAGCGGTTGCGGGTGAAGACGCCGCCCACCGCGCTGCCTTCGTCGAGCAGCATGACGGTGAGATCCTTGCGGTTGGGCTTGCGCACGTGCGCCTCGGCCACGCCCAGACGCAGGCCGGGCACGGGCAACAGGTCAGCAGCGCCCGGGGGTGTGTACTGTACAGCCATGCCTCTATCGTAACCGATGGCGCAGCGGCCCCCGCCCCGGACCCCCGCAGCGGTCAGGTGGTCAGGTGGTCAGAAGGTTTCCCAATCGCCATCGTCGGCCTTGGCCGACGCGCTGCCCGTCGCGGCGGGCGGCAAGGGGGCGTCGGCCGGGGTGGAACGCGGTTTGGACGCCCCCGCCGGCGCAGCCACCCGAGCGGGCGACGGCTTGGGGGCTGCGGGCGCGAGCGCGGGCCGGGACGCCGGGCGCGTCGGCGCGGGGATGTGCTGGGCCGCCGGCTCCACGCGGGCCGGGGACGCCTCGACCAACCGGCCGGGCCCGCCGTCGCCCGCCCCGGTGCGGAACTGCGACACCACGCGCAACAGGCTGTCGGCCTGCTGGTGCAGGCTTTGTGCGGCGGCGGCGGACTGCTCGACCAGCGCTGCATTCTGTTGGGTGGCCTGGTCCAACTGGCCCACTGCGGCGTTGACCTGCCCGATCCCTTCGCTTTGCTCGTTGGCCGCGGCGGCCACATCGCCAATCATGTCCGCCACCCGCTGGATGCCCTGGACGATCTGCTCCATCGTCTGGCCCGCGTGCTGCACCTGCGTGCCCCCTTGCTGCACCCGGGCCACGCTGTCTTCGATGAGCGACTTGATCTCCTTGGCCGCCTGGGCGCTGCGCTGGGCCAGCTGGCGCACCTCGCCCGCCACCACGGCAAAACCGCGGCCCGCCTCGCCCGCGCGGGCCGCTTCGACCGCCGCGTTCAGCGCCAGGATGTTGGTCTGGAAAGCAATGCCATCGATGACGTTGGTGATGTCCGCAATCTTGCGGCTGGCGGTCTCGATCCCCTGCATCGACCGGGTCAATTCCTGCATCGCCTGCCCCCCTTCGCGGGCGGTCTGCGCCACCTGACTGGCCAGTTGGTTGGCGGTGCGGGCCGCCTCGGCGCTGTGGCGCACGGCTTCGGTCAGCTCCTCCATGCTGGAGGCGGTTTGCTCCAGGGTCGACGCGGCGCTTTCGGTGCGTGCGGACAGGTCCTGGTTGCCGGCGGCGATTTCGGCGGCGCCGTGGTCAACACCGGTCGCCGCCTGGCGGATGCGCGCGACCGCCTCGACCAGCGCGGCCTGCATGCGCGACAGAGCCTGCAGCAGGCGGCCCACCTCGTCGCTGGAGCGGGCCTGGATGGGCCGGGTCAAATCCCCCTGCGCCACGGCTTCGACCAGGGCCACCGCCTCATGCAGAGGCCGGGTGATGCTGCGCACGATGCCCACGGCCAGCAGCGCCCCCACCGCCAGCGCCGCGGCGATCACCGCCAGCACCGCATACTCGGTGACGCGCTGAGCGGCTTCCAAATCTTCCAGGGCTTGCTTGGCCTCCTGCTGCAGCCCGCGGGCCAGCGCCCCGACCGCCTCGGTGTAGGCCTGTCCCTTTTGCCGAACCTGCGGAATCAGCCGCTCGATGGCAGGCAGGTCCTCGGACTCGATCGCGCGGGAGAGCTGATCACGCAGCGCCAGATAGTCATCGCGGACCTTGCCCGCCTGTTCGAATGCCGCCACCTGCCCGGTCTGGCGGATCTAGCGGCTCAAGGTTTCCTGCAGATCGTTGACGCGCTCGCGCGCCTTCTCGATGTTGGCCTCGACGGCCCGCTTGAGCTCGGGATTCTGCACCCCGAAGCGGGCGATGATGACCTGACGCTGGTTCTGGACATCGGCCAACTGGCCCCACTCGGTCGCGATGACGGCCAGTTCGTTCACCCGCACCGCCTGCGCGGTCTTGGGCGCCACCAGCCAGGCGCTGGTGCCCAGCAACCCCCCCGCCGCGATGAGCATCCCCAGGGCCATCACGCCGACGGCCAACGCCAGCCGCACCCCGATCGTCAAGTTCTGCAAACGCATCGCATGGCTTCCCGATTGCTAACGGTTCCGTCTGGAGTATAACGCGGGACGGTGGGCACGCAAGACTGCGTATACCCTACTCCACCCCGTATGTCCGAGGTGCACGTCGCCCAAGGCTCACAGAGCCGGTCAGCTCAACCGACCGTGGCAGTGCTTGTACTTCTTGCCGCTGCCGCAAGGGCACGGGTCGTTGCGGCCCACGCGCGGCAGGGCGGCGCCCCCCGCCTTGTTGAGCAGCCCCTGGTCGGCGGTGGTCTCGGCTTCGCCGGTCTCGGTCGGCGCGGTGTAGGTGACATTGCGCAGGCGCTCGGCGTCGTGCTCCAGGCGTTCGGCGGCGCTGCTGACCTGCTCGGGCGTTTGCACCTGCACCCGCATCAGGATGCGCGTGACTTCGGCGCGCACGGCATCCAGCATCTGTGCAAACAGCTCGAACGCCTCGCGCTTGTACTCTTGCTTGGGTTGTTTTTGTGCGTAACCGCGCAGGTGAATGCCCTGGCGCAGATAGTCCAGCGCCGCCAAGTGCTCGCGCCAATGACTGTCTAGCGTCTGCAGCAGTACCACGCGCTCGAAGGCGCGAAACGCCTCTGGCCCGGCCAGCGCCACCTTGGCGGCGTAGGCCTCGTGCGCGGCTTGTACCACACGCCGCACGATGTCTGCGTCATCCATCGCCTCGGCGCGCTGCAGCTCGCCCACCAGGTCCAGCGTCAAGCCGAATTCGTCGGCCAGCGCCTGCTGCAGCGCGGGCACATCCCACTGCTCCTCGACGCTGTCCGCTGGCACGTAGCGGCGCACGAAATCGGTGAGTGCCCCTTCGCGCAACGCCGCCACCTGCGCCGACAGGTCCGCAGCGTCGAGGATATCGTTGCGCTGCTGGTAGATGACCTTGCGCTGGTCGTTGGCGACGTCGTCGTACTCCAGCAACTGCTTGCGGATGTCGAAGTTGCGCGCCTCGACCTTGCGCTGCGCGCTCTCGATGGAGCGGGTGACGATGCCGGCTTCGATGGCCTCGCCCTCGGGCATTTTCAGCCGCTCCATGATGGCGCGCACGCGGTCGCCGGCGAAGATGCGCATCAGCGGGTCGTCCAGCGACAGGTAAAAGCGCGAGGACCCCGGATCGCCCTGACGCCCGGCACGCCCGCGCAGCTGGTTGTCGATGCGGCGGCTCTCATGCCGCTCGGTGCCGATGATGCGCAGCCCACCCAAGGCCTTGACCTTTTCGTGGTCGGCCTGCCACTGGGCGGTGAGCTGCTCGATGCGCTGCCGCTGGGTGGCTTCGTCGAGCGATGCATCGGCCTGCACGGCCGCGATCATCTTCTCCAAGTTGCCACCGAGCACGATGTCGGTGCCGCGGCCGGCCATGTTGGTGGCGATGGTGATGGCCCCAGGCCGGCCCGCCTGGGCGATGATTTCGGCCTCGCGCGCGTGCTGTTTGGCGTTGAGCACCTCGTGCGGCAAGCCCTCGCGCTGCAGCAACTGGGAGATGAGTTCCGAATTTTCGATCGACGACGTACCCACCAAGACGGGTTGACCGCGTTCGTGGCATTCGCGGATATCGGCGATGACGGCGCGGTATTTTTCCGCCGTCGTTTTGTAGACGCGGTCTTGCTCGTCGCGACGCTGGCTGGGCCGGTTGGGCGGGATGACCACCGTTTCCAGTCCGTAGATCTCTTGGAACTCGTACGCCTCGGTGTCGGCGGTGCCGGTCATGCCGGCCAGCTTGCCGTAGAGCCGGAAGTAGTTTTGGAAGGTGATCGAAGCCAGCGTCTGGTTTTCGGGCTGGATCGGCACGCCCTCCTTGGCTTCCACCGCCTGGTGCAGACCGTCGCTCCAGCGCCGCCCCACCATCAGGCGCCCGGTGAACTCATCGACGATGACGATCTCGCCGTTTTGCACCACGTAGTGCTGGTCGCGGTGATACAGGTGCTGCGCCTTGAGCGCCGTCACCAAGTGGTGCAGCAGGGTGATGTTGGCCGGGTCGTACAGCGAAGCACCCTCGGGCAGCAGCCCGGCGCGCGCCAGCAGTTGCTCGGCGTGCTCGTGACCCTGCTCGGTCAGGTGGATTTGGTGCGACTTTTCATCGACCGTGAAATCGCCCGGCTTGATGACGCCCTCGCCGGTGCGGGGGTCGGCCTCGCCCTCCTGGCGCGTCAGGTGCGGCACCAGCGCGCGGATCTTCAGATACAGCTCGGTGTGGTCTTCGGCCTGGCCACTGATGATCAGCGGCGTGCGCGCCTCGTCGATCAGGATCGAGTCCACTTCGTCGACGATGGCATAGTGCAGGCCGCGCTGCACGCGGTCGCGCGCCTCGTACACCATGTTGTCGCGCAGGTAGTCGAAGCCATACTCGTTGTTGGTGCCGTAGGTGATGTCGGCGGCGTAGGCGGCCTGTTTCTGCTCGCGCGACATCAGCGGCAGGTTGACACCCACGCTCAGCCCCAGCCAGTTGTAGAGCTTGCCCATCCACTGGGCGTCGCGGTTGGCCAGGTAGTCGTTGACGGTGACGACGTGCACCCCTTTGCCGGTGAGGGCATTCAGGTACACCGGCAGCGTCGCCGTCAGGGTCTTGCCCTCGCCGGTGCGCATCTCGGCGATCTTGCCCTGGTGCAGCGCGATGCCGCCCATCAGCTGCACGTCGAAGTGGCGCATCTTCATGACCCGCTTGCTCGCCTCGCGCACAGTGGCAAAGGCCTCCGGCAGCAGCGCGTCGAGCGTCTCGCCATTGGCCAAGCGCTGACGAAATTCAGCCGTCTTGGCCTGCAGTTGCTCGTCGCTGAGCAGGGCATAGGTCGGCTCCAGCGCATTGATGCGCTCGACCGTCTTGCGGTAGCTCTTGAGCAGCCGGTCGTTGCGGCTGCCGAAAATCTTGGTCAGGAACGGAATGGCCATATCAACCCCGCCGACGACCCCACCGTGGGGCGACGGCTCGTCAAAAAATCGCATCTGGCCTGCCGGCGCCGGCCCCGCAGTCCGGGCCGAGCAGACGAAAAAAGAGGGTGGCCACTGGGGCGACCACCTGCTTGTGCGGGCATTGTAGCCCCGCGCCGATACCATACGGCGACAGCGGCCTGGCCCGGCGTATGCCGCATTGGCACCCAGCCCACTGGTGCGCGATGGGTATCTCGCCAATGCGCACCGGCCGCACACGGCTTCATGGCAAGCCGCACCTCCCAAGGCCGCTTCGGGCCACCGCGCCGTCGTCAGCGCTGGCGGGCGCTGCCCTGTCCTTGCACACGCACCTGCAGGGTCTGCACGGCTACGCCGGCGTTGCGCGCCGCGGCCAGCAGCACCGGCGCGAGTTGGCGCACCTTGGCCGCCACCGCTGGGCTGGCTGCCAGCACGCACCAGGTGTCGCCGTCCAGCGGCCCGGCCTGCACCTGATCACGCAGCAACGGTGGCAGGTGGGTGACCACGCGGCGCAGCAGCCGTCGCGACGCCCAGGCACGCTCGGCCACATCGGCCAGCACCGGGTTGGCGCGCACCGCCTGTTGCAGGGTGACGATCGGTTTGGGCATGTACCGATCATAGGTCAGCCGGCAACACCCGCAGCAGGCGGCCGTCGGGCGCGTCGGTGAGCAGGTATAGCCACCCATCGGGCCCCTCGCGCACGTCGCGGATGCGCGCGCGTAGCTCGGTGAGTAGGCGCTGCTCGCGCACGACACGGGTACCATCCAGCTCCAGCCGCAGCAAGTGCTGCCCACGCAGGGCACCGATGAAGAGGTTACCGCGCCAGGCGGCGCCATAGCGCTCGCTGCGCAAAAAGGCCATGCCAGACGGCGCAATGGACGGCGTCCAGTGGTACAGCGGCGCCACCATGCCCGGCTTGTGTGTGCCCTCGCCGATGCGCCCGCCGCCATACTGCTCACCGAACGTCACCACCGGCCAGCCGTGGTTGCCGCCACGCGGCGGCCGGTTGATTTCGTCGCCGCCCTGAGGCCCATGTTCGTGGATCCACAGCCGCCCATCTGGCCCCCAGACGGCCCCCTGCGGGTTACGATGGCCGTAGCTCCAAATCTCGGGCAGTGCGTCACTGTGCCCGACGAACGGGTTATCGGACGGCACCGCACCGTCTTTGGTCACGCGCACCACCTTGCCCAGATGATTGTCCAGCGTCTGCGCATCGGCCATGCGGTGGTAGCGCTCGCCCAAGGTCAAAAACAAGGTGCCGTCCGGGGCCTCGACGATGCGGCAACCGAAGTGCAAGCGGCTGGCCACAGCTGGCTGTTGGCGAAAGATCACGCGCACCTGCTCCAGTCGGGTGGCGTCGGCCGACAGCACCGCGCGCGCCAGCGCCGTGGCGTTGCCCCCGTTTGGGGTTTGCGGCTGGGCGAAGCAAAAATACAGGGTGCGATTGCGCGCAAAATCGCTGTCCAGTACCACATCCAGCAAGCCACCCTGCCCCACTGCGTCCACGGGGGGTAGCCCGGCGATGGGCACGCCCAACCGCCCGTCAGGCTCGATCACGCGCAGCCGGCCCGGTCGCTCCGATACCAAAAAGCGCCCCTGCGGCAAAAACGCCACTGCCCACGGATGTTCCAGATTGGTGGCCACGGTCTGCACGCGCAGCGAGGCGGGCGGCTGCGCCCCGACCGCAAACGCCATCGCCATCCCCAGACCAAGCCCGGCTGCGGTGTACAACCAAACACACAGCCACCGTCGTCCCCTGCGCGCAACGTGCAACCCCATGGCGGCAAGGGTGGCGCAAAAGGCCACGGCTGTCAACCAAACCGCACGGCCGCTGCCCTTTACCGCCTGGCGCCCGAGGCGGAACGCCGGCCGGTCGGGACCCGGCTCGGCCTAGGTCCTACTCACCCCGGTTTGCGGGCCAGCCGGCGGGGAACTCGGTGTTTAGCACTCGATCCAAGAGAGTGCTAACATGATGACGACAAACCGTTTGATGGAGAGGAGGTTGGACCCGATGGCTGCCACGTCTGTTGCCCTGACGCCGACCAGCAGTGCTGCGGTTGCTGCCTTGCCCGCGTGGTCGAGCACGTCGCTGACCCTGCCCCCGCTGGGTCACTTGGACGCCTACATCAGCGCGGTCAACCGTATCCCGATGCTCAGCGCCGAAGAAGAGCGCGAGTGCGCGCGGCGCTGGCAGCGCGAGCATGACCTGGAAGCGGCAGGCAAGCTGGTGCTGTCGCACCTGCGGCTGGTGGTGGCCATTTCGCGCCAGTATCTGGGCTATGGCCTGCCGCAGGCCGACCTGATCCAAGAAGGCAACGTCGGCCTGATGAAGGCGGTCAAGCGCTTCGACCCGGAGCAAGGGGTGCGCCTGGTCAGCTACGCGGTGCATTGGATCAAGGCCGAGATCCACGAGTTCATCCTGCGCAACTGGCGCATGGTCAAGATCGCCACCACCAAGGCGCAGCGCAAGCTGTTTTTCAATCTGCGCGCGCTCAAGCGTGGCCTCAAAGCCGACGCCAGCGACGAAGACGCGGTGCGTGAACGCCTCAGCGAAGCCGAAATCGAGGCCGTGGCGCGTGAGCTCAACGTGCGGCGCGAAGACGTCATCGAGATGGAGACGCGCATGGCCGGCAGCGACGTGGTGCTGGACCCGCTGCCCAGCGACGACGGCGAGGAGGTGCACGCCCCCATTGCCTACCTGGCCGATCAGCGCACCGAGCCGACTGCCGTTCTGGAAGCGCGTGAGCGCGAGCGCCTGAGCTCGGAAGGCATCGAGCACGCCTTGGCGCAGCTGGATGAGCGCTCGCGCCGCATCGTGACGGCGCGCTGGCTGCAGGTCAACGACGACGGCACGGGGGGCGCCACGCTGCACGAGCTGGCGGCCGAATTCGGCGTCAGCGCCGAGCGCATCCGCCAGATCGAAGCAGCGGCGCTGAAGAAATTGCGCAAGGCGCTCGAAGCCTACGCCTGAGCACGGCGCGGCGCCGTCAGTCCTCGCGCCGCAGCGCCGGAAACAGGATCACGTCGCGAATACTGGGGCTGTCGGTCAGCAGCATGATCAGACGATCGACACCGACGCCGCAGCCGCCGGCCGGCGGCATGCCGTACTCCAGCGCGCGGATGTAGTCGGCATCGAAATACATGGCCTCGTCATCGCCGGCGGCCTTGTTGGCCACCTGGGCGTGGAAGCGTGCAGCCTGGTCTTCTGGATCGTTGAGCTCGGAAAACCCATTGGCCACCTCGCGCCCGGTGATGTAGAGTTCGAAGCGCTCGGTGATGTCGGGCTGGGTGTCACTGGCGCGTGCCAGCGGGGAAATTTCGGTGGGGTGGTTGCAGATGAAGGTCGGCTCCCAGAGCTTGTCTTCCACCACCTCCTCGAAATAGAGCACCTGCAACCCGGCCAGGCTGCGGCTGTCCAGCCGTTCTTTGACCGGATCGACGCCCAGGCGACGCAAGCGCTCGCGCAGCCAATCGGCGTCGTCCACGTGGGCGCCGGCATCGCTGTAGCGCAGGATCGCTTCCCGAATCGTCAGGCGCTCGAACGGCGCCTCCAAGTCCACATCGCGCCCCTGGTAGACGAGCTGGGCGCTGCCGCAAACGGTGCGCGCCACGTGGCGCAGCAGCTGCTCGGTAAACGCCATCAGGTCCACGTGGTTCCAGTAGGCGGCGTAGAACTCCATCATCGTGAACTCGGGGTTGTGGCGTACGCTGATGCCCTCGTTGCGGAAGTTGCGGTTGATTTCGAAGACGCGCTCGAAGCCCCCCACCAGCAGCCGCTTCAAATACAACTCGGGCGCGATGCGCAGATACATATCCTGCTCCAGCGCGTTGTGGTGGGTGACGAAGGGGCGCGCGTTGGCACCGCCCGGAATCGGATGCAGCATCGGTGTTTCCACCTCCAAAAAGCCGTGCTGCACCATGAACTCGCGCAGGGCCGTCACGGCCGTGCTGCGCGCCACGAAACGCCGTCGCGCCTCGACGTCGGTGATCAGATCGACATAGCGCTGGCGATATTTCAGCTCCTGGTCGTGGATGCCGTGGAATTTGTCCGGCAGCGGGCGCAGGCTTTTGACCACCAGGCGCAAACGATCGACCTTGATCGAGAGCTCGCCGGTGCGCGTCTTGAACACGGTCCCTTCGGCGTAGAGGATGTCGCCCAGGTCCCAATGCTTGAACGCCTCGTAGGCAGCCTCGCCCAGGGCGTCTTTGGTCAGATAGAGCTGGATGCGCCCGCCGGTCGGACCGAAGGAGGCGTCTTGCAGCGTGGCAAAGCTCGCCTTGCCCATGACGCGCTTGAGCATCATGCGGCCGGCCACGCTGACGCGTGCCTGCAAGGGCTCCAGCAGTTCGTTACTCAGGTGGCCGTATTCGGCCTGCAGCGCTTCGGCGCTGTGCTGTGGGCGCACATCGTTCGGAAACGCCGGCGCGCCGCTGGCGCGCAATGCGGCGAGCTTTTCGCGGCGCTCGGCCATCAGGGCATTGTCGTGGGCCGGCGCCGGCGCGGCGGCAGAAGAGGATTCGGTCATGGCGTCTGAGCGAAGACAAAGCGGGCCGGGTGGCTGGCGCCACCGCAAAGCCCGCTATTGTAGGTGGCCTGCGTGTGCCGCCGCCCGCGTCGCCGCGGCGGCGCGCGCCCCCATCAGTCCACCGTCGCTTCACCCAGGTAGGCTGCGCGCACCTTCGGGTCGTCCAGCATCGCCGCCGCCTCGCCGGTCATGATGATCTCGCCCGAGTCCATCACATAGCCGCGATTGGCCACCTGCAGCGCGCGGCGGGCGTTTTGCTCCACCAGCAGCACGGTCATACCCTGCGCGTGCACGTCGCGCACCACCTCGAAAATCTTGTCCACCATGATCGGTGACAGCCCCATCGAGGGCTCGTCGAGCAGCAGCAGCTTGGGCCGGCTCATCAGCGCGCGCGCCATCGCCAGCATTTGCTGCTCCCCGCCCGACATGGTGCCGGCGAGCTGGTCACGCCGCTCCTTCAAGCGCGGAAACAGCGCAAACATGCGCTCGATGTCGCGCTCGATTTCGGCCTTGTCGGTGCGCACGTAAGCACCCATGAGCAGGTTTTCGGTGATGGTCATGCGGGTGAAGACGCCGCGCCCCTCCGGCACCATCGCCAGTCCCAGCTTGACCAGATCCCACGATCCCAGACCGCGGATGCTGCGCCCGTCGTAGAGGATGTCGCCCGCTTCGGCCAGCAACATCCCGGTGATGGCCTTCATGGTGGTGGTTTTGCCCGCGCCGTTGGAGCCGATCAGGGTAACGAGTTCGCCTTCGCGCACCTCCAGATCGACGCCCTTGACGGCCTTGATGCCGCCGTAGGACACGCGCAGGCCGCTGACTTTCAACAGGGTGTTTGCCATGATCAGTGTCCTCCGGTGCCCAGGTAGGCCTCGATGACTTTGGGGTTGCGCTGCACCTCGGCAGGGGTGCCTTCGGCGAGCTGCTTGCCGTAGTCGAGCACGGTGACGCGATCGCACAGGCCCATGACGAGCTTGACATCGTGCTCAATGAGCAAAATGGTGCGCCCGTCGCGGCGGATGCGGTCGATGAGCTCGCGCAGCTGCACCTTCTCGGTGGCGTTCATGCCCGCGGCCGGCTCGTCCAGTGCAATCAGCTTGGGATCGGTGGCCAGGGCGCGCGCGATCTCCAGCCGGCGCTGATCGCCGTAGGACAAGGTACGCGCCTTGTAGTCGGCGTACTTGGCAATGCCCACGTACTCCAGCAACGCCATGGCACGCTCGGCGATGGCGCGCTCCTCTTCCTTGAAGGCGCGACTGCGCAGAATGGCTCCGACCAGGCCGACGCGGGTGCGTACGTGGCGCCCGACCATGACGTTTTCCAGCACGGTCATGTCGGCAAACAGCCGGATATTCTGGAACGTGCGCGCGATGCCGGCCTTGGCCACCTCGTGCACCGCGGTGGGGGTGTAGGGTTGCCCCTCCAGTTCGAAGCGACCGCTGTCCGGGGTGTACAGACCGGTCAGCACGTTGAAAAAGGTGGTTTTGCCGGCGCCATTGGGGCCGATCAGGCCATAGACCTGGCCACGCTTGATTTCGATGCCGACGTCGGACAGCGCCTGCAGGCCGCCGAAGCGCTTGGAGACGCCGCTGACTTTCAGGATGGTATCGGTCATGGGAGGCTCCTCACTTGCTCAGCGACTTGCCGTGCTCGGGGGCCGGCCACAGGCCGCGCGGACGCAGCAGCATGACGGCGATCATGGCCAGCGCGATCAGCAGCTGCCGCAGGATCTCGGGCGCCAGCCGCCCGTCGGTGAGGTGGTGCAGCGGACCGGCCAGATGGCGCAGCAGCTCGGGCAGACCGGCCAGCAGCAAGGCACCCAGGATCACCCCGGGAATATGCCCCAGGCCGCCCAGCACCACCATCGCCACGATCATCACCGACTCCATCAGCACGAAGGATTCCGGGTACACCCCGCGCATCAGCGAGGCAAACAGCACCCCGGCGATGCCGCCGAACGTGGCGCTGGAGCCAAACGCCACCAGCTTGAGGTTGCGCGTATTGATCCCCATCGCCTTGGCGGCGATCTCGTCCTCGCGGATCGCCATCCAGGCGCGGCCGATGCGCGAGTCGCCCATGCGGTAGGCGATGACGACGGTCAGCGTCACGAAGATCAGGATCAGGTAGTAGTACAGCGTCACCGACTCGAAGGTGTAGTGCCAGTCGCCGAAAGAGACGGTGAGGCGCTGCGCCATGTCGTGCCCAAAGACCTTGACCGCATCGACCCCCGAGATACCCTTGGGGCCGTTGGTGATGTTGATCGGGCGGTCCAGGTTGAGCATGAAGATGCGCACGATCTCACCGAAGCCGAGCGTGACGATGGCCAGATAGTCGCCGCGCAGCTTCAGCACCGGATAGCCCAGCATCAGCCCGGTGATGCCCGCCAGCAGCGCCGCCAGAAAGATCACGATCCAAAAGCTCAGGTGGATGCCGTTGGGAAACATCGCCGCGATCGCCGGGAAATTGTCGGCCAGATGGCTGGACGCCAACAGACTGTACAAGTAGGCACCAACGGCGAAGAAGGCGATGAAGCCCAGGTCCAGCAGGCCGGCAAAGCCCACCACGATGTTGAGGCCCACGGCCAGCATCACGTACAACAGGGCCACATCGACGATGCGCAGCCACGAGTTGCTGCCGGTGGCCTGCAGCAGCAGCGGCAGCACCAGCAACCCCAGCGCCGACAGCGCGAAGACAATCAGTTTCGAAGATTGGGAAGCGGGTTTCATGACGGTTCTCCTGCGCGGCGCTGGCGTCAGGCGCGGTCGGCCACGCGCTCGCCCAACAAGCCCGAGGGCCGCAGCGTCAGCACGATCGCCAACACGATGAACGCGAAAATATCGGAGTACTGGCTGCCCAGAAAGCCGCCGGTCAGCGGCCCCAGGTAGCCAGCGCCCAGCGATTCGATGAGCCCCAGCGCAATGCCTCCTACCACTGCCCCGGCCAGGTTGCCGATGCCGCCGAATACCGCCGCCACGAAGGCCTTGAGCCCCGGCATGAAGCCCATCGAGTGCTGCACGGTGCCGTAGTTGGACGCCCACATGATGCCGGCGATCGCCGCCAGCATGGCGCCGATGACGAAGGTCGCCGAGATCACCACGTCGGGCTTGACGCCCATGAGACCGGCCACGCGCGGGTTTTCCGCGGTGGCCCGCATCGCCCGCCCCAGGTTGGTGCGGTTGACCAAAAACATCAGGCCCGCCAGCACGACGGCGGTGGTGGCCAGGATCGCCACCTGGGTCGGCGAAATGACCGCGCCGCCGAGTTGGAACGGCTCGCTGGGCAGCAGGGTGGGATAGGGTTTGGGCGCCGGCTTCCAGATGATCAGCGCCAGCGTCTGCAACAAAATGCTCATGCCGATGGCGGTGATCAGCGGTGCCAGCCGCGGCGAATGGCGCAGCGGCCGGTAGGCGAGTTTTTCGATGGTGTAGTTGAGCACCGCGCACACCAGCATCGACACCAGCGTCACCAGGATCAGCAGCGCCCAGCCCGGCATGTCGGGCGAGGCCGCGCGGATCTGCGTGATCAGCATCCAGCTGGTCATCGCGCCGACCATCAACACATCGCCGTGGGCGAAGTTGATCAGCCCGATGATGCCGTACACCATGGTGTAGCCAAGCGCCACCAAGGCATACATGCTGCCCAGCACCAGACCGTTGATGATCTGCTGTAGCAAGACATCCATGAACAATCTCCGTTGTGAGGATCGCCAACCTGGCGGCTGCTGGCCAGCAGGCTAGCAAAAAACCCGCCGGCGCCGGCCTGGTAGGGCCATGGGGGCGGGTTCGAGAGTGCGCGGATTGTAGCCAAGCGGCTTGGGCACGGCCGTCCGTGTTTGCCCTAGGCCCACCGCGCAAACCTAGGGAAAACCCTGCAAAATCCGCGCCGCGCGACGGTGGAACGGCAGTTATATCAATCGAACTGCCCTTTCATTAGGACGACTTATCGGCTTGCGGGCGCCGGCGCTGCTGCGTGGCGGCGGCGTGGCGCTGGCGCCATTCGGCCAGTTTTTCGCCGATGCGGATTTCCAGCCCACGCGGCACCGGCTCATAAAAGCGCGGCGGTACCACCTCGTCCGGGAAATAGCATTCCCCGGCGGCGAAGGCATCCGGCTCGTCGTGTGCATAGCGATAGCCGGCTCCGTAGCCCAACTCGCGCATCAGGCGCGTGGGGGCATTGCGCAGGTGCAGTGGCACCGCACGCGTGCCGTCGCGCGCCACGAAGGTGCGTGCGGCCTGATACGCACGGTAGACGGCGTTGCTCTTGGCGGCGACGGCCAGATACACCACCGCTTGCGCCAATGCCAGCTCGCCCTCGGGGCTACCCAGGCGTTCGTAGGCCTCGGCGGCATCCAGCGTCAGGCGCAAAGCGCGCGGGTCGGCCAGACCGATATCTTCGCTGGCCATACGGATGAGGCGGCGCGCGATGTAGCGCGGGTCGGCGCCGCCGTCGAGCATGCGCACGAACCAGTACAGCGCCGCGTCGGGGTCAGAGCCACGCACCGATTTGTGCAGAGCGCTGATGGTGTCGTAGAACTGCTCGCCGCCTTTGTCGTAGCGGCGCAAGCGCTCGCCCAGGGTTTGCAGCAGCCAGGTGTCGTCGATGGTATCGCGTCCCTGGGCACGCGCCGTCACGGCCACCGTCTCCAGGGTGTTGAGCAGGCGGCGCGCGTCACCGTCGGCATACGCCACCAAGCGCTGGCGCGCGTCGGGCTGCAGAGCCGGCAGCTCACCGCTGGCCAGCGCACGCTCGATCAGGATCTGCAAGTCGGCCTCTCCCAGCGGCTGCAGCACATAGACGGTGGCACGTGACAGCAGCGCGGCGTTGACTTCGAAGCTGGGGTTTTCGGTGGTGGCGCCGACGAAGGTGAACAGACCGCTTTCCACATGCGGCAAAAAGGCATCTTGCTGGGCCTTGTTGAAGCGGTGCACCTCATCGACGAACACGAGAGTCGGCTGCGGGTGCAGCCCTTGCCGGGCGGCTTCGGCGCGCGCCACCGCCTCGCGAATGTCTTTCACGCCCCCCAGCACCGCGCTGATGGCGATGAACTGGGCATCGAAGGCCTGCGCCATCAGGCGCGCCAGGGTCGTCTTGCCCACCCCCGGCGGCCCCCACAGAATGCAGGAGTGCGGACGGCCGGACTCGAACGCCAGCCGCAGCGGCATACCCGGGCCGAGCAGATGCCCTTGGCCGACCACCTCATGCAGCGCGCGTGGCCGCAGCCGCTCGGCCAAGGGCACGTGCAGAGCGGCTGCGGGGTGGGCACCAGCAGCGGGGTTCACGGGCGCAACACCTCCGCCCCGGGCGGGGGGCTGAAGCGAAAATCGGCCGCGCTCAAGTGGCTGGTGCGTTGCAGCGGTCCGAAGCGCAGCAGCGAGATCTGCCCAAAGCCGTCCCGTATCTCCAGCGCGCGCAGCTCCGCCTGCTCGAACCCGATGCGCACCTGCTGCACCTGGGTGTCGCGCGCGCGCGGGGTCAGCTCCACCCACAGCAGGCCGTCGCGCGGCTGTCCCTCGCGCAATTCGAATGCTTCGCGCACGGCGCGCAAGTCGGCTGCTGCGGCCAGCGCCGACGCCGGCGTCTGCGCCAGCGCCGCGGCCTGGGCGCGCGCCGTCACTTGGTTCAAGTCGGGGTCGTACAGCCACAGCGTCTGGCCATCGGCCACGATGAGCTGCTCGAAAGGGTGGGTATAGTGGAAGCGAAAGCGATCCGGGCGCAAAAAGATAAATTCACCTCGGCTGCTGCGCGTGCGCCGCGTTGCCTCCCCGCTGCGCGCCGGGGCGCTGACGGTCTGGGTGAAGGTGGCGCGCCCTTGCTGCACCTGCGCCAAAAACAGCTCCAAGGACTGCAGCCCATCGGACTGCGCGGCAGCGATCCAGGGCCAGCCCGTGCAGGCGGCGCTCAGGGCAATGACAGCAGTGCGACGTTGCATGTGATTACGATCGAACGAACGGGGCCAGAACGTCGCCGCCCTGAACCTGGATAGGGGAAGCGGCGCCCGGCCCCGATGTTGGAGGGTTGGCACACGGATGCGGTTCCTGCCGGCCAGCCGACCGGGCGCGGCCCCGTGGGTCGAGCGGCGCCCACGGATGGTGACACGGGTTCCGAATGCCCGGTCCGCGCGTGCTGCCGGGTGGCACGGGGGCGCAGCGGCACCGCACAGACAGCGCACCGGGAGCGCGCTGGGGGCGCCTGTGGTGAAGACGGCACACCGGGGAACACACTCACTCCGGGCGGCTGCCCACCAGAATGTCGCGCTGGCCGCTGGCGGTCAGCGCGCTGACCAGTCCCGCCTTTTCCATGTCTTCCAGCAGGCGGGCCGCGCGGTTGTAGCCGATTTTGAGCTTGCGCTGCACATAGCTGATGCTGGCCTTGCGGTCTTGCAGCACGATGGCCACGGCCTGGTCGTACAGCGGATCTTTCTCGCCGCCCTCGCCGGCACCGCCGTCCAGCGCCGCGTCCAACCCCTCGCCGGCGGGCGACTCCAGCACGTCGTCCAGGTAATCGGGCTCGCCATAGCGCTCTTTCAAAAATGCCACCACGCGGTGCACCTCGTCATCGCTGACGAAGGCACCGTGCACGCGCGTCGGCAAACCCGTTCCGGCCGGCAGGTAGAGCATGTCGCCCATGCCCAGCAGCGCCTCGGCCCCCATCTGGTCGAGGATGGTGCGGCTGTCGATGCGGCTGCTGACCTGAAAGCTGATCCGGGTCGGAATATTGGCCTTGATCAAGCCGGTGATGACGTCCACGCTGGGGCGTTGCGTAGCCAAAATGAGGTGGATGCCCGCCGCTCGCGCTTTTTGCGCCAGGCGCGCGATGAGCTCCTCGATCTTTTTGCCCACCACCATCATCAGGTCGGCCAGCTCGTCGATGACGACGACGATATAGGGCAGACGCTGCAGCGGCTCGGGCGCCTCCGGCGTCAAACTGAACGGATTGGGCAGCGACTCGCCGCGCGCGGCGGCCTCGTCGATCTTGGCGTTGTAGCCGGCCAGGTTGCGCACCCCCACCTTGCTCATCAGGCGGTAGCGCTTTTCCATTTCGGCCACGCACCAGCTCAGGCCATTGGCGGCCTGCTTCATGTCGGTGACCACCGGCGCGATCAGGTGCGGAATGCCTTCATAGACGCTGAGCTCCAGCATCTTGGGGTCGATCAGTAGCAGCCGCACATCCTTGGGCTCGGCCTTGTAGAGCAGGCTCAAAATCATCGCGTTGATGCCCACCGACTTGCCCGAACCGGTGGTGCCCGCCACCAACAGGTGCGGCATCTTGGCCAAATCGGCCACCACCGGGTGGCCGGCGATATCCTTGCCCAGCCCCAGGGTCAGCAGGCTCTTGGCGTCATGGTAGACCTGCGAGCCCAAAATCTCGCTGAGCTGGATGGTCTGGCGGCGCGCATTGGGCAGCTCCAGCGCCATCAGGCTCTTGCCAGGGATGGTTTCGATGACACGAATCGACACCAGCGACAGCGAGCGCGCCAAGTCCTTGGCCAGATTGACGATCTGCGATCCCTTGACGCCGGTGGCCGGCTCGATTTCGTAGCGCGTGATGACGGGGCCCGGCTGCGCGGCCACCACCTGCACCTCGACGCCGAAGTCGGCCAGTTTTTTCTCGATCAGCCGGCTGGTCATCTCCAGCGTTTCCGGCGAGACGGTGGCCTGCTGACGCGCGGGCGGATCGAGCAGATCCAAGCGCGGCAGCGGCGACTCGCCCTCGGCAAACAGCGCTTGCTGGCGCTCCTTGGCCACGCGCTCGCTCGGCGCCACCTCCGCCACCGTCGCCGCGATGTGCAGTCTGGCGCCCGCGCGCGCCGAGCCCCCCACGTCGCTAGCGACAGCGGTATCGGTGGACTGCGCCGGAGAGCGGGTGGACGGCTCGGCGGTATGGTCCGCCGGATCGGCGGCATCGCGCGCCGCTGGCGGCACCGTCGCATCCAACGTCGGCTCACGGGGTGTGGCCGCCGAACGCGGCTGCGCTTCGGCACGGCTGCGCTCGCGCGCCGCGCGTTGTCCGATACGCACGTCCTCCTCGACCTCGCGGCGCTGGCGCCAGCGCTCGACGGCGCGCTCGATCGCCGCCCCCAGTTGCTCGGCCACCTGCGTCCAAGAAAAGCGCAGCGCTCCTGCCAGCGACACCGCCAGCCCCCCGAGCAGCACCAACACCGAGCCGGTCTCGCCCAACCAGCGCAGCGTCCACGGGCCGACCCATGCGCCCAGCACGCCGCCGGCGGTGTGTCCGGGCAGCCAGGTGTCCCAGCGCGTCAGCCGACTCCACTCCAATGCCGTGCTGGTCAGCAGCAGACCCAGCACCGCGGCGGCGCGCAGCGCCGCGCGCCACGCCGGCGCCTGCCACCAGCGCCGCGGCCCGGCGGCGGACATCGCCAAACTTTCAGGGCGCAGCCAGCGCGCCAGACCGCCCAGCCAGGCGCGCGCGCCCACCAGCACCAACCACCAAACGGAGGCACCCAACAGCACATACCCGAGGTCGGCCACCCAAGCCCCCAGCCGCCCGCCCCAGTTGCGGTACCCCACCCCGGTGCCGGACGTGGACCAGGCAGGATCGGCCGGGTCGTGACTCCACAGCGCCAACGCCGCAAAACCCAGCAGCGCCGCACCCAACAGCAACACCGCTTCTTGGGCAAAACGGCGCCACCCGCGCCCTGGGGGGGCGGGATCGCGCTGGCTGGCGTGGACGGGTCGGCTCATGGGCGTTTGCGGCTTCCAATGCGTGGCAATCCTAAAGCTTAACCCGAGCACCGGCCGCCCCTCTTACAATGTGCCCCATGAGCCTGCACGCCCGCGTCCTGATCTTGGGTTCCGGCCCCGCCGGATACACCGCCGCCATTTACGCTGCCCGCGCCAACCTCAAACCCGTGCTCATCACCGGGCTGGCGCAAGGCGGCCAGTTGATGACCACCACCGATGTCGACAACTGGCCCGGCGACGTGCACGGCGTGCAAGGGCCGGAGCTGATGCAGCGCCTGCAGCAACACGCCGAGCGCTTTGCCACGCAAATCATCTTCGACCACATCCACACCGCCGACTTGTCGCGGCGCCCCTTCACGCTCACGGGCGACAGCGGCACGTACACGTGTGATGCGCTCATCATCGCCACCGGCGCCTCCGCCAAATACCTGGGGCTGCCATCCGAGCAGGCCTTCATGGGCAAGGGCGTCAGCGCCTGCGCTACCTGCGACGGCTTTTTCTACCGCGGGCAGGACGTGTGCGTGATAGGCGGCGGCAATACCGCCGTCGAAGAGGCGCTGTATCTGGCCAACATCGCGCGCAAAGTCACGCTGGTGCACCGTCGCGACACCTTCCGCGCCGAGGCCATCATGGTCGACAAGCTGATGGATAAGGTCCGTGAAGGCAAAATCGAGCTCAAGCTGTGGTACGTACTCGACGAGGTGCTGGGCGACGACAAGGGTGTCACAGGCATCCGTATCAAGAACGTGCAAACCGGCGACACCCAAGAAATCGCCCTGCAGGGCGTCTTCATCGCCATCGGTCACAGCCCCAATACCGACCTCTTCAAAGGCCAGCTGGCGATGAAGGACGGCTATCTGGTCACCCGTGCCGGGCAAGACGGCTTTGCCACCATGACCAGCGTGCCCGGGGTGTTTGCCGCCGGCGACGTGCAAGATCACATCTACCGCCAAGCGATCACCAGCGCCGGTACGGGCTGTATGGCAGCGCTGGATGCGCAGCGTTTTCTGGAACAAAACGCCGGCTGAGGATAACAGGCGAAACGCCAGGCTGAGGGCATACACCGCGCGCAAAGGACGCCGCGCGCGAAGGGCCCCTGGTTTTCGAGGCCGCCAGGCCGGCGCTGGCTACGAGCGCCTGGTGCCGATACAGCGCACGGCAGCCCCCGCAGCGGTCAACAGCGCGATCGGCGCCCGCTTCGGTTTGGGGCAGGCGAGCGTCGCGCAGAAGGCGCTATGCTAAAATTTTGGGTTCACCGTTTGTCTATCCGATTGCCTAGACGGCACGGGATATTTCAAGCGGTGTGTCGGCCGTTCGCGAGCCGGAACCGTCCACACGCCGTGTTCATTGCAGCAGCCCCGCTGCCCAGCGATTTGGCACTCCACGTGTGGCAGGCGGCACAACACAGGACGCGAACGAGGTGCGGCTCTGGCCTGGCCGGAGCTGCGTTATTTTTTGATGGAGTGACCACGACATGGCACGTGTGTGCGAAGTCACGGGCAAAAAGCCCATGGTGGGACATAACGTTTCCCACGCCAACAACAAAACCAAGCGTCGTTTCCTGCCGAACCTGCAAACCCGCCGTTTCTGGGTGGAGAGCGAGAAGCGCTGGGTGCGTCTGCGCGTCTCGGGCGCGGCGCTGCGCCTCATTGACAAGGTCGGCATCGAAGCCGTGCTCGCCGATCTGCGTGCCCGCGGTCAGGCTTGATCCCTTCTGAAAGGAGTCCCTCATGGCTGCCAAAGGCGGACGCGAAAAAATCAAGCTGGAGTCGACCGCAGGAACCGGTCACTTCTACACCACCACCAAGAACAAAAAGACGACGCCCGACAAGCTGTCGTTCATGAAGTACGACCCGGTGGCGCGCAAACACGTCGAGTACAAGGAAACCAAGCTCAAGTGAGCTCGTGGGTGCCGGTCGCGCCGCGATCGGCACCGTCGGCCACCACACAAAAAAACCCGCCAGCGCTTGAGTACTGGCGGTTTTTTTCTTTGCAGGGCGCCGCTGCGCCCTGCTTTCACCCGGCTGCGCCGACCAGACGCACCGCGCGCAGGCGCTGCGCGAATGCACTCAGGGCCTCGACGCCGCTGTGCTCGGCGCGCTGGATCCAGGCTTGCAGTTCGCGCGCCATTTGCTCGCGCGTCAAGGCCGTGTTCGACCACAGCTGCCGCAGCTCGGCGCGCATCGCGTGCATCTTGGCCAGGTTGGGCGATGCTTCCAGCAGGCGCTGCAACTGGCTGCGCACCCCGGCCGGGAGTTTGTCGTCGTCGCGATGCAGCCAGCGCCGTGCCTGCCGCAGCAGCGACTCGTCGCCCACCCGGGCACGCAAGGCGTCCCAGTCGGCTTTCAGGGCCGCCCGCATCTCGCGCGCATAACGCGCCATCAATTCGTAGCGGTTGGCAATCACCGCCTCCAGCGTCTGCTCATCGGGCACCGGCTTGGCATCCCCAAAAGCCAGCTTGGGCGGCACCTTCTTGGGCTGCGCCAGCCCCAGCGCGGCCAAGGCGCGGATATACACCCAGCCCAGATCGAATTCGTAGGGCTTGACCGAGAATTTGGCCGATGTCGGGTAGGTGTGGTGGTTGTTGTGCAGCTCCTCGCCTCCGATGATCACGCCCCAGGGCGAGACATTGGTGCTGGCGTCGGGCGACTCGAAATTGCGGTATCCCCAGTAATGGCCGATACCATTGATGACACCCGCGGCCCAGAACGGAATCCAGACCATCTGCACCGCCCATACCGCCAGCCCGGCGGCGCCAAACAACAGCACGTCGGCGATCAGCATCAGGCTGACACCCAGACGTGAATGACGGCTGTAGAGGTGGCGCTCGATCCAGTCATCGGGCGTACCGTGGCCGTAGCGGCGCAGGGTCTCGGCGTTCTTGGCCTCGGCCCGATAGAGCTCGGCGCCTTCCCAAAAAACCTTGCGGATGCCAAACACCTGCGGGCTGTGCGGGTCGCCCTCCTGCTCGCACTTGGCGTGGTGCTTGCGGTGAATGGCGGCCCACTCCTTGGTCACCATGCCGGTGGTCAGCCACAACCAGAAGCGGAAGCAATGCGCCACCGCCGGGTGCAAATCGAGCGCGCGGTGCGCCTGATGGCGGTGCAAATACAGCGTGACGCTGACGATGGTGATGTGTGTCACCACCAAGGTGAACAGAACGATCTGCCACCACGAGGCTGCGCTCAGCCCCTGAGCCAGGAAGTCGATGATCCGCTCCCCGCCCGTTTCCCAATCCAACATGCCGATCCTTTACAAACTCACGTGAAATGCCGCCGGGCCGAAGACACACCGCAGCGGCGCGGCGGCTTTTGTCTGCACAGCGACAACGCCCATTGTAGAACCTGTGCCGCCACTGCGCCATCCCCGTCCATACCCGCCAAGGCCCCGCTGGGCGCACGGGCGCAACCGCTGAGCGGACAATACTGTTTTTTTGTACAGTATTGGACATGGCATCGGCCGAAGCATTGCACCCCGACGTCTGGCGCGCCGACCAGTTGGCCGCGCCTCCCACCCCCTGCGTGCCCACCGGATGGGCCGCGCTGGACGCCGTCTTGCCCGGCGGCGGTTGGCCATTGGGTGCGCTCATCGAACTGGCCGTGGCCGCAAGGCAGCTGCCCTGGCGGCTGGTACAGCCAGCGTTGCGCACCGGCACCCAGCAGGGTTTGCTGGTCTTGATCGACCTGCCGCTACAGCCCCAGCTGCCCGTGTGGGCCGCGCAGGGAGTCGATGTGAGCCACGTGCTGCGCCTGCAGCCGCGCAACACAGGCGAGGCCGTCTGGGCGACGGAACAAACCCTGCAGTGTCCGCAAGTGAGCGTGTGCTGGCTGCACTTGGCGCAGCCCAGCGCCGCAGCGCTGCGCCGCTTGCAGGCCGCCGCCGCCCGAGCACGGCGTGACGCCACCCGGCCTGGCGCTTGGCCAGCGCCACTGGTGTTGTGCAGCGTACCCGCCCCGGCGGCGCCAGCGGCCAGTGCAGCGCCGCTGCGCTTGCACACCGACGCCGGCACGGACACGGGGCTGACGGTGTGGGTGCGCAAGCGGCGTGGCCCACCGCTGTCTGCCCCGGTGTGGATCGACGCCCCGCAACCCTGGGCGGCGTGGCTGCCCGCCACCGTCGTGCCGCTGCACCGGGCAATGGCATGCACACCGCGACGGAGGACGCACCATGAATGCCGATGATGCGACTGCCATGGCGCAGGCTCGGCCGGCTCCTGAGCCGACACCCGCAGCGTCCACGGCGACCCCGTCGGCCACCAGCACCGGCGCGCTGTGGGTTGCCTGCCTGCCCAGCCGCACCGATGCCGCGCCCAGCCCCGCCTGGCTGGCCCGCTTTGCCCCGCAGCCACAGCGCTGGCAAGAAGGGTGGGTGCTGTCGGTGGGCGCCAGCGTGCGCCTGTTCGGCGGCCGCGCTGGCTTGCTGCGCCAGCTGTGGCAGGCGGCACGCCGCCACGGTTGGCAACGCCTGGGGGCAGCCCCGACTGCGCTGGCCGCGCTGGTGCTGGCGCGCAGCACGCCGGCCCACGGCGGTCTGCGCCACGCCCTGGGGCCGGCGTGGCCCGCTGCGTTGGATGCCTACCCCATCGAGCTGCTCGACGCGACTCGCACCTCCACTGTGC
Source organism: Tepidimonas charontis (assembly GCF_007556685.1). Lineage (GTDB taxonomy): Bacteria > Pseudomonadota > Gammaproteobacteria > Burkholderiales > Burkholderiaceae_C > Tepidimonas > Tepidimonas charontis. Next base: position 3,823 of record NZ_VJON01000032.1, on the reverse strand, counting down.
AAGCGCTGTACGCCGCTGGCCTGCACACCTTGGGCGACCTGCGCCGCTGTCCGCGCGCGGCATTGGCCGCGCGCGTCGAGGCCGATTGGTTGCAACGGCTCGATGCCCTGTGGGGCCATGCCCCGCTACCCGCCCGCCCCTGGGCACCAGAGCCGACCTTCGACACCACTGTCGATCTGCCGGCACCGGTGACGGACGCCAGCGCCATCGCCTTCGCCGCCCAACGGCTGCTCGGCCAACTGGGTGCCTGGTTGCGCCGACAGCAACGCGGCGTGCTGCACTGGCGGCTGGCATGGTCCGCGACGGCGGGACTGGACATGCACCATCGCCAGCCGATGCAGGATGGGGCGCTGCTGCGGCGCTTGCTGCACGAACGCCTAGCCCGGATACGGCTGCCGGCACCGGTACAGACCCTGCGCCTGCACACCCAGCAGACGGTGCCGTGGACGCCGCCGGTGGCCTCGCTGCTGCCGGGTGCAGCACCCGACGGTGCGCTCGACAGCGCCGCGCTGCTGGAGCGCCTGTGCGCCCGGCTGGGCGCCGAGCGGGTGCAGTATGGCCAGCTGCAAGCCCACTGGGACCCGGAGCGCCGTCAACGCTGGACATCGACGCCGGCGGCACGGTCGGCTTGCCCCCCTGAGCTGTGCGCCGTCGCTCTGTGGGAGCCAGCGTGGCGGCTGCCGACGGCGCAGCCGCTGCGGCAGGATGCGCAGGGCCAGCCCTTGCTGGACGGCCAGCCGCTGCGCTGTGTGCTGGGTCCCCAGCGCATCGCTACCGGCTGGTGGGACCATCCGGTGCAGTGGCAGCGCTGCATCGCGCGCACGCCCGATGGACGGCTGTGGGCCCTGCAGCGCGACACGGCTGCTGGATCCGGCGGCTGGTCGTTGGTCGGGGTGTACGCATGAGCGCGCCACGCAGCGCGCAGTCCGTGCCGGCCGCCCTGTGGGTGTGCAGTCACTACAGCTTCTTGCAAGCAGCCAGCAGCCCGGCCGAACTGGTGCAGCAAGCGCATACGCTGGGCTTGCGTGCGCTGGCGCTGACCGACGCCAACACCCTGGGCGGGGTGGTGCAAGCCCATCAGGCCGCACAGGCCTGTGGCCTGCCGCTGCTCGTGGGCAGCCACTGGCGACTGCGCGCCGCAGCGCTGCCGGGTGGCGGCTTCACCCTGGTGGCCTGGGCGGCCACGCGCAGCGGCTACGCGGCCATCAGCGCCTGGATCAGCGCCCTGCGGCGGCGCGTGCGCCCCTTGCCCGCGCCGCCTGCCGACCCCGAACGTTTGCCGCTGCACGCCGACGCCAGCGAGGTACCGCCCCTGCCCGGCTGCCTGCTGATGGCCGTGCCCTGGGCTTGGGCGCTGCCGCTGGCCGACCCCGCGCGCTGGCAGCAAGCCTTGGCGTGGCTGACCGCTTGGCTGCGCGAGCACGCCGACGGCCGCGCCTGGCTGGGCGTGAGCGCCGATGGCGACTGGGGTGACGCCATCTGGCAACGTCTGCTGTGCGAGGCGGCCCGGCGCGGCGGCGTGCCCGCCGTGGCCGCGCCGCAGGTGCGCCTGCACACGCGTGCGGCACAGCCCCTGCTGGACGTGATGACCGCCATCCGCCTGCAGCGCCCGCTGTCCGCCTGTGGGCTGGCCCTGAGCCGCCACGGCGAAGCCCACCTGTGGCCGCCGGCGCGCTGGGCCCGCCGTTTTGCCCCCGCGCTGCTGCGCGAAACCCAACACATCGCCGCGCGCTGCACGTTCCGGCTCGACAGCCTGCGCTACGAATATCCGCGCGAAATCGTGCCCGCCGGCCTGACCCCCAGCGCCTACCTGCACCGACTGGTGCAGGCCGGCGCCACGCAGCGCTACCCCCAGGGGGTGCCCGCCAGCGTGCAGGCGCAACTGGCGCACGAACTGGCGCTGATCGCCGAGCTGCGCTACGAACCCTATTTCCTCACCGTCTATGACATCGTGCGCTTTGCGCGCGAGCGCGGCATCCTCTGCCAGGGACGCGGCTCGGCAGCCAACTCGGCCGTCTGCTACTGCCTCGGCATCACCGAGGTGGACCCCGCCCAGCACGCGTTGCTGTTCGAGCGCTTCATCAGCCGCGCGCGCGCCGAACCCCCGGACATCGACGTCGATTTCGAACACCACCGGCGCGAAGAGGTCATTCAATATCTGTATGCCAAATACGGGCGCGAGCGCGCCGCACTGGCCGCCAGCCTGATCCGCTGGCGCGGCCCCAGCGCCGTACGCGACGTGGGCAAAGCGCTGGGCTTCGCGCCGGCGGCGGTGCAAGCCCTGGCACGGCAGTGCCGGCATCGCGACCCGGCCGACCTCAGCGATGAGGACGTACGCGCCGCCGGCCTCGACCCCACGGCGGCAGCCGTGCAGCACTGGCGCACGTGGGCGCAGGCGCTGGTGGGCGCGCCGCGCCACCGCTCGCAGCATACCGGCGGCTTCGTGTTGACGCGTGGGCCGCTAACCCACACCGTGCCCATCGTGCCAGCGGCCATGCCAGGGCGCACCGTCATCGAGTGGGACAAGGACGACATCGACGCCTTGGGCTTGCTGAAGGTGGATGTGCTGGCGCTGGGCATGCTGAGCGCCTTGCACCACGCACTGACCCTGGCCAGCCGACGACGGGGGCATACGCTGACACTGGCCGACATACCGCGCGACGACCCCGCCACCTTCGCCATGATCCAGCGTGCCGACACCGTGGGCGTCTTCCAAATCGAAAGCCGCGCCCAGATGAGCATGCTGCCGCGCCTGCAGCCGCGCTGTTTCTACGACTTGGTGGTGCAGTTGGCCATCGTGCGCCCGGGCCCCATCCAAGGCGGCATGGTGCACCCCTATCTGGCCGCGCGGCAGCGGGTGCAGCGCGGCGACCCCATCGCCCTGCCGCGGCCCGAGCTGGCTGCAGCCCTGCAACGCACGCTGGGGGTCCCGATCTTTCAGGAACAGGTGATGCAAATCGCGATGCTGGCGGCCGGCTTCAGCGCCGAAGAGGCCGACGCCCTGCGCCGCAGCATGGGCGCCTGGCGCCGCCACGGCGAGCTCGAGCGCTTCGAGCAGCGGCTGCTGCACGGCATGGCCGAGCGTGGCTACGACCCGGCGTTCGCCCAGGCCATCGTGCGCCAGATTCGCGGCTTTGGCAGCTACGGCTTTCCGGAAAGCCACGCCGCCAGTTTTGCGCTGCTGGCCTACGCCAGCGCCTGGCTGAAATGCCATGAGCCCGAGGCGTTTCTGGCCGGTCTGCTCAACGCCCAGCCGATGGGTTTTTACGCGCCGGCGCAATTGGTTCAGGATGCGCGCCGCCATGGTGTGGTGGTGCGGCCACCCGATGTGTGCTGCAGCGACTGGGACTGCACCCTCGAACCGTTGGGAACGGCAGACGATGGCTTGGTCAACGCACGCGATGGCGCCTGCGGCGGTCCGTCGCAGGCGTGGCACGCCATGACCCACGATACGCCGCCGGCCGCACCCGCTGCGCCGGGCGACGCAAACCGGGGCTTGAGCGCCAGCGATGCGCCGGGTGCGACGCCGCCCCAGCGTCCGGCGGTACGGCTGGGGCTGCGACTGGTGTGCGGGCTGGGCGAAGCGACGGCCCGGCGTATCGTGGCGGCCCGGCAACAGCGCCCCTTTGCCGACCTGGACGACTTGGCGCAGCGCGCGCGGCTGGACCGCGCCGCCCTGCAGGCGCTGGCCCAGGCCGACGCTTTGCGCACGCTGGCGGGCCACCGGCGCGCGCAGTGGTGGCAGGTCAGCGCCTGGCGCCCGCCAACGGCCTTGCAGCAGGCGCTCGCCCCGCCCTGCACCACCCCGCCCAGCGCCCAGCCC
>NZ_VJON01000031.1 GCF_007556685.1 Tepidimonas charontis | reverse complement strand
ACCGACAACGGCAAGGAATTCACGGATCGCTTCATCACACGGGGAGAGCGTACGCCGACCGGCAGGCATCAGTTCGATCAGCTCTGCGAGGAGCTAGGCATTGAGCATCGCCTGACCCGCCCAAAACACCCGCAGACCAACGGCATGGTTGAACGCTTCAACGGGCGCATCGCCGACATCCTGCGCACCCATCACTTCCATTGTCGGCGAAGAACTTGAGGCCACCATCCTGCGGTATGTCTGTGGCCGTACAATCACCAACTGCCACAGAAAGCTTTGGGGCATGTCAGCCCTATCCCGGCCATGAAACAATGGCAGCGATCACACCCCGAACTGTTCAACAGACGTGTTACCAATCAGCCGGGACACGACAGGCGCCAGCAGCCAGATGCTGGCGAAAACGCGCTGCCCACAGGGCGCGTTGCTCGGGTGCCTCGGCGTCGGCTACGGCGCGCGCCACGCGGTCGAACAAATCGTCCACGCTCTGCTCGCCGGGTTTGAGGTATTTTTCGCGCAGCACGTCCAGACTGATCGGCTGCGGGGGCAGCGCGGGCAGGGGGTCGGTCGGTAGAGCTCGGTCCATGGCGGGCGGGGGCGGTGTGGATTGACGAGCGTAATTGGACACCCAAGCGCCGCCGCCGCGCGCGTCGTTTCATCGTTCCGATGGCGTAGTCCCGATGGGGGATGGTCAGTCGCGCCTGCGCGCGCAAATCCACGCGCTGCCATACCCGGTCCACGGGCAACGGCGGGCCGAGGAGCACACGGCGGGAGGCGACGGCCACATCCCGCTGATTGGGATACCGAACTTACTTCAACCAGCCGCGCCGGCGGAAATACCACATGGGCCCCAGGGCGCTGGCCACCATCAACGCCAAGGCGAACGGGTAGCCCAAGCGCCACTCGAGCTCGGGCATGAACTGGAAGTTCATGCCATAAATGCTGGCAATCAGCGTGGGCGGCAGCAACGCCACTGAGGCCACTGAGAAGATCTTGATGATCTTGTTCTGGTTGATGTTGATGAAGCCGATGGTGGCGTCCATCAGGAAGTTGATCTTGTCGAACAAGAACGAGGTGTGACCTTCCAGCGAGTCGATGTCGCGCAGGATCTGGCGCGCGTCTTCGAATTGCTCGGCCGACAGCAGCCGCATACGCATCAGGAAGCTGATGGCGCGCCGGGTGTCCATCATGTCGCGCCGGATGCGGCCCGATAGGTCCTCGTGGCGGGCGATGGCCGCGAGCACCTGTTGCGCGACGTCGTCGGTGAGCTGACCCGACAGCACCTGGGTGCTGATGTGTTCCAGGTCGTCGTGGATGCCTTCCAGGATGTCGGCGCAGTACTCGACGTCGGTGTCGAACAACGCCAGCAACACGTCTTTGGCGTCGTCGATCAGGCCCGGCATGCGGCGCGCGCGCAGGCGCAACAACCGAAACACCGGCAGGTCCTCGTCGTGAATCGAAAACAGCACCCCGTGGCTGTTGAGATCGGGGTTGCGATCGTTGAGGATGAAGGCCACGCGCACGTGGCGCGGGCCGTCCTCGTCGTCGATGAGGAAGTCCGAGCGCACGTGCAGCTCGCCATTGTCTTCCTCGAAGAAGCGGGCCGACTCCTCGATGTCGTCGTCCATCGCGTCCTCCGGGATGGACAGGCCGAAGTGTTGCCGGACCCAGCGGCGTTCCTCAAGGCTGGGGGACTCCATGTCCACCCAGATTGGGCGAAAGCGCGCCAGATCTTCCAGGGATTCGATTTCTTCCTGGAACAGGCGGCCGTTGACGAGCGTGAATACGTTGAGCATGGCGCAGGGACGGCGGGCGATGGGGGAACGGGGGCGGGCAGTGCTTTCGGGCGAAGCCGCCGACCCGCGGGCGGCACCCCTCGAGGGGACGCGGCGCTGCCGTCTGGGCCATGCGGGGGTCACGCCGAAAGCACGCCCCTAGGGCTGCTTTCCACGGTGCGAACTCCGATTGCAATGGACAGATTTGGATTATGGCACCGTCCGGTCCGTCGAGGCGGCGAAAAAAGCGCGCAGCGCGTGGGCATGATGGTGGGCGTCCGCCTCGCCCAGTTGCATCAAGGCATGCACGAAGCCGGGCTCGAACAGCACATAGCTGGCCAGAGCAGCCGTGCTGCCGGCGGCGCTGCGGCGTGTTTCCAGTGCGCCCAGGCCAGCCAGGGTGTCGCGCGTGGCGGCCGGCAGTTCGTGCACGTGCTTCAGGGCCAGCTCGTCGAGCGAGACGCTGGGCTGCAGACACAACACGTCCACCGGACGGTAGGGCAGCAGAGCCGCCACTGCAGGGGGCAACTGCGCCAGGGTCCGGCTGACGCGCTGCGCCTGCTCGACGTCGGCCTGTAGGGTGTCGTGAAAGACGCTGGCCAGCGCGTGTCCAGCGATGGTGCCGGCGCTGGGCTCATCGCTGTGCGCGGCGGTACGGGTGAGGCCAGCGCGCTGCGGCTGCCCGACGCCGATGACCAGGATTTGCCGCGCGCCCAGGTGGATGGCGCCCGACAGCGGAGAGAGCTGGCGCATCGAGCCGTCGCCAAAATACTCTTTATGGCCGTCCACCCACAGCGGCACGGCTGGAAACAGAAACGGAATGGCGGCCGAAGCCATCAGATGCTCGACCCCGATCAGTTGCGCTTCGGCACGCCGGCCCGGGCGCCGCCATGGGGTGCAGGTGGGGTCGGCGCTTTGAAAGAAGGTCCAGTGCTCCCCACTGGTGTAGCTGGAGGCGGTCACGGCCAGCGCATCCAGCGTACCGTCTTCGAGCGCGCGGCTGACCGCTGGCAGGTCCAGATGCCGATGCAGGGTCTGGACCAGGGGCAGGGTATCGAGGAGGGCGCGGTGCCGGCGCACTTGGCGCATCAGCGTCAGTCCAGCGGTGAGCAAGTTCGGTCGGCCCAGGCGCAGCGCGTTGAGTTGGTAGACCTGATGCGAGCGCAACTGCGACCAAAACGCCCCCAGGTGTTCGAAGGCGCGGGTGCCGTGGTGCGCCACGCTGGCCAGATAGGTGCCGTTGAGCGCGCCGGCCGAGGTGCCCAAAATGAGGTGGAACGGAAAGGCTGCTTCACCCAGCAGCCGCCCCAAACCGCGCAGCACACCAACTTGGTAGGCCGTGCGCGCCCCGCCACCCATCAGCACCAAGGCGCGGCGCTGCGGCCGCTGCGGGGGCGGCGGCGCGAAAGGTGAGGCAAGCAGGGTCTCCAGAGCCATGGGGCGCAAGCCGGATGGGGCAATGGGTCGTGTGCTGTGCGGCCAGGCAGCGTGACCAAATACCAGTATGGCGCGCCACGGGCCGGCGCACCATACGGAAAAGCGCGGGGGTGTGGCGGCAGCGCACCGCCGGGCAGGCCGGGCCCTTGTCATGCCGCCGTCAAACGGGCATAGTAGGGACGTGGGCCAACGCTGCGGCAGCGGTCCACCCGGCCCGATCGCCGACGGCCGGGCGTCTTCACGGAGCAACAAGGAGGCTCTTCATGAACCTGACCATCAGCGGACACCATCTCGACGTCACGCCGGCACTGCACAGCTACGTGACCAGCAAGTTGGAGCGCATCTCGCGTCATTTCGATCAGGTGGTGGACATCCGCGTCCTGCTCAGTGTCGATCCGATCAAGGACAAGGACCGGCGCCAGAAGGCGGAATGCAGCATCCACGTCAAGGGCAAGGACCTCTATGCCGAGAGCGTGCACGCCGATCTCTACGCCGCCATCGATGAACTGGCCGATAAACTCGACCGGCAGGTGCTGCGTTACAAAGATCGGGTGCAAGAGCATCATCACATGCCCATGAAGCGCGAGGTGGTGTGAGACCGTGACATCGTGCCGCTGTTGTTGCGGCGCAACAAACCGCTTGCTCGGCAAGCGGTTTGTGCTTTTCGGGGGGCTGCACGTTGGCTGGCATGACGGCATAATGACTCCCTCGTTTCAGGGCATACCGCGATGAACCGTCTTTCTGCGATCCTGCCACCGGAGCACGTGTTGGTGGCCGTGGAGGCCACCAGCAAAAAGCGCGCGTTCGAAGAGGCCGGGCTGCTGTTCGAATCCTTGCATGGGCTCAACCGGGCCTTGGTCACGGACAGCTTGTTCGCGCGCGAGCGTCTGGGCTCCACTGGGCTCGGGCATGGGGTGGCGATTCCGCACGGGCGCATCAAGGGCCTGAAGCAGCCGATGGCTGCCGTCTTTCAGTTGGCGCAGCCCATCGGCTTCGATGCCCCCGACGAGCAGCCGGTCAATTTGCTGATCTTTCTCCTCGTTCCCGAGGCGGCGACGCAAAAACACTTGGAAATCCTGTCCGAGATCGCCGAGTTGCTCAGCGACCCGGTGTTGCGCGAAAAACTGCGCAGCGCCGACAACCCCGCCACGCTGCACGGCCTGATCGCCGGCTGGCAATCCGCGCACGCTGCCGCCTGAACGCGGCGCTGGCCGTTGCTGCCGACGCTGTGCCCGAAAACCGTCGCGATGAAGCCCAGCGCCCTCAGTGCCGATGCGTTGTTCGAAGCCCACCGCGAGACGCTGAAGTGGCAGTGGATCGCCGGCTCCAGCGCCTCCGAGCGACGCTTCGATGATCAGGCCGTGGCCGCGGCGCGCTCCGGGGCCGATCTGGTCGGCTATCTGAACTACATTCATCCGTATCGTGCCCAGGTGTTGGGCACGCGCGAGGTGGCTTACCTACTCAACGCCACGGCAGACGATTGCCGCCGCCGCGTGGCGCGTATCGTCACCTTGGAGCCGCCGCTGCTGGTGGTGGCAGACGACCAGCCCCCCCCGTCAGAGCTGGTGGCGATGTGCGAGCGCGCCCACATCCCGTTGTTTGCCACGGCGGCATCGGCGGCGTTCGTCATCGATGTGCTGCGCGCCTACCTGTCGCGTCACTTCGCCGAGCGCACCACCATGCACGGGGTGTTCATGGACATCCTGGGGCTGGGCGTGCTCATCACCGGCGAGTCCGGACTGGGCAAGAGTGAGCTGGGGCTGGAGCTGATCTCCCGCGGCCATGGTCTGGTGGCCGACGACGCGGTGGATTTGTATCGCGTCAATCAAACCATCGTCGAGGGGCGCTGCCCAGACCTGCTGCAAAACCTGTTGGAGGTGCGCGGTATCGGTCTGCTCGACATCAAGGCCATTTTTGGCGAGACCGCGGTGCGGCGCAAGATGCGGCTGCGCCTGATCGTGCACCTGGTGCGCCAGTCCACCCTGGAGCGCGACTACGAGCGGCTGCCCAGCGAGCCCATGTACCAAGATGTGCTGGGCGTGGCGGTGCGCAAAGCCGTGATTTCGGTGGTGGCCGGGCGCAACATCGCGGTGCTGGTGGAAGCAGCGGTGCGCAACACCATCTTGCAGTTGCGCGGCATCGATACCTACGAGGAATTCGTGCGCCGACAGCGTGCCGCCATGTTGCGCGACGATTGAAGTGCGCGCCGCCGTCTCACGCCGTCTCAGCCGCGACGCGGCCGGCTGCGGTGAGGGCAATCGGGCTGCTGGCAATGCGCATACAGCGCCAGCGCATGCTCTTGCAGCGCAAAGCCGCGCTCCTGGGCAATGGCTTGCTGGCGGCGTTCGATTTCGGCGTCGAAAAACTCCTCCACCCGGCCGCAGTCCAGGCACACCAGGTGGTCGTGGTGCTCACCCTCGTTGAGCTCGTAGACGGCCTTGCCGGATTCGAAATTGCTGCGTACCAAAATGCCGGCTTGCTCGAATTGCGTCAACACCCGGTACACGGTGGCCAGCCCGATGTCGGACTGCTCCTCCAGCAGCACTTTGAAGACGTCTTCGGCCGTCATGTGGCGCTGCCGACGCGACTGGAAGATCTCCAGGATCTTCAGTCGCGGCAGGGTCGCCTTCAGCCCCGTGCTTTTGAGTTCGTTGATACCGGTCATGCGTGCGCGGTGGAGGGTTGAGCAGGCCGCAGCGCCGGGGCGCGCCCACTACAATGGGCGCAATGATATAACTTCATGCCCCATCCATGGTATGGGGGTGATTTCACGAGGCTGTGCCATGCGTTTTGCCGTCTTATCGCTGTCCCGGGCGCTGCGCCGGTCCGTCTGGTGGGTGCTGCCGGCGGCGCTGGCCGTCAGTGCCTGCTCGACACTGAACGACGCCACCCAGCGGCTGTCGAGCCTGGGCGGGCTGGTGACGCCGTACCGCATCGACATCCAGCAAGGCAACGTCATCGTGCGCGAGCAGGTGCAGGCGCTTCAGCCCGGCATGACGCGTGAGCAGGTGCAGGCCATTTTGGGCACGCCGCTGGCCGCCAGCATCTTCCACGCCCATCGCTGGGATTATGTCTTTACTTACCAGCGCCAGGGGCAGCCGATGCAGCGCCGCGTGGTCACGGTGTTTTTCGACGGCGAGCGCTTGGCGCGCGTGCAGGCCGACGAGCTGCCAACCGAAGAAGAGTTCGTCGCCTCGCTGGCGGTGCGTCGCCCGCCTGCGCGCGCCGTGACCCTGGAAGCCAGCGAGGAGCAGTTGCGGGCCGCCGAGACCAAGGGCGGCGCCGCCGCGGCGGCACCGCCAGCGCCGGCTGCGGCCCCGGCGCCGCCGGCGGCACCCAGCTACCCGCCGCTGGAGCCGCGCTGAGGCGCTCGGCGGTCCACCGCTGGCGCCCCCATCGTTCAACCTGCTGGGATGACCATGCCGTTTTCTCCCCCTTACCGCGTCGGTATCGCCGGCGCCAGCGGCCGCATGGGCCGCATGCTGATCGAGGCCGTGCTGGCCAGTGAAGACTGCACCTTGGCCGCCGCGCTCGACCGCGCCGACAGCCCCGCGCTGGGACAGGATGCCGGGGCCTGGGCCGGCCGCCAGACGGGCGTGGCGATAGCGGCCGATCTGGATGCTGCGCTGGCGGGGTGCGACGTGCTGATCGATTTCACCCGCCCCGAAGGCACCTTGGCCCATCTGGCGGCTTGCCAGCGCCATGGCGTGGCCATGGTGATCGGCACCACGGGCTTCGACGATGCGCAAAAAGCCGCCATCGCTGCCGCGGCCCAGCGCATCCCCATCGTAATGGCGCCCAATATGAGCGTCGGCGTCAACGTCACACTCAAGCTGCTGGAGTTGGCGGCGCGCGCGTTGCACACGGGCTACGACGTCGAGATCGTGGAGGCGCACCATCGCCACAAGGTGGACGCGCCCAGCGGCACCGCCTTGCAGATGGGCGAGGTGATCGCGGCCGCCCAAGGACGCGCCCTGCGTGACTGCGCGACATTCCAGCGCGTGGGCCACACGGGCGAGCGGCCCGCCGGAGCCATCGGCTTTGCCACCGTGCGCGGCGGCGACGTGGTGGGTGACCATACCGTGATGTTCCTGGGCACTGGCGAGCGCATCGAAATCACCCACAAATCCAACAGCCGCGCCACCTACGCGCAGGGCAGTGTGCGCGCGGTGCGTTTTTTGGCTGACAAACCCCCGGGTTTGTACGACATGTTCGACGTGCTCGGCTTGCGCTGAATCGGTGGCGTGGCCGGGCCCCAGACCTGTGCCGACTGCAAGGAGACGCTGCGATGACCATCCAAACCCGTTTGGTCGAATACACCCACGATGGGCAGACGTTCGAGGGCTTGCTGGCGTGGGACGACACGCTGGCCGGCCGCCGCCCCGCGGTGGCGGTGGCGCATGCCTGGGCCGGCCGCACCGAATTCGAGGCAGGCAAGGCGCGCGCGCTGGCCGAACTGGGCTATGTGGGTTTTGCGATGGACGTCTACGGCAAGGGCCGACGCGGCCGCAGCCGGGATGAAAACGCGGCGCTGATGACGCCGCTGGTGCAAAACCGAGCGCGGCTGCAAGCGCGCCTGGGCGCGGCGCTGCACGCGCTGCACGCCCAGCCCGAGGTGGATGTGGCGCGCTGCGCAGCCATCGGCTTTTGCTTCGGTGGCCTGTGTGTGCTCGATATGGCGCGCTGCGGCCTGCCGCTGCGCGGCGTCGTGAGCTTTCACGGCCTGTTCACCGCGCCGGGCAACACGGCGGGGTGCCGCATCGAGGCCAAGGTGCTGGCGCTGCACGGCTGGGACGACCCCATGGTGCCGCCCGATGCGGTGCTGGCCTGGACACGCGAAATGACCGAAGCGGGTGCCGACTGGCAGTTGCACGCTTACGGCGGCACGATGCACGCCTTCACCAACCCCGAGGCCAACGACCCCGACTTCGGCACTGTCTACAGCGCACGGGCCGATGCGCGCTCGTGGACGGCGATGCGTGCCTTCTTGAGCGAAGTGCTGGCGTGAGCGTCCCCTGGGGCCGTCGCCGGCGCAGTGGATAGCGGCGGCCCGGCGCCAGGCCGCCGATACAATCGTTGGCGAGTGGGCGGGCCGCCGCTGGCGCCGTATCGTGGCTGCCCTGCAACCGTTTGCCGCACATCATGCAAGACACCTACACCCCCCGCGAAATCGAGGCCGCCGCCCAGGCCGACTGGGCCGCGCGCGACGCGTACCGCGTCAGCGAAGACCCCACCAAGCCCAAGTTCTACGCCTGCTCCATGCTGCCTTACCCCAGCGGCAAGCTGCACATGGGGCACGTGCGCAACTACACCATCAACGACATGATGGCGCGCCAGCTGCGCATGAAGGGCTACAACGTCCTCATGCCCATGGGCTGGGATGCCTTTGGCCTGCCGGCCGAAAACGCCGCCATCAAGAACCATGTGCCGCCGGCGCGCTGGACCTACGACAACATCGCCTACATGAAGGGGCAGATGCAGGCGCTCGGCCTGGCCATCGACTGGAGCCGCGAGATCGCCACCTGCGCGCCCGAGTACTACAAATGGAACCAGTGGCTGTTTCTGCGTATGCTGGAAAAAGGCATCGCCTACCGCAAGACGCAGGTGGTCAACTGGGACCCGGTGGACCAGACCGTGCTGGCCAACGAGCAGGTCATCGACGGCCGCGGCTGGCGCACCGGCGCGCCGGTGGAAAAGCGCGAGATTCCGGGCTACTACCTGGCCATCACGCGCTACGCCGAGGAGCTGCTGTCGGCGGTGGCCAACCCGGACGACCCCAACTTTTTGGCCGGCTGGCCCGAGCGGGTGCGGCTGATGCAGGCCAACTGGATCGGCAAGAGCGAAGGCGTACGCTTTGCCTTCACGCACGACATCCGCGGCGACGACGGCACCCTGATCCAGGACGGACGGCTGTATGTGTTTACCACGCGCGCCGACACCATCATGGGGGTGACGTTTTGCGCCGTGGCCCCGGAGCACCCGCTGGCGCAGCACGCCGCGCGCAGCAACCCGGCGCTGGCGGCCTTCATCGAACGCTGCAAGCAAGGCGGCACCACCGAGGCCGAGCTGGCGCTCAAGGAAAAGGAAGGCATGCCGACCGGCTTGACGGTGACGCACCCGCTCACCGGCGAAGCCGTGCCGGTGTGGGTGGGCAACTACGTGCTGATGAGCTACGGCGACGGCGCGGTGATGGGTGTGCCTGCGCACGACGAGCGCGACTTCGCCTTCGCGCTGAAATACGGGCTGCCTATAAAGCAGGTGGTCGGGCCGGCGCCTGCCACCACCCAGGGGGGCGAAGACGCGCAGGCGCTGGTGTTCGACCCCACGCGCTGGCAAGATTGGTACGCCGACAAATCGGGCCGCCTGGTGTGCGTCCACTCCGGTCCGCTCGACGGGCTGCCATACCAGGCCGCGGTGGACAAGGTGGCCGAGCTGCTGGTCGCGCGCGGCCTGGGCGAGAAGCAAACCACCTGGCGCTTGCGCGACTGGGGCATCAGCCGTCAGCGCTACTGGGGCACACCCATCCCGATCATCCACTGCGACGATTGCGGCCCGGTGCCGGTGCCCGATGAAGACCTGCCGGTGCTGCTACCCGAAGACCTGGTGCCCGACGGCAGCGGCAACCCGTTGGCCAAATGCGAGTCGTTCCTGCAGGTGGACTGCCCGCGCTGCGGCAAGCCGGCCCGGCGCGAAACCGACACCATGGACACCTTCGTCGATTCGTCGTGGTACTTCATGCGCTACTGCGACCCGACGAACACCGAGGCCATGGTGGCCGCGGGCACGCGCTACTGGATGCCGATGGATCAGTACATCGGCGGCATCGAGCACGCCATCTTGCACCTGCTGTATGCGCGCTTCTGGACCAAGGTGATGCGCGATCTGGGGCTGGTGGCGGTGGACGAGCCGTTCAAGCGGCTGCTCACCCAGGGCATGGTGCTCAACCACATCTACAGCCGCCGCACCGCCAAGGGCGGCAAGGAATATTTCTGGCCGCATGACGTCGAAAACATCCTCGACGCCGCTGGCAAGATCGTCGGGGCGCGTCTGAAGCGCGACATGCCCAGCGCCGACGGCGTGCTGCCGGCCGGCACACCGATCGACTACGAGGGCGTGGGCACGATGTCCAAGTCCAAGAACAACGGGGTCGATCCGCAGGACTTGATCGAAAAATACGGCGCCGACACCGCGCGCCTGTACACCATGTTCACCGCGCCGCCCGAGGCCACGCTGGAGTGGAACGACGCCGCCGTCGAGGGCAGCCACCGCTTTTTGCGGCGCCTGTGGGCGTTCGGCTGCCGACTGGGCGCGCAGGACTTCGGCGCCGCGCAGCAGGCGGTGCAAGGCGCGCGCTCGCTGGCGGAGGTGTCCTTTGGCCCGCGCGCCAAAGCGCTGCGGCACGACATCCACACCCTGTTCAAGCAGGTGGACTACGACTACCAGCGCATGCAGTACAACACCGTGGTGTCGGGCTGCATGAAGATGCTCAACGCGCTGGAGTCCTTCGACGGGGCGGACGAGCCGGGTGCCGGCGTGGCGCTGATCGAAGGCTTTGGCATCTTGTTGCGTTGCCTGTACCCGGTCACGCCGCACCTGACCCACGTGCTGTGGCAGCGACTGGGCTACGCCGGCGCCTTGGGCGATTTGCTCGATGCGCCCTGGCCGCAGCCGGACGAGCAGGCCCTGCAGCGCGACACCGTCGAGCTGGTGCTGCAAATCAATGGCAAGCTGCGCGGCAGCCTGACGGTAGCGGCCGACGCCGATCGGGCTGCCATCGAAGCGGCCGCCTTGGCCTCACCCGTGTTCGCGCGCTACGCCGAGGGCAAGCCCGCGCGCAAAGTGGTGGTGGTGCCGGGCCGCCTGGTTAACGTGGTGGTGTGATGCACCGATTGAGCCGCCGCCTCGTGCTGGTCTGCGGGTTGGCCGTGCTCGGCGCCGCCGGCACGGGGTGCGGCTTTCGCTGGCGCGGTGCCAACCTGCAGTTGCCGTTTCGCACGCTGCGCCTGCAAGGGGCCGGTGCCGGTGGGGAGGTGGCTCAGCGCCTGAGCGCCCAGTTGCGCGCCAGCGGCGTGCAGGTGTGGACGGCGCCGTCGCCGGCCGCAGCGGCCGACGGTGTCCCGGTGCCCGACGCCGTGCTCGACCTCTCGCTGGACCAGCGCGAGTGGGTGGTGGTGGGCACCACCGCCGCCGGCCAGGTGCGCGAGCTGCTGCTGCGGTATCGTGTGCGTTTTGCCTTGCGCACGCCCGCTGGGCGCGAATGGATCGAGCCCACCGAGTTGCAGCAGGAGCGCGAGCTCAGCTACGCCGAAACCGTGGTGCTGGGCAAAGAGGCCGAAGAGGCGCTGCTGTTCGACGATATGCGCGCGGCGCTGGTGCGCCAGATAATGGTGCGCTTGGCGGCGGTGCGGCCCTGAGGATACCCAGGGGCCCGAGCGCTGCTCCGTTGGCCAGCGGGCGGGCGGCTGGGCGTCCTCGCGGGCCACGGGGCAGCGCCGATGCACCGCCTGCAGCGTGTGCCGCCCTCAGCCGCGGCGGCGCACCTGGTGCTCGCGCATCAGCGTGCTCTTGCCGAACAGGCTCTCCACCAGGTCCACGGCCAGTTGCGCGGTGCGGTTGCGCACGTCCAGCGCCGGGTTGAGCTCCACGATGTCCAGGCTGCCCAGGCGCCCCGTGTCGGCAATCATTTCCATGCACAGCTGGGCCTCGCGGTAGGTGGGGCCGCCGGGCACCGTGGTGCCCACGCCGGGCGCGATCTCTGGATCCAGAAAATCCACGTCGAAGCTGACGTGCAAATGGGTGTCGGCGTCCACGCCGGCCAGCGCCTGCTCCATGGTGTGCCGCATGCCCATCTCGTCGATGTAGCGCATGTCGTACACCTCCAGGCCCTGCTCGTGCACGAAGCGCTTTTCGCCCGCGTCGACGCTGCGGATGCCGATTTGCCGCACCTGCTGCGGCTGCACGGCGGGCCCCTGGCCGCCCAGGTGCACCAGCGCCGCTGGGCCAAAGCCACACAGACAGGCCAACGGCATACCGTGCAGATTGCCGCTGGGCGTCAGCGCCGAGGTGTTGAAGTCGGCGTGCGCATCCAGCCACAGCACGCGCAGCTTCTGGCCGCGCGCGCGGCAGTGTTGCGCCACGGCGCTGATCGAGCCCACCGCCAGGCAGTGGTCGCCGCCGAGCAGAATCGGCAGCCGCCCCTGTGCCAGCGCGGCACCCACCGCCCGATGGACCGCGCGGTTCCACTGCACCACTTCGTCCAGATGGCGATAACCGTCCACCGCCGGTTGCCAAGGGTTGGCCGGACCGCTGAGATTGCCCCAGTCCTCGACGACCACGCCGTGGTGGGCCAGCGCGGTGTGCAGACCCGCCACGCGCAGCGCTTCGGGCCCCATGGAGGCGCCGCGTGCGCCGGCGCCCACGTCGGTGGGCGCGCCGATGAGCGCAACGGTCGGGGGCGCAACAACATCGTTTGTCATCGTCACACCAGCAATGGGCAGGCCGAAGGGGGGATCGGCGGGCAAGGCGCGGGCGCGCCAGGCGCAGGACAGCGAAGCCGCAACGCACGCACGTGGCCATGGATTGTGACACGGGCCGTCGCCGGCCATGGCCAGGCCCGCCTGAGGCCGTGCCTACAATGCTGCCATGCCCACCATTCGCGCCGATGCCCTGACCGCCCAGCTCGCCCGCGGATTGGCGCCGCTGTATGTGGTGCAGGGCGACGAGCCGCTGCTGGTGCAAGAAGCCGCCGACGCCATCCGCGCCGCTGCGCGGGCGGCCGGCTACAGCGAGCGCACCGTCGTGACGGTGGCCGGCGCGCAAACCGACTGGAGCGCGGTGCTGGCGGCCGGCAGCGCGCTGAGCCTGTTTGCCGAGCGCCGCCTGCTGGAGCTGCGCATCCCATCGGGTAAGCCGGGCAAGGACGGGGCCGACGCCCTGCAACGCTTGGCCGCCCAAGCGGCCCGGGCGGGCGACACGCTCACCCTGGTGCTGCTGCCGCAACTGGACGCCGCCTCCTTGAAAAGCACCTGGTACGAAGCGCTGCAGACGCACGGCGTGGTGGTGCGCATCGATCCGGTGGAGCGGGCCCAGTTGCCGGCCTGGATCGCCCAGCGGCTGCGCCAGCAGGGGCAGCATGTGGCCGCCGGCGAGCCAGGGCAGCGCACGCTGGCCTTTCTGGCCGATCGGGTGGAGGGCAATCTGCTGGCCGCACACCAAGAAATCGCCAAACTGGGCCTGTTATACCCACCGGGTGAGCTCAGTTTCGAGCAGGTGCGCACCGCCGTGCTGGATGTGGCGCGCTACGACCCGTTTCGCTTGCCCGAGGCGGTGCTGGACGGGGCGGTGGCGCGCGTGCAGCGGATGCTGGAGGGCCTGCAGGCCGAAGGCGTCGCGCCCGTGCCGGTGCACTGGGCGCTGGCCGAGGAGTTGCGCACGCTGCACCGCTGCCGCCAGCAGCTCGACGCCGGACAGCCGCTGGCGCTGGTGTTGCGCGAGCAGCGCGTCTGGGGTCCACGCGAAAAACGCTACGAGCGCCTGCTGCCGCGTCTGCGCACGGCGCTGACGGCGCGCTGGCTGGTGCACGCCCAGATCGTGGACGGTATCGTCAAGGGCCTGCCCGATCCGGACTGGCCGCCCGATCCCTGGGTCGCGCTGCAGCGCCTGGCGCTGACGGTGGCGGCGGGATGCAGCGTGCCCGCCAGCGGCGGCGGCCGTTGAGGACGCCGGGCCGTGCCAGCAGTTCGCCTATCGACGGGTAAGGGCGCGTGCTCAGGCATGCCCAGGGGGCGCTGTGGCGCATGCAGGCGCAGCGCTCATGCCGGTCTGCTATCATCACGCGCGATGTTGCGCTTGCTCTGTTTCCTCGTCCTTGTCGGTTACGCCGGTGCGCTGCTGGCTGCGCCCGTGGCCGAAGACGGGGCACCCGCGCCGCCAGCCAACCCCCGGTCGGTCGCTGACGTCGCTGAACACGCCACAGCCCCGGTGGCGGGGCCGAGCACTTCCCTCTTGGCGCCAGCCAACAGTGGCAGCGGGCCACTGGCGGTCGGTGACTGGGTGCGTCAACTGCAAACCGTTGGCGCTGACACGGGCACCGTTGCCTCCCGGCTCGTCGACACGGCGCTGGGGCTCATCGGTGTACCGTACCGCATGGGTGGCGGTAACCCGCAAACGGGTTTGGACTGCAGTGGCCTGGTGCGCTACGTCTATGCGAACACGCTCGGACTGGTGTTGCCGCGCCGTGCCGCCGAACAGGCGCAGACCACCACCCCGATCGCCAAGGACGAGCTGCGCCCGGGTGATCTGGTCTTTTTCAACACGATGCGGCGCGCCTTCAGCCATGTGGGCGTGTACCTGGGTGACGGCAAATTCATCCATTCGCCCCGCAAGGGTGACAGCGTCAAAATCAGCGATATGAACGATCGCTACTGGGCGCGCCGCTTCAACGGGGCGCGCCGGGTCGAGGCGCTGGACGGCCCGGTGCGCTGATCTCACCGTCCCCACATTCCCCCACGCACCGAGGCCAGCCCCGGTCGTCGCGCCAACTCTGCTGGTCCAAGCAGATCGCGCGGCATTCGCGATACGGTTCGCTACATCCTTGCAGATCTGGCACGGCCCTCCAAAATTGCCAGGATGATGACGTGCCGCCTCACCGTCTCCCTGACCGCTGCACGCGGCGCGTCGGCGGCCGTGGCGTCGTTGGGGTGGGGCGGGCTCATGACCCCAACAGGCGCTCGATGTCACGCCGCAGGCTGCCGCTGTCGGGGGCGGTGAGGCTGCTGTAGGCCAGCACGGTGCGGCCGTCGCGGCTGATGAGGTATTTGTAGAAATTCCACTTGGGCGTGGTGCCGGTGCGCTCGGCCAGTTGCTTGAACAACGGGTTGGCCTGCGGGCCGATGACATGCGACTTGGCGAACATCGGAAACTGCACGCCAAAGGTGTTTTCGCAGAATTCGGCGATTTGTTGGTTGCTGCCCGGCTCTTGTTGTCCAAAGTCGTTGGACGGAAAGCCCAGCACCACCAGCCCGCGGTCGCGGTAGCGGCGGTACAACGCCTCCAGCCCCTTGTACTGCTGAGTGAAGCCGCAGTAGCTGGCGGTGTTGACCACCAGCACCACGCGGCCCGCGTATTGGCACAGGTCCTGCGGTTGCTCGTCTTGCAGGCGGTCGAAGCGGTGCTGCAGGATGGACGGGCAGGACGCGGGGTCGGGTTGGGTGGCAGCAACGTCGGCAGACATGATCGACAGGGGCAAGAGGGCGCCGAGCGCCAGGATCGAGCGGCGGGGATAGCGCATCGCAAGTCCTCGGGGTGTGTTGGGGTGGCGGCGGGCGACGTCCACACAGTGCGACGCTGCGGATCGTAGAGTGCGCCAGCACGATGGGCAGGTGTCAGCGCCAATCCCCTGGTGGCGAATGGGGTTGGTGCGGGCGGCGGCTCCCGTCACCCGCCCAAGACGTGCTGCCACAGCGCCAGCACCGCTTGGCGTTCAGCGGTGACGTCGGCGGGGTCGATTTGGGTGCTGGCTTCGTCGAGCCGGGCGCGATGTTGCAGCGCACGCAGGCGACGGTAGGCGTCGGCGGCGGCATGGCCGACGCCCGCGGGCAACAAGCCGGCGCTTTCGGCGCGTTGCAGCAGGGCGATGTTGCCGGCGTTGTCACGCAGCGCCGGGTGCTCGGCGCTGTGCGCCAGCACCAGGTACTGCACGGCGAATTCGACGTCGATCATGCCGCCGGGGCTGTGTTTGAGGTCGAAGCGCTCGCCGCGCACCGGGTGCGCGTCGTACAGACGCTGCCGCATGGCACGGATTTCGCCGGCGAGTGCCTGCCGGTCGCGCGGCGCGGTGATGACGGCTTCGCGCACGGCGTCGAAGCGCGCGCGCAGCGCCTCGTCGCCGACGACGCAGCGCGCCCGCGTCATCGCCTGGTGTTCCCAGGTCCAGGCGGTGTTGCTGCCGCGGTTTTGCTGGTAGTCGGCGTAGGCGCGAAAGCTCGTCACCAGCAGGCCCGAGTTGCCGTTGGGGCGCAGCGCGGTGTCGATTTCGTACAGGTCACCCTCGCCGGTCTTGACGGTGAGCCAGTTGATGAGCTTGCGCACGAAGGCGGCATACACCTCGGGCGCGCGCTCATCATCGTCGTCGTAGACGAACACCAAGTCGAGGTCGCTGCCGTAGCCGAGCTCTTTGCCGCCCAGCTTGCCGTAGCCGATGATGGCGTGGCGCGGGGCCTCGACGTGGCGGTTTTTCAGCCGCTGCCAGCACCACAGCCCGGTGACGTGCAGCACGGCGTCGGCCAAGGCACTCAAATCGTCGGCCACCTGTTCCACCGTCAACAGCCCCTCGACGTCGCGTGCCAGCGTGCGAAAGACCTCGGCATGGTGGGCGCGGCGCAGCAGATCCAGCAGCGTTTCGTCGTCGTCTTCGCCGGTTTTGTGCAGCGACCAGCGCCGCGCCTCCAGCTCGGCCAAAAAGGTGGCGCGGTCGAAGCGCTCCTCGTAGAGCTCACGGCTGGCCAGCTCGTCGATGACGCCGGGGTGGCGCATCAGATAGCGCGCCGGCCAGCGTGCCGCGCCCAGCACGCGCAGCAAGCGCTCGTGCACGGCCGGGCGCTCCTGCAGCAGCGCCAGGTAGCTTTCGCGCCGCAGCAGCGGTTCGATCCAGTCCGCCAGGCGCACGGCGGCGGTTTCGCTGACGCGCCCGGCCTCGATCCAGGCGCCGGTGCGCTCCACCAGGCGCGCTAGGCGCAGGCGCGCCTCATCGCGCAACGCCAGCACGCGCGGGTGGTCGCACCAGGCGGCCACGCGCTGGGCGAAGCCCGGTGGCAAGGTCGGCAGCAGCGCTTGCAAATCATCGGCGGCGGGCGTGTGGCCGTTGCAGCCTTTGCCGGGGCAGCTGGCGGCGGCATCGCCGCCGAGCAGAGTATCGAACTCCTGCGCCACTACCTCGCGGTGCGCATCCAGCGCCCGCAGAAAGGCCGGCGTATCGGCAAAGCCCATGGTGACGGCGATCCACGCCAGGTCGTCGTCGCGCGTGGGCAGTACGTGGGTTTGCTGGTCGTCCAGGTACTGGATGCGGTGCTCGACGCGGCGCAAAAATACATAGGCCTCGGCGAGTTGCTGCGCTTTGTCGGGCGGCATCAGGCCAGCGCGGGTGATGCGCTGCAGCGCCTGCAGCGTCGGGCGGGTGCGCAGTTCTGGAAACTGCCCGCCGCGCACCACTTGCAGCAGCTGCACGATGAACTCGATTTCACGGATGCCACCGCGCGAGAGCTTGACGTCGTGCGCGCGCTCCGGATGACCAGCCGCCCGCCGCGCGGCGTGTTCGCGGATTTGGCGGTGCAAGCGGCGCAAGGCTTCGAAGACGCTGTAGTCCAGATAGCGGCGAAAGACGAAGGGCAGCACCACCGGCCGCAACCACGCCCCCGTGCCGTCGCGCCGCGCACTTTCGGCCGGCGCCACCACGCGGCTTTTCAGCCAGGCAAAGCGCTCCCATTCGCGTCCCTGCACCTGGAAGTAGTCCTCCAGCGCGCCCAGGGACACTGCCGGCGGGCCGGAGTTGCCATTCGGACGCAGCGCCAAGTCGATACGGAACACCTGCCCGTGCTCGGTGACATCCGCCAGCAGGGCGTGCATGCGCTTGACGATCTTGGCGAAATATTCATGATTGCTGATGCGGTTGCGGCCCTCGGTGTTGCCCGCGGTCTCGCCCTCGCCCTCGTAGACGTAGATGAGGTCGATGTCGCTGGAGACGTTGAGTTCACGCGCGCCCAGCTTGCCCATGCCGACGATCCACCACGCGCAGCGTCGATCGGGGTCGGGGGGCGGGGCGGGCGGCCCCGGCGGCTCATCCTGCGGTGCGCGCGGTGCGCCGTGCAGCGCATCGAGCTCGGCGCAGGCCAGTTGCGCCGCTGCGTCGAGCGCCAGTTCGGCCAACGCGGTGACCCCATGTGTCACCACCTCCAGCGGCGCTTGGTGTTCGCAGTCCAACACCGCCAAGCGCTCCAGTGTCAAATGGCGCAACACGCGCAGCGCCGCCGCCGGCGCGTAGCCGCGCGCGCACAGGGCCTGCCAGGTCTGCTGCAAACTCTGCGCCGTCGGGGCGCCGTCGGGCAGCAGCGCCAACTCGTCGGCGTAGCGCCGGCGCACGCGTTGCACGAATCGGCTGTAGGCGGCGTCGGCTGAACCAACCGGGGCGCTCGACATCATAATTTCGTGTGACTCCAACCGCGCCTCCCCTCCAGCCGACATGGCAGCTGCGTGTACTCGCGCAGCTGTCGCGATGGCTCCTGGGCGCAGCGCTCCTATTTTGGATCGGATTGCTGGTGGGCTGGGGCGCCCTGCAATGGTGGATTGTGCCGCGAGTCGAGGCCTGGCGTCCGACGCTGGAGGCCGTGGCCACACGTGCGTTGGGGGTGCCGGTGCGCATTGGCCGCGTCGAAGCCGAGGCGCGCTGGGCCACGGCAGCGCTGACGCTGTATGACGTTCGCCTGCACGACGCCGAAGGCAACACCGCGTTGGCGCTGCCGCGCGTCGCTGCCGACGTCTCGGTGCGTTCGTTGTGGCGGCTGGGAGTGGACCGCCTGCTGGTGGAAGCGCCCGTGCTGGAGGTGCGGCGCCTGCCCGATGGCCGCCTGCGCGTGGCCGGCCTCGATGTGAGCGCCACGCCTGAGGACGACAGTGCGGTGGCGGACTGGTTTTTTGCGCAGCGCGAATTCCACCTGCGCGGCGGGCGCCTGTCGTGGATCGACGAAACGCGGCCACACGTGCCGCCGTTGACGCTGGAGGCGGTGGACCTGTTGGTGCGCAACCCCGGCTTGCGCCACGAGTGGCGGCTCGACGCCACCCCGCCGCCGCAGTGGGGCGAGCGCTTCAGCGTGCGTGGGCGCTTCGTGCGCCCCTTTTGGCAGACGCACGCCGGCCGCTGGCGCGACTGGAGCGGTGAGCTCTATGCGCACGCGCCGCGCCTGGACATGCGCGAACTCGGGCGCTATCTGGACACGGCCGCCCTTTGGGGGGTGCAATCCTTGCAGGCGCATGGCGCCTTGCGTCTGTGGATGCCGGTGCGGCGTGGTACGCCGCAAGCCGTCACGGCGGATCTGGACTGGCGCGACGTCCATGTGGCGTGGGCCGTGCCGGCGCGGGTGCCCGAGCCGCTGGTGCTGCCGCGCGTGGCCGGGCGGCTGCAGTTGCAGCGCGACGGTGCGACACTGGTCTGGCAAGGGGATCGCCTCGTCGTCGTGGGGGGAGATGGCACGCCGTGGCCGACCACGCAGTGGCGCTTCGAAATGACGACCGTCGCCGACGCGCTGCGCGCCTGGGCGCTGCGCGCTGATCGGCTCGATTTGGCGGCGCTGCAGCGGTTGGTGCGGGTGTTGCCCGTGGACGAGGCGGTGCACGACTGGGCGCGCGCCACCGAGCCGGTGGGCGCCGTGGAGGATTTGTCGCTGCGCTGGGCCGCGGCCGAGGCCGGCGCGCGCCCGCGCTGGGCCGCCAGTGGCCGGGTGCGGGGCCTGGGGCTGCGCGCCGGCGAGCCGGGCACCGCGCCAGCGCCCGACGTCCCCGCCTTCGGCCGCCCGGGGCTGCAGGGCGTGGATGCCGAATTCGCGTTCGATGAAACCGGTGGCCGCGCGACGCTGACCCTGCGCCGCGGCGCATTGGTATTCCCGGGGGTGTTCGAGGATCCGCGGCTGGCGTTCGACGAGCTCGACGCCGAGCTGCGCTGGCGCCTCGACGGCGATGCCGTCGACGTCGATGTGCCGCGCCTGCGCTTTGCCAACGCCGACGCCGCCGGCAGCGGCCGCGCACGCTGGCGCACCGCCGACCCGGCCAGCAGCCGCGCCCGCGATCGCTTCCCCGGCGTGCTGGATCTGGACGTACAGCTCAGCCGTGCCAACGCGGCGCAGGTGGCGCGCTACTTGCCGCTGACCGTGGACGCCGACGCGCGCCACTATGTGCGCACGGCGGTGCGCGCCGGTCAGGCCAGTGAGGTGCGTTTTCGCGTCAGCGGCGACTTGTGGGACTTCCCCTTTGCCAGCGCGGCGGATGGGCGTTTCGACGTGCGCGCGCGCCTGCGCGACGTCACGCTCGACTACGCACCGGTGTACCTGTTGCCCGCAGGCAGCGTACCGTGGCCGGCGCTGGAGGGGGTCAACGCCGAGCTGGTGATCGAACGCCACCGACTCGACATTCGCCAGGCCGAAGGTCGGGTGGTGGGGCAGGCGGCGTTGCGTGCGCAGCAGGTGCACGCCGTCATCGACGACTATATGGCCGATCACCCGCAATTGCGCGTGCAAGGCACCGTGCGCGGCCCGGGGGACGAGGCGCTGCGCTTCGTGCGCATCTCGCCGCTGCGCGGGCTGACCGCGCAGGCGCTGGATGCGGCGCGTGCCAGCGGCACGCTCGAAGTGGGGTTGGATCTGCGCATCCCGCTGGACGACGCCGACGCCACCCGCGTGCGCGGCCAAGTGCGTTTGGCCGGCAACGACGTGCAGGTGCGCCCCGACACACCCCTGTTGCAAGCCGTGCGCGGCACGCTGGACTTCAGCGAAGCGGGTTTCGAGATGCGGGCCGCCACGGCCCGCGCGCTCGGTGGCGAGCTGCGTTTTGGCGGTGCGATGACCCGCGTGGACGGTGCGGCCGTGGTGCGTTTCGATGCCCAAGGCAGCTTCACGGCCGAGGGGCTGGCTGCCGGCGCCGACTGGGATTGGGCGCGCTGGCTCGCACGCCACGCGCGCGGCGGTGCGCGCTACGCGCTGCAGCTGGTGTTCGACGCGCGCGGCTCGGCGCTGCGCTTCGACAGCGATTTGCGCGGACTGGCCGTAAACCTGCCGGCGCCGCTGAACAAGCCCGCCGATGGCGCGTGGCCGCTGCACGTCCGCATCGATCCGTTGACCGATGGCGCTGCGCAGGCGGTACGTGACCGCTTGCGCGTGGCGCTGGATACCGGCGCGCCGGCGACTGCCATCGAAGCCGAGTACGAGCGCCAACACCGCGGCGAGCGCACGGACGTACTGCGCGGGCGCCTGGCGCTGGGCGCGGAGCTGCCCGCGTGGCCGGAGATGGGGGTGGCCGCTGCCGTGCGCATGGCTGAGCTCGACCTCGACGCCTGGACCCAGCGCCTGGCCGAGCCGGCGGATGGGAGCGCCGCCCGCCCACTGACGCCCTGGGCCGGCGACGCCGCCGGCTACTGGCCGCAGCAAATCGGCGTGAGCGTGCAGCGCGTGCGCTGGGCAGGCCGTGATTTCGACGGCCTGACTTTGGGCGGCACGCGCGACGGCGGCTTGTGGCGCCTGTCCGTGGCGGCGCGTCAGTTCGATGGCTATGTGGAATATCGAGGTGGCGCCGAGGAGCGGCTGCTGGCGCGTTTAGCCTATCTGCACATACCGGCCAGCGCCCAGGCTGACCTGGAGCGCTGGGCCAGCCAACCGGGCTCGATGCCCGCCTTGGACGTGGTGGTGGACGCCTTCGAACTGGGCGACCGCGCCCTGGGGCGCCTGGAGATCGTGGCGGCCAACCGCGAGGCACGCCAAGGCGCCGAGGCGGTGCGCGAATGGCGGCTGCAAACCCTGCGCTTGACCGTACCCGAAGCGCGGCTGAGCGCCAGCGGCAACTGGGCCCCGACCCCCAGCCTGACGGCGCCGGGGCAAGCTGCCGCCGCCCGGCGCACCGCGCTGCAGCTGCGGCTGGACATCGACGACGCGGGCGCGCTGTTGCGGCGCTTCGGCTTTGCCGATGTGGTGCGGGGTGGTCGCGGAGGCCTGGAGGGGGCGCTGGGCTGGCTGGGCTCGCCATTGGCGCTGCACACCCCGTCGCTGTCGGGCGAGCTGCAAATCGACGTGCAACGTGGACAGTTTCTCAAGGCTGACCCGGGTGTTGCCAAGCTGTTGGGGGTGTTGAGCCTGCAGTCGCTGCCGCGCCGCTTGGTGCTCGATTTTCGCGACGTCTTCAGCGAGGGGTTTGCCTTCGACTACCTGCGCGGCGACGTGCGCATCGTGCGCGGCGCGGCCAGCACCCGCAATCTGCAGATGCGTGGTGTCAACGCCGCCGTGCTCATCGAGGGCAGCGCCGATCTGGTGCGCGAAACCCAAGACCTGACGGCGGTGGTGATTCCGGAACTCAACGCTGGCACGGCCTCACTGCTGGCGGCCGCCGTCAACCCCGTCACCGGGCTGGGCACCCTGATCGCGCAGTGGCTGCTGCGTGAGCCGCTGCAGGCCGCCGCCACCCAGACCTTCCGCATTCACGGCTCCTGGGCCGACCCCCAGGTCGAGCGCGTGGCGCGTACCATAGAGTCGAGTGCCGCCCCCGGCACCGAAAACCGACAGGAGCGCATGCCATGAAAGTCGCGGCCATCCAGATGGTCTCGGGCATCAGTCTCGAACACAACCTGACGCAGGCGCACGAACTGCTGGACCAAGCGCGTCACGCCGGCGCCGAGCTGGCCGTGCTGCCCGAGTATTTTTGTTTCATGGGCGCGCGCGACGCCGACAAGCTGCTGATTGCCGAGACGCCCGGCTTGGGCAAGGTGCAGGATTTTCTGTCCGACACCGCGCGTGAGCTGCAGATGTGGATCGTGGGCGGCACGGTGCCGCTGGCCACCGACGACCCCAGCCACGCCGCCAACGCCTCGCTGGCCTACGATCCGAGCGGCCGCTGCGTGGCGCGCTACGACAAGATCCATCTGTTTCGTTTTCACGACGGGCAGCAAGGCTACGACGAGGCCGCCGTGCTCAAAGCAGGCGAACGGCCGGTGGCCTTCACCCTCACCGACCACGCGGGGCACGACTGGCGCGTCGGCATGAGCGTGTGCTATGACCTGCGCTTTCCCGAGCTGTACCGGCAACTGCAGGCGGACATCCTGTTGGTGCCGGCGGCCTTTACCTACGTCACCGGGCAGGCGCACTGGGAAGTGCTGCTGCGCGCACGCGCCATCGAAAACCAAGCCTATGTGGTGGCGGCCGCCCAGAGCGGCACGCACGAAAACGGCCGCCGCACCTGGGGCCAGAGCCTGGTGGTCGATCCGTGGGGGGTGGTGCTGGCGCAGCAGGCCACCGGCCCCGGTGTGGTACTGGCCGAACTCGACCCCGTCCATCTGGCTCAGATACGCCAGCGGCTGCCGGCGCTGCAACACCGCCGTTTGTGACGGTGGCGCCCCATTCCTGGCCCCTTCGGTGTGCTTGCCGGTCAAGCGTCGTGCAGGGCCGCGCGCGGGCGGTCAGCGCGGTGATGATTCGGCTGGCGGCCCACCCTGATCGCGTGCCGTCGTGGCTGGAGGGGCCGTTGACGGCGCCGCCGGCAGCGGGGGCGTGGGCGAAGGCGGCTCGGCTGGAGGCGGCTCACCACCCTTGCGCCCGGCAAACATGGTCCACCATACGATAAAGATGAAGATGAGCAGCGCACCCAGCGCTTCGAGCAGCAGTAACGTCATGCGACAAGGGTCCCCCGTGAGACGAGACGGCATCCGGTGTGCCCTGCGGCACGCCGGCGTGCTGGTGGTGTTGGGCTTGGCCGCGTGTGGCAGTGTACCGCCCACACCCACGCCAACGCCCGAGGCGGCGGCACCCCCCCCACTCACTGTGCCCCCGGCGGCGGCGCCGGTTTCCGCACCGGCTGCCCCCACTGCCACCGCGCCGCTGGACGATAGCGCACGCGCACCGGTGCTCACGCCGGCTCACCCCGCCTGGCAAAGCGCCGACGCGCAGCCGCTGCCGGCCGCCCTGCGGCGCGCCGGTGCACTGTGGCAGCCCGTGCGCTGGGCCGAGCTGCCCGGCTGGGGGCGTGACACCCTGCACGAGGCCTGGAACGCCTGGCTGCGCAGTTGCGAGCGCCCCGCACCGCCCTGGGGCGCCCTGTGCGCCGACGTGCGCCGCCTGACGCTGGCCGACGAGACCGAGCGCCACGGCTGGATGATGCAGCGCTTGCAGCCCTACCGGGTGCTGGCGGCCGACGGCGGCAATCGTCCGGCGTTGCTGACCGGTTATTACGAGCCGCTGCTGCTGGCCAGCCGCGAGCGCCAAGGGCCGTACCAGACCCCGCTGTATGCGCCACCGCCGGCGCTGGCCCAGGCGCGCGGCCCCTGGTACAGCCGCCAGCAAATCGACAGTGACCCGGCGCTGCAGGCGCAGCTGCAGCCGCTCGTGTGGCTGGCCGACCCGCTCGACGCCTTGCTGCTGCAGATTCAGGGTTCGGGGCGGTTGCGCGTGCGTGAACCCGACGGACGCGAGTCGCTGGTGCGGCTGGCCTTTGACGCGCACAACGGCCACCCCTACCAGAGTGTGGGGCGGTGGCTGTTGCAGCGCGGCGAAATCCGCGAAGGCACCTGGGAGGCGATTCGCGCCTGGGCCGACGCCAACCCGCAGCGTTTGAACGAACTACTGTGGGTCAACCCGCGCGTGGTATTTTTTCGCGAAGAGCCGCTGAGTGCGCTCGACGCCCAGTTCGGGCCCCGCGGCGCGCAGGGCGTAGCGCTCACGCCCGGGCGCTCGGTGGCGGTGGACCGCGACGCCATCCCCTACGGTACACCGCTGTGGCTGGTGTCCGATGGGCCGACGGCGCGCCTGCAGCGGCTGGTGCTGGCGCAGGACACCGGGGCGGCCATCGTCGGCGCGGTACGGGCCGATTTCTTTGCCGGCTGGGGCGACGCGGCCTATGCCCTGGCGGCGGGCATGAAGCAGCCGCTGCAGCTGTGGGCGCTGTGGCCGCGCAATGCCGCCCCACCGGCGCGTTGAACGGGAGATCGGATCCATGCCCTTGCGCATTGGCATTCTCACCGGGGGGGGCGACTGCCCCGGGCTGAACGCGGTGATCCGCGCGGTGACCAAATCGCTGCTGCGCCAGTGTGGTGCCGAAGTCATTGGCATTCACGACGGCTTCGGCGGCCTGATGGGGCCAGCGCCGCATGTGCGTCCACTCGACTGGGCCAGCGTCAGCGGCATTCTGATGCGCGGCGGCACCATCTTGGGCACCAGCAACCGCGCCAACCCCCTGCGCAGCGAGGCCGACGCCGAACGCACGCTGGCGCACGCGCATGCGCTGGGCTTGCAGGCGCTGGTGGTGATCGGCGGTGACGGCAGCATGGCGATCGCGCACGGCCTGAGCCAGCGCGGCCTGCCCATCGTCGGTGTGCCCAAGACCATCGACAACGACATCGTCGGCTGCGAGCGCAGCTTCGGCTTCGACACCGCCGTGGCCACCGTGACGGAGGCCATCGAGCGCCTGCAGACCACCGCCGAGAGCCACGGACGCGTGATGATCGTCGAGACCATGGGGCGCTACGCCGGCTGGATCGCACTCGAAGCCGGCATCGCCGGCGCCGCCGATGTCATCCTGTTGCCCGAGATCGACTACGACATCGACGCGGTGGCGGCGGTGTGTCGAGCGCGCGCGCAGCGTCAGCGCTACACCCTCATCTGCATCGGTGAAGGGGCCAAGCCGGTGGGCGGCGAGCGCACCGTGCAGGCCTGGCTGCCCGACAGTCCCGACCCCGTGCGTCTGGGCGGCGTGGCGCATGCGCTGCGCGCGGCCCTGCAGCCACGCCTGGACTGCGAGGTGCGCGCCACCGTGCTGGGGCATGTGCAGCGCGGCGGTGCGCCCACTCCGTTCGACCGCGTGCTGGCCACCCAGTTTGGCAACGAGGCCGCGCAGCTCATCATGCGCGGCGAGTTCAACCGCATGGTCACGCTGCGCGACGGTCGCCTGGGCAGCATCGCGCTGTCCGACGTGGTGCACGGCACGCGCCAGGTGCCGCTGGATCATCCGCTGCTGCGCACCGCGCGCCAGATCGGTGTGTCGCTGGGCGAGCCCGCCTGAAGCCGACCGGTGCGCAGCCCCAGCGCCCTGCGCATCTGCGCCGCTGGCACAGCGGTCGTGCCGAGCCGCCGCAGGCATGGGCAGTCCAGCCACTGTGTCGTGCCAGCGACAGTTGGGGTCGCCTGTACCCGGCCATCGCCCTGCTGGCACGTCGATTGCAGGGTTTACCCGACCGAAAACCGCCGCGGAATCGGGCATGGTTACGGCACTTTCACGGAACTGACAAAGGTAACCGTCATGAAACGCAAACTCGTTGCCATCGGCGCCGCCCTGGTGCTGGGACTGGGCGTGGCGCACGCCAAACCGTTCAAGTGGGCCAGTGCGGGCGAAATCGCCACCTGGGACATTCACTCGCAGAACAACGCGCTGCAAAACGGCATCCATGCCGCGGTGTACGAGTCGCTGGTCTACTACAACAGCCGTACGTTCAAAGTTGAGCCGGTGCTGGCTGCCAGCTGGCGCGAAGTCAGCCCGACCCAGTTGCGCATCTCGCTGCGCAAGGGGGTCAAATTTCACGACGGCACGCCGTTTACGGCCGATGACGTGGTGTTCTCGATCCAGCGTGCGATGGCTAAAACGTCGAACTTCGCCATCTACACGCAAGGCATCGACCGCGTCGTCAAGGTGGACGACCACACGGTGGACATCATCACCAAGGGACCCAACCCGGTGTTGCTCAACCAGCTCACCGAGCTGCGCATGATGAGCAAGGCCTGGGCGGAGAAAAACCGCTCGGTCGAGCCGCGCGACATGAAGGCCACCGACGAGACGTTCGCGCATCGCAACGCTAACGGCACCGGCCCGTTCATCCTCAAGCAGTGGGTGCCAGACCAGCGCATGGTGCTGGAGCGCAACCCGAACCACTGGGGCAAGATTGACAGTAACGTCACGCAAATCATCTATACCCCGATCAAGGCTGATGCCACGCGCATGGCGGCGCTGCTGTCGGGCGAAGTGGACCTGGTGCTCGACCCCACGCCGCAAGATTTGCCGCGCTTGCGCAACAACCCCAACCTGAAGGTCATCGACGGGGTCGAAAACCGCACCATCTTCTTCGGCATGGACCAGTTCCGCGACGAGCTGCCCGGCAGCAACGTCAAGGGCAAAAACCCGCTGAAGGATCTGCGCGTGCGCAAGGCGCTGTATCAGGCCATCGACATCGACACCATCCACCGCGTGACCATGCGCGGTCTGAGCCAGCCCACCGGGGCGCTGGTGGCACCGCAGGTGGCCGGCTGGAATGAGTCGGTGCACAAACGCTATCCCTACGACGTCGAGGCGGCCAAACGGCTGCTGGCCGAAGCCGGCTACAAGGACGGCTTCGAGGTCGATTTCGCTTGCCCGAACAACCGCTACATCAACGACGAGCAGATCTGTCAGGCGGTGGCGGCGATGTGGGCCAAGATCGGTGTCAAAGCCAAGCTGCGCACCATGCCGCTGGTCACCTACTTCCCGATGATTCAGCGCTACGAGGCCAGCATCTATATGTTGGGCTGGGGCGTGCCCACCTTCGACGCGCTCTACACCCTGCAGTCGCTGCTGCACACGCCAGGCCCCGGCGGGGACGGCAACTACAACGTCGGTCGCTACAGCAACCCGAAGATGGACGCCATCATCGACCGCGCCAAGACCGAGACCGACCCCTACATCCGTCCGCGCCTGCTGACCGAGGCGCTGCAACTGCAAAACGACGACGTGGCGCACATTCCGCTGCACAACCAGATCATCCCCTGGGCGATGAAGAAGAACATCGAGGTCGTGCATCGCGCCGACAACCGCATCGACTGGCGCGTGCTCAACGTCAACTGACACAGCGCGGGACGACGCCAACGTAGGCTCGCCGCCGCTGCATGTGCACGCAGCGGCGCGGCGCGTGCGCGTCCCACCACGGAGAAACGACAGCGGGCGCGGCGTTCGCTGCGCCCGCGGAGGTTTGACGCGATGTTGGCTTTCGTCGTGCGCCGCCTGCTGCAGGCGGCGCTGGTCATGTTGTCGGTGGCGTTCGTTGCCTTCATGCTGTTTCAGTATGTGGGCGACCCGGTGCTGCAAATCTTGGGGCAAGACGCCACCCCCGAGCAGGTGGCCGAGGTGCGCGCCGCTCTGGGCCTGGATCAGCACTTTTTCGTGCAATTCGCGGTATTCGTCTGGAACGCCCTGCACGGCGACTTCGGCATGAGCATCCACCAGGGCGTGCCGGTGGCACGGCTGATCGCCGAGCGCTTCCCCGCCACCCTGGAGCTGGCGCTGGTGGCGGCAGCGCTGGCGCTGCTCATCGGTATCCCGATGGGGGTGTACGCGGCGCTGCGCCGCGGTACCTTTTTGGCCCAGGTGTTCATGACGTTTTCGTTGCTAGGAGTGTCGCTACCCACGTTTCTGATCGGTATTTTGTTGATCTTGGTGTTTTCGGTATCCCTGGGTTGGCTGCCCAGTTTTGGGCGCGGCGAGGTGGTGCAGTGGGGCTGGTGGAGCACCGGACTGCTCACCGCGAAGGGCTGGCGGCACCTGATCCTGCCCGCGTTGACGCTGGCCATCTTCCAGCTCACGCTGATCATGCGACTGGTGCGAGCCGAGATGCTGGAGGTGCTGCGCACCGACTACATCAAATTTGCGCGTGCGCGCGGCTTGAGCGACCGCACGGTGCACTTTGGCCACGCGCTCAAAAACACGCTGGTGCCGGTGATGACGATCACGGGTCTGCAGCTCGGCGGACTGATCGCCTTTGCCATCATCACCGAGACGGTGTTTCAGTGGCCTGGCATGGGGCTGTTGTTCATTCAGGCGGTGACATTTGCCGACATCCCGGTGATGGCGGCCTATTTGTGTTTGATCGCTTTTATCTTCGTGGTCATCAACCTGATCGTCGATTTGCTCTACGTCGCCGTCGATCCGCGTCTGCGCCTGGACAAGACGAGCGGCCACTGACGGCGCTGTTGCAACACCCAACGGAGAGTGATACGCATGAAATCCTGGTGGATGCGCTGGTGGGACAGCGACATCGGCTACAGTTTTCGCACCTCACCCACGGCGATCGTGGCAGCGCTGATCGCGCTGGTGTGTGGCTTGTCGGCCCTGTTGGCGCCGTGGGTGGCGCCGCACAACCCGTTCGATCTGGCCAGCCTCGATTTGGGCAGCGCTCGCCTGCCGCCCGCGTGGTACCCGGAGGGTTCGTGGACCTACCCACTGGGCACCGACGATCAGGGGCGCGATATTTTGTCGGCGCTGATCTATGGCGCGCGCATTTCGCTGTTCGTGGGACTGACCTCGGTGCTGCTGTCGGTGCTGCTGGGGGTGACGCTCGGTTTGCTGGCGGGCTTTCTGGGCGGCTGGGTGGACGCGCTGCTGATGCGCCTGTGCGACATCATGCTGTCGTTTCCAGCCATTTTGATCGCGTTGCTGATCGCGGGCATCGGGCGGGCGTTGTTTCCCAATGCGCACGAGACGCTGGCCTTCGGCGTGCTGATTTTGTCCATCACGCTGACCGGCTGGGTGCAGTACGCGCGCACGGTGCGTGGCTCCACCCTGGTGGAACGGCAGAAGGAATATGTGCAGGCCGCGCGCGTGATCGGTGTGGCGCCGCTGCGCATCATGCGCCGCCACGTGCTGCCCAATGTGCTGGGGCCGGTGCTGGTGCTGGCCACCATCCAGGTCGCCACGGCCATCATCACCGAAGCGACGCTGAGCTTTCTGGGCGTGGGTGCGCCACCCACGTCGCCGTCGCTGGGCACGCTGATTCGCGTCGGCAACGACTACCTGTTTTCGGGCGAGTGGTGGATCACGATTTTTCCGGGCGTGATGCTGGTCATCATCGCGCTGTCGGTCAACCTGCTCGGTGACTGGTTGCGCGACGCCCTCAACCCGCGCTTGCGTTGAGCGAAGGGCCCCAGCGATGGACAAACTGCTCGAAGTCAAAGACCTGGTGGTGGAGTTTCCGACTCGGCGCGGCGTGCTGCGCGCGCTCGACGGCGTCTCGTTCGACATCGCCCCCGGCGAGGTGCTGGGCGTGGTGGGTGAGTCGGGGGCTGGCAAATCGCTCACCGGCGCGGCCATCATTGGCCTGCTGGAGCCGCCGGGGCGCATTGCCGGCGGCGAGATCCGCCTGCAGGGCGAGCGCATCGACCACCTGCCGCCGGCGCAGATGCGGCGCATCCGCGGCCGGCGCATCGGCGCCATCTTCCAAGACCCGCTGACCTCGCTCAATCCGCTCTACACCATCGGGCGGCAGCTCACCGAAACCATCCTCACACACCTGGATGTCACGCCGGCCCAAGCGCGCCAGCGTGCCATTGAGCTGCTCAAAGACACGGGTATCCCGGCGGCGGAGGAGCGTATCGACCACTACCCGCACCAGTTCTCGGGCGGCATGCGCCAGCGCGTGGTGATCGCCCTGGCGCTGGCGGCCGAGCCGCAGCTGGTGGTGGCCGACGAGCCCACGACGGCGCTGGACGTCTCCATCCAAGCGCAGATCATCACCTTGCTCAAGCGCATCTGTCGCGAACGCGGTGCGGCGGTGATGTTGGTGACACACGACATGGGCGTGATCGCCGAGACCTGCGACCGCGTAGCCGTCATGTACGCCGGTCGGGTGGTCGAAATTGGCCCGGTGCACGAGGTCATCCACCGGCCCGCGCACCCCTACACCGCGGGTTTGATGAGGTGCATCCCCGACATGGAGGCCGAGCGCGAGCGGCTGCACCAAATCGATGGCGCCATGCCGCGCTTGAACGAAATCCCACGCGGCTGTGCTTTCCACCCGCGCTGCGACAAAGTCATGCTGCGCTGCCACGACCAGCGCCCGAATCTGATGCCGGCCGGCGCCACCCACGCCGCCTGCTGGTTGCACGAAGCGGCCACCACGGCCGCAGCGGAGATCGCCCGATGAGCGCCCCCGTTGCTGAACCCACTGCAGCGCCTGTGCGGCAGCCCGTTCCCGCCCACAAAGCCGCTGCCGAGCCGACACCGTTGGTGGTGGTGCAGGATTTGGCGCGTACCTTCGACGTGTCCGCGCCCTGGCTCAATCGCGTCCTGGAGCGCAAGCCGCGGCAATGGCTGCACGCGGTCGATGGCGTCAGTTTCGAGATCGCGCGCGGCCAGACCTTGGCCTTGGTGGGCGAGTCCGGCTGCGGCAAGAGCACCGTGGCGCGTTTGCTGGTGGGCTTATACACCCCCACGCGCGGGCGCTTCGTCTTCGACGGGCAGGATGCGCACGCCGCCTACGCCAGCGCCCAAGGGCGTCAGCTGCGCCGGCGCATCCAGATGATTTTTCAGGACCCCTACGCGAGCCTGAATCCGCGCTGGCGGGTGGAGGACATCGTTGCCGAGCCGCTGCGCGAGCATGACCTGCTCAACGACGCGGCGGCGCTGCGCGAGCGCGTGGGTGAACTGCTGCGCTCGGTGGGTCTGAGCCCGCATGACATGGTGAAGTACCCGCACCAGTTCTCGGGCGGGCAGCGCCAGCGTATCTCGATTGCGCGCGCGCTGGCTACGCGCCCCGACTTTCTGGTCTGTGACGAGCCGACCTCGGCGCTGGACGTGTCGGTGCAGGCGCAGGTGCTCAACATCATGAAGGACCTACAGCGCCAGCAGGGACTGACCTATCTGTTCATCAGCCACAACTTGGCCGTGGTGCGCCATGTCAGCGACCACGTCGGCGTCATGTACCTGGGGCGACTGGTCGAATTGGCCGACAAGCGCACCCTATTCACCCAGCCGCGCCACCCTTACACGCGCATGCTGCTGGACGCCATCCCCAAGCTGCACGACACGGGCCGTGCGCGCACCCCGGTGCAAGGCGAGGTGCCCAATCCGCTCAATCCCCCCAGCGGCTGCGCGTTTCACCCGCGCTGCCCGCACGCCAATGCGCGCTGCCGCGCCGAGCGGCCCACCCTGCAAACGCTGGGGGGTGTGCGCGTGGCCTGCCATGCGGTGCAGGAGGGGCGCATTTGACCGGTACATGGGGTGCGCATCGACCCGCCGCACAGCGGCAGCGCCGTCGAGCGATCCGGTGCCACAGCACGCCGTTGGGCGCGTCAGGTCGTTCCTCTTGCGCCGGCCCCCCACTGCTTCGTGGAGGCACCGCCGGCCTGCTCAGACCTGCGCCGGTTGCTGGCGCAAGGCTTCCTGTGCCAGTACCAGATCGGCCCAGGCCTTGCCCTTGTCCACCGGGTTGCGCAGCAGGTAGGCGGGGTGGTAGGTGACGACGATTGGAATCTCCACCAACGTCGGCCCGGCCGCAAAGTGTCCGCGGTGCACCTGCCCGCGCAGCCGCCCCAGCGGGGTGCGCAGCAGCGCCTCGGGGCTGTCGCAACCGCCTTCGGCCAGCAGCGTGTGCGCGGCGAAACGGCCCATCGCCACGATCAGGCGCGGGCGCAGCAGCGCGATCTGACGCAGCAGGTACGGCGCGCAGCGCGCGATCTCATCGGGCTCCGGGTTGCGGTTGCGCGGCGGGCGGCACTTGAGCACGTTGGCGATGTAGACCCCTTGGCCGCGTTGTCGGCCCAGCGCCGCCAACATGCGGTCGAGCAGCTGCCCTGCGCGCCCCACGAACGGCTCTCCCTGGCGGTCTTCCTCTTCGCCCGGCGCTTCACCCACGATCAACCAGTCCGGCTGGCGGTCCCCCACGCCGGGCACGGCCTGGGTGCGGCAGCGCGCCAGCGTGCAGCGCTGGCAGGTCCGAATGGCCTCTTGCAGCGCATCCCAGTCCAGGGTCGCGATGCGCTGTCCTGGGGCGTTGGCCAGGGAGGGGGCGGCGATGTCATCGGTGCGCTCGGGGGGCGTGGCGGGGGTCGATCCCGCCACGCCCGGCCTGGTGCCACCAGCGCTGCGCGTCGCGACCGCGGTGGCTTCGGCTGCCGGTGCTGCGTCCGACGGGGGCGGCGGCGCACGCCTTGGTTCGCCTGCGGTGTGCCCAGTGCCAGCGGGCCCGGGAAAATCCGCCTCGAGGGCATTCGCATCGGGCGGCCGCCGCCCCAACGGTTGCACCCGTGCGGCGTGCCCGGGCGGCCATGGCAGCCAGGCGCGCGGCGCCCACCACGGCACCACTCCCATGTCCGCCAGCATCGCGCTGTGGCGGTCATCCAGAAAAGGCAAGGCGCGCGGCAGGCGGGCGTTCATCGTCGGTTCGTTGCGGCATCGGTTGCAGCGCCGCTGCGCTCGGGCCCCGCGCGGTGCTCCGGGGCTGACACGGCGCACTGCATCACGATGGCATCTTCGCGCCGGATGGCGCTGTCCGGATAGTAACCCCGTCGCACGCCGACGTCACGCCAGCCCGCACCGGTGTAGAGCTGGCGCGCGGCGTGGTTGCTGGCGCGCACCTCCAGCCATAAGGTGGCAGCGCACTGGGCTGCGGCCCAATCGTTCAAGGCCTGCAGCAACCAGCGGCCCCAGCCCGCGCGGCGGTGCGCCGGGGCGACGGTGAGATTGAGCAGGTGGGCCTCCTCGACCCCGGGCATCGCCACCACGTAGCCCACCAGCCAGTCGCCTTGGGGTGTGGTGGGGCTGTGCAACCACGCTGGCGGGTCGCCGCCGGGCGCCGGCCGCAACGCCAGCAGCTGGCACCAGTACCCAGCCGCCATCGAGTCGCCGAAATGACGTGCCGTCCAGGGGTGGGCGTGGCTGATTTTTTCCACCTCGACCACGGCCGGGATGTCCGCCGGGGTCATCGGTCGCCACACGCGCCGCGGCGCGAGCGCCTCGGCCGTGCTTGCGGTCGATGTGTCATGCCGTCGGTGTCGGTTTACCGTCATCGTCTGGGGTCAGGCTCGTGCGTGGTGCCATCCGGGTGTGTCTGGCGGTCACGGGTTGGGGGTGCGCTGGGCGCGCAGCGCCGCCTGTTCATCCACCGTCAAGGCCACCTTGTCGCGTACATAAAGCGGCTGCGCGCCCGCGGCCGCCGTGCATTGACCCGCCTCGATGCCCGCTGCCGCCAGCCGCAACAGGGCGGCCGCATGAGGCCACGCCAAGACGGCCTCCGACGCCCGCCAGCCAGCGGGCAAGCGCTCGCCATAGACGGGCATCACGTTGCCGGCCAGCAGCGTCGGCAGTGCGGCACCATCATCGCTGTGCATGGGCGTGGAGGCGGCGTGCACCGGCAGTTGCGCTGGCGACACCAGCCGTGCCGGGCTGCGCACCTGCCAACCCTGGCCGGCACGCCAGCGATAGCTGGCGGTGTAGATTTCGTCCATGCGCGCGTCCAGCGCCGCCACCACGTCCAAGGCGGCCGCGTTGGGCGCAGCGCGGTGGCGCGCGTCCTCGGCTACCGCCAGCAGCGTGCTCAGCGGCAACACCGGCACTCCGCCCGGGCGCGCCGCCACCGCCAGCCCCTGCACCACGGCGCAGGCCGTGCGCAGGCCGGTGAAGGACCCCGGCCCCTGTCCGAAGACGATACCGTCCAGCTCCGCCAGTCGCCACCCCACGCGGCGCAGCAGGGCGTCGATGGTGGGCAGCAGCACCGCCGAGGCCTGCGCGCCGCCCGGTCCATCGTGGGCTGCCAGTGGCTCCGCTGCCCCCGCCGCCCCGACGGCGACGCTGAGCCGCTCGGTGCTGGTGTCGATGGCCAGCCAGCGCTGCAGGCCGGGGTGAGGGGCAGAAGGCGGGGTGGGTTCGTGCATACCATCACATTATCGGGCGTGTGCCCAGAGTCGACCGCGTACTCACCCCGGGGATAGCGGCATGCGCGGACCGGGGCCCGAGTGCTCACGCGTCACTTGGGATTGTGACCGGTATCGCGGGTACGCCTGCTCGTGATGCACAGCGGCCTGCAGGGCCGAGCAGTGAGGTTGCCCCTGAAAAGCGGAGTTCTTAGCCCTTGCTGAAAATGTAGACAAGGAGTCAAGGAATGACATCATCAAAGCAGGTGCGTGCGCAGTACACGCAGGAATGCGAGCTGGAGGCGGCACGCCAAGTGAAGGCAGGATAGGCCATTGCGGTAGTGTCCAAGGTCTTGGGCATCCCCAAGCCAGCCTGAGAAACTGGGTGAGGCTGGCTGCCCGAAGGTGAGTTGTTAGGGGCTGGAGGTGAGGACAAGGTGGTCAAAGTCTTGCCCGAACAGACGGTGATCGCTCGCTTGCGCGCTGAGGTGGTACGTCTTCGTATGGAGCGTAACATCGCAAAAAAGCCCCGGCGTACTTCGCGCAGGACACGCTGCGAGGTACGCCTGGATACACCAAATGAGACGACAGTACCCGGTGAGCATCTCATGCGAGGTGTCAGGCGACACCGTAAATTGACCCCCTAGCGACACGAGGAACTGACCCCCTCGTTCGCAAGGAGGCCATCGTTGGAAACGAAGCACATTGAGGTAGATCCTGTGCGCCGTGTGGTTTGCGGAGTGCAGGAGATGTTGGAGCCGGAAGCGAT
>NZ_VJON01000030.1 GCF_007556685.1 Tepidimonas charontis | reverse complement strand
CGTGCGGGTGTGGGCCCATGCGATGCTCGGCCAGGTGGGCGGGCGGCGTGTCGGGGGCGGAGACTGGGGTCTGCCCCACCGGGCGTGCCTGGGTGCCCGACGGCTGCCGGTACCAGCCGGGGTCGCGGGTGTCGCCGGGGGCCAGGTCGCGCCGCACCTTCAGTACGGTGAACATGCCACCCATCTCGATGGGGCCGTAGGGGCCGGTGCCGGTCATCATCGGGAAGGTGTTGTCCGGCAGCGGCATCTCCATTGCGCCCATGTCGGCCATACCGCGTTCGCCCATCACCATGTAGTCGGGTACCAGGCGCTGCATGCGGTGCACCAGTCCGCGGTGGTCCAGGCCGATCAGGTTGGGCACACCGTGTCCCATCGCCCCCATGGTGTGGTGGCTTTTGTGGCAGTGCATGGCCCAGTCGCCTTCTTCGTCGGCGATGAATTCGATTTGCCGCATTTGCCCCACGGCGATGTCCACCGTCACTTCGGGCCAGCGCGCCTCGGGACGGACCGGGCCGCCGTCGGTGCCGGTGACCTCGAACTCGATGCCGTGGATGTGGATGGGGTGGTTGGTCATCGTCAAGTTGCCGATGCGCACCCGCACGCGCTCACCCAGACGCGCCACCAACGGGTCGATGCCGGGGAAGACGCGGCTGTTCCACGCCCAAATGTTGAAATCCAGCATGGTGTTGGGGTTGGGCGTGCGCGCCCCAGGGGTGACGTCGAAGGCGTTGAGCAGGAAGCAGTAGTCGCGATCGACGTCGGCGATCCAGGGGTGTGGCTGGCGCGGATGCGTCACCCACATGCCCATCATGCCCATCGCCATTTGCACCATTTCATCGGCGTGCGGGTGGTACATGAAGGTACCCGGTCGGCGCGCGACGAACTCGTAGACGAAGGTCTGGCCCGGCGGGATTTGCGGCTGGTTGAGACCGCCGACCCCATCCATTCCATTGGGCAAGCGTTGTCCGTGCCAGTGGATGGTGGTGTGCTCGGGCAAGCGGTTGGTGACGAACAGGCGCACGCGGTCGCCTTCTACCACCTCGATGGTGGGCCCGGGGCTGCTGCCGTTGTAGCCCCACAAATTGACGGAGAAGCCGGGCGCGAATTCACGCACCACCGGTTCGGCTACCAGGTGAAATTCCTTGACGCCGTCCTTGAGTCGAAAGGGCAGGGTCCAGCCGTTGAGGGTGACCACCGGCCGGTACGGGCGCCCGGCGCTGGTGACGCCCGCCGGCGTCCACGGCGCGGCGGTGCTGGGGTCGGAGCGCACCACGGGGTCGGGCAGAGCGGCCAGCGCCGATCGCGCCACGCTCGTGCCAGCCAGGGCGGCAGCGCCCCCGGTGAGGGCGCGGGTCAAAAAGTGTCGGCGTTCCATGGTCAGTGTCCTTTCTCGGCAGGGGCGGTGGCGGGTTCGGTGGCCGGGCTGGGGCCGCGCCAGGGCAGACCCCAGGTCACGGCATCCAGGGCCAGGGCGGCCAGCCAGGCGTCGCGCTCGGCGCCCACCACGCGGTGCTGCGCGCCCAGGCGCTGGCGCACCGCGTCCAGCAGGTCCCAGGGGCTGGCCAGCATGCCGTTGTAGCGCAGCAGGGTTTCTTCTTCGAGTTGACGCATCTGTGCCAACCCGTTCTGGCGCAGAGCCTGGGCCCGCTGGCGCAGGTCGTGCGCTGCGTGCTGCGCCTGCCAACGGTCGGCGTCGAGCTGGCGCTGCAGCGCCTGCCACTGGGCCTCGGCGGTCAAGGCCGCTTCCCAGGCGTGCGGCCAGGCTGGCTGGCGCCAGTGGACGCGCGGGGCGGGAGCGTCGGGCCGCTGGATGGCCTCGGCCACCATGCGGTGCCACGTGTCTTGCAATGTTTGCCAGTCATCCTCCGTCAGGGCTGCGCGTGCACGCGCGCGCTGCACTTGTAGTTGCGCCCATGCCGGGTGGCGCGCGCGTTGCCGGATCGCCACCTCATCGGCACTGGGCAAGGCCGGCAGCGGTGGCAGCGCGGCAGGCAGCCGGCGCCCAAGCGCCGCCGGATCATCGGCACCGCCCACCTGCTGCCACAGGCGCGCGAGCGCCTGCTGCTCGGCTGCCCGCGCAGCCACCAGGGTCTCCACGACCTCGGTGTGGGTGCGTTCGTGGCGCAGGCGCTGCTCGGTGCTGAAGTGACCCACTGCGTGCTGGCGGCGGGCCAATTCGGCGGCGAGGTCGGCTGCCTCGACCATCTGTTCGACCAAGCGGCGCTGCGCGCGTGCAGCCACCGCTTCGACCCAAGCGGCGCGGGCTTGCCCCAGCAGCGCGGCGATGGCGCGGTCGCGCGCGGTGCGATCGAGCGGGTTGTCCGCGGGGCCAACGCGCAGCGCGGGCCGCTCGGCAAGAACCAAAGCGTCGAGCGCATCGAGGGTCAAGGGGGGATCTTGGGCCTGGTCATCGGCGGCGTGTACGGGCTGGTCGAGGCCGTGTGCCTGCTCCCAGCGCAACAAGTCGGCGTGGCCACGCGGCATGGCGCCCACCTGTTCGTTGGCAGCGCGCCAGCGCCGCAGTGCCTCGTCGATGGATGTCGGGCGCGTGAGCGCAGACGGCCCATCGTGTGAGGATGGGGTTGTCGGTTGGACGGTCGGGGCCGGCGGCTCGGCCGGTGCATGGTGGTGGGTGGTTTGCGCCCATGCAGGTAGGGTTATCACACAAGCCAGCACCGCCCACCCCCACCGAGGGGTAAAAAGGGGTTTCATCACCATTGAAATCCGGAAAAGAGGTCGATGACGACGCCGAGCCTGCGCAGCAGGCTCGGCACGCGGCAGGAGAACCGCGATTCAGGCGATGGGGGGATGTAGGTCGGGCGCCCACAACTCACCCGCTCGGGGTTCGTCGGGCTGGGGCCGCCAGTCGCGTTCGGGCAGGCGGAGACTGCACGCGGGCACGGTGACCGACATGGGCGGGTTGTGGCACAGGTCACAAAGGGCGCACGTGGCCGCGCTCCAGGCCGCGCCGTCCGCGACGCTGTGCGAGGCGGCTGCCGTGCCATCGTCTTCGGCTGGTTGCCCCGCATGTGTATGGCCGTTGGGCGCAACGGCGGCGCCGTCTGCGTGGTGGACGCCGAGGTGGGGCGTCTGGTCGGTGGCGTGGCAGGGCCACAACGCCATGGCATCTGCCGCCCACAACCGCCAGGGCAGCAAAGCCAACAGCAACCACAGCAGATATCGTCGCATGCCCCCCAATGGTACCAGAATGAGGCCGACCGTGTATGTCCCGCACCGGATCGGGGGCTGGCCGACGTCGTCGTTGGTCACGTCGCGTGGCGGGTACGCGGCGTCGGCGCTGGCCGCTCTCAGTGCGCCGGTGTGCCAGTGCGGGCAGGGGGCCGGTTCAGGCCGAGTGTGCCCAGGGCCAGAGCGACGAACACCGCGCCGAGCCACGGCAGATGCACCAGGCCGATCCAGCCGATGGCCGCGCCGCCGATGGCTGCGCCCAAGGCGGTGCCGATATACACCATCGAGGCATTGAGGCTGAGCAGCAGCGGTGCCTGTGCGAACGCCAGCTCGGCCAAGCGCGATTGCTGCGGCGTCATCAAGCCAAAGCCGCACACCGTCCACAGCGCAAATACCGCCGCCGTCCACGGCAGGTGTCCGGCCGTCCAGGGGGCTGCGATCATGGCCGCCAGCAAACAGGTCAGCGCCAGCGCCAAGGTCCGCTGCGGCCCCAAGCGGTCTGCCGCCCAGCCACCGGCCAAGGTGCCCGCCACGCCCGCCAGGCCGATGCCGCCCAGCAGGGCGCTCAATCCGGCGGGGCTGAGCGGATTGAGTGCCAGCTGCACCGGCCCCATGTAGGCCGTGACGACGAAGATGCCGGTGAAGTACAGCAGCGTCAGGGCCAGCGCGGCCCAGATGTCGTGCCGATGCCAGATCGGGCGCAGCGACAGCGTTGGCGCGCCGCTACCAGCGCGCAATGGCGGCATATGCCGCCGCAAACCCCACGCCATCAGCAACGCGGCCACGGCGACGCTGGCCAGCGGCCAGCGCCAGCCCCATTGCAGGCCGACCCAGGCGCCGTAGGGCATGCCCAGTACATAACTGAGGCTCATGCCCAGAAAGACGCGCGACAGCCCGCGCCCGCGCAGGGCGGGGTCTGCGGTTTGTACCGCCAAGCCGGCGGCCACGGGCGTGAAGACGGCACCCGCCCCCATCAGGACACGGC
The DNA here is from genome assembly GCF_007556685.1 of Tepidimonas charontis. Taxonomy (GTDB): domain Bacteria; phylum Pseudomonadota; class Gammaproteobacteria; order Burkholderiales; family Burkholderiaceae_C; genus Tepidimonas; species Tepidimonas charontis. The sequence goes on along the minus strand of NZ_VJON01000030.1, from coordinate 31,935 downwards.
CAGTCAACAGGGTGACCATGTTGGGCGCGAGGGCGCACACGGCGGCGCCCAGCGCAAACAGCCCCAGCGCCAGCGGCAGCAAGCGGGTACGCGGCCACCGAGCCGTCGCCATGAGCAGCGCGGGCGCCAAAACGGCGTTGGCCAGGGCGTAGATGGTCATGGTTTGTCCGGCTGCGCCCAAGCCGATGCCCAGCCCCGTGGCGATGGCGCTGAGGTAGCCGGTGACACCGAAGGCGCCGGTACCGATCACGAAGTTGCAGCCGGCCAGCCACCACAGCCAGCCCGGCAGTGCCGCTGGCGGCGGCGATGGATGGGGCGCAACAGCGACGCCATGGGTGGCTGGCGCGTCGACAGCGGTCAGGTCGTGCGTCGGCGCCGGCGGGGTCGAGGCCATGCGCCGATGGTAGAGGGTGGGGCGGGCGGGCGTGGCCCGCAGACGTCACCGGCGAGACAAACCGCCCTTGGCAGCGGCGCAGGCGTCTGTCTATCCTGAGGTCGCGTCGTGTGACACAACAACACATCCACCCAATGAGGAGACTGCACCGTGAACCAAGCGACCTCGACGCATGTCGTCAGTACCGACGACCGTCCCTACGCCCGCGTCTGGCCGGCGCGGGTGCCGCGCGCCATCCAGCCCCCACAGACATCCCTTTGGTTCAACCTGGAGGTCAGCGCTCGGCGCTATCCGTCCAAGCCCGCCACCGTCTTCTTCGATCACGTGATGACGTACCCGCAGCTGCTGCAGCAGGCCGAGCGCGTGGCGGCTTGGTTGGCGGCGCACGGGGTGCAGCGGGGCGACCGCGTCATCCTGTATTTGCAAAACTGTCCGCAGTTCATCGTGGCCTACTACGCCATCCTGCGCGCCAACGCGGTGGTGGTGCCGGTCAATCCCATGAACAAGACCGAGGAGCTGGGACACTACATCACCGATCCACAGGCCCGTGTGGCGATTGCTGCTGCCGATCTGGCCCCGGCGCTGTGCGCCGCCGATGCAGCCCTGCCGCCCGAGCAGCGTCTGAAGCACTTGTTGGTGCTGCACTACCGTGATGCCATGCCCGCGGATGCGTTCGAGGGTGACGCCGTGCCGGCCGCATGGCGCGATTGGCTGGCCACGCGCCACCCGTTGCCCGCGTTGACGCGGGGCCGCGTGGCCGACTGGGCCGATGCGCTGGCCTGCACCGACCCCTTGCCGCCGCACACCGTGGGCCCAGACGATTTGGCGGTGCTGCCCTACACCAGTGGTACCACAGGGTTGCCCAAGGGCTGTATGCACCCGCACCGCACGCTCATGCACAACGCGGTGGCTGCCGCGGTGTGGGCCAACGGCACGGCCGAAAACGTCGGCCTGCTGGTGGTGCCGATGTTTCACATCACCGGCATGGTCGCGGGGATGCACACCAGCGTCTATCTGGGCGCGACGGCGGTGATCATGCCGCGCTGGGATCGCGACTTGGCCGGGCGGCTGATCTCACGCTGGAGAGTCACGCACTGGACCAACATCCCCACGATGGTCATCGACCTGTTGGCCAGTCCCCACTTCGATCAATATGACCTGTCGAGTCTGGTCTTCATCGGCGGCGGCGGCGCGGCGATGCCCGCGGCAGTGGCGCAGCGCCTGTTCGAGCAGTTTGGCCTGCGCTACGTGGAAGGCTACGGCCTGACCGAGACCGCGGCGCCGTCGCACCACAATCCGCCCGATCGGCCGCAGCCCCAGTGCCTGGGCGTGCCCTTCATCGGCTGTGATGCGCGCATCGTCGATCCCGAGACGCTGCAGGAACTGCCCGTGGGCGAGACTGGCGAGATCGTCGTCAGCGGCCCCATGGTGTTCGATGGCTACTGGCAGCGTCCGCAGGCCACGGCCGCGGTGTTTTTCGAACGGCGTGGGCGGCGGTATTTTCGCACTGGCGACCTGGGCCGGATGGACGAGCAAGGTTACTTCTACATCACCGACCGACTCAAGCGCATGATCAATGCCAGCGGCTTCAAGGTCTGGCCAGCCGAGGTCGAAGCGCTGATGTACCGTCACCCCGCCATCGCCGAGGTGTGCGTGATCGGCGTGCCCGACGCCTACCGCGGTGAAACCGTCAAGGCCGTCGTCGTGTTGCGCGACAGCGCTCGCGGCACCGTCGGCGAGGCCGATCTCATCGCCTGGTGCCACGAGCACATGGCGGCCTACAAGGCCCCGCGCATCGTGCAGTTCGTGGATGCCTTGCCCAAGAGCGGTAGCGGCAAAGTGATGTGGCGGCTGCTGCAGGAGGCCGAGCGTGCCGCCGCCGGCGCGACGGCTTGACGCGCCCGAGTGCACGAGCCGCCGTGCGCCCCGAAACCGTGCCCGTGGCCGCCGTCACTCGGCCTGCCGTGCCAGAATGCGCAGGCTGCGGTGCACTGCCCGCGCCGCCGGCGTCGCATGCGACACCCCGTGCATCAGACGTCCGGCAGCTGCTGCCAAGCCCAGGGCGTGATCGGCGCCGTCCCGAGGAGACCTGAACCATGTTTCGTGCCCTGTTGATCGACAAAACCGAGGCCGGCCATCGCTGCGCCGTGACCGAGCTGCCCGACGACCGTCTGCCTGCCGGCGAGGTGACGGTGTACGTGTCGCACTCCACCCTCAATTACAAGGACGCGCTGGCCATCACCGGGCGTACGCCGGTGGTGCGGCAATTTCCGATGGTGCCGGGCATCGATTTGGCGGGCACCGTGGAGGCCAGCACGGACGAGCGTTTTCGCCCCGGGGATGCGGTACTGCTCAACGGCTGGGGCGTCGGCGAGGTGCACTGGGGCGGGCTGGCGCAGCGTGCGCGCCTGAAGGCGGATTGGCTGCTGCCCCTGCCCGCCGGATTGACGGCCGCCGACGCGATGGCCATCGGCACCGCTGGCTACACCGCCATGCTGTGCGTGATGGCGCTGCAGGCGCACTGGGCGGCTCAGGACGTGGCACCGGGCAGCGGTGACGTGTTGGTCACCGGGGCGGCGGGTGGCGTGGGCAGCATCGCCGTGGCCTTGCTGGCACGCGCCGGGCACCGCGTGGTGGCCAGCACCGGTCGCCCGCACGAGGCCGACTATCTGCGGTCGCTGGGTGCGGCCGAGGTCATCGACCGCGCCGCGCTGGCGGCGCCGGGCAAGCCCTTGCAAAAGGAGCGCTGGATCGGCGTGGTGGACGCCGTGGGCAGCCACACGCTGGCCAACGCCTGCGCCAGCACCCGCTACGGCGGCGCCGTGGCGGCCTGCGGGCTGGCGCAGGGAATGGACTTTCCGGCCACGGTGGCGCCGTTCATCCTGCGTGGCGTCACGCTCTATGGCATCGACAGCGTGATGGCACCGATGGCGCGCCGCCGCATCGCGTGGCAGCGCCTGGCCGCCGAGCTGGACCGATCGTTGCTGGCGCGCATGACGCGCACCATCGGACTGGCCGATGCCGTGCCGGCAGCCGACGATGTGCTGGCCGGGCGCGTGCGCGGGCGGCTGGTGGTGGACGTCAACGCCTGACGTGGGCTTATGCGCCCCCGCTGGCTGTTGCGGGCACGATGTGCCGATAAGCATGCCACGTGGCGTGTCCCAACACCGGCCCCACCACCAGCAGCCCAAGGAAGGCAGGCAGCATCGCCAGCAAACACAGTCCGGTGATCAATGCCCCCCACAGGAACATGGGGATGGGGTTTTGAAGGCAGGCGCGAAAGCTCGTCAACGCAGCCGACACCGCATCGGTCTGGCGATCCAGGATCATCGGGATCGAGATCGCGCTGCTGACGAAGATCAGCCCGGCGAAGATCGCACCGACCGCCACGTACGTGATGATGAACGCCAGATTGTCCAGGCTGAGCAGGGCGGCCAGCATGTTTTCGCTGGAAGGCATGGTATCCATGGTGACCGCAAACACCACCAGCGAAGCGCGGCCCCACAGCATCTCCAAAATCAGCAGCACGCCGGCGAAGATGGCCATGGTGGACAGCGTCGGACGCCAGGCCCACAACGACGCGCGTAGACTGGGGCGGCGCCCTTGCTCCAGTGCACGGCTGGCGTCGTACAGTCCCAAGGCCAGAAACGGCCCCATCAACAAGAAGCCTGCGCTGAGCGCCAGCACGTACGCCGGGGCGTGCTGGAAGGTCTGCCACAGCGCCTGCCCCATCAACGCAAAGCATGCGCCATAGAACAGTCCAATGCGCGGGCAGGCGCGAAAGTCACGCCAGCCCAGCGCCAGCCAGCGCAGCGGGTCGCGGGCCCGCAGGGACGTCAAAGGCAGGTCGAAAACCGATTCGCGACGAGCGCGGGTCGCCGAGTCCGGTCGTTCGGTTGGGCGCGACTCGCTCGACGTCGGGGGGTGCAGGGTGTCCATCGCAAGCACTCCAGAAGCAGATCGGTTTGACAAATATCAAACATGCACCGTAGCGCAAGGTTTGGGTCGTGTCCAGTTCGCGTTTTCCCGTACCGGCTGGGGTTCCTCCTTGCGCGGCACGCGGTACGGGAAGCGTGGCGAGCGCAGCCCGCCGGCGACGGTCAATACGAGGCAGCGGCGCAGGCGGGTAGACTGCAGGGGCAGGCGGGTAGCGGGAACGAGCCCCAGGGACCACGTGCGACTGGTCGAGCGCCGCAACGGTAGCGCTGCCCGATGGCCGGCGCCGGGGGGTGGGCGACGAGGGGGGCGACGGGTGTCAGCTGCGCAGAGGTGTGCGGCGCCGATGTGGGGGCTGGGCAGGCTACACTGCAGGGCATCATGCATGTAACGTTTCCTGCGCCAACGGTCGAGGCGGATGCGCTGGTGCCCACCCTGCAGCGACAGGGCTTTGCGGTCTTGGGGCCGGCGGCGGTGAGTGCGTGGCTGGATGTGCCCTTGCCTGCGTTGCGGGCCTTGCATCCGGCCTGGGACGATTTGCCGCCCGACCGCTATCTGAAGGATGGCGGACGCTATCGCCGCCGCCGTCACGGTTGCTTCGTGGTCGACGGCGACGCCGTGCGGCGGGTGCCCGACCGCGCCCACTACCAACCGCTGGAGTACAACGCGCTGCACGGGGGTATGCGGCGCTGGTTCGCCCCCCTGACTCCGGCCTTACTGGACGCTCCAGCGTGGACACGCTTGTTGCAGCGTACGGCTGCGCTGGCCACTGCGCTGCGCGGGCCGCAGCCATGGTATGTGGAGGCGCATCCGTTTCGCATCGACACCACCGGCGGCATCGGTCGGCCCACGCCGGAGGGCGCGCACCGTGACGGCGTCGACCTGGTGGCCGTTTTCCTACTGGACCGCCACAACATCAAAGGCGGTGAGAGCCGCGTGTTCGACGCCGCCGGCCCGCACGGCCAGCGCTTCACGCTGTCCGAACCCTGGTCGGCGTTGCTGCTGGACGACGAGCGCGTCATTCACGAAACCACGCCCATCCAGCCCCTGCGCGAGGGTGAGCTGGGCTGGCGCGACACCCTGGTGCTGACATGCCGCGCTAGCGGGTTTTTGGGCGACTGAATGCAGCGCCAATCGGCGCTGCACTCAACCGTACGTGGCCGGCGCGCTGCGCCGGTGGTGTTCGGGGTGGCGCAGTGTCGGCTAGGGCGGGCGTATCCCGGTGGCCGAGCCCGGAATGCCGTTCGGAAGCCCGCCCTCGCGCTGGCGTTGATGAGGGCGCTTGCCTCACTGCGGCTGAAAACCGCTGTCGCGGATGATGCGTGCCCACACCGCGGTGTAGGCGCGCTCGCGCCGCGCCAGCTGCTCGCCGGTCATGGGCTCGACCGTCAGTCCCATCGCGGTCAAACGTTCGCGCACCACGGGTTGTGCCAGCGCCTTGAACAGCGCGGCGGCGATGCGTTCGCGCTCGGCTACCGGCGTGCTGGCCGGGGCAAACAAGCCGTAGTAGGGCACCTCCTCGAAGCCCGCCACGCCCAGCTCGGCAAAGGTGGGCACTTCGGGCAGCAGGGCCTGCCGTGCGTGTCCCATCACGGCCACGATGCGCAGCTTGCCCGCTTTGTGGTTTTCGATGAAGTCAGGCACCGAGCCGATACCGGCCGGGATCTGGTTGCCCAGCATGTCGGCCATCATCGGGGCGCTGCCCCGGTAGGGCACCGGCGTGAGTTCGAGCCGCTCGCGCTGGCCCAGCGTCTGCACCAAAAATTGCGGCACCGAGGCGGGCGCCGGGATGCCGACGCCGGCCCGGCCACCCTGCTGCCGTACCCACGCGACGAAATCACGGTAGTTGCTGGCCGGTGTGCCCCCCGAGACCGCCAGTGCATTGACGAAGGTGGCAAACCCTGCCACTGCAACGAAGTCCTTGGCCGGGTCGAAGCCAGGGTTGCGCAGCACTTGGGGCAGGATCGAGATGGTGTGGTCGTGCGTCAAGAACAGGGTCGTACCGTCCGGCGCAGCCGCTTTGAGCGCCTGTGCCGCCAACTGGCCGCCCGCGCCGGCGCGGTTTTCCACGATCACCGGCGCCCCCAGCGCCTCGCGCAAGGGATCGGCCAGCAGGCGGGCGATGGCATCGGTGCCACCGCCGGGCGGGAAGCCGACGAGTATTTTGATGGTGCGCGGATCGGCCCAGGCGGTGGTCAGGGGAAAGGCCGCAGCGCTGATGACCGCCAGCGAACGGGTCAGCCAATGGCGGCGGGTAAAGGGGGTAAGGGACATGGCAATCGACTCCTGCACGGGTTTGGCAAATGAAAAAACGGGTGTCAATCGGCCTCGCGCACGTCGGCCACCACCGGATCGCCGAAGTCCGGGCGCTGCAGCCAAGCGAGCACGCGCCGGGCCGCTTCGTCCGGGCTGGCCAATTGACCGCAGGACGAACCGGTTACGCCGGACGCACCAATCAAGATGGTCAAATGCCGCACCGTCGTGGCGCCAATTGTGACACCGCCGCGTGCGTGGCGCTACGGGATAATTGGGAGGCAATGTGGATCGATACCCACTGCCATCTGGATGCGCCAGAGTTCGGTGCCGAGGCGTTGACCGAGCGCGAACGGGCCCGGGCCGCCGGGGTGACGTGGTGCGTGTTGCCGGCGGTGCGCGTGGCCGATTTCGACGCCGTGCGGGCGCTGGCGCACCGCACGGGCGACGCGTATGCGCTGGGCATCCACCCGCTGTGCGTGCCCGACGCCACCGACGCCGACCTGCGGCGGCTCGACGAGGCGCTGGGCGACTGGCGCGCCGACCCGCGTTTGGTGGCGGTGGGGGAAATCGGGCTGGATTTTTTCGTGCCCCGCTTGTGTGAGCCGGCGTTGCGTGCGCAGCAACAGCGCTTTTACCGCGCGCAGCTGGCGTTGGCGCAGCGCCATGGATTGCCGGTGATATTGCATGTGCGCCGCTCCGCCGATGCGCTGCTGGCCGGCCTGCGTGCCCAGGCCGCGTCGGCGCGCCCGGTGTGTGGTGGCATTGCCCATGCCTTCAATGGCAGCTGGCAGCAGGCGATGGCCTTCGTTGCACTGGGGTTTCGTTTGGGCTTTGGCGGTGCGGCCACGTTCGACGGCGCGCGGCGCCTGCGTGCGCTGTGGCAGGCTCTGCCTGCCGAAGCGCTGGTGTTGGAGACCGACGCGCCCGACATTCCGCCCCAGTGGTTGTACGTGCCGGCAGCACAGCGCTGCGCTGGCACACCCCAAGGGCGTAACAGTCCGGCGGAGCTGCCCCGCATCGGGGCGGTGCTGGCGGCGCTGCGCGGCCTGCCGGCCCCAGTGCTGGCCGCACGGACCAGGGCCAATGCGTGCGCGGCGCTGCCGCGTCTGGGCGCCCTGGCCGGCGCGGGCACGGGATCGGGGGTGGTGACATGAACCGCGGGCCGCGCCTGCAGGGCCTGGCCCCTGTCCTCGCGCCGCACACACGCCTGGTGGTGCTGGGCAGTTTTCCAAGCGTCGCTTCGCTGCAGGCGCAGCAGTACTATGCCCACCCACGCAACCATTTTTGGCGGATTTTGGCGACGCTGTGGGACATGCCGCTGCTCCAGTGGCCTTACGAGCGTCGACTGCACACCTTACTGGAACATGGCATGGGGTTGTGGGACGTGTACGCGGAATGCGAGCGCGAGGGCAGCTTGGACAGCGCCATTCGCGCGGCGCGCCTGAACGATCTGGCCAGCCTGCGCCAGCGCTGCCCCGGCTTGCAGGCGGTGGCCCACAACGGGGGGGAGAGCTGGCGTTGCGCGCGCATCACGCGCGCCCTGGGCGTGGCGGTGGAGCGTTTGCCCTCCAGCAGCCCTGCCAATGCCTCGTGGAGTCTGGCACGCAAGGTGGCGGCTTGGGCCGACGTGCTGACCCGGCACCGGGTGCCGGTGCGCTGGGTGCCGCCGCGCACCGCCGGGCCGGAGGGCGAGCGATGACGCGGCGTCCGTCTCGTGCCGCGCCGCCCCTGCCGCCGGTGTCGCTGTCCGAGGAAGGGGGGCTGCGCCACCTGCATCTGGGCACGCCATGGATTCAGGGCAGTATGCGTCGGGCCAAGCCCGACGATCTGGCGCTGGAATACGTGCAGCGCATGATGGCATGGCTGCTGTTCGTCGACCCCGACAGCGTGGCGGGGCGCTGTGCCGTGCAACTGGGTTTGGGGGCCGGAGCGATCACCAAATTTTGTCATCGGCGCCTCGGTATGGACACCGTGGCGGTGGAGCTCAACCCCCAGGTGGTGGCGGCCTGCCGGGCGTGGTTTCGGCTGCCACCCGACGGCCCCGGCTTGCGCGTGGTCGTCGCCGATGCCGCCGACTGGGTGCGCGAGCCGGCCTGGGTCGGCGCCGTCGATGCCCTCGCCGTCGACCTCTACGACCACGACGCGGGTGCCCCGGTGCTGGACAGCGCCGACTTCTACGGCGACTGTCGCCGGCTGCTCAGCGCCGACGGACAACTCACGGTCAACCTGTTTGGCCGCAACGCCCGCTTCGAGCAGTCGCTGGCGGCGCTGGCACAGGCGTTTGGGCGCGAAGCGCTTTGGACCTTCCGACCCACCCGGGAAGGCAATATCGTGGTGCTGGCGCAACGCCAGCCCATGCGCCCCGATGCCCGACGGCTGGCCGAGCGTGCCGATGTCATTCGCCAACGCTGGGGACTGCCGGCGCACCGCTGGTTGCGCGCCCTGCGCCCGGAGGTTCCATGAGCGCCGCGCCGACAACGACGGCGGTGCCGAGTCCTGCCGCGACACGGCGCAGCGGTTTGCTGTTGGCCGCGGCCGGGGCGGTTGCCTTCAGCGGCAAGGCCATCATCGTCAAACTCGCCTACCGCCACGGGGTGGACGCCGTCACCCTGTTGATGTATCGCATGCTCTTTGCCTTGCCGCTGTTCGCGGCCATGCTGTGGTGGGTGACCCGCCGTGCCGGGCCCACCGCACCGCCGCTGCGCGGACGCGACTGGGCCGGGGTGTTATGGCTGGGTCTGACGGGCTACTACGCGGCGAGCTTTTTGGACTTTTGGGGCCTGCAGTACATCAGCGCCAGCCTGGAGCGGCTGATTCTGTACCTGAACCCGACGCTGGTGCTGGTGCTGGGCTGGTTGCTGTATCGCCGCCGCCTACAGGTGCGTCAGTTGGCAGCCATGGCGCTGAGCTATGGCGGTGTTTTGCTCGTCTTTGGGCACGAACTGCGCTTCGATGGTTGGAACACCGTCGTCGGCGCTGCATTGGTGCTGGCCAGCGCCGTCAGTTATGCCTTGTATCTGGCGCACAGCGGGCAGATGGTGCAGCGATTCGACGCACTGCGCTTGGTAGGCTGGGCCACCCTCGTTGCGTGCGTGCTGTGTCTGCTGCAATTTGCCCTGCTGCGGCCGCTGTCGGCGGCCTGGGTGCCCGCCCCGGTGCTGTGGTTGTCGCTGGCCAATGCCGTGCTGTGCACCTTCGCCCCTGTCATCATGGTCATGATGGCCATCGAGCGCATCGGTGCCAGTCTCACCGCCCAGATTGGCATGATCGGCCCACTGTCGACCATCGCCCTGGGGGTGGTGCTGCTGGGCGAGCCGCTCAACGCCTGGATCGCGGCGGGCACCGCCGCCGTTTTGGCGGGCGTGTGGTGGGCCAGCCGCGCGGCGGCAGGCTGATCCCACCCTGGGCATCACTTGGCCAGTTCGGCCTGTGTGGCCGCGTCCAACTGCCCGGTCTGCGGCAGATTGCGCTTGGCCTGGAAGGCGCGCAGCGCGTTGCGCGTGCGTGTGCCCATTTTGCCGTCTGGCACGCCCACGTCATAGCCCAGCTGAGCCAGTTTGCGCTGGGCGTCGAGCAGGGTCATACCCGTCGCGGCGGTCGTCGGTTGCGGAGCCGCCGTTTGGGCTGGAGTCGGTTGGGCAGGCGCGGCACCATCGACCTGCAGTCGTCCTCCCGTGCCCAGGCCCCGGTCGCCCATCGACTGGGCGGTGTAGTTGCGCAGCGCCTGGATCATCTGGTTGTAAGCGTTGACGAACGCCGCCACGATGACCTTGCCTTGCGGTGTGTTCGAGTAACCTCCTAAGCCAGCGCCGAGGCCGCCACCGACCACGAAGCCGCCGAGCGAGAAGTCGGTGTTCGACGAGCTGCCCTCGGCCGCCGAGACCTGTACGCCGGAGCGGTTGTCGGTGAGCAACAGCACGGTCGATGCCTCGTTTTTGCGGATGCCGCCCACGATCAGACCCGCCCAGCCGCCGATGGCCGCGCCGATATTTTGGGTACCCTTTTGGTCAAATATGATCTCCGGCGTGATCGAGTAATCTGCGGCGACCATCTGCCCTTTGCCAAAGTTGCTGCCTTGCCGCAACTCGCCACTTTGCTGCAGCTGCCGCTCCATGTTCATGTTGTTCATCGCGCGTCCGCGCTCGACGACGATGAAGCAATTGCTCTGCTGCACCAGCAAGCGCAGCACCGGGATGGTCGAGCCAAGCTTGTACTCCCGCAGGGTCATGAACCAGGGTGATTCCTGGTTTTCCACCAGCGCCACCGTCCCAAACGGCCGCTCACATCGCTCGATTTGGCTGCTGGCGTTTTGGGCGGTTGCGCCACCGGCGGCGCCGGTGACGGTCGTCTTGGCGCTGTCGTCGCCCACCTTCGGGGCGGTCGAGACGCAACCGGCCAGCCCCACGGCCGTCAAGACGGCCAACCCCATTGCTTTGGTTCGCATGCACAGACTCCTTGCAGTCACAATCAATGCTTATTGCTTGGGGACAGCGAAAGCGGCGCGCAGCGGCGCGACTGCCCCAACCTCCCTCCGTTTGGAGCGGGGATTCTCATCATAATCAACCGCTGGCCAGCGAAGGAGACGACCGATGGATTTGGGCATTGCAGGACGTTGGGCCTTGGTATGCGGCGCCAGTCGAGGATTGGGTTGGGGTTGTGCACGCGCGCTGGCGCTGGAAGGGGTCCATGTCGTCATGACAGCACGTGGCGCCGAGGCATTGGCCGCGGCGGCCGCGCAATTACGTGCCGAATTGCCCCCTGGGGCGCGCAACCGCATCCTGACGGTGGCCGCCGACGTGACGACGGACGCGGGGCGTGCCGCCCTGTTCAGCGTTGCCGACGGCCCAGGCGCTGATTTCGACATTCTAGTCACCAACGCCGGCGGGCCGCCGCCGGGTGATTTCCGTCAATGGGACCGCGACACCTGGCTGCGCGCGCTCGAGGCCAACATGCTCGCGCCCATCGAGCTCATCAAAGCCACGGTCGATGGTATGGCGGCGCGCGGCTTTGGCCGTATCGTCAACATCACCTCCAGCGCGGTCAAGGCCCCCATCGATATCTTGGGCCTGAGCAACGGCGCGCGCAGTGGCCTGACGGGTTTCGTCGCCGGGTTGGCACGCAGCGCACTGGCGGCGCAGGGTGTCACGATCAACAATCTGCTACCGGGCAAGTTTGCCACCGACCGCTTGCGCGCGACCTTGCAGGCCGCCGCGGACAAAAGCGGCCAGCCCTTGGAGGTGATCGAAGCGGCTCAACGCCAGCAGATTCCGGCCCGGCGTTTTGGCACGCCGCAGGAGTTCGGTGCCATTTGCGCCTTTTTGTGCAGCGTGCACGCGGCCTATATCACCGGGCAGAATCTTTTGGTCGATGGTGGGGCGTACCCGGGGACGTTTTGAGTCACGGCGATCGTGGCATCGGTCGAGGCCGCAGGCGGCATCGCGCCCGTGTCCGCTTGGTCCGCTGCTGGCACCCAGGCGCCGCCAGCGGCAGATGCCGCGCGAGGCGCTCGCGGACACAGGGGCAGCACCACTTCGCGCGCGGTCTCGGCGGCCGTACGCGGCGGCTATCCTCACCCGCGCCGCGACGACACGACGATGCCGGCGACGATCAGTACGAACGCCAGCGCGTGGTAGAGCTCGGGCGTCTCGCCCAGCCACACGGACGACATCAGGGCGGCGAATAACGGCGTCAGATTGGTGAAGAAGCCCGCCACCGTGGGGCCGGCGCGCTGCACCCCTTCGCCCCAGCAGCGGTAGGCGATGATCGATGGGCCCACCGCCACGAACAACAAAATCGCCGCCAGCGTCGGGCTCCAGTGGATGTGGGTCGGCATATTCGCTGGCGGCGCGATCGACAGCCACAGCCACTCCAAGCCGGTGAGCGCGCTGGCACTGACCAGGCCAAAGGCGGTCTGGGCCAGCAGGAAGGCCGCCCAGTCGTTGCGGATCTCGGCCGGCTCGGCGCGGCGCGTCAGCAACCAGCTGTAGCAGGCCCAGGTGAGGGCGGCCGCCAGCATCCAAGCGTCACCCGGCACCAGGCGCAGGGCCAGCAGGCGTTGCCACTCGCCATGGGACAGCACCACCCCCACGCCGCCGAGCGACAACACCGCCCCCAACAACTGACGGCCCAGCACCGGGGCGCGAAAAAACAACCGTCCCACCAGCATCATCCACACCGGCATGCTGGAAGCCACCAGCGTGACGTTGAGGGCGCTGGACGTGTGCAGCGCCAGATATTGCAACATGTTGTAGCCAGCGATGGCCAACAGCCCCAGCAGGGTGAAACGGCGCCATGCGCCCCACAGGGGGCTGCCGGGGCGCAGCACCCAACCCGCCAGCGGCAACAACAGCACGAAGGCCAGCACCCAGCGCAGCCAGTTGAACGTGATGGGCGGAATCCACGCGGCGGCCAGGCGGCCAACCACCGCGTTGCCGGCCCACAGCAGGGGCGGAAGGATCAACAAGCCGACGGTGGATGGCGTCAAGGGCGCAGCAGCGGAGCGGGACATGGACGCAACTGTAGCCGAGGTGCAGCTGGGCAGCACCGTGATCGACGGCGTTCCCCAGGAGTCTACGTGGCGATGGAAACGCCAGCTTGGCGCGGCCGGCCGTTGGTCGGGGCCCGCCCAACGCACGACAGCCACGGTCCGTGGGCGCCGTGGATCCATCGCCACCGGCACGGTGTCGCCTACGGACGGCCGCGCCGGTCACACCGATCCGAAACCGAAGGCGCACGCAAGGCAGCGGGCGGGCAGAATACGCGGGTGCCAGGGCAGCCGTCGTGGCGCCATGGCGGCGTCATCGGCCCAACCATCGCCGTCCGTGCGGTGGCCGTGGCATGGCACGGTTTTCGGTATTCCAGCAGGAGCCACCCAGATGATTTCCAGTCGCGCCGTTCAAATCGAAGCCCATGGTGGCCCCGAGGTTTTACACTTGGTCGACGTGGCCGTTGGTGACCCGGGCCCCGGCGAGGTGCGCATCCGCCACCACGCCATTGGTCTGAACTTCATCGACGTCTACCACCGCACCGGCCTGTACCCGATGGCCCTGCCCGCACGCTTGGGGATGGAAGGGGCCGGGGTGGTCGAGGCCATCGGCCCCGGTGTGACCCATCTCGCGGTCGGCGACCGCGTCGCCTATGCGTCGCAGCCGCCCGGCAGCTATTGCGACGTGCGCGTCATGCCGGCGATGAACGTTTGCCGCTTGCCCGATGCCATCTCATTCGAAGAGGGGGCGGCGATGATGCTCAAAGGGCTGACCGCCCAGTATCTGCTCAAGCACTGCCGACCCGTGGAGGGCTTGCACGCCGGTGACTTCGTGCTGCTGCACGCGGCCGCGGGCGGGGTTGGCCTGATCGTGTGCCAGTGGGCACGCGCGCTGGGCCTGCGCGTCATCGGCACTGCCGGCAGCGACGACAAATGCGCGCTGGCGTGCGCCCACGGTGCCGAGCACTGTATCAACTATCGCCGCGAGAACTTCGTCGAGCGTGTCAAGGCCATCACGGGCGGACGAGGCGTCAAGGTGGTGTACGACTCGGTGGGCAAGGATACCTGGGACGGTTCGCTGGACTGCCTGGCACCGTTTGGCTTGATGGTCTCGTTTGGCAACGCCAGCGGCCCGGTGCCACCGTTTGCGCCGGGTCTTTTGGGGCCCAAGGGGTCGCTGTACGTGACGCGGCAGACGCTCTTTACCCACATCACCAGCCGTGAACGCACCCAGGCCATGGCCAACGACCTGTTTGCCGTCGTCCGACAAGGGCAGGTCAAAATCCATATTGCCCAGCGCTTCCCGCTGGCCCAGGTGCAGGATGCACACCGGGCGCTGGAAGCGCGCCAAACGACCGGTTCGACCGTGTTGTTGCCGTAAAGCCGCCAAACGTAGCCGCAACGGGGCGCACCGGTGAACGCGTCCGCACTGGCGGCCCGGCGTGACGGGCGCCGGTCACGCGGCCGCCATGGTCTCGGACGGTGCTCAGCGCGGGCGGTGATGCCGCGCGGACTCGACGGTGCGCTCGCACCAATAGGTCAGTTCGTGGCCGCGTGCCGGCTCGCGCACCACCTGCAGCCCGGTAAACCCGTGCGGACCGACGGCTGGCGCAGTCGGCAAGTAGCTGCCTTGGTGTAGCAGCATCGGTTCACCGTCGCGCATGCCGTAGGTGCGGATGACGACCCCCGCGCCGGGCTGCGGCGGGACGCGGTTGACCACCTCAACGAGCACGCTGGCGCCCTGCAACAGCGGGGGCGGATCGACGGCGTGGGGCTGAGGCGGGATGACGAAGGAGCGCGTGGCGCCCGCGTACGCGACGTGACAGACGATGGGCTGCGCCGTCGACGCGGCACCTATCACGGCCAGCACGAATCCCAACCATGCGCGACAGCGCCGGGTGGGGGTGGAACGGGCCGGATGCACGCAATCCATACCGCTGCATTGTATGTGTTCGCGCAGTCGCTGGGGGCCGGCAGGCACGCCAGCCCACGGCTCAATCGAAACCGATGCGTTTGGCCGTGGACAGCACCTGCACCACGTCGCGCGTGGCTTGACTGAACGGTGTGCCCGGGGCGATGCTTTCTTCGGCCTGCAGCCATTGGCGTTGATTGATCAATTCGCCCACGCCTGCAGCCACTTGATGGAAATGCCGGTGACGCTCAATCAACTCCGAAAAACGCGGCTTGCCGCCAAAGCGCCGCTGTCCATCGCCGTAAATCCATTTGCCCAGGGCGCAGCAGTCGTCGCGGCGCAGCGTCTCCACATCGACCGTGGTTTGGTTTTCGATGGCATCGCGCAGCTTGACCTTCCACTGACGGTGGGCATCGATGATGCCGTCGATGTCCAGTCCCTCGACCTTGCTGGCGTACTGCGAGGTGCTGCCCGAGAGCCGGAATTCATCGACGAGCGCCGCCATGCGCAGCGCCGCGTCGCGTTGGCTGGCGGCGGCAGTGGCCGTTTCTTCGGCCAATGCCGCATTTTGCTGGGTGTTGCGGTCGAGCTCCTGCACCGCCTCACCGATCTGGCGCACACCGAGCTGCTGCTCGCGCGCCGCGTTGGCCACTTCCTCCATGAGCGTGCGCGTGCGCTGCGCCGACGACACGATCTCCTGAATGACGCTGCCGACGTTTTGCACCACCGTCACGCCCTCGTTGACGTCTTGCACGTTGCGCTCGATCAGATCTTTGATCTCCTTGGCCGCTTGGCCCGAGCGCTGGGCAAGCTGCCGCACTTCGCCGGCCACCACGGCAAAACCGCGCCCGGCTTCGCCGGCGCGGGCTGCTTCCACCGCGGCGTTGAGCGCCAGAATGTTGGTTTGGAAGGCGATGCCGTCGATGACGCCGGTAATGTCACGAATGCGCGCCGAGGACTCCTCCAGCCGCCGCATGGTCTGCACCACGCGCTCGACGATGTCACCGCCGCGCGCGGCCGACTGCGCGTTGTCTTGTGCGAGCTGCGCGGCCTGTGCCACCAAGTCCGCGGTGTTCGCACTGGTGGAGGTGGTCTGCTCCAAGGCGGCGGACGATTCTTCCAGCGCAGCGGCCGAGGATTCGGCCCGCGCGGCCACGTCGCGCGCCCCGTTTGCAATTTCGATCGCGGAGTACACCACCTCGTTGCTGGCGTGGCGCACGGCGCGAATGATGTCGGTCAGCGCTGCCTGCAGGTAGCCCAGTTCGCGCTCCAGACTGCCGAGCGAGTCACCGGAGCTGGCGCGAATCGGCACGCGCATATCGCCCATGGACAGGGTGAGCATCTCACGCCGGATCACGCGCACGCGGCGCGTGACGGTGCGCAGCGTCCAGGCCGCGCCCAGGGCGGCGCCCAGCAGCGTGGCGCCGTCGATGGCCCAGCGCCACAATGGTACCGCTGACCCCATGCCGAGCCACGTCAGTAAATCGGCCAACAGCGGCAGGGCCGCGGCTGCGCCCACGACCCAACACCCGGTGACGAGGTTGTCGCGCACGACCGGGGCTTGCGCGGTGGAGCTGGCGGAAGCGGGGGCAGGCAGAGCGTGTGTGGTCATGTCTCCTCTCCAAGGGTTGGGCCCGAGGTCGGTTTGGTTTGGGCGCCAACGGAATGGATTTGTTGTATCATAGAACTGGGTACGAGGCGCTTGGCGTCAGAAGATGCCTCCGTGCCGACGGACATTCCCATAATACCACCAGGAAAATGGGGCGGCTGCGTTGCTGCACGGGCTGGACGTGAGGTGACGGCCAGCTGGCCGGGGTGCCACTGTGCGCGCTGGACGCGGCAGATCCGTGCGTCTCAAACCCAGACACCCATCTTGCGCTCACCGACTGCGCCGCACGCGCCAAAATTCGTCCAGGATGAGGCCGATGGCGCCGATGGTGATGGCGGTGTCCGCGACGTTGAAGGAGGGAAAGTGCCCCCCCGCGAACAGGGGCGCAAGCCAGCGAAAGTGAAAGTCCAGCATGTCCACCACGTAGCCGCGCAGCAGGCGATCGATCACATTGCCCAGCGCGCCGCCCAGCAGACACGCCAGCGAAAAGGCAAACAGCCGCTGGTGCGCGTGGCTGCGCAGCATCCAGACGATGAAGACGGCCACCGCCAGCCCGATGGCGGTGAAGAGCCAGCGTTGCCAGCCTCCGGCGTTGGCCAGGAAAGAAAACGCCGCCCCGGGGTTGTGCACGCGCACGATGTTGAAAAACGACGTCACCGGGGTGACCTCGCCCAGTCGGTAGAAGCCGACGATGAGTGTTTTGGTGAACTGATCGAGCAGGACGATGGCAAAGGCCAGTCCGAGCCAGGTCAGCATGCCGCGGGAGGACGCTTTGGCCATGGGAGCGTGGATGGTGTGGGGCTCAGGCGGCGTGCCGCGCTTCACCGCTGCCGTACAGATTGCTGGTGCAGCGCCCGCACAGGTGCGGGTGGGCGGGGTCATGGCCCACGTCGGCGCGCCAGTGCCAGCAGCGCGCGCATTTGGCGTGCGGCGAGGGGGTGACGGCCACAGCCAGCTCGCTGCCGGCCTGCAGCGTCAGCGCCGAGACGATGAAGACGAACTTGGCGTCATCCCCCAGGCTGGCCAGCAGCGCATGGTCTTCGGTGGGCAGGGTCAGCGTCACTTCGGCCTGTAGCGACGGCCCGATGCGGCCCGTCGCGCGCTCGGCCTCGATGGCTTTGTTGACCGCGTCGCGGATGGTCAAGATACGTGCCCACTTGGCCAGCAAGGCTTCGTCGGGCGTGGGCAGCGGCCAGTAGGTTTCGGTGAAGATGGAAGGCGTGTGGCCGATCAGGCGCCAGGCCTCCTCGGCGGTGAAGGACAGAAACGGCGCCATCCAGCGCAGCAGGGTGTGCGTGAGCTGGTGCAACGCGGTCTGCGCACTGCGCCGCGCCAGGCTCTTGGGGGCCGTGGTGTAGAGCCGGTCCTTGAGCACGTCCAGGTAAAACGCGCCCAGATCCTCGGAGCAAAACACCTGCAGCTTGGCCACCACGGGGTGGAACTCGTAGCGCTGGTAGTGGGCCAGCACCTCGGCCTGGAACTGGGCGGCGCGTGCCAGCGCCCAGCGGTCGATTTCGAGCATCTGCGCCGGCGGCACGGCATCGGTCTGGGGGTCGAAGTCGCTGATGTTGGCCAACAAAAAGCGCAGCGTATTGCGAATGCGGCGGTAAGCGTCCACCACGCGCGCCAGGATTTTGTCGTCGATGCCGAGGTCGCCGGAGTAATCGGTGGCGGCGACCCACAGGCGAATGATCTCGGCTCCGAGTTTGCTGCTGACCTCTTGCGGGGCGACCACATTGCCGAGCGACTTGCTCATCTTGCGGCCTTGTCCGTCCACCGTGAAGCCGTGGGTGAGCAAACCCTTGTAGGGCGCGCGGCCGTACATGGCGCAGGCCGTCAGCAGCGAGGAGTGGAACCAGCCGCGGTGTTGGTCGTGGCCTTCCAGATACAGGTCGGCCTCGGGCCCGCTGTCGTGGCCGGCGCCGGCATGGCTGCCCTTGAGCACCGTGGTGTGCGTGGTGCCGGAATCGAACCACACCTCCAGGATGTCGGTGCTCTTGGTGTAGCGGTCGGGGTCGGCGCTGTCGCCGATGCGCTGCAGGATCTCGGCCACGGTGAGCGTGCTCCAGGCCTCGATGCCGCCGGCCTCCACCACGTCGGCGGCCAGGTCGATGATTTCGGGCGTGCGCGGGTGCGGCTCGCCGCTGTCCACGTCCAGCAGGAAGGGCAGGGGCACGCCCCAGCTGCGCTGGCGGCTGATGCACCAGTCGGGCCGGTGCGCGATCATGTCGCGCAGGCGGGCGCGCCCGCTTTCCGGGTAGAACTGGGTGTGCTCGATCGCTTCCAGCGCCATTTCGCGCAGCGTGCGCGGCGCCGGATCGGTGGCGAAGATACCGCGCGTGGCCTCGGTGGGCGCATCCATGCGGATGAACCATTGGGCTGCGGCGCGGTAGATGACCGGGGTTTTGTGGCGCCAGCAGTGCGGGTAGCTGTGGGTGATGCCCTGGGTGGCGAAGAGCCGATCGGCTTGGCGCAGGGTGTCGATGATCAGCGGCGTGGCACTCCAGATGGACCGGCCACCAAACAGCGGCAGCTCGGCGGCATAGACGCCGTTGCCCTGCACGGGGTTGAGGATGTCGGTCAATGCCAGCCCATGCGCGACGCAGGTGTTGAAATCCTCCACGCCGTAGGCGGGGGCGGAATGGACGATGCCGGTGCCGTCGTCGGCGGTGGCGTAGTCGGCCAAATAGATGGGCGAGAGCCGGCCGTAGCCCGGGTGCACATGGGCCAGCGGGTGGTGGAAGTTCAGCTTTTCCAGCGCGCGGCCGGGCACGGTGGCCAGCACCGCCCCCTCCAGGCCGTAGCGCTGCAGGCAGGACTCGACCAGCGCCTCGGCCAGCACCAGCAGGCCGCGCGGCGTGTCCACCAGGGCGTAGAGCAGCTCGGGGTTGAGGTTGAGCGCCTGGTTGGCCGGAATGGTCCACGCGGTGGTGGTCCAGATGACGGCGAAGATGGGCCGGCCCTGCAGCTCCGCCGGGCTGGCGTGCGGCAGCCCGCTGTCGCGGAAGAAAGCCTGCAGCAGCTTGTCCGGCTCGGCGCACAGAAAGCCCACGTCCAGCGTCTGGCTTTGTTTGTCGGCGTATTCGATTTCGAACTCAGCCAGCGACGAGCCGCAGTCGAAGCACCAGTACACGGGTTTCAGACCCCGATAGACGAAGCCGCGCTCCATCACGCGCTTGAAGGCGCGGATTTCCTCGGCCTCGTTTTTGAAGTCCATCGTGCGGTAGGGGCGCTCCCAATCGCCCAGCACGCCCAGGCGCTTGAAATCGGCCATCTGTTGCGCGATCTGCTCGGTGGCAAAAGCCCGCGCCTTGGCCTGCATCTCATCGCGGCTCAAGCCGCGGCCGTGCAGCTTCTCGATGGCGTTTTCAATCGGCAGGCCGTGACAGTCCCAGCCCGGGATGTACTGCGCGTCGAAGCCGGCGAGCTGGCGCGCCTTGACGATCATGTCCTTGAGAATCTTGTTGACGGCGTGCCCGATGTGGATGCGGCCGTTGGCGTAGGGTGGGCCGTCGTGCAGGATGAACTTGGGCGCGCCGGCGCGCGCCTCGCGCAGACGCCGATAGATGCCCTGTTCCTCCCACTGGCGCACCCAATCCGGCTCGCGCTGCGGCAGGTTGCCGCGCATCGGAAACGGCGTGTCGGGCAGGTTGAGCGTGTGGCTGTAATCGGGCAAAGTATCGGCGGCGCGGCGTTCGGTCATGATGGGCGGGCGGGCGTGGGGCCGTGCGCGGCAAACCAAGCGCGGGCATCGGCGCAATCGTGGGCGATGCCGGCGGTCAGCGCATCGAGGCTGTCGTAGCGGCGCTCGTCGTGCAGCTTGTGCAGCAGCTCGACGCGAATGATTCTACCGTAGGCCTCCCCGGGCGTTGGCGCGTGCGCCAGTGCCGCTTGCACGCGCTCGGGCCACGCCAGGCAGTGGGTTTCCAGCAACACGCGCCCGCCGTTGACATCGTTCGGATCCAGCGAGGGCCGCACGCCCAGGTTGGCCACACCCGGCAACGGCGCCGCCCCCGGGGTGGGATCGAGCCCGTACACCTGCACCACGAAGATGCCGCTGGCGGCCGGCTTCCAGTGGTCGAAGCGCAGATTCAGCGTGCGAAAGCCGTCGCCGCGCTCGGGCGCCGAGGCCCCCAGCGCACGCCCCAATTTGCGGCCGTGCACCACATGCCCGCTGATGGCGTAGGGGCGTCCCAGCAGCGCGGCGGCGCGCGCCATGTCGCCGGCGGCGAGCGCGGCGCGCACCTCGGAGCTGGAGACGCGCACACCGTGCACCTCGTAGCTGAGCATGCGCGCGACGTCGAAGCCGCGTGCCGCGCCCGCTGCGTCGAGCAGCGCATAGTCGCCGCGGCGCTGTGCACCGAAGCGAAAATCATCGCCCACCAACACATAGCAGGCGCCCAGCGCCTGCAGCAGCACCTGGTCGATGAAGGCCTCGGCCGACAGGGCAGCCAGCGCATCGTCGAACGGCAAGATGACGCATTCGTCGATGCCACAGCGGCGCAGTTCGGCCAGCTTGTCGCGCAGCGTGACGATGCGCGCCGGGGCCAGCTCGGGGCGGCGCTGGCGCGCCGCAAAGAAATCGCGTGGGTGCGGCTCGAACGTCACCGCGCAGGCGGGCACGCCGCGGTGCCGCGCCTCGTTGATGAGCAGCGCCAGCATGGCCTGGTGGCCACGGTGTACACCGTCGAAATTGCCGATCGTCAGCGCGCGCGCGCTGCGCGGGCGGCGGCGTAGGTTGTGCAGACCATACAGTATTTTCATCGGGACCCAAAACGCTCGCAGGGGGCAAGGGCGCGTGTCATGCGCGTGTCGCCAAAGCGCGCTACTATGACACAGCCATGAGAGTGCTCAAACTCACCGCGCAAGGCCTGCCGCAGGCGTGGCTCACGCTGGAGGAGGCCGTGTTGCACTATGCCGCCGGCGACGTGCGCTGGGTGGCCGGGGCGCACATTGCCACGTTTCGTGGTGGCGTCAATGCCCGCACCGGACGGCTATCGATGGTGGAGGTGCATTCGATCATCGGCACCCGCGGGCATATGCCGGTCAATCCGTTCGACGTGGTGCCGAGTCTCACCAACGCCAAGCTGTTTGCCCGCGACCGCCACCTGTGCGCCTACTGCGGCGACTGCTTCGACGAGGCGCTGCTGACGCGCGAGCACATCGTGCCGCTGGCGCAGGGCGGGCGCGATCACTGGATGAACGTGGTGACGGCCTGCCGGGCCTGCAACCACCGCAAAGGCAACCGCACGCCCGAGCAGGCGCGCATGGCGCTCCTGTATGCCCCCTACGTGCCCAGTCTGTGGGAAGACTTCATCCTGCGCAATCGCCGTATCCTGGCCGACCAGATGGAATTTTTGATGGCGCACCTGCCGCGCCACTCGCGCCTGTGCGCTTGATGGCCGGCGCCATGCCCTACACTGTGGCCGTGGCCGTCGCCGATCCGGCACACCCCGGCTCGGCACGGTGTTGACAACCGGGCTGCCGAGGAGACGTCGATGAGTGCCATGCCCCCACGCCCCCCGATCGCCCATCGATGGCGGTTTTTTCGCGCGGGCGGGGTTGATCAGCCGCGTATCGACGGCGCCGATGACCTGCGCGCGCTGCCGACCCTCGATGCCAAGCTGTGGGCGGCGCTCGCATGCCCCGTCCAAGGGTTGGACATGGCGCCGCAGACGCTGGCGCTGCTGGACCACGATGGTGATGGGCGTCTGCGCCGGCCCGAAGTCGTGGCCGCCGTGCAATGGGTGTGCGAGCGCCTGCGTGACCCGGGGCTGCTGTGGCAGCCGGGCGATGCGCTGCCTCTGGACGCGCTGGCCACCGACGGCGAAGGGCAGGCGTTGCGCACGGCCGCCAGCGCTTTACTGCAGCGCCTGGGGCGGCCACCCACCGTTCTTGCGCCAGCGGATGTGGCCGAGCCGGCGCGTCTTTTCCCGCCCGACCAGCCCAACGGCGACGGTGTCGTGCCGGCCGCCTTGGCCCAGGCCATCGATCCCGACGCGGTGCCGTGGCTCGAGCGCGTTGGCGCTGCGGTGGGGTGGATGCCCGACCGCAGTGGACAGCAGGGAATCGATACCGATGCGCTGCTGCGCTGCGCCGAGGCCGTGCGGGCGGTGCGCGCGTGGCGCGCCGCCCAGCCCGAGGGGGTGGCGGCGGTGCTGGACGCTGCGCTGGCGGCGCTGCAAGCGGTGGCGGCCAAGGTGGACGATCATTTCGTGCGCTGCCAGTTGGCGGCGTTCGACGCGCGCGCGGCCATCGCCCTGGATGTGCCGCTGGAGCCGATACAAGCGCTGGCGGCCACCACCCTGGCCGCCGGGCAGGCCGAGCTGGTGGCGTTGCCTTTGGCGCACGTCGATGCCGAGGCGGTGTTGCCGCTCACTCAGGGACTCAACCCCGCATGGCAAGCGGCGATGGCACGCCTGTACGCCGACGCGGTGCTGCCGCTGCTGGGTGCGCGCGATCACCTGAGCTGGGCCGATTGGCAGGCGCTGCGGGCGCGCCTGGCGGACTGGGAGGCATGGCGCGCGCAGCGTCCGGATACGCCCGTGGCCGATTGGGACGAAGCGCTGCTGCAGGCGTGGGAGGCGCAGCGCGTGGGCGAGCGTTTGGGCGCGCTCATCGAGCACGACCGCAGTGCAGCCGCCTTGGCGCAGCGGCTCGACGATCTCGTCAAATTGCTGGCGTTGCGCCGAGATCTGGTCCGGCTATTGCGCAATTTCGTCAACTTCGCGGATTTTTACGGTGCCGCAGACGGCCTGTTCCAGTGCGGTCGGCTCTATATCGACCGGCGCGAGTGCCTGTTGTGTCTACCGGTGGCCGATGCGGCCGCGCATGCCCAGCTGGCGGGCTACAGCGGACTGTATTTGGTGTACTGCCACTGCGAGCGCGCTGACCAAGCGCCTCAGACCATCGTCGCGGCGCTGACGGCCGGCGATGCACCGGACTTCATGGTGCCGGGGCGCAATGGCGTATTCATCGACCGACAGGGCCGCGATTGGCACGCGCGCGTCGTCAAGGTGGTGGAAAACCCGATCAGTTTGCGGCAGGCCTTCTGGGCGCCGTACAAACGGGTGGCGCGGCTGGTGGGCGAGCAGGTGCGCAAGTGGGCCGCAGCGCGCGAGCAGCAGGTACAGACCGGCGCGGCGCAGCAGGTCGAAGGCCAGGCCGAGGCCGCGGCCGGCGCAGCGCGCAAAGAGGGCTCGGCGACGTTCGACATCGCGCGCTTTGCCGGCATTTTTGCCGCGATCGGGCTGGCCTTGGGCGCCCTGGGCTCGGCCCTGGTGGCGGTCGTCACCGGCTTCGTGCAGCTGGCCTGGTGGCAAATGCCGCTGGTCGTCGTCGGCGTCATGCTGTTGATTTCGGGGCCGTCGGTGCTGTTGGCCTGGTTCAAGCTGCGCGCGCGCAACATCGGCCCCTTGCTCGATGCCAATGGCTGGGCCGTCAATACCCGTGCCCGCATTGGCCCGGTTTTCGGGCGGCGCCTGACGGCGCTGGCAGCTTTGCCAGAGGGTGCCGAGCGCAGCGCTGCCGACCCCGATGCCAGCCGTGGGCTACCCTGGGGCTGGATCATTGCGGTGGCGGTGTTGGCGCTGGCAGCGCTGGGGTGGCGACTGGGTGGGTGGGCGAGCCTGGCCGGGTCGTGAGCGGCAGGCTCAGCGCCGCAGCATCCAGCGCAGTAAGCGCTGTGTCCAGGCCCCGTAGGGCGGACGCACCCAGCGGTCGAAGATCGCGCCCACCAGGGGGTGTTGCAGGTAGACCCCCTTGAGGTGCGAAAAACGCTCGAAGCCATGACGCCCGTGGTAGGCCCCGATGCCACTGAGGCCGACGCCGCCAAACGGCAGCCCATGCTGCGGCTGGTGCAGCATGCAGTCGTTGACCGTCACGCCGCCGCTGGTGGTGGCCTGCAGCACCCGCTCGATGGTGGCTTGGCGCTGGCTAAAGAGATACAGCGCCAGCGGCCGTGGGCCGGCGTTGACGTGTGCGATGGCGGCTTCGATATCGCCGTCGTAGCCCAGCACCGGCAGCAGCGGACCGAAGATTTCCTCGCGCATCAGGGCGCACTGCGGCGGTGGCTCCAACACCGCGATCGGGCCCATACGGTGCGCATTGGCGTCGCCATACGGTGACTCGTCTGCCATCAGCGGCACCAGGGTGGCGCCAGCGGCCGCTGCTTCCTGCGCCAGGCGCTGCATGCGCTGCCAGGCGGCACTGGACAGCAGGGACGTGTAGTCCGCATCGGCCAGGCCGCGTGGCCAGCGCCGCCGCACACTCGTACGCAGCGCCGCAACGAAGGCGTCACGCCGCGCGCGCGGCACCAGGCAATAGTCCGGGGCGATGCAGGTCTGCCCCGCATTCCAGCCCTTGGCGCTGGCGATGCGATCGGCGGCTTCGTCGAGGTCGGCGTCGTCGGCCACGACGGCCGGCGACTTGCCGCCCAGCTCCAGCGTCACCGGGGTCAGGCGCTCGGCAGCGGCCTGCATCACCCAGCGACCGACCCGGGTCGAGCCGGTGAACAGCAAGTGGTCCAACGGGGCAGCGGCCAGCGCTGCCGCCACGTCGGCACCGCCGATGACCACGCACACCACGTCGGGGGCGAAGGTGTCGGCCAGCACCCGCCGCAACAGGGCTGCCGTCTGTGGCGCCAACTCCGAGGGTTTGAGCAGAACGTGGTTGCCAGCGGCCAAGGCGTTGGCCAGCGGCGACAGCGTCAGCTGCACGGGGTAGTTCCAGGCGCCGATGATGCCCACCACTCCCAACGGCTGCGGCACGATGCGTGCCCGCGCGGGCCAAAACAGGGAGTTGACGCGCACCGGGCGTGGGCGCATCCAGCGCGCCACGTGGCGCCGCAGGTGGCGAATTTCATCGGCCAGTGGTGCGAGCTCCAGCAAGCGCGTCTCGGTGCCGCTGCGCCCGCCAAAGTCGGCATCGATGGCGCGTACCCATTCGGTTTCATGGTCCAGCACCGCTTCCAGCAGCCGCGTCAAGCGCTCGCGCCGCGCATCGGCGCTGGCCGCAGCCGAGACACGCCAGGCCGCGCGCATGCGCTCGCACTGGGCTTGCAAGGCCGCAGGCAGATCGCCAGGGGGCAAGTGGCTGAAATCGTGTCGCCAGGCATTCATCGTGGACGGTACGCGTGGGGGGTGAGCGATGCGGTCGCCTTCGCGGCGGCGGCGCCATGGGACCAATTACACCGCAGATTCGGCGGCGGCGTGGGCGTTGGCCGCGTGCGCCGTATGGGCCGGGGGAATCAAGCTGCAGGCGCGCTCAGCCAACGCGGCGATGGTCAGGCTGGGGTTGACTCCCAGGTTGGCCGCGATCACCGAGCCGTCCATGATGTACAGGTTGTGCTGACCAAAGACACGCTGCTGCGCGTCACACACGCCGGCGTCGGGGTGGGCGGCCATCACGGCGCCACCCAGGCAATGCGCGGTCATGGGGATGTGAAACAACACTTCGGGCAGAGACGCCATCGGCACCCCGCCGGTGGCGGCAGCGGCGCGCCGCGCAAAGGCCTGCACCACCGCGATGGTGTGGGGCAGCGGCGCGCCATGGCTGCGCAGCCGGGGGACAAAGGGCCACCACCAGGGGCGCTCCCAACGCAGGGTCAAGGTGCCGTCCAGGGTCTGCATGCACAGCAAAATCATCGATTCGCGGGCCCAGCGGCCGGGCCACAGCAGCCGCGCCGTGGCCTGTGGGTGGCGCACCAGCCGCTGCACCAGCGTCGCCAGCCAACCCAAACGGGTGTCGTTGCGCCCCATCACGGTGGACAACAGCGCCATGGCGTCTGAACCCGCAGGGTAGCGTGTGGCCTCCACGGTCGTGTAGGCGTCGAGGCGGATCTTGGAGCCGATGGCCACGCCGCGCGAGAGGTCTTCGGCACAGCCCGGCCAACGTATGCCGATCAGCGACTCGGCGTTGGTGCGCACGTGGCGTCCCAAGGCCGGTGAGAGAAACGGGAGGTCACCACGGCGGCGCGCCTCCATCAGCAGCGCCTGGGTGCCCAGCGAGCCCGCGGCGCACACCACGGCGCGTGCCCGCACGATCGCGCGCTGCCGGGTGCCGCCGTCACTGCCGACCGTGTGCACGGCATAGCCATACTGCCCCCCGGGGGCGGCGCTGCCGTCGGGGGCGGGCAGGGGCACGATGCGCGTCACACGGGTTTGTGCTCGCAGCTCGGCACCGCGCCGTTGCGCCAGGTACAGGTAGTTGCGGTCCAGCGTATTTTTGGCGCCGACGCGGCAGCCCACCATGCAAGCGCCGCAGCCGGTGCACGAGGTGCGGGCCGGGCCCTCGCCCCCAAAGTAGGGGTCGGGGTAGAGGCGACCACCGGTGTCGTCGGCATCATCGCCGAAAAAGACACCAACGTCGGTCAATTGCCAGCTGTCGGCCACGTCGCAGGCCTCGGCCATGGCACGCAGGCGCTCGTCGGCGGCGGCGGCGCGCCGGTTGCGGGTCACGCCCAGCATGCGCTGGGCGGTGGCGTAGTGGCCTGGCATCACGCGGGCCCAGTCGTCCAGCGCGGCCCAGCTGCCTTGGGTCCATACCTCGGCCGGTGGCACCAGCAGCGTGTTGGCGTAGGTGATCGACCCGCCGCCTACCGCATTGCCGTGCAGCACCACCACGTGGCGGAAAAGGCGCAGGCTGAAAAATCCCTGGCAGCCCAGCGCCGGGTGCCATAGCCAGCGGCGCCAATGCCAGCTGGTGGCAGGAAAGTCCTCGGGCCGCCAATGCCGCCCTTGTTCCAGCACCACGACACGGTAGCCTTTTTCGGCCAGACGCAAAGCCGCCACCGCGCCGCCGAAGCCCGAGCCGATGATCGCGTAATCGACCTCATATGCGTGCATGCCACGCATCGTCGGTCGAGCCCGCTGCGTGCTGCCAGCGGGAAAACCAGCAGACCGATGGCTCAGATGTCGCGGCGCCGACACCCGCGATCGACATCCGTGTTGCTTCGACCGTCTGCGCGCCGTGTGAGGCCGCGCCACTGGCCCCTATCGATCCAGCGCCTGGGCGCTGGCGCTGCCTGGCGTCCCCTGGCCCCGTCCCGGCCACCGCCGGAGCTCTGCCGCTGGCCGCGATTCAGGCGCCAACGTTAGCCTCTTCGGTCATGCCGGCGGCAACGATGCCCAGATGATGTGAGGTATCGCCCCAGCTGAGCTCCAGCTGCGTCAGCGTCTTGAAGCAGTGACCGATGGCGTATTCGTCGGTGACGCCGATGCCGCCGTGCAATTGCACCGCCTGCTGGCCGATGAAACGGGCCGACTGGCCCACCTGCACCTTGGCGCGTGCCACGGCCTGGCGGCGCTCGGCCTCGGGTGCGGTGAGTTTGAGCAGCGCATAGACGGCCATACCGCGCGCCAGCTCCAGCGCCATCTTCATGTCGGCAGCACGGTGCCGCAGTGCCTGGAAGCTGCCGATGGGCACACCAAACTGGTGGCGCGTCTTCAGATAGTCGACGGTCAGGGCCAGCGCCCGCTCCATGACCCCCACCGCCTGTGCGCAGGCCAAGGCAGCGCCGACATCGGCGCCCCACTGTAGGGTGGCAGCGCCGTTGCCGGGCAAGCGCTGCGCCGGTGTGGCTTCCAGCACCAAGTCGGCGGCTCGGCTGCCGTCTTGCAAGGGATAGGGCGATAGATGCACCCCGGCAGCGCTGCGCTCCACCCAAAACAGCGCCAACCCGTCGGGCGCGCGCGCCGAGACGATCCAAGCGGCGGCCTGATCACCGGCGGGCACCACGTGTTTGCGGCCGCTCAAGCGCCAATGGTCGCCGTCGGCACTGGCTTGGCAGGCCACACGCCCCAGGTCGTGACGGCTGCGCCGCTCCAGCAACGCCGGCACCACCAGTTCGCCCGCCGCCAGCCGCGGCAGCCACACCGCCTGCAGTGCCGAACCTCCGCCGTGCTGCAGCATGGCCGCCGCCACCCAGGCGGCAGCCAGCGGCTCCAGCAGCAGCGCGTTGCCCAGCGCCTGCAGCGTCACCAACGCCTCCACCGGCCCCTGGCCCATGCCGCCGTGGACTTCGGGCACCGTCAGCCCGGTCAAGCCGAGTTCGGTCAAAGCCTGCCAAACGCCCGAGTCAAAGCCACCGGCAGCGATGTCGGCGCGGCGTCGCTCGAAGGTGTAGGCGCGCTCGGCCCAGCGCGCCACCGCATCGCGCAGCTGCAGCTGCTCGTCGGTCAAGTCGAAGTCCATGGTGTGTGCTCCGGTGTCTCGGTCGAATCAGCCCAGCAATGTCTGCGCCACGATGTTGCGCTGGATCTCGTTGCTGCCCCCGTAGATGGTGGTTTTGCGCAGGTTGAAGTAACGCGGCGCCAGCGGCGCCAGGGCCGCATCGGCGGCTGCCACCGGCAAGCCGGTCAGCGCGGGCTCCAAGTAGGGCAGCGCCATCGGGCCGGCCACGAGCAGCATCAGCTCGGTCAGGCGCTGCTGGATTTCGCTGCCGCGGATTTTGAGCAGCGCGGCGATGTCCAGCGCGGGTTTGCCACTTTTTTCGGCCGCCAGCACGCGCAGCACCAACATCTCCAACGCCACGATATCCACCTCCAGCTGCGCGATGTGGTCGCGCAGTCGCACGTCGTCCCAGACCCCCTCGGCCTGCGCCAGACGCTTCAATCGCTTGAGCTCGCGCTTGCTGCGGTTGATGTCGGCGATGTTGGCGCGCTCGTGCGACAGCAGATATTTGGCGATCGTCCAGCCCTGGTTTTCTTCGCCGATGCGGTTGTCCACCGGCACGCGCACGTTGTCGAACCACACCTCATTGACTTCGTACTCACCATCCAGCAGCCGGATGGGGCGCACGGTCACGCCCGGTGACTTCATGTCGATCAGCAAAAAGCTGATGCCGCTTTGCGGCTTGCCTTCGGCGCGTGTGCGCACCAGGCAAAATATCCAGTCGGCGTGCTGGGCCAGCGTGGTCCAGGTTTTCTGGCCATTGACGACGTAGTGTGCGCCGTCGCGCTCGGCGCGTGTGCGCAGGCTGGCCAGGTCGGAGCCTGAGCCCGGCTCGCTGTAGCCCTGGCACCACCAGACGTCGCCGCTGGCGATGCCGGGCAGAAAGCGCTGCTGCTGCTCGGGCGTGCCAAAGGCTATGATGACCGGCGCCACCATCACCGGGCCGAAGGGCAATATGGGCGGTGCACCCGCTTCGGCCAGGGCCTCATCGAACAGGTGCTGTTGCACCGGCGACCAGCCCGGGCCGCCGAAGGCGCGCGGCCAGCGGTACGCCAGCCAGCCTTGCCGGCCCAGGGTGCGTGCCCAGCCCTGGATCTCGTCTTTGCTCAGACGCAAGCCAGCGAGCACCTTGGCGGCCAGGGCCGGGTCGAGATGGGCGTCGATCCAGGCCCGTACCTCGTTGCGAAACGCCCGCTCTTCGGGCGTGAACGCCAGCTCCATCGCGTTGTCTCCTCTGCCGTGTGATGACCGACTTTATGCCGCAAACGCCGCACCGTACCTGTCGGACGGGTGACAGCGCGCGGGCCGCGCCCGGCGCCGCCCGCGCAGGCTACTTCTACCGCCTGCCGGGCGCAGCGCTGGGGTGGCTCGGGCTGCGCGCGCCGTTACACTGTCGGCATGGGTGTGAGCACACAGCACGAAGCGCGGCCGCCGCGGCCGCTGCTCATCTTGATCTCCGGCACGGGCTCGAATATGCAGGCCATCGTGCGTGCGGCGCAGGCGCAACGCTGGCGCGAGCGACTGGGCGCCTACGTGGCGGCCGTCATCAGCAACCGGCCCGAGGCCAAAGGGCTGGCGTGGGCCGCCGCCGAGGGTCTACCGACCGCGGTCGTCGACCACACCGCCTTTGCCGACCGCGCCGCGTTCGACGCCGAGCTGGCGCGCACCCTCGATCGCTTCGACCCGCTGGGCAACGCGCTGGTCGTTCTGGCCGGCTTCATGCGCATCCTCACGCCGGATTTCGTGCAGCGCTATGCGGGGCGCATCGTCAATATCCACCCGTCGCTGCTGCCGGCCTTCCCCGGCTTGCATACCCACCGCCGCGCCATCGAGGCCGGTTGTCGCTTTGCCGGCGCCACCGTGCATCTGGTGACGGCCGAGCTGGACCACGGCCCGATCCTGGAGCAGGCGGTGGTGCCGATCCTGCCCGGCGACACTGCCGAGACCTTGGCCGCACGTGTGCTCACGCAAGAACACCTGATCTATCCGCGCGCCATCGAGCGTTGGTTGCGCGGTGCTGGCGCCTGAACGCACCGCTGGCGCCTGAACGCACCGCTGGCGCCTGAAGTCCATCGTCTGGCGCCGTCGGTCATCGCCCAGGCGCGCCGCATCCGGCACAGTGGGGGTCTCGTTTGACCCCTTGTCGTTGGAGCCGTTTGCATGTCCGCCACAGGCCGTCTGTTGACTCGCATCGGGGCCGCTGCCGCCCTGACCCTACCCCTGACCCTGCCCCTGGAGGCAGGGGCGGTGACGAGCCCCATTCCGCCAGCCGTCACCCGTTACCTGACGCTGCCCCACGGCCGGATCGCCTATGACGATACCGGCGGATCCGGGCCGCTGGTGCTGGCCATCCCCGGCATGGGCGATTTGCGCCACGAATACCGCACCCTGCGGCCGTTGCTGTGGCGTGCCGGCTACCGGGTGGTGACGATGGACATCCGTGGTCACGGTGAGTCGTCGGTCGCGTGGGACGACTATTCGGCTTACGCCATCGGGCACGATGCGCTGGCCCTGATCGCGCATCTGCAGGCCGGCCCGGCGGTGATCCTGGGCAACTCGTTCGCCGCCGGCTCGGCACTGTGGGCCGCGCACGAGGGGCCGGCGTCGGTCACGGGTGTGGTGCTGCTGGGGCCCGTGGTGCGCGACGGCGAGCCGCCGTGGTGGGCGCGGGCGGCGGTGGCCGTCGGCTTTGCCGGGCCATGGCGTACCGCGTTTTGGTTGGCGTTTTGGGATAGCCTCTTTCCCCTGCGCAAGCCGGATGACCACGCGCAGGCGCACGCCGCCCAGCGGGTCGCCACCCACGGCGTCCTGAGCCCCGGGCACGTCGGTGAGGTCGATGTAGGCCTCGTCGATGCCGCGGTCCTCGATCTGCGGCGCGATCTCGGCCACCGCCGCCTTGAACAGTCGCGAGTAGCGACGGTACTCGTCGAAGTCGGTCGGCAGCAGCACCACCTCGGGCGCGAGCGCCGCGGCCTTCATGAGGCCCATGCCCGAATGCACACCCAGCGCCCGTGCCTCGTACGTGGCGGTCGTGATGACACCCCGTCCCGCGTACTCGACCAGCCGAGCGTAACGGCGGGTGCCGTCGGCCAGCAGCTCGGGCTGATGCCGGTGGCCGCCGCCGATCACCACCGGCTGACCGCGCAGGTCCGGGTAGCGCAGCAGCTCCACCG
>NZ_VJON01000003.1 GCF_007556685.1 Tepidimonas charontis | reverse complement strand
GCTGGTGGTGGCGATGGCGATGGCGCGGCCGCGCCCGCCCCCACGGAGCCTGCCGCGGCAACCGAAGCGGCGCCCAGCGCCGCCCCTGCCGCCACGGCACCGGGCGCGGCCGCGCCATCGCCATCGCCACCACCAGCAGCGCCTGCGGTTACCGCCCCCGTGGCTGCGCCGACAACTGCGCCAACGGCGCCCGCCGCGGGTGCCCCGGGGCCACTGTCGGCCCTGCTCGGCAACCCGGTGACGATTCCGGCGGCGGCCGCCCTGGCGGCGCTGATGCTGGCCTTTGCCTGGTGGCGGCTGCGCCGGCGCCGCACCGAAGAGCTGCAGCGCACCGAACCGCAGCCCGAACCCCAACCCGAAGCGATGGCCGACGCCGACGCGCAGTCGCAGTCAGAGGTCCCGTACGCACCCAGCCAGATCGTTGCCGACGGTGACGTCGATCCGGTGTCCGAAGCCGACGTCTACCTGGCCTACGGGCGCGAGCAGCAGGCCGAAGACATTTTGCTGGAGGCCCTGCGGCTGCATCCGCAGCGCTTGCCGGTGCGGCTGAAGTTGCTCGAAATCTACGCCCAGCGCCCAGACCCCGCGCGCTTCGAGGCGGCGGCGCGCGAGCTGCGCGAGCTCACCGGTGGCACGGGCGCCGAGTGGGATCAAGCCTGTGCCTGGGGACGCCAGATCGACCCCGACAATCCGTTGTATCGCCCTGCCACGCCCCCCGAAGCGGACGGCGCCCCCGAGATCGGGTCCGATGCAGCCGCTGCGGTCGAACCGCCGCTCGATGCGGGGCAACCCGCTGCCGCGCCCAGCGACGATGAGTTCGATTTCGACCTCGACCTGAGCGCGGACAGTGATGGCACAGCAGCAGCGTCGCCGTCCGACACCGATACCCAGTCCGCAGACGCCAACGGCGTGGCCGCTCCGAGCAAGCCTGCCGAGGTGGCCTCCAGCGGGCTGGATTTCGAGCTCGACCTGCCACAGGACCGCATCACCCCGACCAGCGCTGCGGTGCCCGAAGTCGATCTCGAGCTCGAGGTGCCAACGACGACGCCGGCGCAACCCCCCGTGACGGCGAGCGGCACCACGGGTATGCCCACCCTGCCGCCCGAGCTGCAGGACTTGTCGCTGGACCTGTCCACCGAGGAGCCGCCTGCGCCATCTGCCGCCACCGGCGAGTCGGTGCCGGAGGCACCATCCAGCCTGGAAGTGACAGAGACAGAGACGCTCGACGAAAACGATCCGCTCGAGACCAAATTGTCGTTGGCGCGCGAGTTCGAGGCCATCGGTGACATCGACGGCGCGCGCACGCTGGCCGAAGAGGTGGCGGCCGAAGCCAGCGGCGCGCTGCAAGAGCGCGCGCGCGCGTTCCTGGCGCAACTGGGCTGAGTGGGGCCCACCACGGTGGTGATGCGCATCGCGCTGGGCGTGAGCTATTTGGGTACGGCCTACACCGGCTGGCAAAGCCAGCCGCACGGGCGCACCGTGCAAGATCGGCTCGAAGACGCCCTGGCCCGCTTTGCCGACATGCCGGCGATCACCACCCTGTGCGCGGGCCGCACCGACGCCGGCGTGCACGGGCTCAACCAGGTGGTGCACTTCGATGCGCCGGTGCAGCGGCCGCTGGCGGCCTGGGTACGCGGCACCAACCGCTACCTGCCCTCCGATATCGCGGTGCAGTGGGCACGGCGGGTGCCCGCCGATTTTCACGCCCGCAACCACGCGCGCGCGCGCCGTTACGCCTACGTGCTGCTGGAGTCGCCGGTGCGCCCCAGCGTGGAAGCCGGCCGCGTCGGCTGGGTTTTTCGGCCGCTGCAACTCGAGCCGATGCAGGCCGCTGCCCAACATCTGCTGGGCACGCATGACTTCAGCGCCTTTCGCGCCGCCCAATGCCAGGCCCGCTCACCCGTCAAAACCCTGCGCACCGTTGCCATCCGGCGCCGCGGCCCCTACTGGCGCTTCGACTTCGAAGCCGATGCCTTCTTACACCACATGATTCGCAATCTGATGGGCTGTCTGATCGCCGTCGGTCAAGGGCTGCGGCCGCCAGGCTGGGTGGCCGAGGTACGCGATAGCCGCTCGCGCGAACGCGCCGCCCCCACCTTTGCCCCCGATGGCCTGTATTTTTTGGGTCCGGTGTACGATGCGGAACTGGACCTGCCTGAGCGCACGCCGGCCTTCGATTGGCTGCCCCTATAACGATGCCCCCGAAGCGACGCACCCGCATCAAAATCTGCGGCCTCACGCGTGAAGCCGACGTGCGCGCGGCCGCCGCCCTGGACATCGACGCCGTCGGCTTCGTGCTCTACCCGGGCAGTCCGCGCGCCGTCACGCCTGAACGCGCAGCGGCGCTGGCGGCGCTGCTGCCGCCCTTCATCACACCGGTGCTGCTGTTCGTCAACGCCAGCGCCGCCGAGGTGGCCGCCGGTGTGACCGCGGTGCCGCACGCGCTGCTGCAATTTCATGGCGACGAGACGCCCGCGCAGTGCGCGGCGCTGGCAGGCGCGCGCGCCTGGCTGCGCGCGGCGCGCGTGCCGCTGACGCCTGGCGCCACCGGCTTCGATCTTCTAGAATACGCCGAGACGTTTGCTGCCGCCCGTGCCCTGGTGGTCGATGCCCACGTGGCCGGTTATGGCGGTGGCGGGCAAACTTTCGATTGGACAGCGATTCCGTGGTCACACCCTCGACTTCGCGCCGCCGATCGGGTCGTTTTGTCTGGTGGACTCACACCCGAAAATGTGACCGATGGCGTGCGCCTGGTGCGGCCTTGGGCGGTTGACGTTTCCTCCGGCGTCGAAGCCGCCAAAGGCATCAAAGACGCGCAGCGCATGGCGGCGTTCGTGGCTGCGGTGCGGCGCGCCGACGCTGCGCTTCCTCCCTCCCCTGCGGTGTGACCGCCGTGCGCCCACCGCGGCCGTGCACGGCGGGCTGTCAGCCCGTCCTTTGCGAGGTTTTGCCCGATGATCCACTACGACTACCCCGACGCCCGCGGCCATTTTGGCCCCTATGGCGGCAGCTTCGTCAGTGAAACCCTCACACACGCCATTGCCGAACTGCGCAGCGCCTACGAGCGCTACCGTCACGACCCCGACTTCCAGCGCGAATTCCGGCAGGAATTGGTGCACTTCGTCGGCCGGCCCTCGCCCATCTACCACGCCGCGCGCTTGAGCCGCGAACTCGGTGGAGCGCAAATCCTGCTCAAGCGCGAAGACCTCAACCACACCGGCGCGCACAAAATCAACAACGTCATCGGCCAAGCGATGCTGGCGCGCCGTATGGGCAAGCCGCGCATCATCGCCGAGACCGGCGCCGGCCAGCACGGCGTGGCCACCGCCACCATCTGTGCGCGCTACGGGCTGACGTGCATCGTCTACATGGGGGCCGAAGACGTCAAGCGCCAAAGTCCCAATGTCTATCGCATGCAGCTGCTGGGCGCCACCGTCGTGCCGGTGCACTCCGGCAGCCGCACGCTCAAGGATGCGCTCAACGAGGCGCTGCGCGACTGGGTCACGAACGTCGGAAATACCTTCTACATCATCGGCACCGTGGCCGGCCCCCACCCCTACCCGACGATGGTGCGCGACTTCCAAAGCGTCATCGGCGAGGAGTGCCTGCAACAAATGCCGCAGCGGCTGGCCGAGCTCGGCTTGCCCGGCAACGGCGCGCCCGGCCTGCCCGACGCGGTCATTGCCTGTGTCGGTGGCGGCAGCAACGCGATGGGCATCTTCTACCCCTACATCCCGTATGAGGCCGTGCGCCTGATCGGTGTGGAGGCCGCCGGCGCCGGCCTCGACAGCGGGCACCACGCCGCGTCGCTGCAGCGCGGCACCCCCGGCGTGCTACATGGCAACCGCACCTATGTGCTGCAAAACGCCGACGGCCAAATCACCGAAACCCACAGCGTCAGCGCCGGCCTGGACTACCCCGGCGTCGGCCCCGAGCACGCCTGGCTCAAAGACAGCGGCCGCGCCGAGTATGTGGGGGTCACCGACGACGAAGCCTTGGCGGCCTTTCACCGCCTGTGCCGCACGGAAGGAATCATCCCGGCGCTGGAGTCCAGCCACGCCATCGCCTACGCGATGAAGCTGGCGCCAACGCTGCGCCCCGATCAGACGCTGCTGGTCAATCTATCGGGCCGCGGCGACAAGGACATCGGCACCGTGGCCGACCTCAGCGGCGCCGAGTTCTACTGTCGCCCCAGCTGCCGCGGCCAAGCGGTCAAAACCGCCCATCCGATCACCCCTGTCGAGGGAGCTGCCGCATGAGCGCCGCCCGTCTGGCCACCACCTTCGATCGCTTGCGCGCCCACGGTCGGCGCGCCCTCATTCCCTTTGTCACGGCGGGCTATCCGCGCCCGTCGGACACACCGGACCTGATGCATGCCCTGGTGGCAGCCGGGGCCGACATCATCGAGCTGGGGGTGCCGTTTTCCGACCCCATGGCCGACGGCCCGGTGATTCAGCGCGCCAGCGAGCGGGCGTTGGCCGCCGGCGTCGATTTGGCTCAGGTGCTCGACATGGTGCGTGCCTTTCGCCAACGCGACACCTCCACCCCGGTGGTTCTGATGGGCTACGCCAACCCCATCGAGGCCTGGGAGCACCGCCACGGCAGCGGCGCGTTTGCCCGCGACGCCGCTGCCGCGGGCGTCGATGGCGTGCTGGTGGTGGACTACCCGCCCGAAGAAAGCGAAGCGTTTGCCGCCGCGCTGCGCACGCAGGGGCTGGATCTGATCTTCCTGCTTGCCCCCACCAGCACCGACGAGCGCATGGCCTTGGTGGGCCGCCTGGCCAGCGGCTACGTGTACTATGTGTCGCTGACCGGCGTGACCGGGGCGGCGCACCTCGACGCCGCCGCGGTGCAAGCCATGCTGCCGCGTATTCGGCGCCACGTCCGGGTCCCCGTCGGGGTCGGCTTTGGCATCCGCGACGCCGCCAGTGCCCAGGCCGTCGGCTGTGAGGCCGATGCGGTGGTGATCGGCACGCGGCTGATTCAACTGCTGGAGCAGGTGCCCCCGGAGGAAGGACCGGCCAACGTAGCCGCCTTCGTGCGCGACATCCGTGCCGCGCTCGATGCGCTGCCGCCGCGCGCCGCCGCCCATCCGGCGTGAGGTGCATGGGTCCGGTCGGCGGGCGTTGCCGATTGGTGCGCAGGGCCGCGCGGCTGACGCATAATCGGGCGCTCGCATCAGACCACACGGGGCGCTGCGAGGCGCCCCACGGGTTGGTAAGGAGACGCCATGTCCTGGCTCGAAAAATTGCTGCCGCCTCGCATCAAGTCCGAAGGCGGCCCTCGCCGCAGCATTCCAGAAGGCCTGTGGATCAAGTGCGCCGGCTGCGAGGCGGTGCTGTACAAGACCGATCTGGAAAAAAACCTCAACGTCTGTCCGCACTGCGGCCACCACCACCGCATCGGCGCGCGTGCGCGCCTGGACGCCTTTCTCGACCCCGAAGGCCGCTACGAGATCGGGCAGGAAGTACTGCCGGTGGACGCGCTGAAGTTCAAGGACAGCCGCAAATACCCCGAGCGGCTCAAGGAGGCGATGGAAGCCACTGGCGAGACCGACGCCCTGGTGGTGATGGGCGGCGCCGTGCACACGCTGCCGGTGGTGGCGGCTTGCTTCGAGTTCGACTTCATGGGCGGCTCGATGGGGTCGGTGGTGGGCGAGCGCTTCGTGCGCGGCGTCGAAAACGCCATCGAGCAGCGTGTGCCCTTCATCTGCTTTACCGCCACCGGCGGGGCGCGCATGCAAGAGGGCCTGTTGAGCCTGATGCAAATGGCCAAGACCAATGCCGCCCTGACCCGACTGGCCAAGCAACGCCTGCCCTACATCAGCGTGCTCACCGACCCCACGATGGGCGGCGTCTCTGCCGGCTTTGCGTTCATGGGCGACGTGGTGATCGCCGAACCCAAAGCGCTGATTGGCTTCGCTGGCCCGCGGGTGATCGAAAATACCGTGCGCGTGAAGTTACCCGATGGGTTCCAACGCGCCGAATTCCTGCTGCAAAAAGGCGCCATCGATTTCATCTGCGATCGGCGTGAGCTGCGCAGCACGGTGGCCAACATACTGGCCATGCTGCAGCGCCAAAGCGCCGATGCGGTGGCCTGAGCCGCGCGCTTGCCGCTGACGCGGAAACCCCCACAGGCCGGGCCAGTGCTTCATGGGCGCTGGCGCTCGCGGCGCTCATGGCAGGTACTGCAAGGCGTGCTGATAGCGGGCATCGACCATCAGCGCGTCCCAGCTCGGTGCCGGCCCCAGCGGCAGCAGCGCCCGCCGGCGTGCTTCGGCCGTTTCATCCGGCACCCAGCGGCCCTCGAACCACGCGCGGCTCAAGCCCTCGATTAGGTCGTCGATGGCCGCACCCTGCTCCACCGTACTCTGGTTGCACAGCAGCACCATATCGCAGCCGGCCGCCAGCGCCGCCAGCGCCGCCTCGGTTGGCGTGACGAGCCGACCGTCGAGCCAGCGCGCGCCCTCCATGCTCAAGTCGTCGCTGATGATGGCGCCGGTAAAACCCAGCTCGCCGCGCAAAATATCCTTTAGCCAGCGCCGCGAAAAGCCCGCTGGGCGGGCGTCCACCTGGGGATACACAACGTGCGCGGGCATCACCGCGGCCAGCGCGGTGCTCAACCAGCCGTACGGTGCGGCGTCGTCGGCCAGCAGGGTTTGCAGCGGCCGCTCGTCCACCGGCAGCGCCACATGCGAGTCGGCCTCGGCCCAGCCGTGTCCGGGGAAGTGCTTACCGCAGTTGGCCATCCCGGCCAGCCGCAGCCCGTGCATCAGCGCCTGCGCCAGCAGCGTCACCACGCGCGGGTCGGTATCGAAGGCGCGGTCGCCGATGACCTCGCTGCGCCCGTGGTCCAGATCGAGTACCGGGGTAAAGCTGAAATCGACGCCACAGGCACGCAATTCCGCCCCCAGCACGTAGCCGGCCGCAGTAGCGGCGTTGCAGGCCGCCAGCGCTGCCTCGCCCGGACGTGTCTCGGGTGCGGTGCGCCACAAGCGACCGAAGTCGCGCATCGGCGGCAGATGGGTGAAGCCGTCGCTGCGAAAACGCTG
Organism: Tepidimonas charontis; assembly: GCF_007556685.1. Classification (GTDB taxonomy): domain Bacteria; phylum Pseudomonadota; class Gammaproteobacteria; order Burkholderiales; family Burkholderiaceae_C; genus Tepidimonas; species Tepidimonas charontis. The sequence goes on along the minus strand of NZ_VJON01000003.1, from coordinate 96,549 downwards.
CACGCGGCCGCCCTCGTGATCGACGGCGATCAGCACGTCGCTGCGCACGCGCTTGATCTGCCGGCACAGGCGCTGCAGCTGGGCGCGGTCACGCCAATTGCGAGCGAACAAAATCACGCCGCCCACCAGCGGATGGCTCAGGCGAGCGCGGTCGGCGTCGGTCAAGCGCGGACCGGCGATATCGATGATGAGTGGGGCATGAAACGTCATGATGGGCTTTCGCGGCAGAGCCACAAGCCAACAAGGGAGCACGCGGCCTCAGCGCCGCCGAACCTCCCCCTCGTCGGGCATCGGTGTGGCGGTATCGGCACTGCTGGCCAACGGCGCGCGTGCTGGGGCGTTGCGTGCCTCGACGATGACGCAGGCGCTGGCCCAGTCGCCATCATCGCTGACACTGACCTGGGCGTGCCAGCCGCGTTCGGCACACCAGCGCTGCAGCGCCCCGTGCAGCACCACGGCCGGCTGGCCGCTGGGTTGATGGAGGATCTCGCAATCTCGCCAGCGCATCGGCGCACGCAGGCCCAGACCGATCGCTTTGCTGAAGGCTTCTTTGGCAGCGAAGCGGGTGGCCAGATAGCGCAGCCCACGCTGCGCGCAGCGCCCGCTGCGCTGCGCCCACACCACGCGTTCCTGTGGCCCCAGGATGCGCTCGACGAAGCGCAAGCCGTGGCGCTGCAGGGCCGCCTCGATGCGGCGCACGTCACACAGGTCGGTGCCGATGCCCACGATCATGCCGACTCCAGGGGATCTGCCGTCGTCGCCTGGTGCGCCGCCTCGATGCACGCCAAATAGGCACGCACCGCTGCCGGAAAACCGAGCTCCAGCGCGTCGGCGGTCAGGGCATGACCGATCGAGACTTCGGCCACGCCCGGCACGGCGCGCAAAAAATCGGTCAGGTTGTCGCGATTGAGGTCATGTCCGGCGTTGACGCCCAGCCCGGCCGCCAGCGCGGCGTGGGCGGCCGCGCGGTAGCGCTGCAATTGCGCGGCACGCGCCCCCGGTTCGGCCCAGGCCGCGGCGTAGGGCTCGGTGTAGAGCTCGATGCGGTCGGCACCCACCGCCCGGGCCGCAGCCATCTGCGCGGGCTCCGGGTCCATGAATAGGCTGACCCGCGCGCCCAGCGCCTGCGCCTGCGCGATCACGGGGCGCAGCCGCTCCGCGTCCTCGGGAAAACGCCAGCCATGGTCGCTGGTGAACTGTCCCACGTCATCGGGCACGAAGGTGAGCTGGTGCAGCGGCAGCCCGCGCGCCACGACGTCGCGCGCCACCTCCAGCAGGTTGTGAAAGGGGTTGCCCTCGATGTTGAATTCGCGCCCCGGCCAATCGCGCAACAAGGTGCCGATGTCGAACACATCGGCGGGGCGGATGTGACGCTGATCGGGCCGCGGGTGCACGGTGATGCCGTGCGCGCCGGCCTGCAGACACAGGGTGGCGGCCCGCACGACGCTGGGGATGCCGAGATGGCGGCTGTTGCGCAGCAGTGCTACCTTGTTGACGTTGACCGAAAGAGCGGTGCGGTGCGAAGCCATCATGACAGGGTGTCGGAAGATGCAGCAGGCGCGCTGGACCGCCCCGGCGCTGCCAAGCGGCGCACGGCCAACAGCAAGGCATGCGTGCGAAAGCGCGTCATACCACTATGGTAGTGCAGCAAGGCGGCCAGACCTTGGCGCAGCGCAGGTTGGGTCAAGACATCGGCACAGCGCAACAAGGCCGACCACGCATCGGCTGCTTGCAGCGCCCGCTGCAGGCGCTGCCAGTGCCCGCCGCGCAGCGCCGCCGTGTCGATATCGGCTGCCGGCAGCAGGCCGGCGTCGGGGTGCAGGCGGTAGCCGTGATTGGGTTGCAGGGGCAGCAGCCGCACACCTTCCTGCCCCAAATCGGGCAACCAGCCCAGCGTGCGCAGCAGCAACAGCTCGAACGCGCGCAGCGCCACCGCGCGCTGCTCGGGCCATGGCAGTGCCGCCACCGCCGCCGCATAATGATCGAACAGCGCTGGGTGGGGATCATCCCGCATCAACAGGCGCAGCAGCAATTCGTTGAGGTAGTAGCCGGCCAGCAGCGCTTCGCCCGTCGGCAATACCTGCCCGCCGGCGTATTGCGCGGCCTTGAGGGTGCGCACCTCGGCCTCACCCGACCAATCCAGCCGCAGCGGCAGCAGCGGCAGCAGCACGGCGCGATACTGCGACGTCGGTCGCTTGACCCCCTTGCCCACCAGCACCACGCGTCCGTGGTGGCGGCTGAACACCTCCAGGATCGCGCTGGATTCGCTCCAGGCATGGTGGTGCAGGACGTAGGCCGGTTCGTCGTGCACCCGGGCGCGCCGCCGCGTGACCACGTCACTCGTATCCGTAGGCGCGCACGCGCGCCTCATCGTCCGACCAGCCCGAGCGCACCTTCACCCACAGCTCCAGAAACACCTTGCCGCCCCACAGCCGCTCCAACTCCTGGCGCGCTTCGGTGCCGATGCGCTTGAGCCGCTCACCGCCTTGGCCAATCACCATGCCCTTGTGGCTGTCGCGCTCCACGACAATGGTGGCCGCGATGCGGCGCAACCCGCCTTCGTGCTCGAAGCGATCCACCACCACGGTGGAGGTGTAGGGCAACTCATCACCGGTCAGGCGAAAGAGCTTTTCGCGCACCAGCTCGCCCGCCAAAAAGCGCTCGCTGCGGTCGGTCAGGTCGTCGGGTTCATACAGCCAGGGCTGCTGCGGCACGTAGCGCTCGCACAGCGCCAGCAGGCGTTGCACGTCGCGCGGCTGCTTGGCCGACATCGGAAAAAACTCGGCAAACGGGTGGCGCTCCTGCATGCTGCGCAACCACGGAGCGATTTCGACGCGACGCTGCACACGGTCGAGCTTGTTGGCCACCAGGATCACCGGCACGCCCGTGGGCAGCAGCGCCAGCACCTTGGCATCGGCCAAATCGAAGCGCCCGGCCTCGACCACGAACAGAATCAGATCGACGTCGGTGACCGCGCCGAGCACGGTCTTGTTGAGCGCGCGGTTGAGCGCGTTGCCGTGGCGGGTTTGAAACCCCGGTGTATCGACGAAAACGAACTGCGTGGCGCCCTCGGTGCGGATGCCGGTGATGCGGTGGCGCGTCGTCTGCGCCTTGCGCGAGGTGATGCTGATCTTGTGTCCGACCAGTGCGTTGAGCAGCGTGGATTTGCCGACGTTGGGTTTGCCCACGATGGCGATGAAGCCGCAGCGCTGCGCCTCGGCGGGCACGGGCGCCGGTGCCGGCACGTCGACCGGGCCGACTTCGGTCGGTGCCGCTGGTGCACGGCCCAAGGCGCGCGCCAGCATCGCCTCGAGCTCAGCGGGCGTTTGCGGGGTGGGCGTGGCAACGTGAGAATCGTTCATGACGGACGGAGACTGACGGTGTTGCCCTGCAGTCGCTGCAACATCAACGCGGCGGCGACCTGCTCCGCCGCGCGGCGCGAGGGCCCGCGCGCCACCGTGGGCTCGGTGCCATCGACACAGCACGCCACCTCGAACGTCTGGGCGTGCGCCTCGCCCAGAATCGAGCGCACCTCGTACTGCGGCAGCGCGCGCCGACGCCCTTGCAGCCACTCCTGCAAGGCGGTTTTCGGGTCTTTGTCCAACGCCGGCTCCAGCGATACACCGTCGTACCAACGGCGCGCCACCGCTTGTGCCGGTTCGAACCCGGCGTCCAGATAAATCGCCCCCAGCACGGCCTCGACCACATCGGCCAGAATCGATGGGCGATGTCGCCCGCCGCTGCGCTGCTCGCCGTCGCCCAAGCGCACCAGGTCCGGCAGGCCGAGGTCGAGCGCGATGCGATGCAGAGCATCCTGCCGCACCAGATTGGCGCGCACGCGCGACAACTCCCCCTCGGACTGCCGCGGCAGGCGCTGCACCAGCAGGGTCGAGACCACCAACCCCAGCACCGCGTCGCCCAGAAATTCGAGCCGTTCGTAATGATCGGCGCTGTGGCTGCGGTGGGTCAGCGCCCGCAGCAGCAACTCCGGTCGCTTGAACGTGTGGCCCAGGCGTGCCTGCAGCGCCTGCAGGCCTGAAGCATCAGGCACGGTCATGACTCATTGGCTGCGCCCACGGTATTTGAGCAGCAGATAGGCCGGTCCAAACAAATGGACCTCCTTGTCATACGCAAACTCGACCACGATTTTGTCGCCATCCTTGCTGATTTCCAGATCCTGGCCGCTGATCGCTTCGAAGTAGTCGGCGGTTTTGGCGCGCTCGAAGGCATTGCGGATTTCGGTGACGGTGGTGCCGCTTTGCGCAGCGCGGTTGACGGCTTTCTGGATCGCCAGATATTCGGTGACCGTGGGCACGACCTTGGCCGCCAGCACCAGCAGCATCGCAGCCACCACCCCGAAGAACACCATCCCCAACAGGGTTACCCCGCGCTGTCGCATCGTCACCACCCCCACGTCGTGCGGCGCCAACGCCGCGTGCGGACAATCATAGCGGCAAAGCGCCGCCCTGGGCAGGGGCTCGGAGCGAGCGCGCCGCGATACACACGACCACGTCATTCGAAGCGACCGATGCGCCCGAAATCGCTGAAATTCATCCACACCAACACCGCCTTGCCGACGACATGACTGTCGGGCACGAACCCCCAGTAACGCGAATCGAGCGAGTTGTCGCGGTTGTCGCCCATCACGAAGTAGTGGCCGGGCGGCACGCGGCAGGTCACCCCTTCGATCGTGTAGCGGCACTGGTCGCGATGCGCAAATTCGGTGGCCACCGGAATGAACGCCGGGCGCTCGTCGTCGATCAGGATGTGCACGCGCTTGCCGCCGATGGTTTCGATGAACTGTTTGCGGTACTGCATCGTCTCGGCGTCGTAGAAGTCGGGCGCCGCTGCGCGCGCCACCGGCTCGCCGTTGATATACAGCCGCTTGTTCAGGTAGGCCACCTCGTCGCCCGGCACCCCCACCACGCGCTTGATGTAGTCCAGGCTCGGCTGTGGCGGGTAGCGAAAGACGATGACGTCGCCGCGCTGCGGTGTATGCCCATCGATCAGCTTGGTGTTGAGCACCGGCAGCCGCACCCCGTAGTGGTATTTGTTGACCAGGATCAGGTCGCCGATGTGCAGCGTCGGCAGCATCGAGCCCGACGGAATCTTGAACGGCTCGAACAGGAACGAGCGCAGCACGAACACCGCCAGGATCACCGGGAACAGGCCGGCGGTCCAGTCCAGCCACCACGGCTGCGCCAGCAAGCGGCGGCGCACGACCTCCGCGTCGGTGTGCTCCACCGCGATGCCCTGCGCCGCGCACTCGCGCTGGCGGCGCTGCAGCTCGGCCACCGCCGCCTCGGCGGCGGCGCGCCGGCGCGGCAAAAAGACCCAGCGCTCAGCCACCCAGTAGGCCCCGGTAACCAGCACCGCCAGCAGCAGCAGCAGCGCAAAATTGCCGTCGATGAAACCGGCATACCACGCCACGCCATAGCCGGCAAAGGCGGCCAGCACCACGCCGGTGAGCGCCCCCATGGTTTGATCGTTCATGCGTCCTCCACTTGCAGGATGGCCAGGAACGCCTCCTGCGGCACCTCCACGGTGCCGATTTGCTTCATGCGCTTCTTGCCGGCCTTCTGCTTTTCCAGCAGCTTGCGCTTGCGCGTGATGTCGCCGCCGTAGCACTTGGCCAGCACGTTTTTGCGCAGGGCTTTGACGGTCTCACGCGCGATGATGTGCGACCCGATGGCGGCTTGGATGGCGACGTCGAACTGCTGGCGGCTGATGATTTCGCGCATCTTTTGCACCACCGCGCGCGCCCGGTACTGGGCCTGGCTGCGGTGCACGATGATCGACAGCGCATCGACCTTGTCGCCATTGAGCAGAATATCGACCTTGACGACGTCGGAGGGGCGATACTCTTTGAACTCGTAGTCCATCGACGCGTAGCCGCGCGAGACGGACTTGAGCTTGTCGAAGAAGTCGAGCACGATCTCGGCCAACGGCAAGTCATAGGTCAGCAGCACCTGTTTGCCGTGGTAGGCCATGTTGAGCTGCACGCCGCGCTTTTGATTGCACAGCGTCATCACCGGCCCGACGTAGTCCTGCGGCACGTAGATGTGGACGGTGACGATCGGTTCGCGGATCTCCTGGATGCGCCCTGGGTCGGGCATCTTCGAGGGGTTTTCCACCTCGATGACCTCACCGTCGCCTTTGACCACCTGATAGACCACGCTGGGCGCGGTGGTGATGAGGTCTTGGTCGAATTCGCGCTCCAGCCGCTCCTGCACGATTTCCATGTGCAGCAGCCCCAGAAAACCACAGCGAAAGCCGAACCCCAGCGCCTGCGACACCTCGGGCTCGAAGTGCAGCGAGGCATCGTTGAGTTTGAGTTTTTCCAGCGCGTCGCGCAGCGCGTCGTACTCGCTGGCCTCGGTCGGGTACAGCCCGGCGAACACCATCGGCTGCACGGCCTTGAAGCCCGGCAAGGGCTCGGTGGCCGCCGGTAGGTTGGCGCCGCTGGCGCTCTTGAAGGCGGTGATGGTGTCGCCCACGCGCGCCGCTTGGAGCTCTTTGATGCCGGCGATCACATAGCCCACCTCACCGGCGTGCAAAGCCTCGCGCGGCTGGTTGGCGGGAGTGAAGACGCCGAGCTTTTCGGTTTGATACTGCGCGCCGGTGGCCATCAGCCGGATGCGGTCGCCGCGGTGCAGGCAGCCATCGACCACGCGCACCAGCATCACCACGCCGACATAGTTGTCGAACCACGAGTCGATGATCATCGCGCGCAGTGGCCCATCGGGGTTGCCGCGCGGCGGCGGCACCTTGGCCACGATCGCCTCCAGGATCTCGTCGATGCCCAAGCCCGTCTTGGCCGAGCAGGCGATGGCCTCGGACGCATCGAGCCCGATGACATCCTCGATCTCGCGCTTGGCGCGCTCGGGGTCGGCCTGCGGCAGATCCATCTTGTTGAGCACCGGCAACACTTCGACGCCCAACTCCAGCGCGGTGTAGCAGTTGGCCACCGTCTGCGCCTCCACGCCCTGGCTGGCATCGACCACCAGCAAAGCGCCTTCGCAAGCGCTCAAGCTGCGGCTGACCTCGTAGGAAAAATCCACGTGGCCCGGGGTGTCGATCAGGTTGAGGTTGTAGGTTTGGCCGTCACGCGCGGTGTATTGCAAGGCGGCGGTCTGCGCCTTGATGGTGATGCCGCGCTCTTTCTCCAATTCCATGGAGTCGAGCACCTGCTCGGTCATCTCGCGCTCGCTCAAGCCCCCGCAGCGCGCGATCAGGCGGTCGGCCAGCGTGCTCTTGCCGTGGTCGATGTGCGCGATGATGGAAAAATTGCGGATGTGCTTCATGGCCACGTGAAAAAGGGCGCGCTCGCTCGACCAGCGCGCCCGTGTTGCGGGCAAACCCATTATTGTAGGGCCGCAGCCGCTGCAGCAGTGGTGCGGCGCCGGCCACGGCAGCGCGCCGCGATGGCATGAATGGCTCAGGGCCGCACCAACACCCACTGGGCCCAGTCGCCGCGACGGATCAGCAAGCCGACGGGGCGGCCCTTCGGGACTTCGTTGAGCGCGCGCTCGAAGTCGCGCACATTCGATACCCGCTGGTTGCCGACGCCCACCACCACGTCGCCCGGCTGCACGCCGGCGCTGGCGGCCGCGCCGCTGACCTCGGTCACCCGTACCCCGCCTTCCACCTTGAGCTCGCGCCGCTCGGCGGCGCTGAGCTCGCGCACCGTCAGGCCCAACGGGGCTGCCTGTGCGCTGCGCGGGGCTTCGGCTGCCGCCACCGCTTCTTCTTCGAGCGCGCCGACGGTGACGGTGAGGGTGCGTGACGCACCGCGGCGCCAGATTTCGACCGGCACACGCGTCCCCGGCTTGGTGGCGCCGACGATGCGCGGCAGGTCGATCGATTTTTCCACCGGCTTGCCATCGAAGCGCAGAATCACGTCGCCCGGCTCGATACCGGCCTTGGCCGCGGGCGAACCGTCTTCGACGCCGCGCACCAGGGCGCCCTGCGTGCCGCTCAACCCGACGGCCTCGGCCACCTCTTTGCTCACCGGCTCGATGGCCACGCCGATGCGCCCGCGCGTGACCTTGCCAAACTGGCGCAGCTGCTCGGCCACCCGCACCGCCTCGTCGATGGGGATGGCAAAGCTGATGCCCATGAAGCCGCCCGAGCGTGAGTAGATCTGGCTGTTGATGCCGACCACCTCGCCGCGCATGTTGATCAACGGCCCGCCGGAGTTGCCCGGGTTGATGGCCACATCGGTCTGGATGAAGGGCAGGAAATCACCGGTTTCGCGCTGCTTGGCGCTGACGATGCCGGCGGTGACCGTGTTGTCGAGCCCGAACGGAGAGCCGATCGCGACCACCCACTCGCCGACCTTGAGTCGCTCCACGTCGCCAATACGCACCGGCGGCAGGCCCTGCGCGTCGATCTTGACCAGGGCCACGTCGGTGCGCCGATCGGCGCCCACCACGCGCGCCTTGAATTCGCGCTTGTCGTTGAGGGTGACGATCAGCTCGTCGGCCCCCTCGACGACGTGGGCATTGGTGAGAATGAAGCCGTCGGCGCTGTAGACGAAGCCGGAGCCGACGCCGCGCTGGATGCGCTCGGCCTCGCCGCGGGGGTCGCGCGGCCCGCGTGGCGCCACCTCCGGCGGCAGCGGGATACCAAAGCGGCGGAAAAACTCACGCATCTGCTCATCCACGTCGCTCTGCGGCGCGCGCGCGACGCGCTCGACGGTGCGGATGTTGACGACCGACGGGCCGACTTTGTCCACCAACACGGTGAAGTCGGGCAGTCCCGTGACCAGGGCCGGCGCGCTGGGCGCCGGCGCAGCTGCCGGTGCCACCGGTTGCGCGCCCACCCCGCGTTGCACGCCCAGCCACACTGCCGCAGCGACCACCAATACTGACACACCGCCCCACACCCACGGGCGCAGGCGTGCCTTGCGCTGGACTCGCATCAGATCACCACCTTTCGTTGCCATCGTCTCTTCCATTCATTGGTGCTGCGGCAGCCGCGGCGGCTGGCTTTACCGCGTGCGCTCCACCGCGGCCAAAAAACGCTCCAGCGTCTGCGGCGGCACCTCGCCCAGCGCCGTGACGGCGTAGCCGCCCACGCGTTGCGCCAACACGTGGGTGGCGCCGTTGGCGCTGCGGCCGCTGCCAGCGCCGGCGTCGGCCGGCGCAAAAAAGAGCGACAGCGACGCCAAGCCGTCCGAGAATACACAGTGCAGCGGATGGCGCGCCGCCGCGTCGTCGCGCGCCCAGCACGTCACCGGGCGAAACCCCGGCACCTCGGCATTCAAACGCCAACCCTCGGCCTCCAGCGCAGTCTTGCGCAAGCTCGGGCGCTCGATCCGGTAGCCGCGTGTGGCCTCCATCTGTCGCGCCAGCGCTTCCAGCCGCACGGGTATGTCCAGCTGCAATTCGGTAAAAGCCATCTGCTCCAGCACCGCGTCGTCCGCGCCCAAAATTTGCAGCTTCAGCAGCAAGCCGGTGCTTTTTTCCGACCAGATACGGTAGGCATAGCGCCACTGATCGCGCGGACGAAAATCCACCACCCAGGCGTCCCACCCCGCCTGACGCTCGCTACCACGCAGCACGGCCCGATAGTGCTGCGCCACCTCGAAGCCGGCACGCGCCAACGGTCCGGGGAACGCGCGCAACAGCTCGCGCCGATCACGCACCCCCCATTGCTTGTCCGGCCGCAGTATCAGCACCTCGTCGTCACGCCGCCAGGTCACGCGCGCCGGGCCGTCGAGCACCTCGATGCGCTCGATTTGCTGGCGCCCGTCGCAAACGTGCACGACGCGCGCCGTCATCATGTCGCTGCCGCGCGTCACGACGAAGGTGCCGCTGTAGGCGCGGGCGCGCGTGGCCTCGTGCAAGCGCTGGATCCAGGCTTCGATATCGGCCGCCGGCGGCCCAGCAGGCGCTGCGACCTGGGCCCACGCGGCACCAAGGCCGACCCAGCTCAGCACCAACGCGGCCAGCCGCGCCGTCCATCTGCCCGCGCCCCAAGCGCTGCTTGCCCTGCCCATCATCGTGCGTATCTTTGACGTGTCAGCGCGCCGGCGCCTCGACGCTGGCCGTGCGCAGGAAACCGGCACTGGACTGTAGCGCCGATGCCCCGCCCCATTGCCGATGGGCCGCCAACAATTCCTCTAGCTGCGCATGGCGAGCCGCCGGCGCGGCCGGTGCGTAGGCGGTGGACGGTGCCGCTGGCACCGTCGGCGCAGCGGCCACGGCCGACGCGGTATCGGCTGGTGCGCGCACCCATGCCGGGGCACCCGCTGGCGTGCCCACCACGCCACCCGCTTGCCATGCCCAAGCCAGCACGGCCGCCAAGCTCGCTATGGCCGCCACCATTTTCCAGCGAAAGACCGCGTCGTTGGCCGCCACGGGCGGCTGCGATAGGCTGGGTGCGATGGGCTCGGCCAGCCGCGGCGCCTCGAACCGCGGCTCCTGGTTGATACGCGCCATGACCGCGCGCACGAAGACCGGGTCGGCGGCGCGCGTCTGTGCAGCGGCGTGGGCGCGCAGCGCCTCGCCGATGCAACGATAAGCGTCCCACGTGGCGTCGTCGGTGTCGTCCAGCACCATCGGTTCGGTGGGCACTGCAGCACTCTCGCCATCGAAGAGGGCGGACAACCACTCGCGCCGCGCCACGTCGGCGCCGCACGGCGGATTCGATACCCTATCAGCGTTCATATCACTGTCCTTTGGTGGCCCACTACCGTCATGCGTCACCAGCGCTTGCCCGACTGCCGCTCCAACATCGGCTTGATGCGCGCCGAGATGGCCTCGCGTGCACGGAAGATGCGTGAGCGCACCGTCCCGATGGGACAGTCGAGCGCCTGCGCGATTTCCTCATAGCTCAAGCCGTCGATTTCACGCAGGGTGATGGCCTGCGCCAACTCGGTGGGCAATGCCTCCACCGCCGCCTGCACCGCCTGGGCGATTTCCTTGCTCGCCAGCACGGCGTCGGGGGTTTCGGTGTCGGCCACGTGGGCGGTTAGTTCCTGTTCCAGCGCGGAAGTTTCCTCCGCCTCCTCGCCGTTGTGCAGCGCGCTCATCGGCACCAGCGGGTCACGTTTGAGGTCTTGCAGCGCCTTCTTGGCGGTGTTGACGGCGATGCGATACAACCACGTATAAAACTGGGAGTCGCCGCGAAACTGCCCCAGGGCTCGCCAGGCGCGGATGAACGTCTCTTGCGCCAGATCGGGCACCAAGTCGGCGTCGCGCACCAGGCGCGCGATCAACCGCTCGACGCGGCGCTGATATTTGATGACCAGCAGCTCGAAGGCGCGCGCGTCGCCCGCTGCGGCGCGCTGCACCAGCGCGGCGTCGGCATCGGGTGGGCGGCGATCATCGGCTTTCATGGCATGTGAGCGGGGTGATCGAATATAGCCGATCGAAATGCCCCGCCCGTGACGAGTGCGCGCCGCACCTGCTCCCAAGTCAGCGGCGCATCCGGCGGCAACGCCTCACGGGCGAGCCAGCCCCACAGCACGCGGCCGTCCTGCCCCACGGCGCGCAACAGCAGCGCGTCTTCCGCGTCCCAGACCACATGCAGGGACGCCAGCGGCAGGCCGCGCGGCCACGCTGGCCCGATCGCCCATGCACACGGCTGCACAAGCATGCGGTGACCGGCGGCACGGACGACGGGCGGGGATGAGGCGACCGCCGCTGGGGCGGGCAGCCGCAGCGCCGTCCACGCCGGCGCGCGGGCGGCCCACAGCGACCACCCCCACCACATCAGCGCCCCCAGACATCCCCACCACCACGCGCCGGGCAGCGCCCCCGGAGTCAGGTAGGCCCACACCAACATCGGCGCGAAAACAGCCACCGGCGCTGCGCGCTGCAGCCGGCGCTGCAGCGTCGGTGCACCCACCGGGACGACGCAGCCCATTGGCGCCACGGCGCCGCCCCCGACCATCAGACGCGCTTGAAGACCAGCGTGCCGTTGGTACCGCCGAAGCCGAAATTGTTCTTCAGGGCCACCTCGATGCGCGCCTGCCGCGCCGTGTGCGCGCAGTAGTCCAAGTCGCACTCGGGGTCGGGATCGTCCAAATTGATGGTGGGCGGGATGGTCTGGTGATAGACCGCCAGCACCGTGAAGACGCTCTCCAGACCGCCGGCGCCACCGAGCAAATGCCCGGTCATCGATTTGGTGGAGCTGACGACGACACGCCGCGCGTGCTCGCCCAAGGCGGCCTTGATGGCATGGGTTTCATTGACGTCACCCAGCGGGGTGGAGGTGCCGTGGGCGTTGACGTAGTCCACCTGGTCGGGATTGAGGCCGGCGTTGCGCAAGGCGTTGAGCATGGCGCGGCGCGGACCGTCCATGTTGGGCGCCGTCATGTGTCCGGCGTCGGCGCTCATCCCGTAGCCGGCCAACTCAGCGTAAATGCGCGCGCCGCGCGCCTGGGCGTGCTCGTACGCTTCCAGCACCAGCACGCCCGCACCTTCGCCCAGCACGAAGCCATCACGCCCCTTGTCGAACGGGCGCGAGGCGGCTTGCGGCGCGTCGTTGCGCGTGGACAGCGCCCGCATCGCGGCAAAGCCGCCGATGCCCAACGGCGACACGGTGGCCTCGGTGCCGCCCGCGATGACGACGTCGGCGTCACCGTACTCGATCAGACGAGCGCCTTCGCCGATGCAGTGCAGCCCGGTGGTGCACGCCGTCACCACGGCCAGGTTCGGCCCCTTGAAGCCATAGCGCATCGACACATGGCCCGAGACCATGTTGATGATGGACGCCGGCACGAAGAAGGGCGAAATGCGGCGCGGCCCGCGGTTGATGAGCTCGGTATGGGTGGCCTCGATGAGCGGCAAGCCGCCGATGCCCGAGCCGATCACGCAGCCGATGCGGCACGCCTGCTCTTCGGACAACGCCTCACCCACCGGCAGACCTGCGTCGGCCACGGCTTGCGCCGCGGCGGCGATACCGTAGTGGATGAAGGTATCCATGGTGCGCGCCTCTTTGGCCGGCAGATAGGCTTCGAGTGCGAAGTCACGCACCTCACCGGCGATTTGGCAGGCAAACGCACTGGCGTCGAACTTGGTGATGCGATCGATGCCCGAGCGACCGGCAAGCACATGGGTCCAGGCTTCCTGCACCGTGTTGCCCACGGGGCTGACGCAGCCCAGACCGGTCACGACGACACGGCGGCGGCTCATGCAGGCTCAGCCTTTGTAGTGCGCCTTGGCGTAGTCGATCGCCTGTTGCACGGTGGTGATCTTCTCGGCGTCTTCGTCCGGAATCTCGATGCCGAACTCGTCTTCGAGCGCCATCACCAGCTCCACGGTGTCCAGGGAGTCGGCGCCCAGGTCGGCGACGAACGCCTTCTCGGGGGTGACCTGGCTCTCCTCGACGCCGAGCTGCTCGGCGATGATCTTCTTGACGCGTGCTTCGATGTCGCTCATAGTGCCCTCATGGGGTGGTTGAAAACAGCCTCGGCATTGTAGCGGGCTCGACACGGGCGCCAACCGCTGGTCACGCAACGGCGTCGCATCAGGCCATGAACATACCGCCGTTGACGTGCAGTTCCTGCCCGGTGATGTAGCCCGCGTGCGGGCTGGCGAGAAAGGCCACCGCGTGCGCCACATCGGCGGGCTTGCCCAGGTGGCCCAGCGGAATTTGCGCCAGCAGCGCCTGCTGCTGCTCGGCCGGCAAGCTGGCGGTCATGTCGGTCTCGATGAAGCCCGGCGCCACGCAGTTGACGGTGATGCGGCGGCTGCCGAGTTCGCGTGCTAGCGCCCGCGTCATGCCAGCCACGCCGGCCTTGGCCGCCGCGTAATTGGCCTGTCCCGGATTTCCCGTTGCCCCCACCACGCTGGTGATGTTGACGATGCGGCCATAGCGCTGCTTCATCATCGGCCGGATGGCGGCGCGACAGAGCCGAAAGACCGCCTTCAGATTGGTGTCGAGCACCGCGTCCCAGTCCTCGTCTTTGAGGCGCATGGCGAGCGTGTCGCGCGTGATGCCGGCGTTGTTGACCAGGATGTGCAGCGCCCCGCGCTCTTTGACGATGGACGCCACCACCGCTTCGGCAGCAGCGCCGTCGGTGACGTCCAACCGCACCCCTTGGCAGCCCGGGTAAGCCGCCAGCGCCTGGGTGATGCGCTGCGCCCCGTCGTCACTGGTGGCGGTACCCACCACGTGCACGCCGCGCGCGGCGAGTTCGCGCGCGATCGCCGCGCCGATGCCGCGCGTGGCACCCGTGACCAGGGCCACCTGCCCTTCCCATCCGATATCAGACATCGATGTGTTTACCTCCATTGGGTATGGCGCCGCGTCTGGCCTGCGGCGCTGCGCGGCCAGGCGCCACGCCACCGACGCGACGCGCTGCCGCCGCGATGTTCGTCAAACCGACAGCGCCGCGCGTACCGCAGCCAGTGTAGCCGGATCGTACAAGGCCAAGGCTTGCAAGGTGGGATCGATGCGCTGCGTCATTCCGGTCAGCACCTTGCCCGGGCCGCACTCGACCACCGTGTGCACTCCGCGCGCGCGCAGCGCACGCACGCACTCCACCCACCGCACCGGCCCGGCGGCTTGACGCACCAGGGCGTCGCGAATGCGCGCCGGGTCGGTCTCCGCCGCCACGTCGATGTTGTTGACCACCGGGATGCGTGGCGGTTGCAAGGCGACGCTGGCCAGCCGCTCGCGCAGGGCTTCGGCGGCGGGACGCATCAGGCTGGAGTGAAACGGCGCCGACACCGGCAGCGGCAACGCGCGCCGTGCACCGCGCGCCTTGAGCACCTCGCAGGCCTTGTCCACGGCAGCCTTGGTGCCGGCGATCACGGTCTGCAGCGGATCGTTGAAGTTGACCGCCTCCACCACTTCGCCACTGTCGGGAGCAAATTGCGCCTGGGCTTCGGCGCAGCCGGCGCGCACGGCGTCGGCGTCCAGCCCCAGGATGGCGGCCATGGCCCCCGCACCCACCGGCACCGCTTGCTGCATGGCCTGGGCGCGAAAGCGCACCAGTGGCGCGGCCTCGGCCAGCGTCAGCGCCCCGGCGGCGACCAACGCGCTGTACTCACCCAGCGAATGCCCCGCCATGGCAACGGGGTCGGCGCCGCCCTCGGCCTTCCAGACCCGCCAGGCTGCCACCCCGGCCACCAACATCACCGGCTGGGTATTGGTGGTCAGTGCCAAGGCTTCTTTCGGTCCTTCGCGGATCAAGCGGCCGATGTCCTCCCCGAGCGCATCTGACGCCTCTTGCAGCGTCGCGCGCACCGCAGGGTGATCCCCCCACGCATCGAGCATGCCCACCGATTGCGAGCCCTGCCCGGGAAAAACGAATGCACATGCCGTCATCTTCGTGATCCGTGTCTGTTCAATACCGCACCAGGGCCGAGCCCCACGTGAAGCCGCCCCCCACCCCCTCCAGCAGCAACAGCTGGCCCGGGCGCACCATACCGGCGCGCACCGCGTGGTCCAGCGCCAGCGGGATGGATGCCGCCGACGTGTTGCCGTGCTGGTCCACCGTCACCACCACGCGCTCCATCGGCAACTTGAGCTTGCGCGCCGTGCTTTGCATGATGCGGATGTTGGCTTGGTGGGGGATCAGCCAGTCGATGTCGGCTTCGGACAGCCCCGCTTTGGCCAGCGTGGTGCGGGCGGTTTCCTCCAGCACGCCGACGGCGAGTTTGAAGACCGCCTGTCCGTCCATGCGCAGCAGCGGCTCGCCCAGCACATGGCCGCCGGCCACCGTGCCCGGCACGCACAGAATGCCGGTGTGCCGGCCATCGGCGTGCACATCGGTGGCCAGCACGCCCGCGCCGCGGCCATCGTGCTCGGTGGCCTCCAACACCACCGCGCCGGCGCCATCGCCAAACAGCACACAGGTGGTGCGGTCGTCGAAGTCTAGGATGCGCGAAAACACCTCGGCTCCCACCACCAGTGCGCAGCGCGCGCTGCCGGTGCGGATCAAGGCGTCGGCCACGGTCAGCGCATAAATGAAGCCGGTGCAGACCGCCTGCAGATCGAAGGCGGGCGCGCCGATCGGCCCCTGTCCGCCGTGCGCCTGCGCGGCTTCGTGCAGCTTGCGCTGCACGATGGTGGCGGTGGAGGGAAACACCATGTCAGGGGTCGAGGTGGCGACGACGATCAAGTCCACCTCGTGCGGCTGGCGACCCGCCGCCTGCAACGCCCGCAGACTGGCCGTCAGCGCCAAGTCGCTCGCCTGGGTGTCACCCTCGACGAAATGGCGCGCGCGAATGCCGGTGCGCTCGACGATCCAGTCATCGCTGGTCTGCAAACCGCGCGCCGCCAGCAGCGACACCATGTCTTCGTTGGTCAGGCGTTTGGGCGGCAGCGCACTGCCGGTTCCCGTGATGCGGGCGTACAGGCTCATCGACGATCGATCTTTCGGTCAAGCCGGGGCGCCTCGAGCGCCCCTCAAGGACAAGCGGGGGAAGGCGCCACTGGCATGGTCTGCAGCCACGCCAATGTGGGCGCGATGCGGTGCTGCACTCGGTCGAGCAACCCCGCGTGGGCCGCATCATACGCCCGCCGCAGGGCCTGCTCGAAAGCGAAGACGTCCGCTGCGCCGTGGCTCTTGAACACCAGCCCACGCAGGCCCAGCAGCGCCGCCCCGTTGTAGCGCCGGTGATCGACGCGGCGCTTCAAGCGCATCAGCACCGGCCAGGCGGCCGCTGCCACCGCCCGCGCATACCAGCCGCGGCTGAACTCCTCACGCAAGAAGGCGCCGATCATGCTGGCCAAGCCCTCGCTGGTTTTCAGCGCCACGTTGCCGACGAAGCCATCGCACACCACGATATCGGTCGTACCCTTGAAGATATCGTTGCCCTCGACGTTGCCGTAGAAGTTGAGCAAACCGCGTGCGGCCGCCTCGCGCAACAGCTGCCCGGCGCGCTTGATGACCTCGTTGCCCTTGATGACTTCTTCGCCGATATTGAGCAGGCCGACGCTGGGATTGTCGCGTCCGCCGGCGGCCACCAACGCCGAGCCCATCAGCGCAAACTGCAACAAGTGCTCGGCGCTGCAGTCGACGTTGGCCCCCAGATCGAGCACCGTGGTGGCCCCGCCGGCCGCGTTGGGCAGCTGGGTGGCGATGGCCGGGCGGTCGATGCCGTCCAAGGTCTTGAGCACGTAGCGGGCGATGGCCATCAAGGCGCCGGTGTTGCCCGCCGAAACCGCCACATCGGCCGCACCGTCTTTGACTTGGGCGATGGCCACCCGCATCGAGGAATCTTTTTTGCGCCGCAGTGCCACCTCGACCGGATCGTCCATGGTGACGACCTCCGACGCCGGCACCACCCGGCACCGATCGGGGCTGAGCGCCGCGGGTAACGCAGCCAGAGCCTGCGGCTGTCCGACGAGCAGCAACTGCGCCTGCGGACATGCCGCCGCGAAGGCGGCGCAGGCTGGCACGGTGACGGCGGGGCCGAAGTCGCCCCCCATGCAATCGACGGCGATGCGGATCACGGACACGCCACGCGCGAGCGCGGGCACGGCGCCGCCGCCCCGCCGCTGCCAACAGCGGTGTTATGCCTCGGACTTGTTCTTGAGCACCTGACGGCCGCGATAAAAGCCGTTGGGGCTGATGTGGTGACGCAGATGGGCTTCCCCCGTCGTCGGCTCGACGGCGATACCCGGCACCGACAGCGCCTGGTGCGAGCGGTGCATGCCGCGCTTGGACGGCGACTTCTTGTTCTGCTGAACGGCCATGATCGGTTCCTGGAATTGGGATCAGACGTAAAACCTTCGATTATAGCGCCCGCACGAAATACCGGGGCACACCGTGCGGGGCGTGCCGATTGCCATGCCGCCGACCGCCGCGGAGGCGCCGCCCGCCGCTCAACGCACGGGGCGCTTCAACGCGGCCAGTGCGGCCAAGGGCCGACGCGGCGCGGCTGGCGGCGCGCCATCGTCGTCGGCTGCCGGCCCGTCGGTGTGCAGACGGTCGCCGTGCGCCAAGGGCAGCGGGTGCGGACAGGCGCCGTGCCGCGGCACCAAAGGAGCCGCCAGCAGCAACTCGTCCTCCACCAGCGTGCGCAGATCGAAGCGCGGCCCCTGATGCACCAGCAGGTCTTCCTCGCAGGTGTCGTCTTCGGCCAGGGCCGTGGCCTCATCGGCCACGAAGCGAAACCAGCGGTCGAGCTGCACCGGCTCCCAGTACGGCTCCAGGCAGCGTTGACACACCAGCGGCAACGCCCCTTGCGCCTGCACCCGCAGCCAAAGCTGGCGTGGTACCACAGCACGCACAGCACGCGTGCCACCCAGCGCGCGCCACGCCGCCGCCACGGCCGCTGGCGGATCGCGCCACTCGGCGTGCACCCGCCACTGCACCAGGGCGTGCTCCCGCCCCGCAAGCGCCGGCGCATCGAGCAGCACGCGCGGCAGATGGTCCAGCGCATAGACGCCCGCCAAGGCGTCGCTGCGGCGCGTCAGCGCCTCCAGGTCGATCCAATCGATGGGCTCGGAGGTCATGGTCGGGGATGCCATGGCGCGATTATCGGCGCACGGGACCGTGCCATACTGTGCCCATGAAACCGTCCATCGCCGATTTGCGCAAAAGTTACGAGAAAGCCGAGCTGAGCGAGGAAGCCTCGCACCCGGATCCGCTGCAGCAGTTCGACCAGTGGCTGCAGGAGGCCCTGCGCGCCGAGCTGCCCGAGCCCAATGCGATGACGCTGGCCACCGTGGGCAGCGATCTGCGCCCCAGCACACGCGTGGTGCTCATCAAGGGCTACGACGAGCGCGGCATCGTTTGGTACACGAACTACGACAGCCGCAAGGGCCGGGAACTGGCCGGCAATCCGTACGCAGCGCTGCAGTTTCACTGGGTGGAGCTGGAGCGCGTGGTGCGCATCGAGGGGGTGGTGGAAAAAGTCAGCGCCGAGGAAAGCGACGCATACTTCGCCAGCCGACCGCTGGACCACCGCATCGGCGCCTGGGCCAGCCCGCAGAGCCAAGTGATCGAAAACCGCAGCGTGCTGGTGGCCAACGCCGCGAAATATGCGGCGCAGTTTTTGCTGCACCCGCCACGTCCGCCGCACTGGGGCGGCTACCGCCTCGTGCCCGATACCTGGGAATTCTGGCAAGGCCGCAAAAGCCGCCTGCATGACCGGCTGCGCTATCGCCGCGTCGATGGCGCTTGGGTGCGCGAGCGGCTGGCGCCGTGAAGGCTAGCCGCGGGGGCGCCACCCGCAGGGGTGATGCCACCTCGCGACACGCTGCTGCCGATGCGCGATCCGCGCACCCGGTGCGCCCGAGGGGGCGTGGCGCCACCCGCGCGCTCGGCAGCCAATGGCGGCTGCGGCGTGTTCAGAACAGAGGAGGATGGTCCACGCGCTCGATGGTTTGCCCGGCCACCGCGGCCAGCGCCGCCGCATCGACCAGCGCCGGCGCGATTTCGTGCAGGGGCACCAGCACGAAGGCACGCTGCCACAGGCGCGGGTGCGGCACGGTCAGCGTGGGCGAATCGATGCGCGCCTGGCCGTACAGCAGCAGGTCCAGGTCCAGCGTGCGCGGCGCGTTGCGGTAGGGCCGTTGGCGCCCGTGCGCGTATTCGACGGCGTGCAACACCGCCAGCAGGGCCGGCGCCGTCAGCGTCGTGCGCAGCGCGGCGACGGCGTTCAGATAATCGGGACCGCTGGCCTGCAGCGGCGCCGTGCGATAAAGACTCGACGCCTGCAGCAACCGAATGCCAGGGGTGTTGGCGAGCGCGCGCAATGCCGCGCCCAGCGTCTGCGCTGGGTCGCCCAGATTGGCCCCCAGGCCCACATACGCGGTCACGGGGGCGCGGGCGTCGGCATCGGACCAAGACGGCGGCATGACGCAGACCGTCGGCCCAGCACGCTCAGCCCGCATCGCCATTGGCCGCGCTGGCGTCACGCCCATCGCTGGTATCCCCGCCCGCTGGTTTACGGCGGCGCCGACGGCGTTTGCGCGGCGCTGCCGCACCCGGCTCGCCGCCACCAGCGGGCCCGTCGTCGGCACCTGCGGGGGTGGCGTCTGCGGCAGCGTCCGCCGCACGCTGGTCGGCTGCGGGCGCAGCCCCTCCATCGCTGGCGTCCGGCGCCCCCGCCTTGCCGCCCGCCACGCTGGCGGTGCGCCGCTGCCGACCCTTGCCGCCGCCCTTGCCCACTCCTTTGGCGCGTTGCTGCTCCAACCGCACGGCCTCGATCATGTCGCGCCGCACCGCCTCACCTGCTTGGGCGAAGGTATCCCACCAGTGCGCCAGTTCCTCCTCCACTTCGCCCACTTGAGCGCGCAGGCGCAAGAAATCGAAGGCGGCACGAAAGCGCGGCTGCTCCACCAAGGTGAACGGGCTTTGTCCGGTGCGCTTGTCAAAGCGCGGTTGCATCATCCAGATCTCGCGCATATCGGCGCCGAGCTTGCCCCGACCCGAGACGTCGCCGATACGCGCCTCGAACACCTCGTCCACCGCGTCGGCCAAAGCCGGAAACGGCGGCACGCCGTCGCCCAGGCGCCGCTGCCAGGCCTGACGCACGTCCTGCCACAGCACACAGGCGAGCAAGAAGCTGGGCGCCACCGGCTTGCCCTCGGCGACGCGGCGGTCGGTGTCCTGCAGTGCGGTGCGCACGAAGGGATCTTCCCCGCGCTGCACCACCAGGTCCAGCAACGGGTAGATGCCGCGCGCCAGTCCGTGCGTTTTGAGCGCCTCCACGCTGGCCACGGCGTGGCCGGTCTGCAGCAACTTGAGCATCTCATCGAACAGACGACTGGGCGGCACGTCGGCGAGCAAGGGCAAGGCGGCGGCCATCGGGGCGCGCGTCTTGTCGTCGAGTTTGAAGCCGAGCCGGCTGAGCTTGGCGGCAAAGCGCACGGCGCGGATGACGCGCACCGGGTCTTCGCGGTAGCGCGTGGCCGGGTCACCGATCATGCGCAACACGCGTTTGCGCGCGTCGCGAATACCCTGATGGAAATCGACCACGGTCTCGCTCTCCGGGTCGTAGTACATGGCGTTGATGGTGAAGTCGCGCCGCGCGGCGTCTTGCTCGATCGGCCCCCAGACGTTGTCGCGCAACACCCGGCCGCTGGCGTCCACCGCCAGCGCCACGCCGGCCAGCGCACGCTTGGCACGCTCGTCGCCCACCACCGGTTCGGCACTGGCGGGGTCCAGGTAGGCGCGAAAGGTGGATACCTCGATGACCTCGTGCTCACGCCCGCGCCCAAACACCACGTGCACGATACGAAAGCGCCGCCCAATGATGAAGGCGCGCCGAAACAGCGCCTTGACCTGTTCGGGCGTGGCGTTGGTGGCGACATCGAAATCCTTGGGCCGCAGCCCCAGCAGCAGGTCGCGCACCGCGCCACCGACGATGTAGGCCTGGTAGCCGGCGCGCTTGAGGGTGCGCACCACTTCCACCGCACGCGGATCGACCAGCGCGGGGTCGATGCCGTGCACACTCACCGGCACGTCTTGGCGTTTGCCAAAGCGCGATCGCCTCAGCGTCGGTCGCACGGCCTTGTCCAGCAGTTTGGTAATCAGGGTTTTGATCATGGATGCGTCTCGAACAGATCGAGGATACGCCAGCCGCGCGCGCGCGCCAGCGCGCGCAGGCGCTCGCCCGGGTTGGTGGCCACGGGCGCGTCGGCGCGCTCCAGCAGCGGCAAATCGTTGTCGGAGTCCGAATACACGGTGACGTGCACGCGCGCGTCCCAATCCAGCCCTTGCGCTTGCAACCAGTGCCGCACGCGCGTGACCTTGCCGTCGCGGTACGACGGCACGCCGCGGATGGCGCCGGTAAACCAGCCACTGGCGTCGCGCTCCAACTCCACCGCGATCAGATCCGCCACGCCGAAAGCGTCGGCGATCGGGCGCGTGATGAACTCGTTGGTGGCGGTGACGATGGCCACCCGGTCGCCGCGCGCCTGGTGCGCGCGCACCAGCGCCAGCGCTTGCGGTTGCAGCGCCGGGCGGATGACCTCATCCATGAAGCGCGCGTGCGCTGCGGCCGCCTGCTGCGGGCCACGTTGACGCACGGCCTCGATGGCAAAGCGGGCGTAGGCATGAATGTCGAGTCGCCCAGCCAGATAGTCGGCGTAAAAAGCGTCGTTGCGACGCGTGTGCTCCTCGGCGTCGGTCCACCCGATGCGGGTGGTGAACACCCCCCACTCGTGATCGGAGTCCAGGGGCAGCAGGGTGTGGTCCAAGTCGAACAGTGTCACGCCGATGCGCCCCTGCGGGACCGCGGCCGCCGCTGCAACGTGAGTGGATGCGATTTCGCCCATGCAATCAATCCTCGATCGGTGGCGGCGCCCCGGCGGCTCACTCATCGGCCAACATCGCCCGCACCAGTGCCGTGGTGATGGCGCGCTGGGTGCGCAGCGCGTACCCGTCGAGCCGCTCCAGCAGCGCCATCAGGCTCGACAGATCACGGGCAAAGCGCGCCAGCAGGTACTCGACCACCTCGTCTGGCAACGCCATGCCGCGCGCAGCGGCGGCGCGCTGCAGCACCGCGCGCCGCTCGGCCTCGTCGAGCGGCCGCAATTGAAACACATGCCCCCAGCCCAGGCGCGAGCGCAGGTCATCGCGCAGCGGCAAATCGGCCGGTGGCCGGTCGCCGGCGGCCAGCACTGCGCGCTGCGGCCCGCTGGTCGGCGACTGCGCGTTGACCAACCAATTGAACGCTGCCGCTTGCTGCTGGGGTGTGTAGTCGTGCACATCATCAAGCAGCACCACCGACCACACCTCATCGAAGGCCTGTAGCGTGGTCGTGCGCGCATCGAGCCAGCCCACCGCGTCGCCGCTCATGGCCAGCGCGTGCGCGGCTGCGCGCAGCAGATGCGTCTTGCCACTGCCCGGCGGCCCCCACAGGTAGATCGGCAGCGGCGCGCGCGGGTGTGCCTGCAACCATTCACGCAGATGCGCCACCACCGCCTCGTTGCCACGGGCGATGAAGTTGTCCAGCGACGGCGCCGGCACCAGCCCCAGATCGAGCACGAGCTGCTGCATCCTCACTCCCCGCCACCGCGGCTCTCGTCGCCCGGTCGAAACAGCGCACTATCGACGACCAGTCGCTGCAGGCGGCGCAACGCCACCAACAGCACCGCCGACGCCGGCAGCGCGATGAGCACCCCGACAAAACCGAGCAGATGGCCGAACGCCATCAAGGCGAAGATGACGGCGATCGGATGCAGCCCGATGCGCTCACCCACCAGACGCGGCGTCAAGTAAAAGCTCTCGATCACTTGGCCCATGGCGTAGATCCCAGCCACCAGCAACACGCCCCACAGGGTTTGAAATTGCAGCAGCGCCGCCAGCAGCGCCAGCGTCATGCCCAAGCCAAAGCCCAGGTAGGGCACGAAGATGGCAAGCCCCGTCAACACCCCGATGGGCACGGCCAGCTCCAGCCCCGCCAGGGCCAGGGCCGCCGTGTAGTACACCGCCAACACCCCCATGACCAGCAGCTGCCCACGCAGGTACTGGCCCAGCACGGCGTCGGCTTCGGCGAAAAAGGCTTCGACGCGCGCGCGCCAGCGCGGCGGCACGTACTGCCGCGCGCGCGCCACCACCTGCTCCCAATCCAGCAGCAGGTAGTACGCCACCACCGGCATTAACACCAAATTGCCCAGCACCGCCAGCAGGGCGCTGCCGCCAATGCGCAGCGACGCCAGCACGCGGCCGAGCAGCTCCTCCTCATGGCCGCTGATGAGGCGGCGCAACAACCCACGCACCGCCTCCACGTCCACCGCCAGCTCCAGCCCGTGGCGCTGTGCCAGCGGCTGCATCCACGCGTTCAGACGCTCGAGCAGGGCCGGAATCTGCTCGCGCAGCAGCGGCCACTGGCGCGTGACCACTGGCACGATCACCAACACCACCGCCAGCATCAGCGACAACAGGGCCGCCAGCGCCAGGGCCGCTGCCAGCCAACGCGGCACCCGGTGTGCCGCCAGCCAGGCGACGGCGGGCTGCAGCGCGTAGGCCAGCACCAGCGCCAGCACGAAGGGCAACAGCACCGGAGCCAACTGCGCCATGACCCACCACCCCACGACCGCCAGCACGGTCCACAGCAGCGCGTGTCGCTGGGAATCGGTCAGGGTCATGGCGGCAATGAGCGAAAAGTGGAGTGGGCGCACGGGGGCAGCGCGTCGGTGTGACAGCCACTCACCCAAGAGAGGCGAGCGGCCCCGTACAATGCGCGGGATTGTATCGAGCCCATGAATACGACCCCTCTTTCCTATAAAGACGCCGGCGTGGACATCGACGCCGGTGACGCGCTGGTGGAGCGCATCAAACCCCTGGCCAAACGCACCCTGCGCGAGGGGGTGCTGGCTGGCATCGGTGGTTTCGGCGCCCTGTTCGAAATCCCCAAGCGTTACCGCGAGCCGGTGCTGGTCAGCGGCACCGACGGCGTCGGCACCAAGCTCAAGCTGGCCTTCGAGTGGGACATGCACGATACGGTCGGCATCGACCTGGTGGCCATGAGCGTCAACGACGTGCTGGTGCAAGGCGCCGAGCCGTTGTTCTTCCTCGACTACTACGCCTGCGGCAAGCTGGATGTGGACACCGCCGCGCGTGTGGTGGCGGGGATCGCGCGCGGCTGTGAGGCATCGGGCTGTGCGCTCATTGGCGGCGAGACAGCCGAGATGCCGGGCATGTACCCGCCCGGCGAATACGACCTGGCGGGTTTTTGCGTCGGTGTGGTGGAGAAGTCACGCATCCTGACCGGCGCGGCGGTGTGCGCCGGCGACGTGGTGCTGGGGCTGGCCTCCAATGGGGTGCACTCCAACGGTTTTAGCCTGGTGCGCAAATGCCTCGAGCGCGCTGGCGCCGATCTGCCTGCGACGCTGGACGGGCGCCCGCTGCGCGAGGCGGTGATGGCGCCCACGCGGCTGTATGTCAAGCCGGTGCTGGCGGCCCTGCAGCAGCATCCGACCGACGCCGGCGGCATCAAGGCACTGGCGCACATCACGGGCGGTGGTCTGCTGGAAAATATCCCGCGTGTGCTGCCCGCTGAGCTCGCCGCCGAGTTGGTGCAGGATAGCTGGCCGCGCTCGGAGTTGTTCGCCTGGCTGCAGTGCACCGCGGGCATCGACGACCACGAGATGAACCGCACCTTCAACAACGGCATCGGCATGGTGGTGGTGACCGGTGCCCAGCAAGCCGAAGCGGTGGCTGCCACCTTGACGGCACACGGCGAGACGGTGTACCGCATCGGCGCCATCGTGCCGCGCGGCCATGGCGCCCCCGTGCGCGTGATCTGAAACGCCGATTGCGGCCGCCAGCGAGCCCAGCGCTCGGTTGGCAATGCCGACGGCGCAGGCGCTGCCGTGCCCGAATGGGGGCGGGCGGGCGCCTCGCCCAAGCCGTCACGGCATTCACGCGCCGCGCAGCGCGCGCACCCGCTGCTCTACCGCCGCTGTGTGCAGCGGATCGTCGGCATGCGCCAGGTAGGCCTCCAAGTCGGCCAGCGCCCGCGCCGTCTGTCCCAATTCCGCCCAAGCCAGCCCGCGCTCGCGCACCTCGTCCCACGCCTCGGGCAGCAGCACGATCAGCCGATCCAGCACCGCCACCAGGCGCAGCCAGTCGCGCTGCGAGCGATGGATCTCCTTCAGATTGCGCAGCACCCGCGCCACGATTTCGCGCGGCGTGGCTGCCTGCAAGAACAGCTCCACCGGGATGTCGAACTCATCCAACAAACCCAGCCGACGCTTGTAGGGCTCCAATCGCTCGACGAGCTCCTCGCGGCTGAGCGACCGCCCGCTCGAGGGATCGATGATGACCTGACCGTGCGGCAGCTGGACCTTGACCAGAAAGTGGCCCGGGAAGTTGATGCCTGCGGCGCGCAGACCGATACCCTGCGCCAGCTCCAGCCACAGCACCGCCAAGCTGACCGGGATGCCGCGGCGCGTGCGCAGCACGACGTGCACGTAGCTGTTGTCGGGGTCGTAGCCGTCGTTGAGGTTGCCGCCGAAACTCAGTTCGCGAAAGAAAAAATGGTTGAGCAGGCGCAAGCGGTGCAGCGGCGCCGCATCCGCTGGCAAGCGGCGACGCAGGCGCTCCAGCAACCGGTCCACCCCGTCGAGCACGGTCTGCACATCCAGCTCTGGGTACTCGTCCAGCGCCACCGCGGCCACCGCCTCTAGCAGCGGCAAGCCGTCGTCCTGCGCCACCAGGGCGGCGAAATAGTCCAGCGCCGAGGGCGCACGCGTGGCCCAGTTCATGGCGCTACTTTCGCACAAATTGGCGCAGCGGCAAACCCAGCGCGTACAGAGTGCCGAAATACAGCATGGCCGCCCCCGACACGACGCCGGCCACCGCGGCGGCGCGCCACAGCGGCGCCAGCGCCAACCAATCCAAGGCCCGTGCCCAGAGCACCAACCAGGTGGTCAATACCACCGCGCCGGCGGCCACCTGGGCGGCGAAACGCCGCCAACCCGGCTGGGGCGCGTAAGCGCCGCGCCGCCGCAGGCCCCACAGCAACCAGCCGGCGTTGAGCAGCGCCCCCAGACCGATGGCCAGCGCCAGCCCGGCGTGGGCCAGATGCGGCACCAAAGCGGCGTTCATCGCCTGGGTCGACAGCAGCACCACGATGGCGATGCGCACCGGCGTGCGGATATCTTGCCGGGCATAAAAGCCCGGTGCCAAAACCTTGACACCGATCAGCCCGAGCAAGCCGACGCCGTAGCCCATCAGCGCCAACGCGGTCTGCTGCACATCGGTCGCCGTGAAGGCGCCGTAGTGGTACAGCACCGCCACCAGCGGCGTGGCAAAGGTCAACAACCCGAGGGCGCTGGGCACCGCCAGCAGCACCACCCAGCGCAAGCCCCAGTCCAACAGCTGGCTGTAGCGCGCGCCGTCACCCGATGCCTGGGCGGCGGCCAGTTGCGGCAGCAGCACCACCCCCAAAGCCACTCCCAACAACGCGGTGGGAAATTCCATCAACCGGTCGGCGTACGTCAGCCACGAGACACTGCCCGGCGCCAGATGAGAGGCGATCTGCGTATTGATCAACAACGACAGCTGGGCCACACTGACCCCCAGCACCGCCGGCCCCATCAAGGCCAGGATGCGCTGCGTGCCCGGGTGACGCCAGCCGGCGCGCACGCCGCCAACACCCAAACGCAGGCGCGGCAGTGCCCCGATGCGGTACAGCGCCGGCACCTGCACGGCCAGTTGCAGCACGCCCCCCAGCATCACGCCAGCGGCCAAGGCGTAAATCGGCTCGAGCCCGTGGCGTGCCAACGCCGGCGCCCCCCACAGCGCCGCAGCGATCATCGCCACATTGAGCAGCACCGGCGTGGCCGCCGGCACCGCGAAGCGCTTCCAGGTGTTGAGGATGCCCGCGCTCAACGCCACCAGTGACATGAAACCGATGTAGGGAAACATCCAGCGCGTCAGCACCACCGCCGTCTCGAAGCCGTGTGGCGTCTGACGCAGCCCCGCGGCCATCGCCCACACCAGCGCCGGCGCCCCCAACACGCCCGCCACGCAGGTCAGCAGCAAAGCCGCCGTCAACACCGTGGCCACGTGGTCGATCAGCGCGCGCGTAGCCGCATCGCCCTGCTGGGCGCGGGTGGCCGCCAGCACCGGCACGAAGGCCTGCGAAAACGCCCCTTCGGCGAACAAGCGCCTCAATAAGTTGGGGATGCGAAACGCGACGTTGAACGCATCGGTCAGCGCGCTGGCGCCGAAGGTGGCGGCGATCAGCAACTCGCGCACCAGCCCCGTGATGCGCGACAACAGCGTCCAGGCCGAGACGATCGAAGCGGATTTGAACAGCGACACGGCGCGAGTGTAGCCGCGGCCCTACAATGCCTGCGTCATGGCCATCCTGAACGCCGATTTGCACTGCCACTCCACCATCTCCGACGGCACACTGGAGCCGGAGGCCTTGGCCGCGCGTGCGCACGCCAACGGTGTGGAGCTGTGGGCATTGACCGACCACGATGAGCTTGGCGGGCAGCAGCGCGCCATGCAGGCGGCGCGCGCGCTGGGCCTGCCGTATCTGACCGGGGTCGAAATTTCGGTGACCTTTGCCGGCCTGACCGTGCACATCGTCGGCCTGGGCGTGGACCCGGAGGACGCCCAGTTGCGTGACGGCTTGGCGCGCACGCGCGGCGGCCGCGAGCGGCGCGCGCGCGAGATGGCCGAGCAGCTCGCGGCCGTCGGCATCCGCGGCGCGTTCGAAGGCGCACTCAAGTACGTGGGCAACCCGGAGTTGATCTCGCGCACCCACTTCGCG
This sequence comes from Tepidimonas charontis, assembly GCF_007556685.1. Lineage (GTDB taxonomy): Bacteria > Pseudomonadota > Gammaproteobacteria > Burkholderiales > Burkholderiaceae_C > Tepidimonas > Tepidimonas charontis. Next base: position 68,398 of record NZ_VJON01000003.1, on the reverse strand, counting down.
CGCTATCTGGTCGAGGCCGGCGTGTGCCACGACACACACGAGGTGTTTCGGCGCTTTCTCACCGAAGGCAAGCCCGGCTACGTGGAGCACCGCTGGGCCACGCTGGGCGATGCGGTGCGCTGGATTCGCACCGCAGGCGGGGTGGCGGTGATCGCCCACCCGGCCCGCTATGCCCACCCCAATCCCACCCAGGAGTACGCCCTGTTTGCCGAGTTCAAGGCGCACGGCGGGCAGGCGGTGGAAGTCGTCACGGGCAGCCATAGCGAGGCCGAAGCGCTGCGCTACGCCGATCTGGCGCTGGAGTTTGGGCTGGCGGCCTCGCGCGGCAGCGATTTTCACAGCCCCGACGAATCACACACCGATTTGGGCGCCCTGCCGCTGCTGCAGGGGCGCCTGACCCCCGTGTGGGAGCTGCTGGCCGACCGCATCATCCACTGAAGCGCCCGCCATGGCCCAGCGCTTCAAAGTCCACCCCCTCAACCCCCAGCCGCGCTTGCTGCGCCAAGCCGTGCAAGCACTGCAGGCGGGCGCCGTGCTGGCCGTTCCCACCGATTCCAGCTACGCCTTGGTGTGCCATTTGGATGACAAGGCGGCGGTGCAACGCCTGCGGCGCATCCGCGGCGTCGATGAGCGCCACCACCTGACCCTGCTGTGCCGCGATCTGTCCGAATTGGCCAGCTACGCGCGCGTGGACAACCGCCAGTACCGCCTGCTCAAAGCCGCCACTCCGGGTCCGTACACCTTCATCCTGGAAGCCACCAAAGAAGTGCCACGGCGCGTCAGCCACCCGGCGCGCAAAACCATCGGTCTGCGCGTGCCGCAGCACCTGGTGTTGCGGGAGTTGCTGGCCCTGCACGGCGCCCCGCTGCTGGGCACGACGCTGATCCTGCCCGGTGACGACGTGCCGCTCAACGACCCCGACGTCATCCGCCAACGTCTGCAGCACGAGGTGGCCGCGGTGATCGACGCCGGTGCCTGCCCGCACGAGCCCACCACAGTGGTCGATTTGACGCCGATGGGCACGGGCGGCGAGCCCGTCGTACTGCGCCACGGACTCGGTGCGCTGGCGCCGCTGGGACTGTAGGGCGGCGGGATGGCGTGCCTGGGCCATGCCGTGTGCGTCGGTTGCAACGTCGACGCCCGCCGTGGCCCATCGAACCACGACGGCGGCAGCCCGCGCCCAGGTGCCCGCGGCACGGGTTCACGTCACCTGCGACAATCGCCCCATGGATTTCGCCCACATCATCCAGACCATCGCGCTGTATGCGCTGCCGGTGCTGTTTGCCATCACCGTACACGAAGCGGCGCACGGCTACGCAGCGCGCCATTTCGGCGACCCCACGGCCGAGCGGCTCGGGCGCATCACGCTCAACCCGATGCGGCACATCGACCCCATCGGCACCGTTGCGATGCCGCTGCTGCTGTACTTCGCCACCGCCGGGGCCTTTTTGTTCGGCTATGCCAAACCGGTGCCGGTCAACTTTGCGCGGCTGCGCCACCCCAAGCGCGACATGGTGTTGGTGGCGCTGGCCGGGCCCGCCGCCAACCTGGCGCAGGCCATCGCCTGGGCGGCGCTGGGCTACGTGCTGGTGGCCGCTGGCATTCACGAGCCGTTCTTCAACGGTATGGCGCGCGCCGGCGTGATGGTCAACATCGTCATGTTCGTCTTCAACCTGTTTCCGCTGCCGCCGCTCGATGGCGGGCGTATCCTCGTGGGGCTGCTGCCCCCGCGCCCAGCGATGACGCTGGCGCGGGTCGAGCCCTACGGCTTTTTCATCGTCATGGCGCTGGTGATCACCGGTATCGTCAGCACCCTGTGGCTGCGCCCGCTGATGCGCCTGACGGCACAAGGCATCGAGTGGCTGCTGGCGCCGCTGCGCTGGCTGCTGTTTTGACGCCCGTGGCCCAGCCCCGCGGCACCTGACTCCGCCATGCGGCCAACCTCCCTCACGCTTCCCCCTGGCTTGACTGTGCACCCATGACCTGCGTTCGCGTCCTCACTGGCATCAAACCCTCCGGCACCCCACACCTGGGCAACTATGTCGGCGCCATTCGTCCCACCGTGCGCGCCAGCCGCCAAGCCGGCGTCGACAGCTATCTGTTTCTGGCCGACTACCACGCCCTCATCTCCACCCACGACCCGGCGCGCGTGCAGCGCTCCACGCTGGAAATCGCCGCCACCTGGATCGCCTGCGGGCTGGATCCGCAGCGCGTGACCTTCTACCGCCAGTCCGACATCCCCGAAATCCCCGAACTCACCTGGCTGCTGGCCTGCGTTTGTGGCAAGGGGCTGCTCAACCGTGCCCACGCCTACAAGGCCGCGGTGGACAAAAACCTGGCCGACGGGCGCGACGCCGACGATGGCATCACCATGGGCCTGTTCATGTACCCGGTGCTGATGGCAGCCGACATCCTGATGTTCAACGCCCACCGCGTGCCCGTGGGTCGCGACCAAATCCAGCACATCGAAATGGCGCGCGACCTGGCCGCCAGCTTCAACCACCTCTATGGCGAACATTTCACCTTGCCCGAAGCCGTCATCGACGAGCAGGTGGCCACGCTGCCGGGCCTGGACGGGCGCAAGATGAGCAAAAGCTACGACAACGTCATCCCGCTATTCGCCCCGCGCGAACAGCTGCGCCGCCTCATCATGGGCATCGTCACCGACTCGCGCGCGCCCGGTGAGCCCAAGGAAACCGAAGGCTCGGCGCTGTTTCAGATCTACCAGGCCTTCGCCACGGCAGACGAAACGGCGGCGCTGGCGCGCGATTTTGCCGCCGGCATCGCCTGGGCCGAAGCCAAGGAGCGCCTGTTCGAGCGTATCGACCGTGAAATCGCCCCGATGCGCGCCACCTACGACGAGCTGATGGCGCATCCCGAGCGCGTCGAGGCCTATTTGCGCGCCGGCGCCGCCAAAGCGCGCGCCCAGGCCAGCCCCTTCATGGCGCGCTTGCGCCACGCGGTGGGCCTGCGCCCGCTCGATACCCAACCTGCCCCGACCAGCGCAGGTGCCGCTTCCGCCGCCAAACCCGCTGCCCCGGTGTTCAAACAGTACCGCGAAGCCGACGGACGCTTTTACTTCAAACTCACCGACGCCAAGGGACACGTGCTGCTGCAAAGCCAGGGCTTTGCCAACGGACGCGAAGCCGGCCAGGCCGTGGCGCGCCTCAAAGCCCAGGGCTGGGCCGCCTGCCTCGACTTGCACGCGCTCGTCCACGCGCTGGTGCCGAACCATGAGATCGAAGCAGCCCTGCAGCGACTGCGCGAGACCTGACCCGGCTGCGACCGACGCAGCCCCGCGCAGGCCGGGCGTGCCAGGGCCCGGTCCATCGGTGGAACACCGGCGCGCTGCACAGGGGCGCTGCTGCCCCTGCCCTGCTACAATAGAACTTTTCGGCCGCGGAGAGATGGCAGAGTGGTCGAATGCGCCGGACTCGAAATCCGGTATACGGGACTTCCCCGTATCGAGGGTTCGAATCCCTCTCTCTCCGCCAATGTCGCCCTCCAGGCGACCTTTTCGTGGGGCCCGCGGCACGACGGGCGAAACGGCTTCCCCTGATCCTTCGTCGGCGCTCCGAGCGTACGTCTGCGCTACCTGAAACGCCACCGCTTGCTGGCCTCCCTGGGCCTGCCCTCATCGCTACACGCCAGTTCGCAGGCACAACCAGCGGCCACGGTATGGCGTACAACCGGCCTGCGGGTGCTCGCTGCGCACCAACACCCAGCCGTTCGGATGGCGCTGCACCCAAGCATCGACTTCGGAAGGGTCGATGATCTGCGGGGTGCGCGGCAAGCGTCCGTAAAACGTCAGCACCCCGTGGTGCGCACCCGCAGCCCACGCCACCGGGGTGCCCGCGCGCATGGCCTGCCCTACCCGCTCGGCCAGGGGACGTACCTGCCAGGCCCCGTTGGTGGCCGTGGGAAAGGTGAGGTGTAACGCCAACATCACCACGCCCCCACCCGTAGCCAGGCGGCGCACCCACTGCGCGGTGGTGACGGCTGGCCACAGCAGCCACACCGACCAGAGAATGGGCAGCGCCACCACCGCCCACAACGCTGGGCCGGTCCATCCGTACACGGTTTGCGGGTACGGCCGTGTCGCCCAGGCCCCGAAGGCGAGCGCCAGCAGCAACGGTGGCAGTGCGGCCAACCAACGCCAGACGGGTGTGACCGCACACGGCCCTTGCGCCCGCGCCAGCCACCACGCCAACCACGCGGCCGCCAACGGCAACCATCCCATCCAGTAATGGGGGCGCTTGCCCGCCACCAGCGACAGCACCACCCCCAGCACGACGAACGCCCCTACTACCAGGAGCGTGCCGGCGTCCGCTCCCAGCCTCATCCCCTTGCGCCACAGCGCCAGCACCAGCAGCCAGCCGGGCCACAACATCCATGGCAACTGCCCAAGGTACCACCACCACGGTGCGGCGTGGTCGGCGTCGGTGCTGACCCGATCGAGCGCCTGCGCACCCAGCACCGCGCGCCAGACGGGCTCCCCTGCGGCAATGCTGGCTGCCCACAGCCAAGCCCCGTAGGCCAAGGCACCCGCGGCCATCAGCGAGCCAAGCAGCACCGCCGCCCCCATCCAGCTCGGGCGACGCCAACCCGTCCAGCGCGGCCCCCACAGGGGCGCACATACCGCCACCGCACCGACAGTCAACCACACCATCGGCCCTTTGGTGAACACACCGCCCAGCGAGGCGGCCAACAGCAGCAGGGTTGCGCGGCGCCAGCGGCGCGCCGCCACGTCCAGCACCCCATGCACGCCCATCACACACCACAGCGCGTTGGGCACATCGAAGTACCAGGCCGGGGCATACAGCGGCCATATCCACAGCAAACCAAACGCCATCGGCACCCAGTGCCCCGCTGCCGGCGTGTCTGGCCACAGGCGCGCTGCCAAGCGCACCGTGCCCACCATGGCCGCGCCGCCCATGAGCGCGACGAGGGCGCGCGGCACCCAGTCGGCGACGCCCCAGACGTGCCAGCCCAGTAACGTCAGCCAGAACAACAAGGGGGGCTTGTGCGCGTAAAACGCGCCGTCGAGCGTGGGATAGAGCCAATGTTGGTCACGCCACATCTCCCACGCCACGGCTGCATAGCGGGTCTCGTCGATGGGCAGCAACGGCCGCCCCGCGACAGCAGCCACCAGTGCGACAACCCACACGGCCCACGCCAGAGGCGCCCATCCCGCAGGCTGGCCCCGCATCACGGCAACAGAATCATGTGGCATGCAGCCGGCGGCGGACAAGAAGGTTCGATGGGATGGTGCCGCTTGTCTGATTCGAACAGACGACCTTCCGCTTACAAGGCGGGTGCTCTACCAGCTGAGCTAAAGCGGCCGGATGCAAGCTGTCGGGCGGCAGGGCCAAACGGCACCTGCGACGACGCAAGACAAGCCCGATTGTAGCCCGCCACCAGCGCCCGAATGGGCGATCACTTGACCCGTGTCAGCGTCGGGCGCTTGCCGCCACGGGGCCCGGGACCTTGATGCGTATCGGGCGGTGTCGGCGTCTCGGCGTTCGGCTCGGTATCGCCGCCGCCCGGTTCAGCGGTTACGATCTGCAGCCGCTGACTGGCACTGTCCTCGGTGCCATCCGCCCCAACGGCGGGCGCGGGCGCCGGAAAGGCCATGCCCTGGCCATTTTCGCGCGCATAGATGGCCACCACGTGCTCGATCGGTACGCGCACATCACGCGCCACCCCGCCAAAGCGCGCCTTGAAGCTCACCGCGTCGTTGTCGATGCGCAGGCCGCTGGTGGCGTCGAAACTGACGTTGAGCACGATCTGCCCGTCCCGCACATACTCCTTGGGCACCTGCACACGCTCGTCGACGGCGACGACGATGTAGGGCGTGAAGCCGTGATCGGTGCACCACTCGTGCAGCGCCCGCACCAGATACGGACGGGTGGAGGGCAGCTCGGCGTCCATCATTTGCGCATCACCTTTTCCGAGGGCGTCAACGCCTCGATATAGGCCGGGCGCGAGAAAATGCGCTCGGCATACTTCAGCAGCGGCGCAGCGTTCTTGTTGAGCTCGATGCCATAGTGATCCAGCCGCCACAGCAGCGGGGCGATGGCGACGTCGAGCATCGAAAAATGCTCACCCAGCATATATTTGTTTTTCAGAAAAACGGGGGCGAGCTGGGTCAGCCGGTCGCGGATATGGGCTTTGGCCTTCTCGATCTGTTTGTCGGTGGGCTTTGGCGTGCGCTGCTCCAGCACGGAGACGTGGCTGAACAGCTCCTTCTCGAAATTGAGCAGAAACAGGCGCACGCGCGCGCGGTCCACCGGGTCGCCGGGCATCAGCTGCGGGTGGGGAAAGCGCTCGTCGATATATTCGTTGATGATGTTGGACTCGTAGAGGATGAGGTCGCGCTCGACCAGGATCGGCACTTGCCCATACGGGTTCATCACCGCGATGTCGTCGGGCTTGTTGTAGAGATCGACGTCGCGGATTTCGAAGTCCATGCCCTTTTCGAACAGCACGAAGCGGCAACGGTGAGAGTACGGGCAGGTGGTGCCCGAGTACAGAACCATCATGGTCGGCTTGCTCCTTGTGAAAGCAAACAGGGGTGGCCGCCGCTCGGCGGGCACACCCACTGCAGGATCGGGTCAGGCCCGATCAGATGGAGGTCACTTGACGTCTTTCCAATAGGCGGCGTTCAGACGCCACGCCACGATCGTAAACAGACCCAGGAAAATCAGCACCCACACGCCGAGGCGAATGCGGTCGTTCTTCACCGGCTCGCTCATCCACTCCAGGAAAGCGACCAGGTCAGCCACCGTGCGATCGTACTCCTGCGGACTGAGGGTGCCGGGCTTGACCTGCTCCCAACCTCGGAAAACCTGGGTTTCGTTCCCGTGGCTGACCACTTTTTCGAACACCGGACGGCGCTCGCCCTGCAATTCCCACAGCGGGTGCGGCATGCCGATGTTGTGGAAGACGACATTGTTCCAGCCCGTGGGCCGATCGGCGTCACGGTAATAACCGCGCAGCAGCGTGTATAAATAGTCCGCGCCGCTGTAGCCGTGGCCAGCACGCGAACGAGCCACCAACGACAGATCGGGCGGCTGGGCGCCAAACCAGGCCTTGGCCTGCTTCGGATCGATGGCTGCGATCATCTGATCCCCCACCTTGTCGGTGGTGAACATCAGGTTTTCCTTGATCTGCTTTTCGGTCAAGCCGATCTCGGTGAGGCGGTTGTAGCGCACGAACGAGGCCGAATGGCAGCTCAGGCAGTAGTTGACAAAGATCTTGGCGCCGTGCTGCAGCGCCGCAGGGTCGGTGGTCAGGCGCGGCGCTTTATCCATCGGAAAATCGGTGCCGGCGGCCTGCGCCACGCTGGCTGCACCGAAAACGGCGCCCAACGCCACCAGACCCGTCGCAATCCAACGCTTCATGGGGTTGACTCCTGTGTGATCAGTGGGCCTGGAAGGTGACACGGGCGGGCACGGGTTTGAACTCGCCAATCCGGCTCCACCACGGCATCAGCAGGAAAAAGCCGAAGTAAAACAGCGTGCCCACCTGCGAGATACGCTCGCCGATCGGCGACGGCGGCAATACGCCCAAGTAGCCCAGGATCAAAAAGTTGATCACGAACAAACCGTACAGCCACTTGTTCCAGCTTGGGCGGTAGCGAATCGACTTCACGGGGCTGTTGTCCAGCCAGGGCAGGAAGAACAGGATGACGACGGCGCCGCCCATGACCACCACACCCCAAAACTTGGCGTCGATGCTGAGCATGAGCGCCGCCAACACCACCGCGCCGCCGAGCCAAAACGCCTTGTCGAGCAGACCCTTGCCCTTGAGCGCCGCCAGCAGGCCACCGAGCAGCACCACCGCCACCAGCACGTACATCATTTGGTCGGTGGTGGCACGCAGCATCGAGTAAAACGGCGTGAAATACCACACCGGGGCGATGTGCGGCGGCGTCACCATCGGATCGGCCGGGATGAAGTTGTTGAACTCGAGGAAGTAGCCACCCGCCTCGGGCGCGAAGAAGACGATGGCCGAAAACACCATCAGGAACACCGCCACGCCCAAAATGTCGTGCACGGTGTAGTAGGGATGGAACGGAATGCCATCGAGCGGCTTGCCGCTGGCGTCCTTGGTGGCCTTGATTTCGATGCCGTCGGGGTTGTTGGAGCCGACTTCGTGCAGCGCGATGATGTGCGCCACCACCAGGCCCAGCAACACCAGCGGCACGGCGATGACGTGGAAGCTGAAGAAGCGGTTGAGGGTGGCGTCGCTGACCACGTAGTCGCCGCGGATCAGAATGGCCAAATCCGGACCGATGAACGGAATCGCCGAGAACAGGTTGACGATGACCTGCGCACCCCAGTACGACATTTGTCCCCAGGGCAGCAAATAGCCCATGAAGGCCTCGGCCATCAGGCACAGGAAGATGGCCACGCCGAAAATCCACACCAACTCGCGCGGCTTGCGGTACGAGCCGTAAATCAAGCCGCGGTACATGTGCAGATAGACGACGACGAAGAACGCCGATGCACCGGTGGAGTGCATGTAGCGAATCAGCCAGCCCCAGGGCACGTCACGCATGATGTACTCGACCGAGGCGAACGCCACCGGCACGCCAGCGGCGTTGAGCGACGCATCGGGCTTGTAGTGCATGACGAGAAAGATGCCGGTGACGATCTGGATGACCAACACCAGCAGGGCGAGCGAACCAAAGAAATACCAGAAGTTGAAATTCTTCGGCGCGTAGTACTCCGCCAGATGCTCTTTGTAGAGCTTGGTCAGCGGAAAACGGTTGTCGATCCACGTCAGGAGCTTTTCGCCGCGGGACGCGTTGGCGGGGGCTTCCTTGAATTCGGCCATGGTGGTTACCTCGTGAAGCTGTGCAGTCGCGTTCTCGGGCATCACGCCTTGGGCGGATCTTCACCGATCAGCAGCACGGTGTCGGAGACGTAGTAGTGCGGCGGAATCTCCAGGTTGTCCGGCGCCGGCTTGTTTTTGAAGACGCGACCGGCCAGGTCGAACGTGGAGCCGTGACACGGGCACAGAAAGCCCCCTTGCCAGTCATCGGGCAGCGACGGCTGGGGACCGGGCTGCAGCTTGTCCACGGGCGAGCAGCCCAGATGGGAGCAAATGCCCACTGCGACCAGGTACTCGGGCTTGACCGAGCGGTGCCGGTTCTTCGCGTAGGGCGGCGTGGGGTAGGCCTTGCGGTCCGAATTGGGATCGGCGAGCTGATCCTCGACCTTCTCCAGCGAGGCCAGCATCTCGGGCGTGCGGCGCATGATCCACACGGGCTTACCGCGCCATTCGACGACCATTTTTTCGCCCGGCTGCAGCTTCGAGATATCCACCTCGACCGCCGCACCCGCGGCTTTCGCACGCTCCGACGGCGCGAACGAACTGACGAAGGGAACGGCGACGGCGGCGGCACCCGCGCCACCCACGGCGCACGAGGTGATCAGCCAAGTCCGGCGCTCTTGGTTGACGGTGGCTTCGCTCATGGGGGAATCTTTCTGTATGACAGTGGCAAACGCAGGGCAGGCATCGACGCCACGCGCCGACACATACCCAAAACCACTCCCCATTGTATCGGATGACTGCGGGTTTGCCCGGAGTGGCCCACGTACCGGTCGGGATCGACCGCGCCGCCGCCGAGGTCATGCGGACGCCGCAGCGGCGCCCGCTGGCACGGGGACCGTGTCGCCCCACGCGGCCTCGATGGCGGCCATCAGGCTCGACGGATCGGCCACCCCGCGGCCGGCCAGATCGAAGGCCGTGCCGTGGTCCGGACTGGTGCGCACGAACGGCAAACCGAGGGTGGTATTGACCCCATGGGCCAAACCCAGATATTTGACCGGGATCAAACCTTGGTCGTGGTACATCGCGATAACGACGTCGAAGGCGCCGGCGCGCGCGTGCATGAAGACGGTGTCGGGCGGATGCGGACCGCTGACCGTGCAGCCGGCCGCGCGGGCGCGCTGCACGGCCGGCGCGATGTGCTCGATCTCCTCGCGCCCGAACAAGCCGCCCTCGCCAGCGTGCGGATTGAGCCCCGCCACCGCAATGCGGCACTGCGGCCAGCCGAGCCGCTGCGTGAAGTGGGTGTGCGTGATGCGGATCGTCTCCCACACGACCTCGGTGGTGACGGCGTCGATGGCGGCGCGCAACGGCAGGTGGATCGACACCAGCACGGTGCGCAGTTCGGGGCTGGAGAGCATCATGCGCACGGGCAGCTCGGTGGTGGACACGCCCAGGTACCGTGCCGCCACCGCCTGCAGCAGCTCCGTGTGGCCCGGATAGGGCAAGCCAGCGGCGGCCAGTGCCTCTTTGTGCAGTGGCGCGGTGACCACCGCCGCCACTTCACCGCGCAGCGCCGCTTCAGCCGCCAGCACCACGGCGTCGGCAGCGGCGCGGCCAGCAGCGGGGTCGATGCGCCCGAACGGCGGCAGCGTCGGCAGCGTCACCGCCGGCCACAGGGGCACGCAGCGCGGTGGCACCTGGGCCGCCTGCGCCGGCCCTTCGAGTTCGGCAATGGGCAACAAGCCCCCGCTGACGCGCACGGCACGCCGCATCACGCCCAGGTCACCAATGACGACGCAGCGCGACGACCAATGCGGGCGGCGCCGAAAGACCTCGGCCACGATCTCGGGCCCAATGCCCGCCGCATCGCCCATCGTGATGGCAATCGGACGTGCCGCAGCGCCGGCGGCGCGGCCTGGGTCGGCGGCGGCGGGCGCCGGCGCACTCGGGTCGATGTCGGCGGCAGACATGCGTCAAAGCTTCGGCAGTGGCCCAGCATTCAGGCCGGGTTGTCGATGTCGATGAAGCGGTGTTCCAAGCCGAACTCGGCCGCCAAGGCTTCGCCGACGGCGGCGGCTCCGTAGCGCTCGGTGGCGTGGTGGCCGCACGCCAAAAACGCCACACCGCACTCTCGCGCCAGGTGCGCTTGGGGCTCGGAGATTTCGCCGGTCACGAACGCGTCGGCGCCGGCGGCGATGGCGGCCTCGAAGTAGCCCTGGGCCCCACCGCTGCACCAGGCCACGCGCCGAATCGGCCGCCCGTCGCCCGCCACGGCAGTGACGGTGCGCCCGAGCACCGCCTCGATATGCGCGCACAGCGCCGGCAGCGACGCGCAGGGGCTGCGTCCCAAAAAGCCCAATTGCTGCTCGCCAAAGCGTTGCCAGGCGTCGCCCTCGGGCGTAAAGCCAAGGCGTTGGCCGAGCTGGGCGTTGTTGCCCAGCGTCGGGTGGGCGTCCAATGGCAAGTGGTAAGCGAAGAGGTTGACGTCGTGCGCCAGCAGGCGCTGCAGGCGCTGCTTCAGCCAGCCGGTGACGACGCCGCTTTGCCTGCGCCAGAACAGCCCGTGATGCACCAGGATCGCATCCGCTCCGAACGCGATGGCGGCGTCGATCAGCGCCCGACTGGCCGTCACGCCGCTGACGAGCCGGCGCACCTGCGCCCGCCCCTCCACCTGCAGCCCATTCGGCCCGACATCCTGAAACCGGCCCGGCTCCAGCCACGCCTGCAGCGTGGCCAGCACCGCATCGCGGTGTGCCCCAGGGTGGCCGGTGCTTTTTTCGGTATGCGCTTGGTTCATGGGCGGCATTGTCGCACCGCCCAAGCGGGTCGGTCAGGATTGGCCGGCTGCCCGCTGCGACTCATTCATCTTGCGGCTGAAAAAGCGGTAAAACCACACAGCCATCGCGACGATGAAGGCGATGACGCCCAGGCTCATGAGACCGTAGTCGGTCGAAAAAAGGTCCACAATCGCTTTCATACGCGGTTGCTCCTCCATGGGTCGACGAATGCATACATTGAAACGGCAAAGCGGCGCGGCGTCTTTGACACACGTCAACCCTTTGTCCAACTCCTGCCCGAGTCAGGCCCATCGGCCCGGCCCATATCCTTGCTTTTTTTGTGCTGCGCGATGAGACGTTTTTGGTTGTTGTTTTCGCAAACCGTCACGGTGGTGCTGGCGGTGTGGTTCGTGGTCGCCACGCTCAAACCCCAGTGGCTGGCGCACCGCCCAGAGCTCAGCGGCCTGGTGCCGGTGCTCGAGGTCGCACCCGACACCCGCAGCGCCGCCATCGCGGCCAATAGCCTCAGCCGCGCCGCCAAGGCCGCGGCCCCCGCCGTGGTCAGCATCAGCGCGAGCAAGACCACGGCCAATCCGCACGCCGACCTGCCCTGGTTTGGCGACCCCGCCGACCCAGACTCGGAGGACTCATGGTCCCAAACCGGTCTGGGCTCCGGCGTCATCGTCAGCCCCGCCGGCTACGTACTCACCAACAACCACGTCATCGAGGGCGCCGACGATATTCTGGTGCAGCTCAGCGACGGGCGGCAGGCGTCCGCGCGCGTCATCGGCACCGATCCCGAGACCGATTTGGCGGTGTTGCGCATCGACTTGCCCGATCTGCCGGTGATCGTGCTGGGGCGCTCGGAAACCCTGGAAATCGGCGACCGCGTACTGGCCATCGGTAACCCATTCGGAGTGGGACAGACGGTGACTGCAGGTATCGTCAGCGCGTTGGGCCGCACGCACCTCGGGCTCAATACCTTCGAAAATTTCATCCAGACCGATGCCGCCATCAACCCAGGCAACTCCGGCGGCGCGCTGGTGGATGCCGAAGGCCACCTGGTCGGTATCAATACCGCCATTTACTCGCGCTCGGGCGGCTCGATGGGCATCGGCTTTGCGATCCCGATGGCCACGGCGCGCGAGGTCATGGACGCGATCGTGCGCGACGGCAGCGTCACGCGGGGCTGGATCGGCGTGGAGCCGCAAGAGCTCACGCCCGAGTTGGCGGAACACTTCGGCGTGCCCAAGACGCGCGGCGTCATCGTCACAGGGGTGCTGCAAAACGGCCCCGCGGCACAGGCCGGCATTCAGCCTGGCGACGTCATCACGCGTGTGGGTCAGACACCGGTGCGCGACGTCCCGGGTTTGCTCGCGGCGGTGGCTGCCCTGCGCCCCGGCGTCCCGGCCGAGATCGAAATCCAGCGCCGCGATGGTGTGCAGCGACTCACTGTCGTCCCGCAGCGCCGCCCTGCCCCGCAGGGCGCCACACGCTAAACGGCAACCGTTGGGCACGCGCAATCGTGCCCGCGGCGCTGCCTTCACCCATCGAAGCCCAACGCCAGTGTGAGACGTGGCCGCCCGTCAGCGTCCGTCGGCCGCCCCGCCTTCGGCAGCTTCGTCGTCCGGTGCACGGGTGGCGCGCACGAACCAGCGCGCCCCGATGATGCCCAGCTCGTAGAGCAGGCACATCGGCACGGCCAGCGCGATTTGTGAAATCACGTCGGGCGGCGTGACGACTGCGGCGATGATGAAGGACACGACGATGAAGTAGCCACGGAACGACTTCAGTTTGTCGATCGTGACCATGTCGAAGCGCACCAACAGCATCACCACCACCGGCACCTGAAAAGCCAGCCCGAAAGCCAGGTAAAGCGACAGGATGGCCTCGACGTAGGAAGCGATGTCCGGCGTGGCGTTGACGCTTGCGGGCGTGACCCCCTGAATGAACGCGAACATCTTATCGAGCACGAAAAACTGCACAAAGGCAATGCCCAGATAGGCCAGCGCGCTGCCGATGACGATCAAGGGCAGGGCAAAACGCTTCTCATGACTGTACAGGCCCGGGGCGACGAATGCCCAGACCTGATAGATGACCCACGGCAGGGCCATCAGTAGTCCGGCCATCATCAGCACTTTCAGCGGTACGAAGAAGGGCGAGAAGACGCCCACCGCGATCAGGCGCGCCTCCGGCGGCATGTGGGCGCGTATCGGCTGCGCGATGAAGTCGATCAGGCCGCTCGGGCCGGGCCAAATGGCCAGCAGCACCATGCACACGCCCACTCCCGCCAAGGCATAGAGGATGCGGTCGCGCAGCTCCATCAGGTGCGCGACGAAGGGCTGCTCGGTGCCGGCCAGTTCGTCGGCCGGATCACGGGAATCGGACATGGTTCAACGCGAAGGCAGTTTGGGGCGGTAGCGGGCCACCCGCGCCGCGCCGGACAGGGCCCGGGTGCGTACACCCGCGCGCGCCTTGTACCACTGCGGGATGGCCTGGCGCTTGAGGCGGAAATTCTTCTTCGGACGCCGGTACTCCGGGTACAGCGGCGTGCCGATCGAGGACAGATCGGGCGCGGCCGAGGCGGCTCCCGTGCTCGCGTTGGACAGACCCGCCGTGACCTCGGACCATTCGCGCTCGAAATCAGCGGCCGTCGAGCTGACCTGCGATTCGACCTCGCGCGCGGTGCGCTCCACCGACTCCTTCATGCGTTTGAGCTCTTCGAGCTCGATGGTGCGGTTGACCTCGGCCTTGACCTCGGCCACGTAGCGCTGCGCCTTGCCCAGCAGGGCCCCGACGGTGCGAGCGACGCGTGGCAGACGCTCGGGACCGATGACGACCAGCGCCACGACCCCGATGAGCGCCAGTTTGGAAATACCCAGATCGATCATGCCGGACGGCGGCGCTTACGACTTGGTCTTGGCGTCGACGTCGATGGTGGTCTTGTCGGTCGCGCTCTTGTCGGCGGTCACCTGCGGCGCCGGGGTGGAGGCGGCGTCCGTGGTGTTGCCCTGCGCCATCCCGTCCTTGAAGCCTTTGACGGCCGCGCCCAGGTCGGAGCCCAGGTTCTTCAGCTTCTTGGTACCGAACACCAGTACCACGATCAACAGGACGACCAGCCAATGCCAAATGGAAAAACTGCCCATGCTCTACTCCAGGAACGGGGCAGCCGGCCCCGATGCAAAGACTTCGATTCTACGCAGCGCCGCCGGTTTCACCGCCACGGCGCCGGCCCGCGCCGCATTGTGCCGCAAAGCGCTGGCGCTGTGTGTGCGGCGCGCCGAGCATCCGCAGCCGCGCACGCGCGTTTTAGCCCTTGCGCCACGGGCGCGGGCCGCCGATGACGTGCACGTGCAAGTGGTGCACTTCCTGTCCGCCATGGGCACCGGTGTTGCACACGATGCGAAACCCCCCTTCCGGATACGGCAGGCAGCCCTGCTCCAGCGCCAGGCGCGGTGCCAGCACCATCAGGCGTCCCATCAGGCGCTCGTGCTCGGGCGTCAGCTGCGCCATCGAGGGGATGTGCGCCTTGGGCACGAGCAAAAAGTGCACCGGCGCCCAGGGGTGGATGTCGTGAAAGGCGTACAGCTCGTCGTCTTCGTACACCTTGCGGCTCGGAATCTGGCCAGCGATGATTTTGCAGAAGATGCAATCGGGATCGTAGGACATGCGAACTCCAGCACACGACAACGCGCGGCCATAACGGGCAGGCGTGTGCCACCGGCACCCGCCGAGCACCTCACAGCGCAGCCGCAACTATAGCGACCGTGGCGCAGTCGCGGCACGACTGCCGACGTAGCGACCCATGTGCGCACGGCACGGCTCACACCGGCAGGGGCTTGCGGTCGTTCCAGTACAGAAAGCCTTTGACCAGGCGATAGACGGTCCAGACGAAGGCCGCCAGCAAGATGACGAACCCGACGCCCACCATCAGCGTCACCCCGCCCAGCACCGCCCACAACAGGCCCCACCAAAAGGTGCGGATCTGCCAGGTGAAGTGGCTCTCGTACAGGGTGCCGGCGACGTCGCCGCGCTTGACGTAGTTGATGATGATGGCCACCAGCGCCGTGATGCCGACGAACCACGACACGGCATACAGGATATAGACGACGAGCGTGAGCTGGCGCAGGCTGGCCAGCTCTTCGGACGTGCGCACCGGGGTCAGGGTCACGCGCGTGGGCGTGACATCGATGGGATCGTTGGGCGCGGTCATGGCAGAAGGCTCCCCGATGGAGAATGGTGGGTGCGCGTGGGCGGTGCAGCGGCTGCCGCGGCTTCGGCCTCGCGCACACGCGCTTGGCGCAGGGCTTTTTCCTCCAGGCCCGACAGCCCCTCGCGGCGGGCCAGCTCCGCCACCACGTCCGCCGGCCCCAGGCCAAAGTGCGCCAGCGCGATCATGCTGTGAAACCACAGGTCGGCCACCTCGCCGACGAGGGCGTGCGCGCTGCCCGAGCCGTGCTGCAGGTCCTTGGCGGCCATCACCACTTCGCCGGCTTCCTCGGTGATTTTTTTCAGAAGGGCGTCCGGCCCCTTGTGCAGCAGGCGCGCGACGTAGCTCTTGTCCGGATCGCCGCCGGCGCTGGGCTTGCGGCTGTCGATGACGGCGGCCAGCCGCTGCAGGGTATCGGCCAGGGGGAGGTGTTCCATGGAGCCGCTCCAGCTGTCAGCGGTAGATGGTTTGCGGGTCTTTGAGCACGGGCTCGACGCTGTCCCAACGGCCCGCGGCCACATCCAGCCGCTGGAAAAAGCAGCTATGGCGCCCGGTGTGGCAGGCGATGCCGGGGTCATGGCCGAGCTGTGTGACTTTGAGCAGGACGACGTCGTTGTCGCAGTCGAGCCGGATTTCGTGCACCTGCTGCACATGGCCCGACTCCTCGCCCTTGAACCATAGCCGCCCGCGCGATCGGCTGTAGTAGACCGCGCGCCCGGTCTCGGCGGTCTTTTGCAGGGCCTCGCGGTTCATCCAGGCCACCATCAGTACGTCACCGCTGTCGCGCTCCTGCGCGATCACCGGCACCAAGCCCTGCGCGTCCCAGTGCACCTGATCGAGCCAATCCATCGTTTGCCTCCGTCAAAGCCGCACGGGAATGCCCGCTTCGGCCAGGCGCTGCTTAGCCTGGGCAACGGTGTATTCGCCATAGTGAAAGATGCTGGCCGCCAGCACGGCGTCGGCGCCACCGATGCGGATGCCATCGACCAAGTGGTCCAGGTGACCGACGCCGCCAGAGGCGATCACCGGCACCTCGACCGCGTCGCTGACCGCACGCGTGAGCTCCAGATCGAAGCCGGCTTTGGTGCCGTCGCGGTCCATGCTGGTGAGCAAAATCTCGCCGGCGCCGAAGGCAACCATCTGCCGCGCCCAGGCCACCGCATCCAGCCAGGTGTTCTTGCGCCCACCGTGCGAATAGACGTCCCAGCCCGGGCCGATGGGCGCGCCATCGGGGCCTGGGCGCTGGCCGTCCTGGGCGCTGCGGCGCTTGGCGTCGATGGCCACGACGATGCACTGCGCGCCGTACTTGGCCGAGGCCGCGCGCACGACCTCGGGGTTGGCGATGGCAGCGGAGTTGAAGCTGACCTTGTCGGCGCCGGCGTTGAGCAGCCGGCGCACGTCGTCGACGGTGCGCACGCCGCCGCCCACCGTCAGCGGGATGAACACCTGGCTGGCCACCGCTTCGATGATGGGCAGGATCAGGTCACGTCCGTCACTGGTGGCGGTGATGTCGAGAAAGGTGAGCTCGTCGGCACCCTGCTCGTTGTAACGGGCGGCGATTTCCACCGGGTCGCCAGCGTCGCGCAGCGCGACGAAGTTGACGCCCTTGACGACGCGGCCGCCGGTGACGTCCAAACAGGGGATGATGCGTTTGGCCAGCATGGATTTCACACGCTGCGCTCGTGCACCAGGCGCACGGCGGCCGCAAAGTCGAGCGCGCCGCTGTAGATGGCACGCCCGCAAATGACCCCCTCGACGCCCTCGGACTCGACCTCGCACAAGCGGCGGATGTCGTCCAGACCGGACAGGCCGCCCGAGGCGATGACGGGGATGGACAGCGCCTGCGCCAGTCGCACGGTGGCATCGACGTTGATGCCGCTCAGCATCCCGTCGCGGCCGATGTCGGTGTAGACGATCGCCTCGACGCCGTAGTCCTCGAACTTGCGCGCCAGATCGACCACCTCGTGCCCGGTGAGCTTGCTCCAGCCGTCGGTGGCGACCTTGCCGTCCTTGGCGTCCAGCCCCACGATGATGTGGCCGCCGAAAGCCGTGCAGGCATCCTGCAGAAAGCCGGGGTTTTTCACCGCGGCGGTGCCGATGATGACGTAGCGCAGCCCGGCGTCGAGGTAGCGCTCGATGGTGTCGAGGTCGCGGATGCCACCGCCGAGCTGCACCTCGATCTCATCGCCGACCTCGCGCAGGATGCTGCGGATGGCCGCTTCGTTCTTAGGTTTGCCGGCAAAGGCGCCATTGAGGTCCACCAGGTGCAGCCGCTCGGCCCCCTGTTCGACCCAGTGGCGCGCCATCGCGGCCGGGTCGTCGCTGAATACGGTGGACTGGTCCATATCGCCTTGCTTCAGGCGCACGCACTGGCCGTCTTTCAGGTCGATGGCGGGAATCAGCAACATGGCGGCAAAGCTCGCAAGCGTCAGGGGGTCCAGTGAAGAAAGTTGCGGTACAGCGCCAGCCCCCAGGCGGCGCTCTTTTCGGGGTGAAACTGGGTGGCGAACAGGTTGTCGCGCGCGATCGCGCTGGCAAAGCGCACACCGTAGTCGGTGACGGCGGCCACATGGGCCGGGTCGTCCGGATGGGCGTGGTAGCTGTGCACGAAATAATAGTAGCTGCCGTCGGGGATGCCCGTCCACAGCGGATGGCGCGGCGCGCCGTCGCCTGCGCCGCGCTCGAACCCGTGCCAGACCCGGTTCCACCCCATTTGCGGCACTTTGAAGCGACTGCCATCCGGCTGGCGCTGCCCCTGCAGCCGAAAGCGCACCACACGCCCGGGAATCAGCCCCAACCCCGGGGTATCGCCTTCCTCGGAGTGCTGCAGCAGCATCTGCATGCCCACACACACGCCAAACAGCGGCTTGGTGGCGGCGGCATGCAACACCGCTTCACGCAGGCCGCTGCGCTCGAGTTCGGCCATGCAGTCGGGCATGGCACCCTGGCCGGGCAGCACGACGCGGTGCGCGTCGCGCACCACCTGTGGGCTGGCGGTGACGACCACGTCCACGTGGTCGGTAGCGGCGGCCGCGTGCACGACGGCCTGTGCCACCGAACGCAAATTGCCCATGCCGTAATCGACGACGGCGACCGTTTCGCGCGTGACCGGGATGCTCATCGTGACCAGACGGGAAAGACAGCGGCCAACCTCACAGGCTGCCCTTGGTGGAAGGCACCGCATCTCCCAGCCGCGGGTCGCGCTCCAGCGCCGCCCGCAGCGCGCGCGCAAAGGCCTTGAAAATGGTCTCGCACTGGTGGTGCGCGTTGTGGCCTTTGAGGTTGTCGATGTGCAGCGTCACACCGGCGTGGTTGACGAAGCCCTGAAAAAACTCGTGCACCAGCTGGGTGTCGAACTGACCGATCATGCCGGCCGTGAAGCGCACGTCCAGGTGCAAGCCGGGTCGGCCGGAAAAATCCACCACCACGCGCGACAGCGCTTCGTCCAGCGGCACGTAGGCGTGGCCGTAGCGGCGAATACCGCGCTTGTCGCCCACCGCGCGCGCCACCGCTTGCCCGAAGGTGATGCCGACGTCCTCCACCGTGTGGTGACCGTCGATGTGCAGGTCGCCGCGGCATTCGACCTCCAAGTCGATCAACCCGTGGCGTGCGATCTGGTCGAGCATGTGATCGAAGAAACCGATGCCGGTGTCCAGCCGCGCACGTCCGCTGCCGTCGAGGTCGACGCGCACGCGAATCTGCGTCTCGGTGGTGATGCGCTGCACATCGGCGACGCGCGCAGCAGCGGAAGGTACGGGCAAAGTGGTCATAGCGAAGGCGGCAACGCCGCGAGCAGCGCGTCGTTTTCCGCAGGGGTGCCCACGGTCAGCCGCAGGCAGTTGGCCAACAACGGGTGCATTGTAGAAACATTCTTGACCAGGAGACCACGTTGGCGCAGGCCGGCGAACGCCCGTGTAGCGTCGGGCACACGCACCAGGATCATGTTGGCCTCGCTCGGGTAGGGCTGCACGCCGGGCAGGGTTGCCAGCGCCGCCAGCAGGCGCTGGCGCTCGGCGCGAATGGCGGCGGCTTGCTGTGCGTAGACCTCGGCGTGCTCCAGCGCAAACAAAGCGCATTCGGCGTTGAGCGCGCTGACGTTGTACGGTGGGCGCACTTTGTCCAGCTCGGCAATCAGCGCCTGCTCCCCGATCAGGTAGCCGATGCGCACCCCGGCCAACCCAAACTTGGACAGCGTGCGCATGACGAGCACGTGGGCGTGGTCGGCGCGCTCACGGCGCCAGACGTCGAGCCAACTGCGGCTGGCAAAGGGCTGATACGCCTCGTCGATGACCACCAGCCCGCCGATGTCACCCGCCGCGCCGATGACGCGGCGCATCGCCCGCTCGTCCCACAAATTGGCGGTGGGGTTGTTGGGATAGGCCAGGTAGGTGATGGCGGGCCGCACCCGCGCGATAGCCTCACACAGGGCGTCGGCGTCGAGCGCAAAGTCGGCCGTCAGCGGCACGCCATGGAATGCCAGGCCCTGCAGCTGCGCGCTCATCGCGTACATCACAAAGCCCGGCAGCGGCGCCACGATCGCGGCCCCCGCTCGGTCACAGGCCATGGCCAGCAGCGCGATCAGCTCGTCCGAACCGTTGCCCAGCATCAGCGCCGCCCCCTCGGGCAGGTCCACGTAGCGCGCCAGCGCGCGCTTGAGGTCGTCGATGCGCGCGCCCGGGTAGCGGTGGATCGGTACGCGGCCCAACCGCTCGCCCAACGCGCGCTGCAGCGCCTCGGGCAGCGGGTAGGGGTTTTCCATCGCATCCAGCTTGATGAGGCCGGTCGCGTCTTGAATGGCGTAGGCGTGCATACCCTGCACGTCGGTGCGGATGCGCTCGAGCGCCGCCTGCAGCAGCGCGCTCATGCCCTGCCCTCCGCGTCCAGGCGCAGCTCGGCGGCGCGTGCGTGGGCCTGCAGCCCCTCACCGTGGGCCAGCACCGAGGCGATGCGCCCCAGGCTCTGCGCGCCGGCGGCGCTGACCTCGATGAGGCTGGAGCGTTTCTGGAAGTCGTACACCCCCAGCGGACTGGAAAAGCGCGCCGTGCCGCTGGTGGGCAACACGTGGTTGGGGCCGGCGCAGTAGTCGCCCAGGCTCTCGCTGGTGTAGGCACCCAGGAAGATGGCGCCGGCGTGGCGCAGCAGCGGCTCCCAGCGCTGCGGCTCGCGGCTGGCCACCTCCAGGTGTTCGGGCGCGATGCGGTTGCTCAGCGCGCACGCTTCTTCCATGCTGCGCGTGCGAATCAGCGCGCCGCGCCCATTCAAGCTGGCGGCAATGATGGCCGCGCGTGGCAACGTGGGCAACAGCCGGTCGATGGCGGCCTGCACCGCATCCAGATACGCTGCGTCGGGACACAGCAAAATGGACTGCGCCAGCTCGTCGTGTTCGGCCTGGCTGAACAGATCCATCGCCACCCAGTCGGGGGGCGTGCTGCCGTCGGCCAGCACCAGGATTTCGCTCGGGCCGGCGATCATGTCGATGCCGACGGTGCCGAACACGTGCTTCTTGGCACTGGCCACATAGGCGTTGCCGGGGCCGGTGATCTTGTCCACTTGGGGAATGGTGGCCGTGCCGTAAGCCAGGGCCGCCACTGCCTGGGCACCGCCGATGGCAAACGCGCGGCTGACGCCAGCCACGTGCGCGGCGGCCAGCACCAGCGGGTTGCGCTCGCCGCGCGGCGTGGGCACCACCATCACGATCTCGGGGACGCCGGCGACGTGGGCCGGAATCGCATTCATCAACACGCTCGATGGGTAAGCCGCCTTGCCACCCGGCACATAGATGCCGACGCGGTCCAGCGGCGTCACCTTCTGGCCCAGCAGCGTGCCGTCGGGGTCGCGGTACGACCACGAGCGCCCGCAGGCTTGCAGCTGCGCCTCGTGGTAGCGGCGGATGCGCCCTGCGGCCTGCTGCAGGGCCTCACGCTGCGCGGCGGGAATGGCGTCGAAGGCGGCGCGCAAGGCGTCGGCACCCAGTTCCAGCTCCGCCACCGAGGCCGCCTCGATCGCGTCGAAGCGGCGCGTGTATTCGAGCACCGCGGCGTCGCCGCGGGCGCGCACATCGGCCACGATGGCGGCCACGCGCTGCTCGATGGCGGCGTCGGTCTCGGCCGACCAGTGCAGGCGCGCCGCCAATCGCGCCTCGAAATCGGGCTCGGTGGTATCCAGCCGCAGCGGCCGGGCCAACAGGGGTTCAGCAGTGCTCATGGTATGTATTGTCGCAGCGCCGCGCCGCAGCCGCCGCGCCCGGCGCCAATCGGCCAGCGCCGCACCTGGACATGCCCGCCTCAGGGCTGGGCACGCGTGCCCACGGCCTGAGCAAAAGCGTCCAAGATCGGCTGGATGCGCACGCGCTTGAGCTTGAGCGCCACTGGCCGCACCACCAGGCGTGCGGAGATGTCCATGATGCGCTCGACCTCCACCAACTGGTTGGCCTTGAGCGTGTTGCCGGTGGAAACCAAATCGACGATGGCATCCGCCAGCCCGGTCAGCGGCGCCAGCTCCATACTGCCGTACAGCTTGATGAGATCGACGTGCACGCCTTTGCCAGCAAAGAAGTCGCGGGCCACCGCCACGTACTTGGTGGCCACGCGCAACCGCGCCCCCTGGCGCACCGCGCTGGCATAGTCGAAGTCGGCGCGCACGGCCACGCTCATGCGGCAGCGCGCAATGCCCAGGTCCAGCGGCTGGTACAGACCGACGTGGCCGGGGCCGCCAGCGACGGCTTGGTGCTCGATCAACGTATCTTTGCCGCACACCCCCAGGTCGGCGCCGCCGTACTCGACGTAGGTGGGCACGTCGGTGGCGCGCACCAGCACCACGCGCACGTCGGGCCGGTTGGTGGGCAAAATCAGCTTGCGCGAGGTCTCGGGGTCTTCCAGCACCTCGATGCCGGCGGCGCGCAGCAGCGGCAAGGTCTCGTCGAAGATGCGGCCCTTGGACAGGGCCAGCGTCAGGGTGTCCGCGCTCATGCGATTCTTTCGATGTCGGCGCCCAGGGCGCGTAACTTGCGCTCCATCTGGTCGTAGCCACGGTCCAGATGATAGATGCGCTCGACCACCGTCTCGCCCTCGGCCACGAGGGCGGCGATGACCAGGCTGGCGGATGCGCGCAGATCGGTGGCCATGACGGTGGCGCCCGACAAGCGCTGCCCGCCCTCGACGAAAGCGGTGCGGCCGTCGATGCGGATCTGCGCCCCCAGCCGAACGAGTTCTTGCACGTGCATGAATCGGTTTTCGAAAATCGTTTCGGTCACGGCACTGGGTCCCTGAGCCACGCAGTTCAGCGCCATGAACTGCGCCTGCATATCGGTGGGAAAGCCAGGGTACTCGGTGGTGCGAAAACTCTGCGCGCGCAGCGCCGCGCCCCCCGGCGAGGCCACGCCCATCCCATCGGGCTGCGCCTGCACCTGCACACCGGCAGCCAGCAGCTTGTCCACCACCGCATCCAGATGATCGGCGCGCGCGCCGCGCAACCAGGCTTGGCCGCCGGCGGCGGCCACCGCGCACAAAAACGTGCCGGCCTCGATGCGGTCGGCCACCACGGTGTGCTCGGCCCCGCGCAGCGCCGGCACGCCCTGGATGTGGATGCGGCTGCTGCCGTGCCCTTCGATGCGCGCCCCCATGGCGATGAGCAGCTCGGCCAGATCGACCACTTCGGGCTCCTGGGCGGCGTTTTCCAGCACCGTCTCGCCCTCGGCCAAGGTGGCGGCCATCATCAGGTTTTCGGTGCCAGTGACCGTCACCATATCGGTGGTGATGCGCGCGCCGCGCAGCCGCGTGCGGCCGGCTGCCAGCCGCGCCTCGATGTAGCCATGCTCGACCGTGATTTCGGCCCCCATGGCCTGCAGGCCCTTGATGTGCTGATCGACCGGGCGCGAGCCGATCGCGCAGCCCCCGGGCAGCGACACACGTGCGCGCCCACAGCGCGCCAGCAGCGGCCCCAACACCAAAATCGAGGCGCGCATGGTCTTGACCAGCTCGTAGGGTGCCAGCGGCTGCAGCGGCTCACGGGCCTGCAGCGTCATGCCGCCGCGCTCGCCATGCGTGCGCACCTGCACCCCCATGCCCTCCAGCAGCGTGCGCATCGTGGCCACGTCGCGCAAGCGCGGCACGTTGCGCAGGGTCAGCGGCTCGGCGCTGAGCAGCGCCGCGCACAGCTCGGGCAGGGCCGCGTTTTTGGCCCCCGAAATCGGCACCTCGCCGTGCAGAGGCAGCCCCCCGCGAATACGCAAGCGATCCATGGGCCCTTCCTTCAGCGCTGGCCCGTGGCCTGCCACTCGGCAGGGGTGTAGGTTTTCATCGACAGCGCATGCACTTCGTCGGTGTGCAGGCGCTGCCCCAGCGTCGCGTACACCATCTGGTGGCGTTGGATGGCGCGCTTGCCCTCGAAAGCGGGCGAGACGACGACGGCGGCCCAGTGGCGGCCGTCGCCACTGACTTCCAGATGGGTGCAGGGCAGGCCGGCGGCAATGAGGGCCTGCAATTGTTCAGCAGTCATGGGCAAAAGGTCGGATGCATGATGAAAAAACCACTGCCGCCCCGCCTGGCGGGGCGGCCACATGAGCCCAAGCGCGCCGTGGCCAAGCCACGCCTGTCGGCGCTCGCCAGGCTGGTGCCCGCGCACGACACGGTGGCGCGCCTCAATGACGCACCTTGTAGCCGATGCGCAGCAGATACAGCGTCACGGCGGATACGGCCACGAATGCGCTGGCCGCCACCGCCAGACTCAGCCACGGCGAGACGTCGCTGACGCCAAAAAAGCCGTAGCGCGCGCCGTCGATCATGTAGAAAAACGGATTGAGGTGACTGATGCGTTGCCACAACGGCGGCA
Organism: Tepidimonas charontis; assembly: GCF_007556685.1. Classification (GTDB taxonomy): domain Bacteria; phylum Pseudomonadota; class Gammaproteobacteria; order Burkholderiales; family Burkholderiaceae_C; genus Tepidimonas; species Tepidimonas charontis. Next base: position 43,801 of record NZ_VJON01000003.1, on the reverse strand, counting down.
GCGAATGAATGGAGTAGAACACGCCGGATAGGAAGGTCATCGGCATGATGAGGAAGTTCTGGAACGCCGCCATCTGGTCGAATTTTTCCGCCCACAGCCCAGCCACCACCCCTAGCGCGCCCAGAAAACCCGCTCCCAGCGCGGCGAAGACGATGATCCACAGCGGGTAGGCAAAGCGCAGATCGGCGGCCCACGCGGTCACCGCCAGCACACCGGCGCCCACCACCAAGCCGCGCAGCACCGACGAGCCGACATAGGCCACGTACCACGCCCAATGCGACAGCGGCGTCACCAGCAAAAACACCAAATTGCCCATGATCTTGCTCTGAATCAGGCTGGAGGAGCTGTTGGCAAAGGCGTTTTGCAACAAGCTCATCATCGCCAGGCCCGGCAACAAGAAAGCGGTGTAGCCCACCCCGTCGTAGACCTGGACGTGGTCCTCGAGCACGTGGCCGAAAATGAGCAGATACAACATGGCCGTCACGATGGGCGCCGCCACGGTCTGGAAGGCCACCTTCCAAAACCGCAGCACCTCCTTGACGAACAGGGCGCGCCAGCCGCTCATGCCCTGCCCTCCGCCCCAGATGCGGTCATGCCGGCTGCGGCGTCCCCGCCCCTGCCAACGTACGCACTCATGTATGCACCTCCGCCGTGGCGGGCTGTGCCGCCATCAGCTCCAAAAAAACGTCTTCCAGGTCGGCTTTGCGCACCTCGATATCCTCCAGCACCACACCGGCCTGGCGCAAGGCCGCCAAGGTCTGCTCCACCTCCACCGCATCGTGGACCTTGACCTGCCAAATGCGCCCGGTGGCACGGGCGCGCTGGGCGATCTCGGCCGGCAAGGCCTGGTCGGTCTTGAACCGCAGCACATTGGAGGAGGCTCGCTTGAGCAGCTCCGCGGTGCGCTCCAGCGCGATCAGGCGTCCCGCACGCAGCATGGCCACCCGGCTGCACAAGGCCTCGGCTTCTTCCAGATAGTGCGTGGTCAGCAGCACGGTGCTGCCAGCCCGGTTCAGGCGCGCGATGAAGGCCCACAGGGTCTGCCGCAGCTCCACGTCCACCCCCGCCGTGGGCTCGTCCAGAACGATGACGCGCGGCCGGTGCACCAGCGCCTGCGCGACCATCACACGCCGCTTCATGCCGCCGGAGAGCTGGCGCATGTTGGTCTCGGCCTTGTCGCTCAACCCCAAGCCAGCCAGCAGCTCGTCGATCCAGTCGTCGTTGCGCCGGATGCCGAAATAGCCGGACTGAAAACGCAACGCCTCGCGCACGGTGAAGAACGGATCGAACACCAGCTCTTGCGGCACGATGCCCAGCCAGCGCCGCGCCTGCATCGGGTCGCGTTGGACGTCGACACCAAACACCGACACGCGCCCACTGCTGGGCCGCGCCAAGCCCGCCAAGATGCTGATCAGCGTGGTCTTGCCCGCGCCGTTGGGACCCAAGAGGGCGAAAAACTCCCCCGGCTGCACCTCGAAGTGCACCGAGTGCAAGGCATCGAAGGCGCCGCGGGCGGTGGCGTAGCGCTTGCTGACGCGGTCGAAAACGAGGGCTGCCGACATAAACCCGCCATTTTAGGCGGCAATCAATTCGGCCACCCCATACAAGCCCGCCAAGACCTGCAGCCGTTGCGGCATGCCATCGAGCTGCCACGGCGCGCCGCGCGCAGCGGCCTCGCGCCGCAGCGCCAGCAACACCGCCAAGGCCGACGAATCGAAGGTCTGCAGCGCCGAGGCATCCAGCCGCCACGGCGCGCCCGCCGCCGCCCCGGCGATGGCCGCCCGGCAGCGCGCCAGATAGCCCTCGGCCTCGGCTTGGGTGAGCGTGGCCGGCAGCGGCGGCAGTACGGTGGTCGCCATCGCTCAGCTGCGTTGCGCGTTGGTGCGGTTGCGCTCGGCCAAGGCGGCAATCAAACCGTCGATGCCGCGCGCGTTGATTTCTTGCGCAAATTGGGTGCGGTAGGTCTCCACCAACCAGACACCCATGACGTTGAGGTCGTACACCTTCCAGCCCTGGGGGGTTTTTTCCAGCCGGTAGTCGAGCGCGATCGGGTCGCCGCGGCCGCGAATTTCCGAGCGCACCACCACCTCGGTGGCATCGGGCGCCGCCCGCAGCGGACGGATGACCAGCGTCTGGTCGCGAATCTGCGTCAGCGCCCCGGAGTAGGTGCGCACCAGCAGCGCCTTGAACTCCTGCTGCAGGCGCTGGCGCTGCTCGGGCGTCGCCTGCCGCCAGAAACGCCCCACGGCCGAGGCCGTCATGCGCTCGAAATTGACGTGCGGCATCAGCACGGTGTCCACCAGGGCCATGATGCGCGTCAGGTCGCCGTTGCGCAGCGCCGGGTCGTTCTTGACCGTATCGAACACCTGCTGGCCGACACGCTGGATGAGCGCCTCGGGCCCCTCGGGCGCGACGGCCTGCGCCAAAGCCCACGATGGCCACAACGGCGCCATTGCTGCTGCGCCCAGCAGCAACGCGAGGCCGCGCCGCCGTGTGGCCCACGGCCTGCCGGTGTGATGGCGTGTGATCGGATCGTCGTTCATGTGTTTTCGTACTCGTCGTGCACCCTGTGGTTCCGCGCCGTCACCTTTGGTTACCGTTGTCACCCGCGCGGCGCCCCCGCCTGCCCCCAGCCTGCCCTCAACCGATGGGGCCGAGCCTCCCGAGGCGTCGCAGACGCACCCGCTGTGCCCCATCCCCTGGCCCGCCCATGCCAAAAAGACCACATCGGTACACCACGGCCCGTCATCCGGTTCGATGTCCCAAGAGGTCCCACCCGGCACCCGCGCCCGAGCGCGGCCACGGCGGCGCGCGGGCGTCCAGTGCCGAGCTTTGGCCACTCACTCGTCGCGCCCACCCCCCTGCGCCGCATCGATCTGGCGCTGTCGGCGCGCCAAGTAGGCGTCACGGGTAAACCCGTATTTATCCAAAGCGGCTTGCTCCAGCAGCTCACCGGCACGCAGCAGGCCGGCGCGCTGATCGACGATGCGCAGCGCCTGCAGGCTGTTGCGTGTAGCGACGTGATCGATGCCCTGAGCCACCGGGTCGCCCTGGCGATCGACCGGCAGCGCCACGGTATCGCGCACGGTGGACGGCCCCAGCAAGGGCAACACCAGATAGGGGCCTGCGGGCACGCCCCAGCGGCCCAGCGTCTGGCCAAAATCGAGCGTGGTGCGGGTAATACCCATTTCGCTGGCAAGGTCCAGCACGCCGCCGAAGCCCAACGCGGTGTTGACGCTGAAGCGCATGACGTTTTCGACCGCTGGCTGCGGACGCGCTTGCAGCACGGCATTCACCGCCGACCACAGGTCGCGCAGGTTGCCGAAAAAGTTGTTGACCCCGATGCGCACCGGGCGTGGCACGGCGGCCTGATAGCCCTGGGCGACGGGCTTGAGCACGGCCTCATCGACCGCCTCGTTGAACCGATACACCCCGCGGTTGAACGGTTCGAGTGGATCGTGGGGATGGGCATCTGGGCCACTGGCGCATCCGCCCAAAGCAGCCGCCACGGCAGCGAATGCGACCACGCGGGCGAGCCGCCGTGGCGCCGCACGGCCAGCCTGTGGACGCGGTCGCGTCATCGCCTGCGCCCTTCTGCCATCACTGCGTCGAATCATGGTGCACTCCCTGCTTCTGCCGCCTTGTTGAACAAAAATTGACCGATCAGGTTTTCGAGCACGACGGCAGATTGGGTCTGGGTGATGGTATCACCGTCGGCCAGGTTCTCGTCCGATCCGCCCGGCTCGATGCCGACATACTGCTCGCCCAGCAGCCCGCTGGTGAGGATTTTGAGCGAGCTGTCCTTGGGGAAGGCATAGCGCGACTCCAACGCCAGCACCACGCGCGCCTGGTAGCTGCGGTCGTCGAACGCGATCGACTCCACGCGCCCGACGACGACGCCACCGCTGCGCACCGCGGCCTTGGGCTTGAGCGAGCCGACGTTGTCGAACATCGCCGTCACCCGGTAGGTGGGATGAAAGCTGAGGTTGAGCAAGTTGGCGGCCTGCAGCGCCAAAAACAGAATCGCCACCGTGCCGATCACCACGAACAGGCCAACCCACACATCGATCTTGGAGCGTTGCATCACGGCAAGGTCTTTCGTCGTCAGATGGTGAACATAAGCGCAGTGAGGATGAAGTCGAGCCCGAGCACGGTCAGCGACGCCATGACGACGGTGCGCGTGGTCGCGCGCGAGACGCCCTCGGGCGTGGGGTGTGACTCGAAGCCCTGCAATAGCGCAATGAAGGTCACGGCGATGGCAAACACCACGCTCTTGATGATGCCGTTGCCCACGTCCGACCAGACATCGACGCCACCCTGGATCTGGCTCCAGAAGGCGCCGCCGTCGACCCCGATCATCAGCACCCCCACGATCCAGCCGCCGATGATGCCCATGGCGCTGAACACCGCCGCCAGCAACGGCATCGCGATGACACCGGCCCAAAAGCGCGGCGCCAGCACGCGGTCGATCGGATCGACCGCCATCATCTCCATCACGCTGAGCTGCTCGCCGGCCTTCATGAGGCCGATTTCGGCCGTCAGCGAAGTGCCCGCGCGCCCGGCAAACAGCAGCGCCGTGACCACCGGCCCCAGCTCGCGCACCAGGCTCAGCGTCACCAGCAGGCCCAGCGCCTCGGCCGAGCCATAGCGCTGTAGCGTGTAGTAGCCCTGCAAGCCAAAGACGAAGCCGACGAACAGGCCCGACACCGCGATGATCGACAGCGAGTAGTTGCCCAAAAAATGGATCTGGTCGCGGATCAGGCCGAAGCGCCGAAAACTCGCCCACGAACCCAGCAGCAATCGCACGAACAGGCGCGCCCCCAGCCCGAGGTCGGCCAGCTTGACGCGCACCGCCCAGCCGATGTCGGCCGGATGCCACCAGCGCCTCATGGCCGCACCCCCTGCTGCGGCACCACGCCAAAATCCTGCGCCACCGGCGGCGCGGGGTGATGAAAGCGCACCGGCCCGTCGGGCGAGGCCGTGACGTACTGCCGAATCAACGGGTCGCTGCTGTGGCGTACCTCATCCGGCGTGCCCTGCATCGCCACCCGTCCGTTGGCCAGCACGACGATGTGGTCGGCCACCGCGAAGGTCGACTCCAGCTCGTGCGACACCATCAAACTGGTCAGCCCGAGCGTGTCGTTGAGCTGCCGGATCAGCCGCGCCGCGGTGCCCAGCGAAATCGGGTCCAGCCCGGAAAAGGGCTCGTCGTACATGATGAGCTCCGGATCGAGCGCGATGGCACGCGCCAGCGCCACGCGGCGCGCCATGCCGCCCGACAGCTCCCCGGGCATGAGGTCGCGCGCGCCGCGCAGACCCACCGCGTGCAGTTTCATCAACACGATGTCGCGAATCAGCGGCTCGGACAGGCGGGTGTGCTCGCGCAGCGGAAAGGCGACGTTGTCGAACACCGACATGTCGGTGAACAGGGCACCGAACTGGAACAGCATGCCCATGCGCCGGCGCATCGCGTACAGCCCATCGCGGTCCAGCGCACCGACGTCCCGGCCATCGAACAGCACCTGGCCGCTGCGTGCGCGCAGTTGCCCACCGATGAGACGCAACAACGTCGTCTTTCCCCCGCCCGAGGTGCCGATCAGCACCGAGACCTTGCCGCGTGGCACGTGCAGGCTGACGTCGTCGAGCACGACGCGGCCATCACCGTAACCGAAGGTGACACCGCGCAACTCGACCAGGGGAGGGACGTTCATGATGACCGCAAAATGACGAAGCCGGCAGCGCCGGCTTCGTCAATGATAAGGGAAATCCCCAATCGTTGTTCGCGAAGCGCGGGCCGGTCCTGCGGCCGACAGCGACTCCATCCGGACGGTGCCTCAGCGCGGCAGCACCGACTGCCCCATCAGAAATTCGTCCACCGCCCGCGCCGCCTGCCGACCCTCACGAATGGCCCACACCACCAGCGACTGGCCGCGCCGCATATCGCCCGCGGCAAACACCTTCGGCACGTTGGTGGCGTAGCCCCCCTGGGCCTCGGTGTGCGCCTTGGCGTTGCCGCGCACGTCTTTTTCCACACCAAACGCATCGAGCACGCTGCCGATGGGCGAGACGAAGCCCATGGCCAGCAACACCAGATCGGCCGGGTATTCCTTTTCGGTCCCGGGTACTTCGACCAGCTTGCCGTCCTTCATCTCGACGTGCACGGTGCGCACCGCGCTGACCTTACCACCCTTGCCGATGAAGGCTTGGGTGGCGATGGCGAACTCACGCTGGCAGCCCTCCTCGTGGCTGGTGCTGGTGCGCAGCTTCAGCGGCCAGTACGGCCACGTCAAGGGCTTGTTTTCTTGCGCGGGGGGCTGCGGCATCAGCTCGAACTGGGTGACGCTCAGCGCCCCTTGCCGGTTGCTGGTGCCGACGCAGTCGCTGCCGGTGTCGCCGCCACCGATGACGATGACGTGCTTGCCCGCCGCCGAAATCGGTTTTTTGAGCTTGTCGCCGGCGTTGAGCTTGTTTTGCTGCGGCAAAAACTCCATCGCGAAGTGGATGCCATCGAGCTCGCGCCCGGGCACCGGCAGGTCGCGCGGCTGCTCGGCGCCGCCGCACAGCAGCACGGCGTCGAACTCCGCCAGCAGCTGCCGCGGCTCGATGGTCTCGCGCGCGTCGTTGGTGACTTTGGCGCCCTCGGGCAAGGCGCCCACCAACGTGCGCGTGCGAAAGGTGACGCCTTCGGCCTGCATCTGGGCCAAGCGGCGATCGATCAGCCACTTCTCCAGCTTGAAGTCGGGAATGCCGTAGCGCAGCAGCCCGCCGACACGGTCGTTCTTCTCGAACACGGTGACGTCGTGGCCGGCGCGCGCCAGCTGCTGCGCCGCCGCCAGCCCCGCCGGGCCGGAGCCCACCACGGCGACGCGCTTACCGGTTTTGGCCACCGGCGGCTGCGGCACCACCCAACCCTCGGCCCAGGCGCGGTCGATGATGGCGTGCTCGATCGATTTGATACCGACCGGGTCGTCGTTGATGTTGAGCGTGCACGCAGCCTCGCACGGCGCCGGGCAAATGCGCCCGGTGAATTCCGGAAAGTTGTTGGTGCTGTGCAGCACCGCGATCGCGTTGCGCCAGTCGCCGCGATAGACCAGGTCGTTGAAGTCGGGAATGATGTTGTTGACCGGGCAGCCGTTGTTGCAAAACGGCGTGCCGCAATCCATGCAGCGCGCGCCCTGGATCTTGGCCTGCTGCTCGTCGAGCCCGATGACGAACTCGCGGTAGTGCTTGACGCGCTCGGCGGGCGGCTGGTAGCCCTCCTCGATGCGCGCGAACTCCATGAAACCGGTGATCTTGCCCATGATCGTTGCTTTTTCGTAATCCTCGATGACGGCGCGCTTCAGGCCACGGCCCCTTGGCGGGCCTTAGCCGCCGCCTTCACGGTCTTGGCTTCGCTGGCGACCGCACCGGCGGCCGCGGCCTTGGCGCCCAGCTCGGCCAGCGCGCGCTTGTACTCGTGCGGGAACACCTTGACGAAGCGCGTGCGCGCCGTCGCCCAGTCGTCCAGCAGGGCGCGCGCCTTGGTCGAGCCGGTCCAGCGGTGATGTTCTTCCAGCAGGTGGCGCAATTGCGCCTCGTCGGTCTGGCCGCGGTGCCAGATCGCACGCTCGACCGTGGCCTCTTGCTCGGCGCTGCTGGGCACCCGCTCCAGCGCCACCATCGCCGTGTTGCAGCGCTTGGCAAACAACCCGTCCTCGTCGTACACGTAGGCCACGCCACCCGACATGCCAGCGGCGAAGTTGCGCCCGGTGGGGCCCAGCACCACCACCGTGCCGCCGGTCATATATTCGCAGCCGTGGTCGCCGGTGCCCTCCACCACCGCCGTGGCGCCCGACAGGCGCACCGCGAAACGCTCCCCAGCCACGCCGCGGAAGAACGCCTCGCCGCTGGTGGCGCCGTACAGCACGGTGTTGCCGACGATGATGTTGTGCCCGGCGTCGCCGCGGAAGTCGATGCTAGGCCGCACCACGATGCGCCCGCCCGACAGCCCCTTGCCGGTGTAGTCGTTGGCGTCGCCGATCAGGTACAGCGTGATGCCCTTGCACAGGAAGGCCCCGAACGACTGACCGCCGGTGCCTTCGAGCTGGATGCGGATGGTGTCATCGGGCAGCCCCTCCGGATGGTGGCGCGTGACCTCGCCCGACAGCATCGCCCCCACCGTGCGGTTGACGTTGCGCACGCTCTCGATGAATTGCACCTTCTCGCCGCGCTCGATGGCCGGCCGGGCCTTCTCGATCAGCTTGACGTCCAGCGCCTTGTCCAGGCCGTGGTTCTGCACCTCGGTGTGGCGACGCGGCACCTCGGGTCCGACCTGTGGCTGCTGCAACAGGCGGCTAACGTCGAGCCCGCGCGCCTTCCAGTGCGCGATGCCCTTCTTCATATCGAGCAGGTCGGTGCGCCCGATCAGGTCGTCGAAGCGGCGGATGCCCAGCTGCGCCATGATGGCGCGCACCTCCTCGGCGACGAAGAAGAAGTAGTTGACGACGTGCTCGGGCTTGCCGGCAAACTTTTTGCGCAGCACCGGGTCTTGGGTGGCCACCCCCACCGGGCAGGTGTTGAGGTGGCACTTGCGCATCATGATGCAACCCTCCACCACCAACGGCGCGGTGGCGAAGCCGAATTCATCCGCCCCCAGCAAAGCGCCGATCACCACGTCGCGCCCGGTCTTGATCTGACCGTCCACTTGGACGCGGATGCGCCCGCGCAGACGGTTGAGCACCAGCGTTTGCTGCGTCTCGGCCAGGCCGATTTCCCACGGACTGCCGGCGTGCTTGATCGACGACCACGGCGACGCGCCGGTGCCGCCGTCGTGGCCGGCGATGACCACGTGGTCGGCCTTGGCCTTGGCCACCCCGGCCGCGATCGTGCCCACGCCGACTTCGGACACCAGCTTGACCGAGATGTCGGCGCGCGGGTTGACGTTTTTCAGGTCGTGGATGAGCTGCGCCAAATCCTCGATCGAGTAGATGTCGTGGTGCGGCGGCGGGCTGATCAGGCCAACCCCGGGCACCGAATAGCGCAGATAGCCGATATAGGGCGACACCTTCGAGCCCGGCAACTGGCCGCCTTCGCCCGGCTTGGCGCCCTGCGCCATCTTGATCTGGATCTGGTCGGCGCTGACCAGGTACTCGGCGGTGACACCGAAGCGCCCCGAGGCGACTTGCTTGATGCGCGAGCGCAAGCTATCGCCGTCTTGCAGCGTGTAGTCCACCTCCACCTTGTCCGGGCCGATGATCGAGCCCACCGTTTGGCCCTGACGAATCGGGATGCCCTTGAGCTCGTTGCGGTAGCGTGCCGGGTCTTCGCCGCCTTCGCCGGTGTTGCTCTTGCCGCCGATGCGGTTCATCGCGATGGCCAGCGTGGTGTGGGCTTCGGTGCTGATCGAGCCCAGCGACATCGCTCCGGTGGCAAAGCGCTTGACGATCTCGGCGGCCGGCTCGACCTCCTCGATCGGGATCGCCTTGGCCGGATCGACCTTGAACTCGAACAGTCCGCGCAGCGTCATCAAGCGGCGCGACTGGTCGTTTATGATCTGTGCGTATTCCTTGTAGGTGGCGTAGTTGCCGGCGCGGGTGGCGTGTTGCAGCTTGGCAATCGCATCCGGCGTCCACATGTGCTCTTCGCCACGGACGCGCCAAGCGTACTCGCCGCCCACGTCCAGCATGTCGCGCAGCAGCGGGTCGTCGCCGAACGCCTGCCGGTGCAGGCGAATGGCCTCCTCGGCCATCTCGAACACGCCGATGCCCTCGACGCGGCTGGCGGTGCCGGTGAAATATTTGTCGATGGTCGCTTGATTGATGCCCACCGCTTCGAACAACTGCGCACCGCAGTAGCTCATGTAGGTGGACACGCCCATCTTGGACATGATCTTCGACAGGCCCTTGCCGACCGCCTTGATGTAGTTGGCGATGGCTTTGTCGGCCGAGAGCTCGCCGGGCAGGTCCTTGTGGATGGCCTTCAGCGTATCCAGCGCCAGATACGGATGCACGGCCTCGGCGCCGTAGCCGGCGAGCACCGCGAAGTGGTGCACCTCGCGCGCGCTGCCGGTCTCCACCACCAGACCGGTGGCGGTGCGCAGCCCCTCGCGGATCAGGTGCTGGTGCACGGCCGACAGCGCCAGCAGCGCCGGAATCGCCACCCGCTCGCGGTTGACGCCGCGGTCGCTGATGATGAGGATGTTGCTGCCGCTCTTGATGGCATCCACTGCCTCCGCGCACAGCGACGCCAGCTTGGCCTCCACTCCCTCTTTGCCCCAGGCCACGGGGTAGGTGATGTCGAGCGTGCTGCTCTTGAACTTGCCGCCCGTGCGCCGCTCGATGTCGCGCAGCTTGGCCATGTCGGCATGATTGAGCACCGGCTGGCTCACCTCCAGCCGCATCGGCGGGTTGACCTGATTGATGTCGAGCAGATTCGGGCGCGGGCCGATGAAGGACACCAACGACATCACGATCGCCTCGCGGATCGGATCGATCGGCGGGTTGGTGACCTGCGCGAACAGCTGCTTGAAATAGTGATACAGCGGCTTGGGGCGGTCGGACAACACCGGCAACGGGCTGTCGTTGCCCATCGAGCCGACGCCCTCTTCGCCGTTTTGCGCCATCGGGGCCATCAGAAATTTGATGTCCTCCTGGGTGTAGCCGAAGGCTTGCTGCAGGTCGAGCAGCTGTGCGTCCACGCGCTCCATGGCCGCGTGCGACGACTCATCGGCCACCGCGCGCACGCTGGCCTCGTCGTCGCCGGCCACCGGGCGCTCCACGTCATCCAAGCGAATGCGCAGGTTCTCGATCCACTGCTTGTAGGGCTTGGCGTTGGCCAGCGTCGCCTTGACCTCTTCGTCATCGATCAGACGGCCCTGCTCTAGGTCGATCAGGAACATCTTGCCCGGCTGCAAGCGCCACTTGCGCACGATCTTGCTCTCGGGCACCGGCAATACGCCCGACTCCGACGCCATAATGACCATGTCGTCGTCGGTGACGCAGTAGCGCGAAGGCCGCAGGCCATTGCGGTCCAGCGTCGCGCCAATCTGGCGCCCGTCGGTGAAGACGATCGACGCCGGCCCGTCCCAGGGCTCCAGCATCGCCGCGTGGTATTCGTAGAAGGCGCGTCGGCGCTCGTCCATCAACGTGTGCTGCTCCCACGGCTCGGGGATCATCATCATGACCGCCTGCGCCAGCGGATAGCCGGCCATGGTCAGCAACTCCAGACAGTTGTCGAAGGTGGCGGTGTCGGACTGGCCAGCAAAGCTAATCGGATACAGCTTCTTGAGGTCTTCACCCAGCACCGGTGAGGCCATCACCCCTTCGCGCGCGCGCATCCAGTTGTAGTTGCCCTTGACGGTGTTGATCTCGCCGTTGTGGGCCACGTAGCGGTAGGGGTGTGCCAGCGGCCACTCGGGGAAGGTGTTGGTCGAGAAGCGCTGGTGCACCAGGCCCAGCGCCGAGACGCAGCGCGGATCGCGCAAATCGAGGTAGTACTCGCCCACCTGGTTGGCCAGCAGCAGCCCTTTGTAGACCACAGTGCGGCTGCTCATGCTGGGCACGTAGTATTCCTTGCTGTGCGTCAGCTGCAGGCGCTGGATGGCGGCGCTGGCCGTCTTGCGAATCACGTAGAGCTTGCGCTCCAGCGCGTCCTGCACGATGACGTCGCTGCCGCGCCCGATGAACACCTGGCGGATCACCGGCTCGGTCTGACGTACCGCCGGCGACATCGGCATATCGCGATTCACCGGCACGTCACGCCAACCCAACAGCACCTGCCCCTCGGCCTTGATGGCGCGCTCGAGCTCCTGCTCACAGGCCAGGCGCGAGGCGTGCTCCTTGGGCAAAAAGATCATGCCCACGCCGTACTCGCCCGGCGGCGGCAGGGTCACGCCCTGCTTGGCCATCTCCTCGCGGTAGAGCTGATCGGGAATCTGGATCAGGATCCCGGCCCCGTCCCCCATCAGGGGATCGGCGCCGACAGCGCCCCGATGGTCCAGGTTTTCCAAAATTTTGAGCGCCTGCGCGATGATCGCGTGGCTCTTGCGACCCTTGATGTGGGCCACGAAACCGACGCCGCAAGCGTCGTGCTCATATGCGGGGTCATACAGACCGCCGGCGGGTGCGCAAAGGGGGGACGAATCAGACACGCCAGACTCCAAGGCAAAAAACACGATGGTGGGAGCATACGACAAGCCGGTGCGACACGCAAGCCAAATATTTGGGGTCAGAAGATTATTTATATACGAAGCAGAATCCCAATTTATTTATTGGGGACAGATTACATACACGACGGTCGACCCCTCACCCGCTGGGCCTCAACCTGGCCGGGCCGTAGCTGCCCGCCCCGTGCCGCAGCCAGGCGGCCCACTGCCGTCGGCCCCGGACTCGACGCACGAGCCCGACGGGCACGGGGCACCCCGCCACCGGACGGTCGCGCGCGCCATCCAACGGAGTGACCGGCGCGCACCTTCAGCCCCGCTTGCGGGGTCGGCCCGGACGCGCTGGCGTGACGCGTCGTCCGGTTTCGGCCTGCAGCGCAGCCAAAAAGTCGGCGTCTCCCAACGGCCAGCCTTTGGTGGCGGCCTCACGCAGGCGCTGCGCCGCAGCCGCCGGCAAGCCCTCACGCGAGTACTGGCGGTAGCGGGCCTCGCGCGCAAAGGGGGTATCGCCCAACGCCCACCAAGCCGCCGGCGGCGTCAGGCCGGCCTGCGCAGCCAGCCCGCCATAATGACCATGGGTGGACCATGGCCACGCCTCCGGCGCCGCAGCCAGCCCCAGACGCACCGGCTCGGCATCCAACATCAGCATCGCCGGCAGCACCCAGGGCTCGGCTAGGACGGTGGCGCGATAGCGTCCATCCCACAGCGTGCCGCTGCGCCCGTGGCGGCGGTTGAACGCGCGCACATAGGCGCGCCCGAGGGCCTGCATCCAGCGCGCCAGGGCGCCCTCGCGCCGGGGTGTGCCAAGCAGCCAAACGTCGGCCGCGAGCAGCGTGTAGGCGTGTAACGCCACCCCCTCCTGCTCGGCTCCAGCCAGCAGCAAATCTCGGCACAAGGCGCGATCACCGTCATCGACGAAGACCGGCTGCCCGCTGTGGCCGATATGTCGCAACAGGTGGGGGCGTCCGGTGACCGACCACCGCGGCTGGCGCGCCATCTACACCGCCTCCCCGCCTCGCACCAAGCCCCAGGCTCGCCACACAACGCCCTGCTGCAGCAACGGCGATACGGTGGCCTGCCACCCCGTCACGGCCAGCGGAGCCGACGATGAGCGCGGCGAAAAAAAATTCGGCCGCGAGCCCGAGCCAAAAAACGCCCGCCGGATCGCGGTCCGCCCAAAGGCTGACGGCATGGCAGGCGGCGCACCGCGTTGGCTCTCTCCCATCCGGCGCATCGGCATCACTGCTATCCAAACAGGCGTTCACCCGTGAGCCGCTGGTGCTCGCGGATCGCGAAGCGATCGGTCATGCCGGCAATGTAGTCGGCCACGCGGCGCCGCAGCGACAACGCCACCCCCGGGCGCGGCGGGGGCAGCAGACGGGGATCGGCACAGTAGGCCCGGTACAGGTCGGCCACCACGCGCCGGGCGCGCCCGGTGGTGTCCATCACCTGCGGGTGCCGATACAGGTTGACGAGCAAAAAACGCTTCAACGCGGCGCTTGCCTCACGCATCGCCGGCGAAAATCCGAGCAGCGGCGCACGACTGCGGACGTCATCCAGCGTGCGCACTCCGGCGGCGGCCAGGGCGCGCCGCGTGGCGTCGATGACGTCATACACCTGGGCGCTGAGCATGCGACGGATCGTCTCATACAGCAAGCGGCGCCCGTGCAAGGCCGGATGCTCGGCCAACGCCTCGCGCCGAAAGACATCGAACAGCTCGACCGCTTCGAGCTGCTCCAGGGTGAGCAGTCCGCTGCGCACGCCATCGTCGATATCGTGCGCGTTGTAGGCGATCTCGTCGGCCACATTGGCCAACTGGGCCTCCAACGAGGGTGAGTGACCACGCAGAAAACGCGCCCCCACCCCACCCGGTTCACGCGCTTCCAACCACTCGGCATTGGCACGCGAGCAGTGCTTGAGGATGCCTTCGCGCGTCTCGAAACAGAGGTTGAGTCCGTCAAAGGCGGGGTAGCGCTCCTCCAACGCATCGACGACGCGCAAACTCTGCAGATTGTGCTCGAAGCCGCCGTGCGGCTCGTCGGCGCCACGCGGCTCATCGCGTGCCGGGCCGTCGTCTTCGTGCAGACAGGCATTGAGGGCGTCTTGGCCGGCATGGCCAAAGGGGGTGTGGCCCAGATCGTGCGCCAGCGCAATCGCTTCCACCAAATCCTCATGCAAACCCAAGGCGCGTGCGATGCTACGCCCCAGCTGGGCCACTTCCAGCGAATGCGTCAGGCGGGTGCGAAACAGGTCGCCCTCGTGGTTGAGAAAGACCTGGGTCTTGTAGACCAAGCGCCGAAACGCCGACGAGTGAATGATGCGGTCCCGATCGCGCTGAAACGGATTGCGCGTCGGCGCCGGCGGCTCGGGGTGGCGGCGCCCGCGCGAGTGCGCCGGATCACAGGCGTAGGAAGCAAGCGCCATCGGCCCCATCACACGCAGCAGGCGTCGATCACCTCGGCCACCACCGCGTCGGGCACCGGACAGAGCTCGGCGTGGCCTTGCTCATCCACGACGATGAACCGGATGGCCCCCGCCTCGGCCTTCTTGTCCACGCGCATCAGCGCCAGGTAGCGCGCCGCGTTGTCATCGGCCAGGCGCGGGGCGCGCGTGGGCAGCCCGGCAGCAGCGATCAACCGCGTCAGCCGCTGCACGTAGTCCGCCGACACCCGGCCCAGCCGCTGCGACAGCGTCGCCGCCATCACCATGCCGCACCCCACGGCTTCGCCGTGCAGCCATGCACCGTAGCCCAAACCGGCCTCGATGGCGTGACCAAACGTATGACCAAAATTCAAAATGGCGCGCAGCCCGGACTCGCGCTCGTCCTGCCCCACCACCGCTGCCTTGATCTCGCAGCTGCGTCGCACCGCATACGCCAGCGCCGACGGCTCGCGCGCGCGCAGCGCCTCCATCCGGTCTTCGACCCAGTCCAAAAACGCGGGGTCGGCGATCGGCCCGTATTTGATCACTTCCGCCAGGCCGGCACTGAACTCGCGCGCCGGCAGCGTCGCCAGCGTCGCCAAATCGCATACCACCCGCAGTGGCTGGTAGAAGGCACCGATCATATTTTTGCCCAGCGGGTGATTGATCGCCGTCTTGCCACCCACCGAAGAGTCGACCTGCGCCAACAACGTCGTGGGTACCTGCACGAAGGGTACCCCACGTTGGTAACACGCCGCAGCGAATCCCGTCATGTCACCGATCACGCCACCGCCCAGCGCAAACAGCACCGTCTTACGGTCACAGGCGTGGGTCAGCAGCGCATCGAAAATCCGGTTCAACGTCGGCCAGTCCTTGTGCGCCTCCCCATCCGGCAGCACGATGTCGAGCACGCGCGGGAAATGCGGCGCCAAGGCCGACCGCAGACGACTCAGATACAGCGGGGCCACCACGTCGTTGGTGACGATGGCCGCCGTCGCCGCCCGCGGCAAGCCCGCCCACGTCCCCGGATCGCCCAACACCTCTGCGCCGATATCGATCGCATAGCTGCGCTCACCCAGATCGATGGTGACGCGGTGCAAAAAGCCGGGCGACGTACCCGCGGTGGAAAGGGTGGCGGCAACATCCATGCGACAAGTGTACCGAAGGGACGACGACCCCAATCCGAGGTGCCCGCGACCACGAGCTTCCTGCAACCGTCACCGGGAAAGCTGTGTGCGGCGGCCACGGGCGGCACGACGCTGCACCGTGTTCGCCACTCCGCACCCGCGGTGTTACGCCTACTTCTCGCGTGGCCCGGACGGGGCCTCGTCACCGGACGAGCCCTGCGCCACGCCCGACGGGTCGAGCTCCAATTGCGCGAGCATCCGGTGCACCAACAACGTCACCGAGGGACGCCCGGTCTCCACCACGTGATGCGCCGTCTCCCGGTACAGCGGATCGCGCGCGGCGTACAGCTCGCGCAAGCGCCGCAGCGGGTCCGCCACCTGCAGCAGCGGCCGGGTGCGGTCGTGACGCAAGCGCCGAAACAAATCCTCCGGGGCTGCCCGCAAATAAAAGACCCGCCCGCGCTCGCGCAGATGGCGCCGGTTGGCGGGGCGCAATACCGCCCCGCCGCCCGTGGACAGCACACACGCCGGGCCACGCGTGAGCTCATCGATCACCGCTTCTTCCAGATCGCGAAACGCCGGCTCCCCTTCACGCTCGAAAAAGGCGCGAATCGTGCACCCGAGGCGATCCTCGATCACCTGGTCGGAATCGACGAACGGCAACTGCAGCCGCCGCGCCAGCTGCCGGCCGACCGTGGTCTTGCCGGCGCCGGGCAGACCGATGAGTACTATCGCGCTCACCTCGTCAATTGTTATTCTTGATCTTGATTTGACTGGTCGCGCTTGCCCCAGTTGAGTCAATGACAGTCACGATGACTTCCCTATCATCAGATACGTCTCTGCTGCCCAGTTGCCGAATGGTAAACGTCGAACCGACAATCGGCGTGTTATTTCCAAACGTCGTTCCATCACCCACCTCAATAAGGCTGGTGTCAGAACTAAATACCCTGTACGGGCCGACGCCACCATAAATATTCACATCAATGTGCAGAGGCGTAACGATCGTGCGCTCCGCAAGCTCCAAGGTCGAGGGCGACACGCGCAGATTCGGTGTCCCAGCCCCGGCCGTCAATTGCACGCTGACCGTTTCTCCCTTGGCATCGCGAACCGTCACGACCGTCGAGCCAGCATTCAACAGCGTCGCGACAAACTCGCCGCCGCTGCTGCCAATGCTCGTCGGCGATACCGCCGCAACCGCCGGATTGTTGATCGTCAAGGTGTAGGGCGCCGTGCCGCCCGCAACCACGAAGCGCAGGGTATCGCCGACCGCCCCGGTAGCCGATGACGGGAATGTCGCAAGCGCGACCGTCTCACCCGAGTCGACAGCAATGACGTTGACGGTGTTGATGCCCGACGCGGTATTGCCCAAGGCGTCATAAACGAACACCGTCGAAGACCCTGCAGCCAATCCCCGCAGGCGCAGCGTGCGCCCATCGCCAATGATGCTTGCCTCGAGCACCTGCGGGTTGCCGGCAACCGCCACCAGCGGCAAGGTACCCCCCGTGATGGTGTAGGTGCGCACGCCGCCCAACGGCAGGTTCAGCGTCGGCGGAGCCAGAACGGCGAAGTTGGTTTCTGGGGGCTCGACCTCACCGCACACATCACCCAAGTCGAGCACGGTCACAGTGGCCGTGCCCACCGATCCGGCGGCGTCGATTGCCGTCAGTTCAACGTCGGTGTCGGCACCAACACAAGCAGACGCCCCAACGGTGCCAATGAAGCTACCAAATTCCGTTCCATCCGAATTGATGGTCGGTGCAGTCACACCGGATACCGCGACCAGACCCGGGCGACTGCTGAGCACCACCAAGGGACCACGGGCCCCCGTCCTGACCTGGAACTTCACTTGGGTACCGGAGGCTTCCGCAACCCGAAGTTGACTCGGTGAAATCGCGATTTGGGTATTGCGCGCTACGACCGTAACGTTTGTCGTGACTGTTTTTCCCGTGGCGTCAGCGAACACCACATCGACCCCGCCAGTCACCAACCATCCGACAATTTCGAATTCATTGTCTGTCAAGCGTTTGACTTGCACCGCTGACGGGATTCCTCCAGCTATCCGGTATGGCGGCTGACCACCGCTCAGTATCACGGTGCTGGGAACGCCGATCGGCAAGGAAATACTACCCACCGACACCCGCAACTCGGGCGAACCCACGGTGACAGCAACCTCCAGCTCGGTGCCCGCCGCATCGCGAATGCGTACTTGCATGTTACCAATCGCCACCCCTTGAATGCGCCACTGCTCGGCATCGAGTTGCGTGACCGCGGCGACCAACGGCGCGTTGCCGGTGATCACATAGGGTTTGACCCCGCCGGCGACACGGAAGGTACGCGCCTCACTGGGCCCCACGCCCAACTGAAGCGTCGCTGGGGCCGTCGTGTACAGCGGGATGCTGGACCCCACCTTAACGGTGAGTCCGACTGTGTTACCCGCTCGATCAGCGACCGTCACGCGTGTTTCACCCGCGTTTTGTCCGCCGATGATCAGCTGGCTTCCCTCCAGGGCGGCGACGGCGATGGCCCGCTCGGCGCTTACAACGCGGTAAGGCGGCACCCCCCCCGAAACCGGCAGTGTCCGCGCTTCGCCTGGCATCAGGGTCAAAGCGGTGACGGCCCCCACCGACAACGCGCCATCATTGGGATTCGCGCCGGGTGAGCCGCCACCGCCGCCACAGGCGGCCAGAGCCGAGACCAATGCGGTTGCCAGCCAAACCATCCATCGCTTGATCATGACGTTCTCCTAAAACTTCTCGACTCGAAGCGAGCGCATGCCTATAACCTCACTGTGTTGCGACACCATCTTCGATCACGACGGGGGTGACGAAAATCAACAGCTCACGTTTATTGGCGGTGTTGTTGCGGTTTTTGAACAAATTACCCAAAACAGGAACATCACCCAGTACCGGCACCTTGTCGACACTTTCGATTTCTTCTTGCTCGAATATTCCACCGATCATAACGGTCCCCCCGCTGTCTACCATGACCTCCGTCTCGATTTCTTTGACGGCAAGCTGGGGACCTGCCGATGTGATACCGGTCAACTGATTCTTCGTTGCCCGGATGGACATGAGCACTTTACCAGCCGGCGTGATCTGCGGCGTCACCTCCAACGATAAATTGGCGTCGATGGTCACGATCAAGTCCTCGGCCCCACCACCGGCGCCTGTGCGGCGCTGCAGATAGCGCAGCTGATCGCCCTGTTTGATGGTCGCTTTATTGAGGTCGCTGGTGACGATCTTCGGGCTTGAAATGATACGACCCTTGTTGTCGGACTCGAGCGCCGCCAGCTCCAGATTCAGAAACCGATTGGCCGCCGGGCTAAACAGTGACAAGGCAAAGCGAGGCACGTCGATGTTATTGACATTGGCTGTGGCCGGCAGATTGAAGAAGTTGGTATTTTGATTGTTCAAACCCCCGGTCGATTCACCGGTGGTGGCGGTGATGGCGTCATACGAGCCACCGATTGCAACGCGTGCGCCACCCCCCACACTGTAGCCGGCATCGCCGCCCCGAATCGTGCGAAGGTCCGCGCCACCCAACCGCACCCCAAGTGCGCGCCCAAAACCCTCCCGAGCCTCAACCAACCGCGCTTGGATCATGACTTGACGTTTGGGACTGTCAACGCGGCGAATGTAGTCCCTGACTGCTTCGAGCCGAGCCGAGACGTCGGTCACAAATACCTGATTGGTACGAGAATCGGCAACCGCCGAGCCCCGGGTAGAGAGCAGGCGATTGGTAGCCACGTTCTCTCCGCCACCGCTGGAGGTCGCATCCTTGAGCGTTTTGACAACATCCTCGGCTTTCGCAAAATTGAGC
The DNA here is from genome assembly GCF_007556685.1 of Tepidimonas charontis. GTDB lineage: Bacteria > Pseudomonadota > Gammaproteobacteria > Burkholderiales > Burkholderiaceae_C > Tepidimonas > Tepidimonas charontis. Next base: position 24,295 of record NZ_VJON01000003.1, on the reverse strand, counting down.
CGGAACACCTCGGTACGCAGCGGCTCCAGTTCTTCGAGTTTTTTCCCGACTTCGCGCTGCGCCAGGGCCTCGGCGTCCAGATCCTTCTTCGGCGCGATACGGATGACGTTGCCACTCTTGGTCATGCCCAGCTGCTTGGCCTCGAGAATGATGTCGAGCGCCTGATCCCATGGCACGTCTTTCAAGCGCAACGTCAGGTTGCCTTGCACGCTGTCGGTCGTGATGATGTTGAAGCCGGTGAAATCGGCAAACACCTGCAGCAGCGAACGCACGTCGATATTTTGGAAGTTCAGCGTCAGTTTTTCGCCGCTGTAGCGGGTCCCTTGCACCAGCTTGGACGGATCGGGTGTGACCGGCCGAACTTCCAAGACGAAACGGTTGTCGCGCTGATAGGCGCTGTGTTCCCACTCCCCGACGGCCTCGACCAACAAGCGCACACGATCGCCCACCTGCGAGGCGGTGATCATGCGCACGGGCGTAGCGAAATCGATCACGTCCATGCGGCGACGCAGCCCTTCAGGCAACCTGGTGCGCAAAAACTCAACCACCAAGGCGCGCCCCTGGTTGCGAATATCGACGCCGGTTTGCGGGTCCCCGAGCTCGACGATCACACGCCCCGCACCGTCTTCGCTGCGCCGAAAGTCGATGTCGACCAGCGCCTTGGTCTCGGCTGTCGGTTGGTCGGAGGCGAAGGTCGCCGGCGCTGCCACGCTCGCGGCGGTGTCGGTCGGCTGCAGGGTCACCAGCAACACGTTGCCGCGCAGCTCGGTCTCGTACGGCACGGCCCGATTCAAATTGAAAACGACGCGCGTGCGGCCCTGCGCCTCGATCACATGGACCGAGCGCAGATTGCCCTGATTGAGATCGAACACGGCGCGTCCCGCCTCATTGCGTGCGGCCGGAAAATCAAACACAACACGTGCCGGGCTCTGGATCGTAAAAGCGCGTGGGACGGCGGACAAGGGCTGCGCAGTCTCGATACGAACCACCTCGCGCCCTGCCACGACACTGGCGCTGACGGCCCGAATTGCCTCCTGTGCGTGGGCCAGGCCGCCAACCAGCAGACCCACGAGCACGAGCCAGATCCGCCAGCCCGATGGGCCCCGCCTTCGCGCGACCGACGTGGCGAAGAAAAACTGTCCGGTCGTCATTTGCCGCTTCCTTCCTGTAACTGCAACGTGGCGATGCGCTCGACCCATTCACCGGCAGCGTCTTGCACGATTTCGCGCAGAGTGATCTGATTTTCGGTGATGGCGGTGATGCGCCCATAGTTTTGACCCAAGTGGTTGCCCACCCCCACGGTGTAGAGCAGACCGTTGACGCGCAACAACGCCACCCGCTTACCCCCTTGGTGGAGCATGCCGACCATGGCCATGGCATCGAGGGGAAATTCCTCCAGCGGCTCGCGCTGGCGCCGCTGCTCCGCCTCGAGCAAGCGCGACGCCGCCGCCGAAGCCAAGTCAGCACGCAAAGCGCTGATGAGCCGCTCTTCTGCAAACGGCGAGACCGCGTCGCTGACCAGATAAACCTGGGGCTGGAATGCCGTCGGAGGATGCACAGTTTCAGCCTTGGGTTGTACGTTGGCGCGCTGCTGCGCCATCCACTGCTGGAGGTCGTCGTCACCTGGGCTCGAGCAGGCCGACACGGCCATCACGACCACCGTCAGCGTTGCCACAAACACGCGCGGTACCCCGGCGATAGGCTCGTGCTCACAGCCTCGAGTCACGACTACGCACCTCATTTCGAGGCCTCCTTCTGTGCTTTCTTGGCTTCCTTTTGGGCCTGAATTTCATCGGGGTCGAGGTAGCGAAACGTCTTGGCCGTTGCCTCCAGCGTTAGTATCTCGGGCCGATTGGGCGCAGGCTGAATCGCCAGGTTATTCAAGGTAACGATGCGGGACAGCTGCGCCACGTCGGCGACAAACATACCGATATCGTGATACGAGCCAGCCACCCGCAGCGTAATCGGCAGCTCGGCATAATAATCTCGAACCACTTCCTGCCCTGGACGAAACAGCTCGAATTGCAATCCACGTCCCACACCAGCTTGATTGATATCCGACAGCAGCGCATCCATCTCGGCCCGACTGGGTAGCTGTTTTTCGAGTTGGGCAACATACTGGCGAACCTGCTCGAGCTGCGCCTTGCGCGTATCCAACGCAGCCGCCTGAGCGAGCTTGCGCACAAACTCGTCACGCAGTTGCGTTTCTTGCTGCTGTGCTGCCTCCAGCGTCTCGATTTGCGCCGAGATCCAGATGTACCACAGTCCCGTAAAAACGAATACTGCGACCGCCGCCAACAGCAGGGCCTTCGGCAACGTTGGCCAGCGGGAGGGATCGTTGGGATCGAGCCCGCGGAACTGGGCCTGCAGATGTTGCTGCAATTGGGCCCAATCGATTGCGGCGATCTTACGTTTTGTGGCCATGGTATCGGTCCGTCCGGGATATCAACCGCCCTCCGCTTTACCCAAGGTCAGACGCAGCGAAAAATTGAATACGCGACGCTGTCCACCGCGATTGATCGTCATGGTATCCGCGGTAATTTCGATGAGTTGTGGCTGACGCAACCACGGACTGGCCCCAGAAAAATTACGCAACAGCTCAGAGACGCGCTCCTGCGACTGCGCCACGCCGTTGAGGGTAATGCCGCCGCTTTCCTGCTTGATCGCGCGCAGGGTCACCCCCTCGGGCAACCGAAGCACCAACTCATTGAGTAAATGCACGGGCACGTTGCGGTCGGCTTGCAGGCTTTCGACGGCACTCTGCCGGGCTTTCAGCGCTTCCAGTTCATCTTGCAAGGTCGCAATTTCCTTGATCTGGGCGTCCAGCTGAGCGATTTCGCGCTGCAGCAATTGGTTGCGTCCCTCCTGCTCCGCGATATGTGCATCGAACCAGGCAAACAGCGAAACGGCCGCCACGACCCCGACCGCCGCCGCCAGCCCCATGTGCAGGTAAAAGCGCTCGCGTCGCTTCTTGCGCGCCCACTCGCGGTGCGGCAGCAGGTTGACGGCGATCATGAGGCGAACCTCCGCAGAGCCAGCCCGGTGGCCACCAGATAAGACGTCTGCTCTACGGCCAAGCGGGCTGGCGAGAGCTGCGGCGGCAGCGCCATGCCATCGAACGGGTTGAGCACACTGGTGGGAAAACCGGTCTGCGCCATGACCGCCTGGGCCACTCCGGGCAGACTGGCCGACCCACCGGACAACAGAATGTGATCGACTTTGTTGTGCGGCGTGCTGGTGAAGAAAAACTGCAGCGCCCGCCCCAATTCCTGCCCCAGGGTGTCCAAAAACGGCTGCAACACCTGCTGCGGATAGTCAGCTGGCAAGCCAATCCCGTTCTTTTTTTTCAGTTCCGCCTCCTCCAGGGGCATGGCGTACTGACGCGCGATCGCCTGTGTCAGCATCTGCCCCCCGATGGGTTGATCGCGCTCGTAGATCATTTCCTCGTTGCGAATGACCTGCAGCGCAGTGGACGCCGAACCGATTTCGAACAACGCCACCACCGCGTTGGCACCGGCGTTGGACAAGCGCTCGATGGCGCGCCGCGCCGCCAGCCGGGCAGCGTAGGGCTCGATGTCGCAAATGACGGGATTCAAGCCCGCGGCCTCCGCGAGCCCCTGTCGGTCCGAGACCTTCTCTTTACGGGCTGCCGCCACCAACACCTCCACATAGCCCTGTGCCGACGACGACGGCCCGACGACGCAGAAATCCAACGCCACATCGGACAGGGGAAACGGAATCAGCTGTGCGGCTTCGGCCTCGACCTGCAGCTCCAGCTCATCCTCGTTGAGCTCACCGGGCACGTGGATCTTGCGTGTGATCACCGCCGAGCCCGGCAACGCCAGCGCCACGTCTTTGGTCTTCGTTCCCGCCTTGCGCACCAGACGCCGCAGCGCTTCGGCCACCTCATCGAATTTTTCGATGTTGCCATCGACGATCCAACCCTTGTCCATCGGCTCGATGGCACAGTGCAACACGGCGTAGCGGCCATCGCGCAGGCGGTCGAGCTCGACCAGCTTCAGGGTGGTGGAGCCGATGTCCACGCCCAGCAGCGGCGCTGGTTCACGACCAAACAAGGATCCCAGTGTGATCAAGTCCCACCCCCAAATGCCTGCCGGACAGCCCAGCATTCGTACGTAGTGTATAAGTGCCACTATCGTATCAGCAATGCGGGCATGAGCCCGCTCGAAAGCGAGCCCAAGCCACGCCATTGGCTCGAAGCGTTGCCGCCACCGCACAACGTCCCCACGCGGACGGCATCGAGCCCGCCGCCGCAGCGTCTGCCGCACCCGCTCCCTTTCCTATAATCCACGGCCACCGGTTGCCCACTGCCCCATGTCTCGCTCCGCCACGCCAACGGGCTCTGCCCCTGCCCCCGCCCAGGGGCGCCCGGCCGCGCGACCCTGGTGGTGGCGGGCGTTGGGCGGCGCGGCAGCGCTGCTGGCCACAGCCCTCGTTTCCGTGGCCATGTTGGTGGGCCTGGCGCTGGCGGTGGCCTACCCCAACCTGCCCGACGTCAGCGAGCTGGCCGACTACCGCCCCAAATTGCCGCTGCGCGTGTACGCGCGCGATGGCTCGCTGCTGGGCGAGTTCGGCGAGGAGCGGCGCAACCTGGTGCGGTTTCGCGACATTCCGCCGGTTGTGGTCAAGGCAGTGCTCGCCATCGAAGATGCGCGCTTCTTCGAACACAGCGGCGTCGACTACCGCGGTCTGCTGCGCGCCGCGCTGGCCAATCTGAGCGAGGCCAAGAGCCAAGGTGCCTCCACCATCACGATGCAGGTGGCCCGCAACGTCTATCTCTCCAGCGAAAAGAGTTACCTGCGCAAAATCTACGAAATTTTGCTGACATTCAAACTCGAGCATCTGCTGACCAAGGAGCAGATCCTCGAGATCTACATGAACCAGATTTTCCTGGGCCACCGCTCCTACGGTTTCGCGGCCGCGGCGCGCACGTACTTCGGCAAATCGCTGCAGGAGCTCACCGTTGCCGAGGCGGCCATGCTGGCCGGTCTGCCCAAGGCACCGTCGGCGTACAACCCGATCAACAACCCACGCCGGGCGCGGGCTCGGCAGCTCTACATCATCGACCGCATGCTCGAAAACGGCTTCATCACCGAAGCCGAGGCCGAAGCGGCGCGCCATGAACCGCTGCGCCTGCGCCGCCCCCAGGGCGACGATGCATTGCGCGCCGAATACGTGACCGAAATGGTGCGCCAGGCCATCGTCGAGCGCTACGGCGAAGACGCCTACACCGCCGGCCTGCAAGTGGTCACCACCGTCGATCCGGCCCTGCAGCGCGCCGCCTGGCGTGCCGTGCGTCAGGGGCTGCTGGACTTCGAGCGGCGCCAGCATTACCGCGGGCCCGAGCGCTTCATCGAATTGCCCGCCGACCCCGCGGCCCGCGATACGGCCATCGACGAGGCGCTGGCCGCCCACCCGGACAACGACCCTTTTCTCAGCGCCGTGGTGCTGGCGGCCGACGCGCGTAAGGTCGTGGTGGTGCGCGGTGACGATGCCCCGATCGAGATCACCGGTGCCGGGCTGGAAGCGGTGCGCTCGGCCTTGGCACCCAACGCACCGCCGCAGATCGCGCTGCGCCCGGGTGCAGTGGTGCGCATCGCCCGCGTCGGCACCAGTTGGGTGCTGACCCAGCTGCCGGAGGTAGAGGCTGCCTTCGTCGCCGTCGATCCTCGCGACGGTGGCATCCGCGCGCTGGTGGGCGGCTTCGATTTCGAGCGCAACAAATTCAACCGCGTCACCCAGTCGCAGCGTCAGCCCGGCTCCAGCTTCAAACCTTTCATCTATTCCGCAGCGCTGGAGAAGGGCATCATGCCCGCCACCATCGTCAACGACGCGCCGCTGTTTTTCCCGGCCAGCGTCACTGGCGGCAAACCGTGGGAGCCGAAAAATTACGATGGTCAGTACGAGGGGCCGATGACGGTGCGCACGGCGCTGGCCAAATCCAAAAACATGGTCTCGATCCAGGTATTGCGCGCCGTCGGCACCCAATCCGCTCAGCAGTGGATCGAGCGCTTCGGGCTCGATCCCGCCAAGCATCCGCCATACCTGACGATGGCGCTGGGCGCCGGCGCCGTCACGCCGCTGGAGATGGCAGCCGGCTACGCGGTCTTCGCCAACGGGGGACATTACCTGCCGCCGGTGCTCATCACGCGCATCGCCGACCCCAATGGGCGCGTGCTGCTGGAGGTGCCCGCCCAGCAACCCGACGAAGCGCGGCGCACGCTGCCCGAGCGCAACGCCTTCGTGATGAGCCAACTGCTCAACGAAATCACCCGCTCGGGCACGGCCGCGCGTGCCCAAGCCACGCTCAAGCGGCCCGATCTGTACGGCAAAACCGGCACCACCAACGATGCACGGGACGCCTGGTTCGTCGGTTTTCACCCGACGCTGTCAGCGGCGGCCTGGCTGGGCTACGACACGCCGCGCAACCTGGGCCGACGCGCCACCGGCGGGGCGTTGGCACTGCCGATCTGGATCGGCTTCATGGAGCAGGCGCTGCGCAATGTGCCGGTGCAGGAAATCGCGGCGCCGCCTGGGGTCGCCTTCGTCGATGGCGACTGGGTTTATCAAGAATACGCCGACGGCAGCTATGTGTTGCGCTTAGGTTTCGGTAACCCCGCGCAAACCGCGCCGGGTGAAGCCCCGCCGGATGGAGGCACCGACGCGCAGGAACGGCGCAGCATCCTCGATTTGTTCCGGCAGTGATGTGCGGTGGTGACACCGGCGTGCTTCGAAGCGGACGCTCGGATGGCTCTTGGCCGCTGACGGCGTGGCCCGCACGCCATCGCCTCGCTGTCCCCGGACGCCGAGTCGCCCACCTCTTGTGAGCGCACCGCAGCGCCGCCCGATCGCGTCCCGTCGGTAACGAGGAGCAGCCGCCCTTGCCTCACTGAAGGGGCCGAAACGTCAGCGGGATGCCGGCCTGCAGCGACGCCTCGCGGGACAAATGGGCAAAAAACTCGCCCGCCCCTTTGGTGTCCGTCCAATGCGCGCCGTCGTAGCGGTAGTGGTAGCCGCCGCTGCGCGCCGCCATCCAAATTTCGTGCAGCGGCTTTTGCAGGTTGATGACGATCTGGCTGCCGTTGCGAAACGTCAACGTCACCATGCCGCCGACGCGCTGGTTGTCGATATCGGCGTCGGTCTCTTCGTTGATGCGGTCACAATTGAGCTCCACCGCACGCAGCACGGCTTCGGCACGGTCGAGGTATTCGAGGTCGGTCATCACTACAATCGCGAGGATGTTTGCCTTGCCAATGATTGTAGGCCGGGTGGCCGTGGCGTCCGCCGCCCTGGCTGTCTTGACCCTGACGGGATGCGGCCAAAAGGGACCGCTCAGCCTGCCTCAGGCGCACGCGCCGACAGGGGGCTCCCCCCAGGAAGCCACCTTCCCGGTGCCCGACGATTTGGAGCCTGCGCCCCCCGCCAATGCACCACGGGACGGCGCCCTTCCCACATGACCGCCCGCCCCGGTTCGGCCGACACCGCGCTGCCCACCATGACCCCGACCTCGCCTGACCCCGTTGCAATGCCCGCCCTGCCTGGCGCCCCCTACTTTCACTGGCGCGACGGTGAACTGTGGGTCGAGGAGTTGCCGGTGGCCGAGTTGGCGCGCGCACACGGTACACCGCTGTTCGTCTATTCCGCGAGCGCCATGCGCGATGCCGCCCGCGCTTACCAACAGGCGCTGGCGGGGCGCGATGCGCTGGTGTGCTACGCGATGAAGGCCAACTCCACACTGGCGGTGCTGGAGCTGTTCGCGCGCGCGGGCTGTGGCTTCGACATCGTCTCGGGTGGGGAACTGGAGCGGGCCTTGCGCGCCGGCGCCGACCCGCAACGCATCGTCTTCTCGGGCGTGGGCAAGACACGCGCCGAAATGCGTCGCGCCTTGCAGGTGGGCATCGGCTGCTTCAACGTGGAAAGCCTGGCCGAGCTGGACGTGCTCGACGCCGTGGCACGTGAGCTGGGCTGCCGCGCGCCGGTCAGTCTGCGCGTCAACCCGGATGTGGACGCGCAGACCCACCCCTACATCTCCACCGGCCTGCGCGACAACAAGTTTGGCATCCCGCACGAGCAGGCGCTGGCCGCCTACCAACGGGCGGCGACGCTGCCCGGTCTGCAGGTGGTGGGCATCGACTGCCACATCGGGTCGCAGATCACGTCCGTCGCGCCGTATCTGGATGCGCTCGACCGCGTGCTCGACCTGGTGGAGCAGGTGGAAGCGGCGGGCATTGCGCTGCACCACCTGGACTTGGGCGGTGGCCTGGGCATCACCTACCGCGACGAGACCCCGCCCGCCGTGCAAGCGTGGATGGCCGCCCTGCTGCAGCGGCTGGACGCGCGCGGCCACGGCCACCGGCGGCTGCTGTTCGAACCCGGCCGCTCGCTGGTGGGCAACGCCGGCATTTGCGTCACCGAGGTGTTGTACACCAAGCCGGGGCCGGCAAAGTCGTTCTTGATCGTCGATGCCGGCATGAATGACCTGCCGCGCCCGGCGATGTACGAGGCCTACCACGCCATCGTGCCGGTGCGCCCGCGCGCGGGCACCCCCGAACTGTGGGACGTGGTGGGGCCAGTGTGCGAGAGCGGCGACTGGTTGGGCCGCGACCGCGCGCTGGTGACCCAGGCCGGGGACTGGCTGGCCGTGGCCTCGGCCGGCGCGTACTGCATGAGCATGGCCAGCCACTACAACACGCGTGGCAAGGCGGCCGAAGTGCTGGTCAGCGGCGCGCGCAGCCAGCTGATTCGGGCGCGCGAAGTGCCCAGCGACCTGTGGCGGCAGGAGCGTGCCCTGGCGCTGGACGTGGTAACGTCAACGCGGGCTTGACGGTACGCGCCGCCGGCGCGTCCACCACCAGCGCACCCCACGCCAGCCCAGCAGGAGGGCCAGCACGCTCGCTGCCAGGACCACATCCGCGTAGTCGCGCTTGCCCGCGCGCATCCACCAAAAATGCAGGCACACCAGCGCGGCCACGACGTACACCGCCCGGTGCAGCGCGCGCCAGCGCAGCGCGCCCAGCCAGCGAACGGCAGCCCCGTGTGAGGTCGCCGCCAAGGGCACCAACAGGCCGAAGGTGGCCATCCCCACGGCGATGAAGGGCCGCTGCGCGACGTCGTCCACCACGGCAGCCAGCCGCCCGCCTTGATCCAGCCAAGCGTAGGCCAGCAGGTGCATGGCCGCGTAGGTAAACGTCCACAGCCCCAACGGTCGGCGCCAGGCGGCCCAGGTTCGCCAGCCGGTCGCCTCGCGCAGCGGGGTCACCGCTAGCGTGGCACACAGCAGCCCCAGCGCCCAGTCGCCCAGGCCGCGAATCAAGGCCTCAGCCGGGTTGGCACCCAGGCGATCGGCCAGCGCCGCCCCCCACAGCCACAGCGCCGGGGCCACCAGCGCGGTCATTACCCACGGGCGCAGGGCCCGCACCGCGGTCTCGGCCCATTCCCGCGTGCTCATGGGGGAGCTCACGGCGCCGGCGTCAGAAATAGCGCCGCAGGTCCATGCCGGCGTACAGGTGGGCCACCTGTTCGGCATAGCCGTTGAACGGGAGCGTGGGCACGCGCGGCGCAAAAACGCCCCCCTGCCCCAGGCGCCGCTCGGTGGCCTGGCTCCAGCGCGGGTGCGGCACGTCGGGGTTGACGTTGGCGTAAAAGCCATACTCATGGGGTGCGGCCGTGGCCCAACTGGTGGCGGGCTGGCGCTCCACGAAGCGCAGCCGCACGATCGATTTGCCGCTTTTGAACCCGTATTTCCAGGGCACCACCACCCGCACCGGCGCGCCGTTTTGCGGCAGCAGGACCTCGCCATATGCCCCCAACGTCAACAGCGTCAACGGGTGGCGGGCCTCATCCAGGCGCAGGCCCTCGACGTAAGGCCACAGCAGCACCGACGAGCGCAGCCCCGGCATGCTGTGCGCATCCGCCAGCGAATGAAATTCGACATATTTGGCGCTGCCCAAGGGCTGCGCCCGCTCGATGAGCGCCGCCAGCGGGTAGCCGATCCACGGAATCACCATCGACCAGCCTTCGACGCAGCGCAGCCGGTAGATGCGCTCCTCCAGCGGTGCCAGCCGCAGCAGCTCGTCGATGTCCAGCGTCAGCGGACGCGCCACCAGGCCGTCGATGTGCACGGACCACGGCCGCAGCGGCATGTGGTGCGCCAGCCGGGCCGGGTCGGCCTTGTCAGTACCAAATTCATAAAAATTGTTGTAGCGCGTGGCCAGGTCACGCGGCGTCACGGCGTCAGCCGCGCGGGCACCCGGCACCTGACTCGGCCGCGCAGCAAGGGGTTGCGCGGAGGTGTGCCCCGACGAACGGGCGGCTTGCGGGTCCCAGCTCGCGACGGGGGACCGGTTCCCGGGCATCGCCTCGACGGGGGAGGCGGGAGCCGACGCCGAGGATGTGGCCCATGCCTGCCCCGTTGGGACGGACCACGCCGCGCCCAGCGCCGCCCACCCGGCGCGGCGCAACCAGGCACGCCGGTCCTCGAACAGCGCGCGCGGGGTGATTTCGCTGGGCTGAATTCGCATCGCCACCCCCTTCGTTCACGGCGCTGAGTTGCCCGGCGCACTGCCAGGCGACGGCTTACAGCCCGCCGTAGCTGTGCAACCCGCTCAAAAACATGTTCACGCCCAAGAACGCGAAGGTGGTGATGGCCAGACCCACCAGCGCCCACCAAGCGGCCACCGTGCCGCGCAGGCCCTTGATCAAGCGCATGTGCAGCCACGCCGCGTAGTTCAGCCACACGATCAGCGCCCAGGTTTCCTTCGGGTCCCAGCTCCAGTAGCCGCCCCAGGCCTCGGCCGCCCAGAGCGCACCGAGCACCGTGGCGATGGTGAAGAACGCAAACCCCACCGCAATCGCCTTGTACATCACATCGTCGAGCACCTGCAGACTGGGCAGGCGCTCGGCGATACGGCGGCGCGCAGCCAAGATGCCGCCGACGATCAAGGCCGACACACCAAAGTAGATGAACCAGTAACTGCCACCGCGCTCCGCCGCCCCCTGCCGAAACACCAGCGGCTCGAAGCACAGCACGATGCCCAACGCCCACAGCGGCGCCAGCTTCCACCAGCGCGTCTCGGCCGCGCTTTGTTTGATCAGATAGGCAAAGGCCAACATCGCAGCAATCGCGAAAGTGCCGTAGCCGATGAAGTTGGCCGGCACGTGCAGCTTCATCCACCAGCTCTGCAGCGCCGGTACCAGGGGCTGGATTTGATGCGCCTCGCGCACCACGGTGTACCACAGCAAAAAGCCCACCGCGGCGCTGACGATCAGCATCGCAAACGCGCCCATCCGCCGCGTCTGGTAGCGATCTTCGTAGTACAGGTAGTACACCGCCGTCAACCAGGCAAACAGCACGAATACCTCGTACAGATTGCTCACCGGAATGTGGCCGATGCCGGGCCCGAGCTGGTGGCTCTCGTACCAGCGCACCATGGTGCCCACCAGCGCCAGCGCCACCGCCGCCCAGGCGATGCGCGAGCCCAAGCGCTCGGCCGCATCACCACCGCGGGGCGCGAGCAGCCCGATCCAATAAAACACCGTGCTCATGAAAAACAGCACGCTCATCCACAAGATGGCGGACTGGCTGGACAAAAAATATTTCAGCCAGAACACCTGCTCGGAGCGCCCGAGGTCCGCCCCGGCATCACCCTGATACAGCCCGATGGCCAGTAGCGACAGCGCCGCCACCACCACCGTCAGCGGCTGCACCGGGCGCCAAAACCACGCCAGTGCGACCAGACTGGGGGCCGTGCCCGCCAAGATGGCGCGCTCGTAGCCGTCCATGCGCGCGCCGTAGATGGCAAAGGCCACCCCCGTGCCCACCAGCACCAGCAGCGCGTACAACCAGTCCCAGAGGCTACGGCGCGCCAGCCAGCCACGCCAGCCATGGGCGTCGCGCCCGGCCGGTTGCAGGTCGATCGTCTCGGTCACGGTGGTCATCAGGCACCTCCTGGAGTGGGCGAAGACAACAGGGCTTTGAGGGAATCGAACTCGCGGTCGTTGTCCAGCAGCTTGCGGTTACTCGACAGCGCCATCGTCGCCGCCGCGCCCGACGGTGCGGGCGCCAGCCACACCCAAAGACGACGTTCGCGCACGTACAGCATCGCAAAAACGCCCACGATCAGCAACACGCACCCGATATAGACAATGGTCTTGCCAGGGGCGCGCGCCACCTGGAAGACGCTGGCTTGCACGTGCTCGAAATCAGTCAGCATCAACACCAGCGGCGCGGGGTAGAAGAAGGCATCCGACAGGCTCAACACCGCCTGCGTCATGAAGGCCGCCGTCGCCTCGCCGCGCTCGGCCGCCGGCACCCCGGCGCGCTCACGGCTGAGTTGGTACAGCTCGAACAGCGTACCGTTGAGAATGCGCAGCAGCACTTCGCCGGCGCGCTCGCGCTCGACCTCGGGCACGTTGGCTTCCATGAACGCCGACAGCGCTTGCAAACCACCCAGCCGCGGCGCCCCGCCGTGCGGCAGACGCTCGATTTCCGGATCCACTCCGGCAAACAAATCGATGGCACGCTGGGCCGAGCCCTGCAACGCCGCCACCACCGCCGGCGGCTGCCCGGCGCTGGCCTGGGCCACGTAGCGCTGCACGGCGCGCCGGCGCAGCCCCTCATCGGCCAAGGCGGCCTGCAGCCGCAGAAAGCCCTCCAGGCTGTCGTTTTCGTCCACCGGCACGCGCAGATAGCGAAACGGCTCGGCCGGCGTGTCGCGCACCCCGAACAAATACACACGCTGGCCGTCGAGCTCGATGGGCAGCTGATAGTTGTGATATTCGCGCGCCTGGCCGGCTTCATCACGCAGCTTGTAGGTGACGCTGGGGCCGACGTTGCGCAGCGTGCGCTCGCGCACCGTTTTGTGGCCCGCGCCTAAGCGCGCTTCGATGGCTTGGCGCAGATCGACCCGGCGCACGTCAGCGCCGTCGCCGTCGCGCGCCCCGCCGAAATTTTCCACGTTGATGACGCGCAACCCCGTGAACTCCAGGCGCAGCCGCTCGCTGCCGTTGGTCAGGGTGGTGGCCTCGCCGATGCGGCCCTGCACCTCGAACGGGGCCACCGCCGCGCCCATCGGCAGCGCGCGCAGCTTCACCAGCGAGCCCCCATCGTCGAAGCTGGATTGATAAATGTGTATGCCTCGATGCTCCACCGGGTGGTTGACCTCCACCCGCGCCGGAATCGCCTCACCGCTGTAGCGGTCGTGGATGACGATTTCGCTGGCAAAAAGACGCGGCATCCCGGTGTCGTAGTACTCGACGATAAATTTCTTCAGTTCGACGTCGAACGGCAACTCCTGCAACACCACGCCTTCGGGCTGCGCCAGCACCGCCACGCCAGCGCGCGTGCCTTCCGTGACCAGCAAATTGCCGCGAAAGGTGGGGTTGGCGTCGCTCAAACGGTGTTTGTCGGGCACGTCGGCAATCAGCCCGCTGCCGCGCAGCGGCTCCTTGCCCCCAAACCACATCTGCGCGCGCACCATCAGGTCGCCGTCGAACAAGCCCCCGATGCAGATGATGACGATGGCCGCATGCGCCGCCAAATACCCCAGCTTGTTGGCCGCCCCGGCCTTGGCCGCCACCATCCAACCGGTACCGGCGGGTGTTTCGCGGGCTTGCAGCCGCACCTTCCACCCGCGCGCCAGCAGTGCCTGACCGATGCGCTCGGCCGCCGCGCGCGGTGCTTCGGCCAGCTCCGCTTGCGCCTTGTGGTGAAACGCCTGCAGGCTTTGCTCGCGCACGTGCTCCTTGTACTGGCGCAGGTCGGCCAGGATCTTGGGCGTGTTGCGCACGATGCACAGCGAGGTGCTGATCACCAAAAACGCCAGGATCAGCAAAAACCACCAGGCGCTGTAGACCGCGTACAGCGACAGCGCGCCGAACACCTCCGACCAAAACGGGCCAAACTGATTGACGTAGTTGTTGATCGGTTCGTGCTGCTTGAGCACGGTGCCCACCACCGAGGCGATGCAAATCACCGTCAGCAGCGCGATGGCAAAGCGCATCGACGACAGCAGTTCGACGACTGCTGCCAGCCAGCGGTTCGTGGCGCGCAACTCGATTCCGGCGGTGGAAGCACTCATGCGGATTCGGCTAGACAAAAAAGGCAGGCCCGCGGGGCCTGCCTGCCATGGGATCGGTTGCGGGGCAGAAGGTTCCGGACTGCGGGCCGGCCACCGACGACAATATTAACAGTCACTGATATTGTGCGCCGCCGCAGCGCCACTTACCCCCGAAGTGCCCGGGGCCTCACTGCAAACCGGCGATGTACTGCGCCAACGCCGCGATCTCATGGTCGGTGAGATAGCGAGCGATTTCGTGCATCTGTTTGCTGTTGGCGCGCTCGTTGCTGCGGAAGAGCTTCAGTTGCGTGGCCGTGTACTCGGCGTGCTGCCCCGCCAAGCGCGGGTACTCGGCCGGGATACCCGCGCCGTTGGGCGAGTGGCACCCCGCGCAGGCCGGAATGCGACGATCCATCAAGCCGCCACGGTAGATGCGCTCGCCCAGGCGCACCAGCTCGGCGTCGGTGGCAAAGCCCGGCGCCGCCTTTTGGCTGGCCAGCCAGTGGGCGATGTCACGCATGTCCTGCTCCGACAGCGCCGACGCGAAGCCCACCATCACCGCGTTGGCGCGCTTGCCGCTTTTGTACTCAGCGAGCTGCTTGATCAGGTATTCCGGATGCTGCTGGGCCAGCTTGGGGTTGGCCGCGGTGGTCGAATTGCCATCCGCCGCGTGGCACGCCACACACACCTGACCGAACAGCGCCGCACCGCGCTTGACATCGGGCTGGGCGCTTTGTGCGTGGGCAGACCAGGACAAGGTGGCGGCCAAGGCGGCCCCGATGAGCGTGACGAAGGGTTTCATGACGAGATCGCTGATTGGGCGCGAGTGACACCGGGCGGCATCCACTGCCCAGCCCGGCAGACCAAGGGTTCACCCGGATTCTACAATGCCCCCAGAACTCGGTATGGACAAACACCCACCCTCCACGCTTGCCGCGCCGGCAACACCGACCCCCATGGCATGGCTGCACACCGCGCGCTTTCTCACCGAAGCTCCGCAGCTGCAGCATCTGCCCGTGCTGACGGTGCCCGAAATCGCCTTCGTCGGTCGCTCCAACGCCGGCAAGTCCACCTGCATCAACACGCTGACCCAACAGCGGCAACTGGCCTTCGCCTCCAAAATGCCCGGGCGCACGCAAAGCATCGTGCTGTTTGCGCTGGGCAAGAGCGGGCAGACCGACGCTGTGCTGGCCGATTTGCCCGGTTACGGCTACGCGGCGGTGCCGCAAGCGGCCAAACGGCGCTGGCAACAGGTCATGGCGAACTACCTGGTCAGTCGGCCCAACCTGCGTGCGGTCGTGCTGCTGTGCGACGCACGCCTGGGGCTGACCGAGCTCGACGAAGCCCTGTTGGAGATCATCCGTCCCCGGGTCGAACAGGGGCTGGACTTTCTGGTGCTGCTGACCAAAGCCGACAAACTGTCGCGCCAGGAGGGACTCAAGGCCCTGTCCGTTGCGCGACTGCAATGCCGCGGCGGTGATGCGATGCTGTTTTCCGCCCTGAAGCGCCAAGGAGTGGAAGACGTGGCCCAGCGACTGTGGGACTGGTCTCACCCCGAGTCTCCGCTGTAATGCGTGGCGCCGCAGGGCCCCGCCCGGAGACTGCGCCGATGATCGAGACCTTCTTCTGCCCACTGCCACACGGCATCACGCTGAGCGTGCGCGCCGCCGGCCAACGCGGCCGGCCGGTACTGGTGTTTTTGCACGGCTTTCCCGAGGCCGCCTTCGTTTGGGACGAGGCGCTGGCCTACTTCGCGCAGCCGCAACACGGGGGTTGGCGCTGTATCGCTCCCAATCTGCGCGGCTACGAACGCTCCAGCGCCCCCGCCGACCCACAGGCTTACCGCGCCCGCCACCTGGTACAGGATATCGCCGCGCTCATCGACGCCGTCACCTTCGACAGCCCCACGCCGGGGCAAGTCGGGGCACTGGTGGCGCATGACTGGGGCGGCGCCATCGCCTGGAATCTGGCCGCCACTCAACCACAGCGGCTGCGGCAACTGGTCATCCTCAACGCGCCGCACCCCGGCGCCTTCTGGCGCGACCTGCGGCAGTCGCCCGCCCAGCAGGCCGCCAGCGCCTACATGAATTTTCTGATCCGCCCCGACGCTGCCCAACGCCTGGCCGCCGACGGCTACGCCCAGCTGTGGCGCTTTTTCAAGGGCATGTCCGACACCTCGGCTTGGCTCACCCTGGCGCTGCAAGCGCAGTACGAAGCGGTGTGGGCGCTGGGCCTGCAGGGCGGTCTAAATTTCTACGCGGCCTCGCCACTGCGCCCGCCCACGGCGGATGACCCGGGCGCTGCCGGCGTCGAGCTGCCCGACAGCCTGCTGCACGTGTCCCTGCCCACCCTGGTGATCTGGGGCTTGCGCGACCAAGCCCTGCTGCCGTCGCTGCTGGACGGGTTGGATGCCTGGGTGCCGGATCTGCGCATCGAGCGCTTGCCCGAAGCGTCACATTGGCTGCTGCACGAGCAGCCTGCGCAGGTAATGAGCCTCATCGAGGCATACCTGATGAGACACCGGCTCGGGGACTGAGGCTGCCGTTCCGCGGCCCGTTGCAGCGCGGCTCCTGTAGGCCACGGATGAACCCACGCGATGTGAGCTCCGCGCGATGGATCGACACCCCAAAGCCGGCTTGCGGTTGCCCCACGCCGCCGATTTGAAGGATAAAGCGAAGCCTGCCGGCGATGCGAGCAGCCAAGCTCGGCAAGCGCTGCGCTCTTCAACGGTGCGGCGTATACTCGGTGGACGTTTGGTCTGATTCGTTTGATGACACGTCCCCCTGCCTGCCCGGACTCTGGATCCCGCCGCGATGAGTTGGGAAGACATCCGCGCTCTGGTAGCGAGCTTGGCCGTCCAAAGTCGGGAAACCGACCGCCTGATTCGAGAGCTACGCGAGAGCAGCCGCGAGACGGATCGTCGCATGCAGGAGACCCACCGGCAACTGCGTGAGTTGGGGTGGCAAATCGCAGGCTTAGGCGACAAGTTCGGCTACTTTGCCGAAGGCATGGCGCTGCCGTCGATGGAGCGCATTTTGCTGACGCGCTTTGGCATGGAGACGATCAACCCGCGCGTGCGCGTGCGCCGCGGCGGGCGCGAGCAGGAATACGACGTGCTCGCTTGGGCCAATGGCGCGGTCAACACCGCCGTGATCGTGGAGGTCAAAAGCCGCGTCAAGCGCGAAGCGATCGAGCAGCTCAAGCAGCAGCTGCAGGAGCTGCCGCAGCTGATCCCGGAGCTGGCGGGCAACGCGCGCATCGGCATCTTGTCTGGCATCGGCTGGGACCCTGGGGTGATGCAGGAAGCGCAAGCCGCGGGCCTGTACACCGCCACCATTCACGACGAGGTGTTTGAACTGACCACACCAAAGGACTTCACACCGCGGCGGTGGAAGGCAAAAAGGTCGCCTGTGTCAGTCGAGGATGTGAAGGCATGGCCGCTGGCCTGCCGGTATTGGTGGCCGACTGGGATGGCTACAAGGACACCGTGTGCGCGATGGGGTGGAGGGCTGTCGCATGCGGATGGACCCGTTTTACGCCTTCGCGGCCTATCCGACGCAAACGCTTGCCGAGCAGACAGTGCTGACGCTGGTCGATGCCGAGGTGGACAGCGCCATGGAGCGCACCCGGGCCTACCGACAGCTTGCCATGATCGACTTTGCCAAGGCAACGTTGGTTTGGCCCGCGAAGCTGGGGGTACTGAGGGTGCTTTGACGGAAAAGATGGCAACGCCTACAATGCAATCATTGCTATCAATCGGGGAGTGCTCCAATGGCAGCCTTGACGATTCGTCATGTGGATGACGCCATCAAGCAGGCACTGCGCATTCGTGCCGCGCAGCACGGGGTGTCGATGGAAGAGGAGGTCCGCCGCATTCTGCGTGAAGCCTTGCTTCGTGCGCCCAACGCCCAACCTTTGGGGCAGCGGCTGAAGCAGCGCTTTGCCGAGGTGGCCGATGCGGACTTTGAGTTACCCGCGCGCCGACCGCCGCGTACGCCGCCCAATTGGGATGACAGGCCATGAAGCTTCTCGACACCAATGTGCTGTCCGAATTCATGCGTCCGCAGCCCGCCGAAGCGGTGACGGCATGGCTGGATCGCCTCGACCCTGAACAGGTGTGGGTCTGCGCTGTGAGCCGCGCCGAGATCGCACTTGGTCTGGCGCTGATGCCTGCGGGCAAGCGCCAAGCGGCGCTGGCACGAGCGGCACAAGCGATGTTTGAGGAAGACTTTGCGGGGCGCTGCCTGCCCTTCGATGAGCGAGCGGCGCTACGCTACGCCGCTGTGGTGGCGCAGCGTATGCGCGCCGGACGCCCCATCAGCACTGAAGATGCGCAGATTGCCGCCATTGCGCTCGCGCACCATCTAACCTTGGCGACGCGTAACGTGTCTGACTTCGAAGGGATCGACGGCTTGAAGATCATCAATCCCTGGCTGCCCCATTTGTGAACATTCTCTTCATCCACCAAAACTTCCCCGGCCAGTTCAAACACCTGGCGCTGGGAATACAACGAGGAGCGGCCGAAGAAGGCATTGGGCAGACTGACACCGGGCGCCGATGCGAAGCAACTGGCATCCACTACCATCAACCCCGGACTCTAAGGAACCGCTGAACAATGCGACGTTTCAGGCCCGTTGACGCGACAGTGGGTTCTCTGTTCATGGCGGTGGGCGATTTTGGGGCCGTATGGCCCATCCATGGGCCTGTTTGCCCCCCTTGCGAGGGCTTTCACCCCCCTCATTACCGCGCTGCGGACGCACCAAGGCCTTGCGTGCCCAGCAGCCACCGGCGCGCCAGCACCAGGTTGGCCAGTGCAAACAGCGTCAACAGCTGCTGGCCGTTCTTGCGCAGCCCCCGATAGCGCGCCTTCTTGTGTCGAAAGAGGTTCTTGACCACATGAAAGGCATGCTCGACTTTGGCGCGAATGCACGCTTCTCCGCGCTCCAAGGCATCCATCACCCGCCCCAGAGAAGTGGTCTTGTCCAATGCCCGCCGCTTGCCTGGCCGCATCGCCACGTGCCAGGTCACGGACTTGCCCTGGTTTTCCGGGCGTTTGTCCGCCCCAAGGTAGCCCGCATCGGCAAAGACGTCGGTCTCTTGCCCGTGCAACAGCCGATGCGCCTGTGTCACATCAGCCACATTGGCCGCCGTGGTCACCACCGTGTGCACCAGGCCTGAGGCGGCGTCCGCTCCCACATGCGCCTTCACGCCACCAGGCGCCGTAGGCGCCGCAGGACGCTGGCGCAAGCCAGCGGTCCCGCCGCAGGCGGGATGCGCGCAGCTCACAAAGTACCACTGGTTGCCCTTCTTCGTCTGATGCATCTCCGGATCACGCTCACCGCGAGCGTTCTTGGTCGAGCTGGGGGCAGCAATGAGCGTGGCATCCACGACCGTGCCTCGGTGCATCGTCAGCCCACGCTCACGCAGATGAACGTTGATCGCCTCGAAGATGGCACGGGTCAGCTCGTGGACTTGGAGCAAGCGGCGAAACTTCAGCAGCGTCGTGGCATCGGGCACCTCGTCTGCGCCCAAGTCCACACCAACGAACCGGCGCACCGCATGGCTGTCGTAGACCGCATCCTCGATGCCTTCGTCCGACAACCCCAGGCACTGCTGCGCCACGTACATGGGCAGCATGCGCTCCAGACCCTTCGGGGGACGGCCACGATCGCCTTCTGAGTAGTGGGGGGCGATAACCTGCAACAGCTTCTCCCACGGAGTGATCGGACCGATCGCGTTCAAAAACCGCTCGCGTCGAGTCTAGCGCTTCTTCGCAGACCACTCCAGTTCGGCAAAACTCGTCTGTCTTTGCATGATGACCGCGCTCCTGCGAGGTCGTTGCCCTACATCTTAGCCACTGACTGCCCTCTCGGGGGCGATTAAATCAGTGTCTCCCTAGACCCCGGTTTGGCTCATATCGCCCCGGCCGACAGCGGCCGCGGCGCCTTGTAGCGGGCGTAGCCCCACAGATATTGCGCCGGCGCGCGCTCAATCAGGCGCTCCAGCGCGCGGTTGATTTGCGCGGCCGCTTGCTCCGCGTCGGCCGCGATGGGCTCCTCCATCACCTGTGCCCAGGGCTGCACGTGCACCACATACCCGCGGCCCCACGGCAGCCGCTCTCCCCAGGCCAGCAACACCTGCACGCCGGGCTGCTGCGCCAGCCGCGCCGCCAGCGTCATCGTGTAAGCCGGGCGGCCAAAAAATGGCGCCCACACCCCCAGCCCCTCGGGCGGCACCTGGTCGGGCAACAGGCCCACCGCCTCGCCGCGACGCAGGGCCTGCATCAACTGCCGCACCCCCGCCAGCGAGGTGGGCACCGCCGCCATGCCGTGGCGCTGGCGGACCTGGCGCAACAGCGCATCCAGCCCAGCATGACGCGACGGGCGGTACAGCACGGTGATGGGCGCGCCCCGCACGCCAAAACGCTCGGCATACGCGCGCGGCGTGACCTCGAAACACCCCAGGTGCGGCGTCAAAAACAACACGCCGCGGCGCTGCGCGAGTGCCGCTTCGATGTGCGCCGCCCCCTCCCAGCCTACGCGCACGGGCGCCCCGAACCACAGGCGCGGCAACTCGGCCACCTGCTGCCCCGCCGCCCCGACCGACGCCCAGCGCTGCCAACCGCGCACGCCAGCCCACCGCGTATGGACGCGCCAACGCCGGCGATAGGTGGGCGACGCCAACCACACCAGCCACCCCCCCGCCCAACCCACGGCGTGTGACAGCGGCAGCGGCCAGCGGGCCAGCCACCGAAACAAACGCATCATCGCACAGCCCTTCAAGACGCCTTCATCGGACGGCGCAGGCGGGTCTGCCGCCTCGCCCGTCGCCTCCATCGAACCGATGACTGGGTGGCGTGCGGTGCGCGGGCGCGCGCCCCAGGGTAGAATTCGGCCTCATCGCCGAGTTACCGAACTACTTGCGGGCGATTCACAAATGCCGCTAAAGCGTTCGCCACCACTCCCGCACGGGGCCGGCCGAACGCCGGCACCCACCAACCAAGGAGTGTATAGCCATGGCGAACGACTTCCTCTTCACCAGCGAATCGGTCTCCGAAGGCCACCCGGACAAAGTGGCCGACCAGATCTCGGACGCCATCCTGGACGCCATCCTGGAGCAAGACCCGCGCAGCCGCGTCGCCGCCGAGACGCTGTGCAACACCGGCCTGGTGGTATTGGCCGGTGAAATCACCACCAACGCGCATGTGGACTACATCCAGGTGGCGCGCGACACCATCAAGCGCATCGGCTACGACAACACCGAGTACGGCATCGACTACAAAGGCTGCGCGGTGCTGGTGGCCTACGACAAGCAAAGCAACGACATCGCCCAGGGCGTGGACCACGCCTCCGACGACTACCTCAACACCGGCGCGGGCGACCAGGGCCTGATGTTTGGCTACGCCTGTGACGAAACGCCCGAGCTCATGCCCGCGCCCATCTACTACGCGCACCGCATCGTCGAGCGCCAGGCCCAGCTGCGCAAGGACGGGCGGCTGCCCTTCCTGCGGCCCGACGCCAAAAGCCAAATCACCATGCGCTACGTGGACGGGCGCCCGCACAGCATCGACACGGTGGTGCTGTCCAGCCAGCACAGCCCCGAGATGAGCGACGGCAAACACATGAAGCCCGCCTTCATCGAGGCGTGCATCGAAGAAATCATCAAACCGGTGCTGCCCAAGGAGTGGCTGCACGACACCCGCTACCTCATCAACCCCACCGGGCGCTTCGTCATCGGCGGCCCGCAGGGCGACTGCGGCCTCACCGGCCGCAAGATCATCGTGGACACCTACGGCGGCGCCTGCCCGCACGGCGGCGGCGCGTTCAGCGGCAAAGACCCGACCAAGGTGGACCGCTCGGCCGCGTACGCGGCGCGCTACGTGGCCAAGAATATCGTCGCCGCCGGCTTGGCGCGCCAGTGCCAAATCCAGGTCAGCTACGCCATCGGCGTGGCGCGCCCCATCAACGTCACCGTCTACACCGAAGGCACCGGCGTCATCCCCGACGAGAAAATCGCCGCCATCGTCAACGAGGTATTCGACCTGCGGCCCAAAGGCATCATCCAGATGCTGGACCTGCTGCGCCCCATCTACGGCAAAACGGCCGCCTACGGCCATTTTGGCCGCGACGAGCCGGAGTTCACCTGGGAGCGCACCGACAAGGTGCAGGTGTTGCGGGATTTGGCGGGGATCCAGCCCTAATCCGGGCGGCGGCAGATGGGCCGCCGCCGCCCAATCCGTTCCCCCGGTGGACCCGGGGCCCGAATCGCCAGCAATCGCGTTCAAAGACCTCCGGCGTGGACACGATCTTGGTCTTATCAAAGACGCCATCGCCGTTCTCATCGATCTCCAGCAACGTCGTCATGTCCTGCCGCATCGTCACACGCATGCGCGACGCGGCACCCGTGATGATCGCCGCCCCGGCATGCGGCAGCGGACAGGCGCCATCGCGCACGGCAAAGCGCTGCTCGGTCGCCACGTCGAACGTCTTGCCGTTGAGCGCGACGCGCTCCGTGAGGTCAAACTGCCAATTGAGCAGGCCGTCCTGAGTGTCCATGCGATACAGGTAGTTGGTGTAGACGATGCTCTGACTGTCCAGCTTCAACGACATGTGGTCCGACGATATCTTGAATTGCCCCGTCAGAATGTCGTCGTCCCAGCCGCGGCGCGTGAAGTCGACATCCCAAGACATCGTTCCCTTCAGAAGTGCATTTTGACTGTCCACCCGAAGCCTCAGGTCCGAACTGATGTCAAAGACCGCTGACACGTTGGTCGCGGACACCGCACGAACAGATTTGACCTCCAGACGGATAAAGCCGTCGTACAAGGTATTCGAGAAGTCTTTGCACGAATCGTAGCGAACCTCCAGATAGTCGCCGGGGTGCCCTGTTTCTTCGTCCCCATCCTTATCGTAATAGGTGATGGTCTGCCTGCCGCCGTACCTACACGGCTCCTGCTCAGTCTCAATCGCCTTGGGTGCCAATGCCGTGGTATCGAAATCGCCGCCCAGCCGGGTAGCTCTGTAGCGCTGCAAGACATCTTGCAGTAACAATTGCTGTAATTGCACCTGGTGCGCCGATGCTGACGAATCGGCCGAGGCCAAAACAAGCATCGACCCCGCTGAAATCGCCATCGGATTGAGCGCCGCACCCGCCGTTTCGTTGGCGTTGCTCTCGGTAATGACATAACTCAGCTGGCCGCTTCCTCCTGAAGGCGCGCCGCTGTTGGTCCTCCTGAAGGCGCGCCGCTGTTGGGACTGGATGGCTCGTCGCCACCGCCACCACAACCAGCTGTCAAGCGACACGAAGATTTGACCCCCTGACGACATCTGGAATTGACCCCCGGGTTAATCAACTCTCTGACGTGATCGGGGTGGGGGCAGCGGCCTTGTGCAGAAGGCCGCTGCGGCGCTTGTCGCGCAGCCGATAGCTGTCGCCCCGGATCGTGATGACCTGGCTGTGGTGCAGCAGCCGATCGAGGATGGCGGTGGCGGCGACCGCGTCGCCGAACACCTGCCCCCACTCGCCGACCGGCCGGTTGCTGGTGATCAGCATGCTGGCCCGCTCATAGCGCCGCGACACGAGCTGGAAGAACAGGTGCGCGGCCGCCGGCTCAAGCGGCAGGTAGCCCAGTTCATCGATGATCAGCAGCTTGGGCTTGGAGAGCTGCAACAGCTTCTCCTCGAGCCGGCCATCGGCGTGCGCCTTCGTCAGCCCGGCCATCAGCGCCGCCGCCGAGGTAAAGAGCACCGTATAGCCGCGATCCACCGCTTCGCGCCCGAGGGCAATCGCCAGGTGCGTCTTGCCCACGCCGGGCGGGCCGAGCAGCAACAAGGCCTGACCGTGGCCGATCCAGCGCCCGGTGGCCAGATCCCGGATCTGCCCCGGATCGATCGAGGGCTGCGCGTCGAAGTCGAAGCCGTCGAGCGTGCGCACGCACGGGAAGCGGGCGAGCTTCATGCCCATCTGGATGCGCCGCGTGTCGCGCCGGGCGACCTCGCGCTCAGCCAGCAACAGCAGCGCCTCGCGCAGCGTCATCTGCGCCCGGCCGGCTTCGTCGAGCAGGCTGTCGAGCTGGTCGCGAATTGCTGTGAGCCGCAGCCGGGTGAGCAGTTCGTCGAGTCGGTCGGTATCGATCATCACCAGCCTCCTCCGACGAGCGCTTCGTACTCGGCCAACGGACGCAGCAGCGCATCGGTGGGCGGCGGCACTTCGATTGC
>NZ_VJON01000029.1:22500-36357 GCF_007556685.1 Tepidimonas charontis | reverse complement strand
TGTGCGTCGAGACGCACGAGACCTGGCTGGAGGACAGCCGTTACCTGAACATGACGCTCCTTTCGGAGCAGAAAAAGGAGGCGTTGAGACTGGCCGCCTGAAGCGGCCGCGCGCTGTCGTCATCGCTCCGGGCTACGCCCTCCGCGACAACGACAGCGCAAACAGGATCAACCAATTACCTGATCACCAATTTGCACAACTTGACGCACACAACTCGCCATTGCGGCTACTAAAAATCTGCGCGAAATGTTTTTATTCATGCGATTTTGGGGCAAAAGTAGCAGATTTGGCGCGATGTTACGCGATGGCCTTCGGGTTTGTCCCCAGCGGCCGCAGACGTGCTCCGGCAGCGGGGCATGTGCCGGCTAGCGCACCGAGGCGCACGCCGCGAATGCCTCGCGCAGTGCGCGCAGCTTCGCACGCGGATCTTCTTGCGGGGTGGCGTCGGTCTTCGGGATCAGCGTGCGGCGTGCGCCGCCGCCCGCGCAGCGAATTCCTCGCGCAATGCGCGCAGCTTCGCGCGTGGGTCTTCTTGTGTGGTGGTGGGGTCGAGCTGCATTTCGGCAATGAAGCGGCTGGGTTGCGCCGCCACGCGCTCGCGTCCCTGCTTGCGCTGCTTGAGCCAGCTCACCACCAAGGTGCGCTGCGCGCGCGTGATGCCGACATACATTAGGCGGCGCTCTTCCTCGATGCGAGCGCTCAGCGCCTGCGCATCGCCGTCGGCCTCGGGTTTGAAGGGCAGCAGGCCCTCGTTGATGCCCGCCAGGATCACGTGCGGCCACTCCAGCCCTTTGGCTGCGTGCAGGGTCGATAGGGTCACGACATCTTGGTCCTGTTCGCGCTCCGACAGCGTGCTGATCAGCGCCACCGTCTGCGCCACTTCCAGCAGCGGGCGTGGTTCGCGGGCGGTGGTGCCGCCGCTGTCGTCGATTTGGCCGCCGCAGCGCTGCACCATCCAATCGACGAAATCGAGTACATGAGCCCAGCGCGCGCTGGCCTGCTGCTCGCTGTCGGATTGCTCGTACAGATGCGCCTCGTATCCGATGTCGCGCAGCCAGTCGTGCAACACGGCGCGCGCGGCTTCATGGCCCACCGCGTGGCGCGCGCGGTACTGCAGCTCGGCGACGGTGCGGCCGAACTCGTGCAGCGCGGCCAGTGAACGTGCCGGCAGGGTGGCCGCCAGCGTATGTGAAAACAGCGTCTCGAACAGGCTCAGCCGGGCGCTGGCCGCCAGCTGGCCCAGCTGCGCCAGCGTCTGGTGGCCGACGCCGCGCTTCGGCGTGGTGATGGCGCGCAAAAAGGCCGGGTCGTCGTCTTCGTTGACCAGCAAGCGCAACCAGGCGCACAAGTCCTTGATCTCGGCGCGGTCGAAGAAGCTCGTGCCGCCCGAGACCCTATATGGGATGTTGGCGCGGCGCAGCGCCACTTCGAAGGCGCGCGACTGGTGGTTGGCGCGGTACAGAATCGCAAAGTCGCGCCAGGCCGCCCCTCGCGCGCGCAGGCTTTGGATGCGCGCCACTGCGCGCTCGGCTTCGTGCTCCTCGTGATCGCAGGCCAGCACGCGCACCGGCTCGCCTTCGC
Source organism: Tepidimonas charontis (assembly GCF_007556685.1). Classification (GTDB taxonomy): domain Bacteria; phylum Pseudomonadota; class Gammaproteobacteria; order Burkholderiales; family Burkholderiaceae_C; genus Tepidimonas; species Tepidimonas charontis. Next base: position 34,776 of record NZ_VJON01000029.1, on the reverse strand, counting down.
CCAGGGCGCTCCACAGCGTTTTTGGAAAGAGCTTCGGGTTGGGGCCGATGACGGCGTTGGCGGCGCGCAAAATGGCGTTGGTGGAGCGGTAATTTTGCTCGAGCTTGATGACTTTGAGCGTGGGGAAGTCCTGCGGGAGGCGGCGCAAATTGTCCAGCGTCGCACCGCGCCAGCCGTAAATCGACTGGTCGTCGTCGCCGACACAGGTCAGGCGCGGATCGTCGCGCTCGCCATGGCCCACCAGGTGTTTGAGTAGTTCGTATTGGGTGGCGCTGGTGTCTTGATATTCATCGACCAGCACGTGGCCCAGGCGTTGCTGCCAGCGCGCACGCACCTCGGCGTGCTCGCGCAGCAGCCGCAGCGGCAGTGTGATGAGGTCGTCGAAATCCACCGCCTGATAGGCCTGCAGGCGCTCCTGATACCGTGCCATGACTCGCGCGATCTGGCGCTCGGCCTCGTCGCGTGCTCGCGCCAGTGCGGTGGCGGCGTCCAAGCCAGCCCCCTTCCATTGGCTGATCACCCACTGCCAGTGACGTGCGGTAGTGCGGTCGGTGGTGCCACCGCAGTCCTTGATCACGTTGACGACGTCGTCGGTGTCCAGGATCGAAAACTGAGCCTTCAGTCCGATGGCAGCGCCGTCCTCACGCAGGATGCGCACCCCCAGTGCATGAAAGGTGCACAGTAGCACGCCTTGGGCGGCTTTGCCCACCAGGGCGCGGGCGCGCTCGCGCATCTCGGCGGCAGCCTTGTTGGTGAAGGTGATGGCGGCGATGCGCTCCGGCGCCAGTCCGGCCTGTATCAAGCGCGCGATTTTGTGTGTGATGACACGCGTTTTGCCCGAACCGGCACCGGCGAGCACGAGCGAGGGCCCGTGCAGGTAACAAACGGCTTCGAGCTGAGCGGGGTTGAGGGTGTCGTGCATGGGGGGCGAGGAGCGGCGCCGCAGCGCGGCGCGCAGCAGACGGCGCCGGTGACACCACCACTGCATCATGGCGCGCCGCCAGCGGGGCCGAATGATAGCGGGGCCAAAGCCCGTCGCGCGGGCGCGACTGCACGGTGCCGGCCGGGCGGCTACCATCGCGCCCCATGGGCGCCATCTTGCTGGTCACGTTTCCTTTTTTTGCGCTGGTGGCAGCGGGCTACCTGGCGGCGCGTCGGCAGTGGCTGCCGCTGCAGGCCATTCCCGGACTCAACGGCTTCGTGCTGTTTTTTGCGCTGCCGGCCATGCTGTATCGCTTTGGCGCCTCGACGCCGATTGCGCAGCTGCTCGACGCGGCGGTCGCCGGCGTGTGGCTGCTGTGCGCGCTGCTGGTGGTCGGTTTTGCCATCGCGGTCAGCCTGGGCGGGCGCATTCGCTGGAACGATGCCGCGTTTGGCGCGTTGGTGGCGGCGTTTCCCAACTCGGGCTTCATGGGCGTGCCGCTGATTGCCGCGCTGCTCGGACCGCAGGCCGTGGGCACGGTGATCGTGGCGATCGTGGTGGACATGGTCGTCACCACGTCATTGTGCTTGGCGCTGTCGCGCCTGGATGCGGGCGAGGGCGGCGCGCGCGCCGCACTGCGGCAGGCGTTGCTGGGCGTGCTGCGCAACCCCATGCCCTGGGCCATTGGGGCCGGTGCGGTCGCGTCGGCCTGGCGCGTGACGCTTCCCGGACCATTGGACAAAACGGTGGCCCTGCTGGCCGATGCCGCCAGCCCCGTGGCCTTGTTTACCATCGGCGCGGTGCTGGCGCGCTCGCAGCTGCAGGCCGACCACCCGATGCCGCTGCGCGACTACGTGCCGCTGGCGCTGATGAAGTTATTCCTGCACCCGGTGCTGGTGATGCTGGTGGGAGCGGCAGCCATTCAGTTGGGGGTGGCGCTGCAGCCGGCGGCGCTGGTGACACTGGTGCTGACCGCCGCCTTGCCCAGTGCCAGCAACGTATCGCTGTTGGCCGAGCGCATGGGTGCCGACAACGGGCGCGTGGCGCGCATCATTTTGGTGTCCACCGCGCTGGCGTTCCTGACCTTTTCGGCGCTCGTGGCGTGGTTGCGTTGAGGCGGGGCGCCCGCGCTCAAAACTGCAGCGGATCGACGTCGATGGCCCAGCGCAGCAACCCGCGTCCAGCGGGGCTGGCGCGCAGCGCGTGCAGCCGCGGCATCCAGGCGGCCAGCAGAGCTTGCAGGGCCGGGCGGTGGGGTGACTCCAGCAGCAGTTGCGCGCGCTCCACGCCCGCTACCCGCGTCAAGGCCATCGGCACCGGCGCGTACAGGGTGACGTGGGGACGGCCTGGCAGGTCAGCGGTGGCCTCGCTGGCCTGTTGCAACCACTGCAGTGCCACCGGCAGTTGGCGCGCTTCGGCGCGCAGCAGCGCCTGGTGGCTAAAGGGTGGCATGCCGGCGCGGCGTCGCTGCTGCAGTTCCTCGGCCGCGAAGGCGGGATAGTCGTGACGCGCCAGCGCCGCAAACAGCGGGTGGTTGGGGTGCGCAGTCTGCACCCACAACTCCACCGTGCTGCCACGCTCGCTCACGAAGGCGGCGTCGCGTCCGGCGCGCCCGCTGGCCTGCATCAGCAAGGTAAATAAGCGCTCGGGGGCACGCCAGTCGCTGGCGAACAAGGCGCCGTCGGTGTTGACACTGGCCACCAGTGTGATGCGGCGAAAGTCGTGGCCTTTGGCGATCATCTGTGTCCCGACGAGCACATCGATTTCGCCGTGGTGCACGGCTTGGAGCGTGCGCTCCAGCGCGCCGCTGGCGCGCACGGCGTCGGCATCCAGGCGCCCGATGCGCACGGGGGTGCCATCGGGGCGGCGCAATGTGACCAACTCCGCTTCCAAGCGCTCTTGCAATTGCTGCGTTCCTTGACCAAGAGGCTGCAAGTCGGGGTCGCCGCAGTCCGGGCAGGCTGCCGGCACAGGGGTGCGATGGCCGCAATGGTGGCACCGCAGCAGCCGCTCGCTCTTGTGAAAGACCAGATAGGCGCTGCAGTGCGGGCATCCGCTTTTCCAGCCACAGTGGCCGCAGCCGATCACAGGCGCGTAACCGCGCCGGTTCAGCAACACCAGTGCCTGCTCGCCGCGCGCCACCCTTGCAGCGATGGCGTGCAGCAACGCTGGCGCCAAGGCAGTTCCCCGCGGCTGTAGCCGCATGTCGATGAGGCGCAGGCGCGGCCAGGGCGCAGCTCCCATGCGCTCGGTCATGTCCACCCGCTGGTAGCGCCCCAGCGCCGCCGCCTGCCAGCTCTCCAGCGATGGCGTGGCCGATCCCAGCACCACCCGGCAGCCGTCGGCCTGCCCCAGATGGGCACGGTAGATGGCCAGGTCGCGCGCCGAGTAGCGCGCGCCTTCTTGACTTTTGTAGCTCGGGTCGTGCTCCTCATCGACGACGATCAGACGCAGCCGCGGCAGACTGGCGAAGATCGCCATCCGGGTGCCCAACACCACACGGGCCCGCCCCATATGAGCGGCCAGCCAATGCTGCAGCCGCTGCACCGGCGTCAGGCCGGAGTGCAGGGTGACCACCGCCTCGCCAAAGCGCTGCCGAAAGCGCTCCTGCAGCTGGGGTGTGAGATTGATCTCAGGCACCAAGATCAAGGCTTGTGCCAGCGGGTCGCGCGCCAGCAGGCGTGCCGTGGCCTGCAAATAGACTTCGGTTTTGCCGCTGCCGGTGGCGCCGAACAGCAGCAGCGGGCGGTCACTGGCCTCGATGGCCGCCAGCGCTGCGCGCTGCGCGTCGGTCAAGGAGGGCGCCACCGTGGCGGGTGGATCGGGGGTCACTGGGCGGCTCATCAGTCGCTGCAGTTGGCGTCGCCAGCGCGCGGCCGGGCCCGTGCGCAGCGCAGGGGGTAACGCCGCCAGCGCGATCTCCCCAGGGGCGCGTTGGTAGTAGCGCGCCGCAAAGCCCACCAAGGCCCGCCAACGCTCGTCCAGCGGTGGCAGATCGGTCCAGGCGTCCTCCACGGTACGCAGTGTCGTCATCGGGGTGGACCGCGCCTGCCCGTTGGCTGCGTCACTCTCGTTTCCTGCGGGGTCGGGTGCGCCTGGGTCGGTGTCCCCCGGCGTGCAGGCGCCCCAGACGATGCCCAGCACCTGCCGCCGCCCCAACGGGACCTGCACCAGTGTTCCGGGTGCCAGTGGCTGCACGCTGTCGTAGGTCAGGCTGCGATCCAGACCGCTGTACGCAGGCGTGGCCACCACCACCTGAACCCGCACGCGCTCCACGGGCGGTTCGCAGACGCCTGGCGCCGACGATGGCACGGGTTTTATACGCTGTCCCACGGTTCTGTGGATAACTTTGTTGGCAACCTGCGGATGTCCGTCGGAAAGCCTTGCGTAGCAAGTGCTCGAACACATTGCCCAAATAATGGGCATGAAGGCATTAGGTTATAAAAATCAATGGCTTATAGTGCCTTCGCAAAAAGATGCTGGAACGTCGGCGGCCAATATCGGATGCCGGCATACTGCGGGCACGATGTGCATAAACCAGGGCTGGGCAGATGCGTGCACGGCATGATATCGGGGTTGGGCGGTCGTGCGGCGCGCGGCACCGCCTCGATTCACATCGCGGAGGGCATGCTGCTGCCGGTGCCCGCCACCGATGCAAGGTTACGGCTGTGCGCCCTGGGGGGAGCGCATGCGGCGCGAGTGCGCGTGTACGGTCTCCACCAGCGCCTGCACGTGTTCGGGTGGGGTGTGTAAACCGATGCCGTGTCCCAGGTTGAAGATGTGGGTGGGACCACGGCGGGTCGCATCGGTGTGCGGGGCGCCAAAGGCCTCCAGCACCGCCACTGCTTCGCGCGCCACCACCTCGGGCGGGGCCAGCAGCACGGCGGGGTCCAGGTTGCCCTGCAGCGCCTTGCCAGGCGTGCCCACTTGGCCACCCACGCGCGCACGGGCGCGCCCCAAGTGCACCGTCCAATCCACCCCCAGCACATCGCAGTCCAGCTGCGCCATGTCTTCCAACCACAGGCCGCCGCCCTTGGTGAAGACGATGCGCGGAATCACTTGGCCGTCGTGCTGGCGCGGCAGTTGTTGCAGCACCCGGCGCGTGTAGGCCAGGCTGAAGGTCTGAAAGGCACCGTCGGCCAGTACCCCGCCCCAGCTGTCAAAAATCATCACCGCCTGGGCGCCGGCTTCGATCTGTGCCGTCAGATAGGCCGCCACCGCATCGGCATTGACAGCCAAGATGCGGTGCATCAGATCGGGGCGGCTGTACAGCAGGGTCTTGACCAGCCGGTAGTCGTCCGAGCCCCCGCCCTCGACCATGTAGCACGCCAGCGTCCACGGGCTGCCGGCGAAGCCGATCAGCGGCACCCGTCCGGCGAGCGCGCGCCGAATCGCCGTCACCGCATCGAATACATAGCGCAGCCGCTCCAAGTCGGGTACCGCCAGCGCGGCCACATCGGCTTCGGTGCGCACGGGGCGCTCGAAGGTCGGCCCCTCGCCGCTGGCAAAGCGCAGGCCCAGCCCCATGGCGTCGGGTACGGTCAGAATGTCGGAGAACAAAATCGCTGCATCCAGCGCATAGCGCTGCAGCGGCTGCAGCGTCACCTCGGTGGCGTAGTCCACATGCGTGGCCAGCCCCATGAAGCTGCCCGCGCGCTCGCGTGTGGCCCGATATTCGGGCAAATAGCGGCCCGCTTGGCGCATCAGCCAAATCGGCGTGTAAGGGGTGGCCTGCCCCAGGCAGGCGCGCAAAAAGACGTCGTTGTGCAGGGGGGCGAAGCTCATGCCGGGATTATCGTCGCCCGACGGCCGCAAAAGCAGCGCGTACCTCCGCCGTGCGCAAAATCTCGCTGAAGATCTGCGGCGCCTGGCCCGGCACATGCAACACGTACACCGGCACTCCATTGCGGCCCAGCGCCGCCAGCGCCTCGGCAATCACTGGGTCGCGCCGCGTCCAGTCGGCGCGCAGCAGCGCGATGCCAGACTGCGCTGCCTCCTGCAGCACCGCCGCATCGTTGAGCACGGCGGCCTTGTTGACCTGGCAGGTCACGCACCAAGCGGCAGTGAAATCGACGAACACGGGCCGCCCCTGTGCCAGCAATTCGGCCTGGCGTTCGGGGCTCCAGGGCTGCCAAAGGGCGTCGGTGGTGGGCACCGCGGGTCCCGCATCCGAGGCCGCACGCGTCACGTGCGGACCCAGTCCGACCACCGCGGCGATCAGTGCCAGCGCCCCTGTGGCCAGCAAGTGTCGGCGCGCGCCTCCGCGCTGCCCCGCTGCCCACAGTACCCACGTCAGGGCCAGCAGTATCAGCAACAACGCGGCAACCGCCGATACCCCGTTTTGCAGTCCCAGCACCCACAGCAACCAGACGGCAGCGGCAAACATCGGGAAAGCCATCGCCTGCCGGAAGGTCTCCATCCAGGGTCCAGGACGCGGCAAGCGCTGCGCCAACCCGGGCCACCAGCTCGCTGCCAGATAGGGCAGCGCCATGCCCAGACCCAGCGCGGCAAAGACCCCTAGCGCTTGTGTTGCCGGCAGCGTGACCGCCAGTCCGAGCGACGCGCCCATGAATGGGGCCGTGCAAGGGGATGCCACGGCGGTGGCCAGCACACCGGTCAAAAAAGCGTCGGCCAAGGGGTGGCGCAACTGCAGCCCGGCCAAGCCCGCAGGCGCCAACTGACCGAAGGTGAAGACGCCGGCCAGGTTCAGTCCGATGATCACGAACAGACTGGCCAGCGCGGCCACCACGATGGGATTTTGTAACTGAAATCCCCAGCCAACCGCCTCGCCGGCGGTGCGCAACCCCAGCAGCAAGCCGCCCAAGGCCAGAAACGACGCCACCACGCCCGCCGTGTACGCCAGCCCGCCCAAACGGTGGGCCCGGGCGTTTGCGCCGTGGGACTGAAACGCCATGATCTTGATGGCCAGGACCGGAAAGACGCAGGGCATCAAATTCAAAATCAAGCCACCCAGCAGGGCGCCGACCAAAGCCAACCCAAGCCCCACGGACGGCGTCGCAGCGGGCGCGGCCGGCGTGTCTGGCGCGGCGACGGTGGGTAGCGCTGGGGCGGGCGTCAACGGTGGCCACGTGCCTTGCACCGGCCAGTCCAGGCGCACGCCGGGCGTACCCGCCCCGTGTCCAGCGGGGTTCGCTGGTGCCAAGACGAAAGCCAGCTGCGTCGGCGCTTCGGTGCGGTAAGGGTTGAGGGGGACGCTCGCTTCCCAGCGGTCATCCGTCCACCGCTGCTGCCATGGCGCACCGGGCGCAATCAGGTTGCCGACCTCAGGGAAAAATTCCAACGCCTGACCACGCCACGCTGGTGGCAGCCCGCGCACCTGCAAGTGCAGGCCGCGCGCGTCCACGTTCAAGGTGCCTTCGGCCGGCACCGATTGCGGCGCTGCGGCCCAGGCCGCCTCGAACGCGGCGGCTTCGCCCACCAGCGCCGCGTTGGCTGGCAAGCGCAGGCTCAACCGGGCCTCTTCGGGGACGCATTCGCGCCGGCAAATCAGCCAGGTGGCGTCGAGCTGCACATCCACCGCGCCGTCCACGGGCGCATTGACGCTGACTGGCACCGGCAGCAGCACCGTGCCATCGTAGCCGTAGTTGGCCAGCTCACCCAGTGGAAATTTGCGCGGCGTCGGCCATTGGATGTCGCCCGCCTCCCAGCCAGGGGGCAGCGTCCATTGCAGCTGCACGGGCAAGCCCGAGTCGCCCGGGTTTTTCCAGTAGGTGTGCCACTCGGGTGCGTGCTCGATGCGCAGGCCCAACCACAGTGGCTTGCCGGGCGCCACACCCTCGGGGGCATAGGCCACCAGCGCCACGCGGGAAAACTCGCTCTGCACCACCGCTGGCGCTTGCGCCGCACCAGCCAAGGGCCACATCAGCAGCCCCGCCGCCAGCGCAGCCAGTGTCGGCGTCCACCCCTCTACCCGGTGCCGATGGGTGGCGGCTGGTCCGTGGCGGGTGTCGGCGGGCCACCGCTGCCGAGAGGGCCGCACGACCGCTCCCCAGCCAGTTTTCAGGATCAGAGTCACAGCGGTCATCCACCGCATAAGGGCTACGAGAGCGATGCAGGCAGCTGGCATAGCGAATGTCAGGGACACGGCGATTTCGCCAAAGGTTCCCCATTGTCGGCCATCTCGTGCTCATAGACAAAATCTATCGATGATATCGATGTACCCATCTTGGCAGCGGCGCCGGCATTGGCCAACAATCCCTGCGTTCTCATGGGCAAGGAGGGTCACCGCATGCTGTCCATCGAAAAAACCTTGAATGCCTGGGTGCAACGCTGGCGCGAGCGTGTGGACGTGCCATTGCGCGTCTGCTGGGCGGTCGGTGAGGGCGGCGCGCGCTGCTGGGATCTGGGGCGGTTCGAGACCCCGCGGGTGACGATGACGGTGCGCGACGTAGGGGCGCTGCCTGCGCTGCTGGCGCCGTCCTTGGATACCTTGGGCGAGGCGTATGTGGAAGGCCGTATCGATGTGGACGGCGACATCACCGATGTCCTGGACGTCGCACACGCCCTCGTGGCGGCGGCACGCGAGCCGCAACGCGCACATGGCACGCTGCACCGCTTGGTCAAGGCCTTCACCCATAACCGCTCGCTCGACCGCGCCTCCATCCAATACCACTACGACGTCTCAAACGACTTCTACGCGGAATGGCTGGACCCGGCTATGGTCTACTCCTGCGCCTACTTTGAAAATGGTGACGAAGACCTGGCTGCCGCGCAGCGCAAAAAAATCGATCACATTCTGACCAAAATACGGTTGCAGCCAGGTCAGACCCTGCTCGATATCGGTTGTGGCTGGGGGGCTTTGGTCATGCGGGCGGCGCAAGCCTATGGGGCGCGCTGCGTCGGCATCACCTTGTCACAAGCGCAGTACGAGCTGGCGCGCGAGCGCGTCGCGGCCGCCGGCTTGGCCGACCGGGTCGACATCCGCTTGCAGGACTACCGGGATCTGGAGGGGACGTTCGATCGCATCACCAGCGTGGGCATGTTCGAGCACGTGGGCCTGAAGCATCTGGCTGAATATTTCGGCATCATCCGCCGCCACTTGGCCCCCGACGGCTGGGCCATGAACCACGGCATCACCACCACCGATGCGCACGACGGCGAAACCCCCGACGGGGGTGGGCGCTTCATCGACAAGTATGTGTTCCCGCACGGCGAGTTGCCCCATATTTCCACCGTGCTGCGCACCATGCAGGAGGGCGGGCTGGAACCGTTCGATGTCGAGAACCTGCGACGCCACTATGTGCTGACGCTGTCGCACTGGAGCCGTACATTCGAAGCCAAATCGGAGCGCTTGCGCCGCTTGGTGCCCGAGCGTATTTGGCGCATCTGGCGCGTCTACTTGGCCGGCTGCGCCTGGGCGTTCGAGCACGACCAGATATCGCTGTTTCAGGTCTTGTGCCGCCCGGCGGGTCGCTCGGCGCACGAGCTGCCCTGGTCGCGGCGTTGGATGTATGCAGCCGCCCCCGGTGCGGCGACATAACCGTCCGCGCTCGGCGCCCTTCGCTCGACGTTCCTGGCAGCGGCATGAGCTCGGGGGCGACCACGACCACGTGGCGTGACCGTTCTCGGGCGCGCCTGCTAAGATGCAGACATGGAGAGCTCGGTTGCCGTGGGCGGTTTGATGCGTTGGGCCGATCTGCACTGGCCCGACTGCGCGGCGCTCGATCCGGCGCGTACCGTCGCGCTATTGCCCTTGGGCGCTACCGAGCAGCACGGCCCGCATCTGCCGTTGTGCGTGGACAGCGCCATCGTCGAGGCGGTGTTGCAGGCTGCGCAGCCCCACATCGGCCCCGACCTGCCGGTATTGGCACTACCCCTGCTGCCGGTGGGGCTGAGCCCCGAGCATGCGCGGTTTCCGGGCACCCTTACCCTGGCGCCCGAGACGGCGCTGGCGCTGTGGCGTGACGTCGGCGCCTCGGTCGCCCGCACCGGCGTGCGCAAGCTGGTCTTTTTCAATGGCCACGGCGGGCATGTGGGCCTGATGGATCTGGCTGGACGCCAGCTGCGCGCGCACCACGACCTGCTGGTGTGGGGCGTGAATTGGTACGACTTGCCGTTGCATGACGCCGACGGCTCGGACCTGATGGCCGTCCTCGACCCGCACGAGCGCCGCTTTGGCGTACACGCCGGGCAAATCGAGACCGCCCTGATGTTGGCGCTGGCGCCGCAGCAGGTGCGCTCCTCGGCGCTGCAGGCGTTTCCCTCATCCTCGGCGCAGCGGGCCCAGAGGTACCCCCTGTTGGGCAATGGCCGCAGCGCCAAGTGGTACTGGCAGATGCAGGATCTCCATCCCGCTGGAGCGGCGGGCAACGCCGTCGCCGCGGACGCCGACTGGGGGCGGCGCGTCATCGCCGCCGCTGGGCGTGCACTGGCGCAGTTGTTGCACGAAATCAGCACTGTCCCGCTGCACGCGGCCGTAGCAACGCCGGTGGCGGGGTACACCTCGCGTGCGTGAGCGTGGTTGGTCAACCGCATGAGAGTTGGTCGTGGACGGAAAAACGCCCGATGCGCGTGAGCATGCCGGTGCCGACACGCGAGAAAATGCGTCCTCTACGCTAAGCCAACGGGTGCCGTCCAGGGTTCAGGCGTGGGTGATCCAATCCCGGTGTTGCGGCGCCGCCAGATGAGGTAGGGTATTGAAGCTCACCAGAGTGCAACGCTTGGGCGTGTGGGCAACCTCCGACACCGCCGTGTTGCGCAAGCGCAGGTTCAATTCGATCGACACCTCCGGGCTCGCGCCGAGCAAATGGGCCACGAGCGTGGCGATCGGCCCGCCACTGCTGATCACCAGCACGTCGCCGCGGTGCGTCTGCCGCACGTGGTCCAGCAAGGCCACGGCCGCCGTGCGAAACGCTTCGTAGCTGGGCATGCCGTGCGGCGAAATGACGCCTGCCATCCATTGGCGCAAGGCATCGCGCAACAGCCGAAAGTGGGCCCGGTAACCCTCCGGGGTGTGCGGGTCACCCGGCGCAGGAGCGTGCAGCGCCGCGATCAACGCCGCGCTGTCGTATTCGTTCAGCCCGGGCCAGACCTGAACATCCAAGGGCTCTCCCCAGCCCTCACGGATGGCCTGCCAGGTTTCGTGATGACGGCGCAGCGTGCCCGTGAACACCGCCTCGAAGCGCATGCCGTGGGCGCGGAAGTGCTCGCCCAGACGCCGTCCCTGTTGCCAACCCAGAGGGCTGAGACGGTCGTAATCGTCGCTGCCGAAGGAGGCCTGCGCATGCCGCACGAGGTGGATCGTTCCCATGCCGGCATTCTGCCGCCGGCTGTCGTCTCCGCCAGTCGCCGCGGCGACGATCATGAGCAACGGACTCTGACAACGAACGGGGCCAAGTCACCCGTGAAGGCATCGCTGCCCATCGTCGCAGCCGCAGACCAAAGCGCGCGCCTGCGGATGCCCGGGCACCCAGCCCGTGGCAATGGACGGCGCCGCCAACGACACGCAAAAGTCCATGGTTCGGACGGCTGCGTCCCCCGAAGGCGGACGTCACCCCCCCAGTTGGGGAGCAGCGGCGCTCCTGCGCCACAAACGCGACGCCCAATCCTTGTCGGCTCTGGACGTCGCCGCTGTCGACCCGCTCCAGCCCCGCGAGCACGCGCAACACGGACGACTTGCCCGTGCCATTGCGACCGATCAAGCCCACCCGTTCCCCGCCGTCCAAAGTGGACGAAGCGCTCTCCAGTTGCACCCGATCCCCATCGGCCGGCTGACCTTTTCCATCGTGATCCAGCTCATCGCCGCGCAGCGCAACACCGTCGCGGGTCGCTCACACCTTCGCTGGCCGAAGCACAGCAACGCCCGGGCGCCCGTCGTCGAGGTCATGTATGGCCCACGCCGGGTGTGCAGCCATCGATGGTGGGCGCGCCCCATAGTGACGAGGGACCGGGGGCGCCTGCCAGTGCGGCACCGGGGCGCCCTTGGTGCGCCCTTGGTGCAGATGGCGCCGCCGCCAAACGCGCCAGAACCAGCGCACATCGGCGCTGCGCGCCATGATGCCCACCTTGGTGCGGACGGGGCCGCCGTTGGTCGGCGCCAGCTCGCCGATGCGCTTGGAGCCCACTTTGGTGTGGATGGGGCCGCCACCAAACGTGCCAGAACCGCAGGCCGTGAGGCTGTAGGCCACCTCGCAGCTCTCATCGTGTCGCCCGCCAGACATCCTTGGGGTCGAGTCGCCACCAAATGGTGACACAAGCGCGTCTGGCGTTGTATACTAGCGGTCTTTCGGCGGCTGCGAGGTGTATCAATGTGAGCGTCCTTGTGGTGCGTCTGGGGTCTTGCGTGGTGTGCAAAACAGACGGTGCGCCCCGCAAGTCAAGCAAAAACGGCACAG
>NZ_VJON01000029.1:17500-20000 GCF_007556685.1 Tepidimonas charontis | reverse complement strand
GCTGGGTGTGGCGTGCGGTGTGCATAGCGAAGATTGGCGTCAGAGACAATCATTGAACGACGGCGTGCGCTGTGGCTGTCTGCAGCCCCGAGTGCCGTGGCGGCTGCTCTGCTCCTCCGCTGGGAGGCAGTGGGTGCGGTGGTCGACGGTGGGGTGCGGTGGGCTGCGGTGTGCGCAGTTGGAGAAGGCGGCGACAAAGACGCGCGAAGTCTGTTTGCTGCGACCGTGCGATGACGCTTGGGCTGGCTGTGCGTGTGGTGTCAACACGCGGCAGTGCGGCAGGCGGCAAAGCTATAGGGTCAAGTGAACAAGAGCATGTGGTGGATGCCTTGGCGATGATAGGCGAAGAAGGACGTGGTAGCCTGCGAAAAGCTTCGGGGAGCTGGCAAACGAGCTGTGATCCGGAGGTCTCCGAATGGGGAAACCCACCCGATGAGGGTATCCTGCGCTCAATCCATAGGTGCAGGAGGCGAACCGGGCGAACTGAAACATCTCAGTAGCTCGAGGAAAAGACATCAACCGAGATTCCGAGAGTAGTGGCGAGCGAAATCGGAGGAGCCTGCACGATGTAGCCATTGACTTATCAGAACGGTCTGGAAAGGCCGGCCGCAGAGGGTGATAGCCCCGTATGGAAAAAGTTGGTGGTGGAACTAGGCGTGCGACGAGTAGGGCGGGACACGTGAAATCCTGTCTGAAGATGGGGGGACCATCCTCCAAGGCTAAATACTCATCATCGACCGATAGTGAACCAGTACCGTGAGGGAAAGGCGAAAAGAACCCCGGGAGGGGAGTGAAATAGAACCTGAAACCGCATGCTTACAAAAAGTCGGAGCCCTTTGGGGTGACGGCGTACCTTTTGTATAATGGGTCAGCGACTTACATTCAGTGGCAAGCTTAACCGAGTAGGGCAGGCGCAGGGAAACCGAGTCCGAACAGGGCGAATAGAGTCGCTGGGTGTAGACCCGAAACCAGGTGATCTATCCATGGCCAGGCTGAAGGTGCCGTAACAGGTACTGGAGGGCCGAACCCACTGCTGTTGCAAAAGTAGGGGATGAGCTGTGGATAGGGGTGAAAGGCTAAACAAACCTGGAAATAGCTGGTTCTCTCCGAAAACTATTTAGGTAGTGCCTCACGTATTGCCTTCGGGGGTAGAGCACTGTTTTGGCTAGGGGGTCATGGCGACTTACCAAACCAAGGCAAACTCCGAATACCGAAGAGTATGAGCGTGGGAGACAGTGCACCGGGTGCTAACGTCCGGACACGAGAGGGAAACAACCCAGACCGCCAGCTAAGGTCCCTAAGACCGGCTAAGTGGGAAACGAGGTGGGAAGGCTAAGACAGTCAGGATGTTGGCTTAGAAGCAGCCATCATTTAAAGAAAGCGTAATAGCTCACTGATCGAGTCGTCCTGCGCGGAAGATGTAACGGGGCTCAAGCCGGGCACCGAAGCTGCGGATGCGTGGTAACACGCATGGTAGGAGAGCGTTCCGTAGGCCTGTGAAGGTGGCTTGTGAAGGCTGCTGGAGGTATCGGAAGTGCGAATGCTGACATGAGTAGCGTTAAAGCGGGTGAAAAGCCCGCTCGCCGCAAGCGCAAGGTTTCCTACGCAACGTTCATCGGCGTAGGGTGAGTCGGCCCCTAAGGCGAGGCAGAGATGCGTAGCTGATGGGAAGCAGGTCAACATTCCTGCACCGGCTGCAAGTGCGATGTGGGGACGGATCAAGCTAGGTCATCCGGCGGTTGGAAGTGCCGGTTTAGGCAGAAGTAGGCGAGCGCTAGGCAAATCCGGTGCTCACATACCGAGGCTGTCGATCGAGCGAGCATGTCTCGTGAAGTGACCGAATGGGGTCCCAGGAAAAGCCACTAAGCTTGAGCTTGCAGTTGACCGTACCGCAAACCGACACTGGTGCGCGAGATGAGTATTCTCAGGCGCTTGAGAGAACTCGGGAGAAGGAACTCGGCAAATTGACACCGTAACTTCGGGATAAGGTGTGCCCTAGTAGCGTGTAGAGAGCATCGAAGCGTGAATGGGTTGCAAAAAATAGGTGGCTGCGACTGTTTACTAAAAACACAGCACTCTGCGAACACGAAAGTGGACGTATAGGGTGTGACGCCTGCCCGGTGCCGGAAGATTAAGTGATGGGGTGAGAGCTCTTGATCGAAGTCCCGGTAAACGGCGGCCGTAACTATAACGGTCCTAAGGTAGCGAAATTCCTTGTCGGGTAAGTTCCGACCTGCACGAATGGCGTAACGATGGCCACACTGTCTCCTCCCGAGACTCAGCGAAGTTGAAATGTTTGTGATGATGCAATCTCCCCGCGGAAAGACGGAAAGACCCCATGAACCTTTACTGCAGCTTTGTATTGGACTTTGAACGGATCTGTGTAGGATAGGTGGGAGGCTGAGAAGCGGTGCCGCCAGGTGTCGTGGAGCCGACGTTGAAATACCACCCTGGTGCGTTTGAGGTTCTAACCTGGCCCCCTGAATCGGGGGTGGGGACA
>NZ_VJON01000029.1:0-12500 GCF_007556685.1 Tepidimonas charontis | reverse complement strand
GACACGAGAGGGAAACAACCCAGACCGCCAGCTAAGGTCCCTAAGACCGGCTAAGTGGGAAACGAGGTGGGAAGGCTAAGACAGTCAGGATGTTGGCTTAGAAGCAGCCATCATTTAAAGAAAGCGTAATAGCTCACTGATCGAGTCGTCCTGCGCGGAAGATGTAACGGGGCTCAAGCCGGGCACCGAAGCTGCGGATGCGTGGTAACACGCATGGTAGGAGAGCGTTCCGTAGGCCTGTGAAGGTGGCTTGTGAAGGCTGCTGGAGGTATCGGAAGTGCGAATGCTGACATGAGTAGCGTTAAAGCGGGTGAAAAGCCCGCTCGCCGCAAGCGCAAGGTTTCCTACGCAACGTTCATCGGCGTAGGGTGAGTCGGCCCCTAAGGCGAGGCAGAGATGCGTAGCTGATGGGAAGCAGGTCAACATTCCTGCACCGGCTGCAAGTGCGATGTGGGGACGGATCAAGCTAGGTCATCCGGCGGTTGGAAGTGCCGGTTTAGGCAGAAGTAGGCGAGCGCTAGGCAAATCCGGTGCTCACATACCGAGGCTGTCGATCGAGCGAGCATGTCTCGTGAAGTGACCGAATGGGGTCCCAGGAAAAGCCACTAAGCTTGAGCTTGCAGTTGACCGTACCGCAAACCGACACTGGTGCGCGAGATGAGTATTCTCAGGCGCTTGAGAGAACTCGGGAGAAGGAACTCGGCAAATTGACACCGTAACTTCGGGATAAGGTGTGCCCTAGTAGCGTGTAGAGAGCATCGAAGCGTGAATGGGTTGCAAAAAATAGGTGGCTGCGACTGTTTACTAAAAACACAGCACTCTGCGAACACGAAAGTGGACGTATAGGGTGTGACGCCTGCCCGGTGCCGGAAGATTAAGTGATGGGGTGAGAGCTCTTGATCGAAGTCCCGGTAAACGGCGGCCGTAACTATAACGGTCCTAAGGTAGCGAAATTCCTTGTCGGGTAAGTTCCGACCTGCACGAATGGCGTAACGATGGCCACACTGTCTCCTCCCGAGACTCAGCGAAGTTGAAATGTTTGTGATGATGCAATCTCCCCGCGGAAAGACGGAAAGACCCCATGAACCTTTACTGCAGCTTTGTATTGGACTTTGAACGGATCTGTGTAGGATAGGTGGGAGGCTGAGAAGCGGTGCCGCCAGGTGTCGTGGAGCCGACGTTGAAATACCACCCTGGTGCGTTTGAGGTTCTAACCTGGCCCCCTGAATCGGGGGTGGGGACAGTGCATGGTGGGCAGTTTGACTGGGGCGGTCTCCTCCCAAAGCGTAACGGAGGAGCACGAAGGTACGCTAGGCACGGTCGGACATCGTGCTGGTAGTGCATAGGCATAAGCGTGCTTGACTGCGAGACTGACAAGTCGAGCAGGTGCGAAAGCAGGTCTAAGTGATCCGGTGGTTCTGTATGGAAGGGCCATCGCTCAACGGATAAAAGGTACTCTGGGGATAACAGGCTGATACCGCCCAAGAGTTCATATCGACGGCGGTGTTTGGCACCTCGATGTCGGCTCATCTCATCCTGGGGCTGTAGCCGGTCCCAAGGGTATGGCTGTTCGCCATTTAAAGAGGTACGTGAGCTGGGTTTAAAACGTCGTGAGACAGTTTGGTCCCTATCTTCCGTGGGCGCTGCAGATTTGAGGGAGCCTGCTCCTAGTACGAGAGGACCGGAGTGGACGCACCTCTGGTGTACCGGTTGTCACGCCAGTGGCATCGCCGGGTAGCTATGTGCGGAAGAGATAACCGCTGAAAGCATCTAAGCGGGAAACTCGTCCCAAGATGAGATCTGCCTGGGGGCTTGACCCCCCTGAAGGGTCGTCGTAGACCACGACGTTGATAGGCTGGGTGTGTAAGCGCAGCAATGCGTTGAGCTAACCAGTACTAATGGCCCGTGAGGCTTGACCCTATAGCTTTGCGCGACAAAAGCAAAGCGCAGCAGACGAGGCGACGCCTTCTCTGTTGTCTGTGAAGCCCGTGTCTGTGTGAGGCCTGATGGCTGTGTCTGGGTGAGCAAACCCGCAGCTGTGGCGTTGCAGAGGCAAGAAAACTTCGCTTGGAGCTGATCATGTGGCCGGCGGTGCGCTGAGTGCGCTGCTGGCTCGACTCTGTGAGAGGGCGGCTGGGGCCCCGAGAGGGCCTGGATCAGCTGCCCGAGACCGGTTATGCCTGACGACCATAGCAAGGCGGTCCCACTCCTTCCCATCCCGAACAGGACAGTGAAACGCCTTCGCGCCGATGATAGTGCGGAGTTCCCGTGTGAAAGTAGGTCATCGTCAGGCGGTTATTGCCAAGCAACCCCGAGAGTTTCGCGCTCTCGGGGTTTTGCTTTGGTAGGTCCCCATCATTGGGGTGGAACGTGGCACACTGCCGGCTGGCCTGCGCCGGCGAGCACAATCGGCAATCATGAGCACACACGCACGCTACACGCGCGGTCAGCGGCTGGTCGATCAGTTGGCCCGACGCATCGTCATCATTGACGGTGCGATGGGGACGATGATCCAGCGGCTTCGGCTGGGCGAGGTGCAATACCGGGGGGGGGGCTGCCAGGGGCGAGAGGGCTGTGACCCGCGTTTTGCCAACCATCCTGGGGATCTGAAAGGCAATAATGAGTTGCTGAGTCTGACCCGACCGGACGTGATTGCCGATATCCACGCGGCGTATTTGGCTGCGGGTGCAGACATCATCGAGACGAATACGTTTGGCGCAACCGCGATCGCGCAGGCCGACTACGGGTTGCAGGCATGGGTGCGGGAAATGAACCTGGCGTCTGCACAATTGGCGCGTGAGGCCTGTGATCGCTTCGCCAGCGCCGAGCACCCTCGTTTCGTCGCCGGGGCTTTGGGGCCGACGCCGCGTACCGCCAGCATCAGCCCAGATGTCAATGACCCCGGTGCGCGCAATGTCACGTTCGATGAGCTAGAGCAGGCGTACCACGAGCAAGCGTTGGCTTTGATCGATGGCGGGGTCGATGTGTTGTTGGTGGAGACCATTTTCGACACCCTGAACGCGAAGGCAGCTTTGTTTGCGATCGAGCGTGCGTTCGACGCAACGGGCGAGCGTTTGCCGATTATCGTCAGTGGTACTGTCACCGACGCCTCGGGCCGCTTGTTGAGTGGACAGACGGTGACGGCCTTCTGGGCCAGCGTGCGGCACGCACGGCCGCTGGCGGTGGGGCTGAACTGCGCACTGGGCGCGGCGCTGATGAAGCCGTATTTGCAGGAGTTGGCGCGAGTGGCGGAGGATACCTACATCAGCTGTTATCCGAACGCGGGTTTACCCAATCCGATGAGTGAGACCGGTTTCGATGAGACGCCGCAGGACACGGCGCGCTTGCTGCATGCGTTTGCACAGGAGGGCTTGGTCAACATCGTCGGCGGCTGCTGCGGCACGACGCCCGAGCACATCTCGGCGATTGGCGCTGCCGCGCGGCCGTGTGCGCCACGGCCGCTGCGCTGGCCGCGTGACGGCGGGTCGTGATTGGTGGTCAATGGCGGTTGGCGCGCCTGACACTGGACGTCCGCCCGGGTTTGTGAGGGTTGCGCTGCCGATACTGCCATCAGTGTGCCACCAATGGGTCCCTCGGTCATGCGGCCCCGATTCGGACCGAGAGCTGTGTGGGTCCTACACGTCGCGCGCATGAGTGGCCCTGGGGGCTGCGGTGTGCGAAGGCAGGCGCACCCGTGCCCGCGCGTTGGGGCCAACGGGGCGCGCCCGAAAAGCCGCATATACTCGTGAGCAAAGGCGGCGGCGTTGGTTCGTCGCCATGCGCAGCAGGCCCGAGTCATGGCGTCGTCCCCTTTGCGTTTGGCACACGCGCGCGCGCTGTTGCAGCGGGCGGGGGTCGAATTGCCGCCCGCCGACTCGCCGGATGAAGTGCAGGCGATCATCGATGCCTTGTGTGAGCTCAGCGAACGCGATGCGCTGACCGGGCTACCGAATCGGCGCGCTTTCCTGGCCCGCTTGGCACAGGAACTCGACCGTTCCACCCGGTCGGGGGAGACGAGTCTGCTGCTGATGTTCGATATCGACCACTTCAAGGGCGTCAACGACACCCACGGGCACCTGGCCGGTGATGCGGTGATCCGCACCGTGGCGGCGATTTTGTCCGAGCACGTGCGGCCGATGGACACGGTGGCCCGCTTAGGGGGTGAGGAGTTTGGGGTATTGCTGCCGCAATGTTCTGTCGGCGCTGGGGCTGTACTGGCCGAGCGCTTGCGCGCGGCGGTCGAGTCGCACCCGATTGGCCTGCCCGATGGCAAGGTCACGCTACGTGTGACGGTCAGCGTCGGCGGGGCTTATTCACCACCGTGGGTCCGCACGAGCGTCGAGCGTTGGCTGGAGCGGGCCGACCGTCAGTTGTATATGGCCAAACGGCAGGGGCGCAACCGTGTCTGCATCGAGGCGGTGCCGGTGAGCGATGTCAGCGCCGAGGAAAAGCAGCTTCTCTTCGCTTGGACACCCCCCGATGGCCTTATCATCGACGCTGCCGACGCGACTTGAGTAGCGCCGCATGAGTTCGCCCATGAACGATACCGTTGCCTCTGCACCCGCCGCTGCGGTCGCATCGCCCAGCGGGGTGTTGTTGCACCCCAGCCGCGGCAAGGTGATCGCGATCACCAGCGGTAAGGGCGGCGTGGGCAAAACGTTTTTGTCGGCCAATCTGGCTGCGGCACTGACGCGGCGCGGCTTGCGGGTGTTGGTGCTCGACGCCGACCTCGGATTGGCCAATCTCGACGTCGTGCTCAATCTGTATCCGAAGCTGACACTGCACGATGTCTTCAGCGGGCGGTGCACCTTGGATGAGGCCATCGTGCAAGCACCTGGGGGTTTTCAGGTGCTGCTGGCGGGTTCGGGCTTGGTGGAGTATTCGCGCCTGACCCCGGAGGTACGTGAGGACTTTTTGCGCTTGATGGAGCAGGTGGTGCCACGCTACGACGTGGTGCTGTTGGATACGGGGGCGGGCATTTCGGACGTCGTGTTGTTTGCCTTGTCGCTGGCCAGCGAGGTGCTGTTGGTGGCAACGCCCGAGCCCACCTCGCTGACCGACGCCTACGCCACCATCAAAGTATTGGCGACCCAACAGCGACGCCAACTCGTGCGGTTGGTGGTCAACCAAGCGGCGCGACCGGGCGATGGGCGGGCCATCACGGCGCAGCTGCAGGCGGTGCTGAACCGGTTCGTTGGCGGTGATGGGCGTGCCGCACCGATTCGGTTGGTCCACATGGGCGACATTCCGGTGGACAAGGCGGTGCGCGAGGCGGTGATGCGGCGGCAGCTGCTGTTGCTGCAGGCTCCGGGCTGTCCAGCCAGCTTGGCGGTCGGTCAGATTGCCGGGCGACTCGTCGATACTGTGCTCAAGCCCGCGTGATCGCTGGCGCAGGATTGCAAAGCGTCGATGGCCGAAACCCCGATGGGCGCCGCCGACACGCAGGCCGGACGCGAAGATGCATTGACTGCGTTATGGCAGCGCTTGGCTCAGGATCCGGATTTTCCGGCGTTGTCGGCGCAGGTGATGCGCGTCGTTGCGCTGACCGAAGACGAGCGCGGCACACTCAACGCCCTGTCCGAGGCGGTACTGCGCGATCCGGGGTTGACGCAGCGTTTGTTGCGCATCGTCAATGCGGCGCAACACCGGGCCCACCATGGGGGCGTCTTGACGGTGACGCGAGCGATAAGCCTGGTGGGTGTGCAGGCGGTGCGCGGCCTCGCATTGAGCGTCGTCTTGCTTGCGCAGTGGCGCCAGCGGGCGCAGGCGATGCGGCTGCTCGATCGGTTTGCAGAGTCGCTGTTGGCGGCTGAGTTGGCAGTCGCGTTTTACGGCGCGGGTGTTTCGCGCGAGGCGGTTTTTCTCGGGGCCCTGTTCCAGGGCCTGGGGCCTATGCGGGTGGAGGCCTTTTTGCCCGAGCTGGCTCAAAAGATTCAGAGTGAAGCCCAGGGTGACCCCGGCCGCGAAGCGCTGGCGGTGCAGCGCCATTTGGGTGTGAGCTACGATGATCTGGCCGATCGGGTGGCGCAGCAATGGGGATTCCCGGACGCGTTGCGTCGCACCATGCAGCGACCTGCCGGTCCGCCCCCCAGTCACAGTCTGCGCGATGAGACCGAGCTGATCCGCTGGATGGGTGCCGCGGGCAACGACATGGCGCGCGCCCGGCTGCTGCGGGCGGATGGGCGCGACGAGCCGGCTGTTTTCTCTGCTGTGGCGCGTCGATACCAGGGCCGCTGCGGCGCACACCCCAGGAGGTGACGGCTGCAGCGAACCAGGCGCGGGAGGCCTTTCGCACCATCAGCAGCGCTTTTGGCCTGGATGACGCACCAATGGGCTTGCCGCGCTGGCAACGCTTGCTGGCCGCCGAAGCTGGCCGGCCGACGCAGCCTCCGGTGATCGATGGCGCGCAGCGCTCTGCACCGAAAGTGATGACCACGGAGCCGACCCACACCGACGCGGACGGCAGATCGGCGCCGTTGGTATGCGAGCCGAAGGACGGGCAGGACGTGGCCGCCGCCCTGACGTCGGGACTGGAGGAATACAGCCGGGCGCTGGCGGAAGGGGCGTCGACGGCAGCCCTGCAGGCGTTGGGACTGAAGATTTTG
Organism: Tepidimonas charontis; assembly: GCF_007556685.1. GTDB lineage: Bacteria > Pseudomonadota > Gammaproteobacteria > Burkholderiales > Burkholderiaceae_C > Tepidimonas > Tepidimonas charontis. Next base: position 5,895 of record NZ_VJON01000029.1, on the reverse strand, counting down.
TACACCACCCTGGGCGCGCGCCGCGCGGTGCTGTGTGCACGCGAAGCCGACGGATGGCTGCGGGCATGCAGCGGTATCGGCGAAGGGGTCGAGTCCCTGCAACAGGCATTTGCTGTGGCGCCATTGGACGCTGAGGCGAAGCGACCCGATGATTTGTTTGCGCTGTTGTTGGACGCACAGCGTGACAGCTGGATCGCACAGCCCAACGGTACGCGCATTCGCGAGCGTTTGCCGCTCTGGTACCGCCCCTTTTTGGACAGCGCGATGTCGTTCGTCGTGATGCCGTTGAGGCGGGCGCAGGAGGTGGTGGGACTGATCTATCTGGATGGCCCGGACGTACGGGCCGACGCGCTGGGGGAGGAGGAACAACGCCTGCTGCGCACGCTCAAACAACTGCTTACGGGGCCATCTTGGCGGGGCGTTGATGGCTCGCGTGCCGTGGCCGAGTCGGCAAACACCGCGGTGCGCGCTGGTTCGTGCCGTGCCGCCCACGTCTCAATGAGGAGGAAAGATCGATGCTGTACCGGTTCAAGTCGAAGGCCACGGGTGACGTCGTGATGTTGGAGCACACGGGCAAGCGTGTGCTGGAGATTTTGGGCAAGGACCCGGCGGGGCCCGGCATCATCTTGCCGGAGCAAATGGCGGCGGCGATCGACGCGCTGCGGGCAGCAGTGGAGCAGGAGGAGGCGAAAGCCCGGCGTCAGCGCGAGGAAGCGCAAGCCAAAGGCGAGGAATTGCCCGAGCCGCCCGAGGAACGGGTGCCACTGCGCGCGCGGGTGGCACCGTTCATCGAGATGTTGCAGCACTGCCAACGCGAGCGCTGCGAGGTGGTGTGGGGCGTATGAGACGCCCCTGACTTTACGGCGCCACGGCCTTGACGGCTGCGCCGGCACCGATCAGTCGGCGTACTGGCCGGCGGCGTCGATGACCGCCTTGAGCTTGTTGATTTCGTTGGCCACGAACGCTTTGTGCCCCTCGGGGGTGACACGGCGATCGTTGGCAGCGGGCACGATGGCGCCGAGGGCTTTTTGCTTTTGAACGAATTCCGGATCGCGTAGCGCGGCGCGCAAAGCCTCGTTGAGTTTTTGCAGCACGGGTGCGGGTGTGCCCTTGGGGGCGTAGAGGCCGTGCCAGATCGTGAGGTTGAAGTCACGCAACCCCATCTCCTGCAGCGTGGGGTAGTGTTTCAACAGCGGGTGATCGGCCAGCGGTTTGGCGGTGGTGACCGCAAACGCTTTGATGCGACCAGCCTCGATTTGCTGGGTGGTGTTGGTGGTTTGGTCGCACATGACGTCGATGGTGCCGGCGATCAGGTCGTTCATCGCCGGGGCGGTGCCGCGATAGGCGACGGTGGCCATCGATTTGTCGAGTTTGACGGCGTACTGCCACATCAGACCGCAGATGTGAGATGCCGACCCCAGTCCGGCGTGACCGAGATTCAACTTGCCCTGGTTGGCACGAATGTAATTTTCGAAGTCGCGGTAGGTGTTGGCGGGTAGTTGGGGCTTGCCCACCAGGGTCATGGGCACATCGTTGATGATGCCCAAATACTCGAAGTCGTCCAACGGCTTGAACGGCAGTTTGCGGTACAGCGCAGGAGTGGACGCCATGCCGATGTGCCATACCAGTAGTGTGTGGCCGTCTGGCGTGGCGCGCGCCACTTTGTTGGCACCGATGGTGCCGCCCGCGCCCGAGGCGTTGTCGACGACGATGGCGACGTTGTTGAGGTGTTTGCGCATCGACTCAGCCAGCTGGCGCGCCACGGTGTCGGTGGGGCCGCCGGCGGCAAACGGGACGACAAAGGTGATGGGTTTGCTCGGAAAGTCCTGCGCGAGGGCAGATACCGTGACGATGGACAGGGCCAGCGTGCCGAACCAGCGAATGTTCATGTGGACGACTCCTGAAGGGACAGAAAAGCGCAACTGGTGCAATGCTATCAACGGGCGCACCCGTCGCCCACCGGGTCAACCCTGACGCTGCGGCGACCGCGTGCTCGCCGGCGCATCCCACGGACTCAAGCGCACGCGAGGCGGCGCGCTCCGGCAGCCGGCGGTGACGTGGCCGCCCGAAGGGCGGTATCGGGAGCGGCTGTAGCCAAGGCGGCGGTGGGTTGGCCGCGGTCCGTGATTGTCCGTCCAGCGGTGTACGGATCGGCCACGGTGGGCAGTGAGCGCTCAATCGTAGCGGCGGGTGTCTTCGATGACTTTGCCGTCGTTGGGCAGGGCGCCTACGTCGAGCAGCTCGACTTCGCCGCGTAACTTGGTGATATCGCGCAAGGTTTGCTGTAGGGCCGCGCGCAAGGCTTCGGAAGGGATGTCGGTTTCGACGCGCAGGGTCATGTGGTCGTCGGCCATTTGGCCGCTGACCACCAGCCGCCCGCGCAGCGCCTCGGGGTGGCGGCGCAGTACCTCGGCGACCTGTTCCGGGTGCACGAACATACCCCTGATCTTGGTGGTCTGGTCGGCACGCCCCAGCCAACCGCGGATGCGGGTGTTGGTGCGGCCGCTGGGGCAGGGGCCAGGCAAGACGGCGGAGAGGTCGCCGGTGCCGAAGCGAATCAACGGATAGTCGGGGTTGAATACCGTGACCACCACCTCGCCGACTTCGCCGTCGGGTACCGGGTCGCCGGTTCCAGGGCGAACGATCTCCAGCAGCGCGCCTTCATCGAGCACGAGCCCCTCGCGCGCCGGGGTCTCGTAAGCGATCAACCCGGCATCGGCGGTGGCGTAGGCTTGATACGCGGTGATGCCGCGTTCGGCCAACCAGTCGCGCAGGCTGGGCGGGAACGCTTCGCCGGACACCAGGGCCTTGCGCAGCGACAGCGCCAGGCCCGCCGCCTCGGCTTTTTCGACCAGGATACGCAAAAAACTGGGCGTGCCAACGTAGCCCACGGGTTTGAGGTCGGCGATCGCGGCGAGCTGCAACTCCGTGTTGCCGACGCCGCCAGGAAACACCGTACATCCCAGCGCATGCGCCCCGGCCTCCATCATCCAGGCACCCGGCGTCAGGTGGTAGCTAAAGGCGTTGTGTACCAGGTCGCCGGCCTCGAAACCGGCGGCGGCCAGTGCGCGCGCGGTGCGCCAGTAGTCGGACCGCTCGCCCTCCGGCTCATAGATGGGCCCGGGAGACTGGAAAACACGGCGTGCCCCGCTGGGGCGCAGCAGGCTGCGCCAGCCGATGGTGGCCACGCCCCCGAACGGATCGCCACCGGAGTCGCGTGCGACCTGCTGGTGGTGCAAGAGGGCATGTTTGCGCAGCACCGGCAACGTGGCCAAGGCGGCGCGCGACGCGATCTGGGCCGGGTCGATGTCACGCAGCCACTGCGCCCACGCGGGCGAGCGCTCGCGCGCCAGTGCAATGAAACCAGGCAGGGCGGCCATCAAGGCCGCCTCACGCTCGGCGGCGGGACGGATTTCGAGGGCGTCGAAGAAAGGCATGGCAGTGTGTCGCGGGGGCGATCGGGGTGGAGTGTGATGACGGGGTGCGAAGGTCGGGGCGCCGGTCTGCTCGGGCGGGTATGCCCGCAGGAACGCGGTGGTGGGCCGCATTCCCCGCCCGTCGGTGGAACGGGATCGAGCGGCGATGCGCGAGGCTCATGGGGGTGTTCGATGGGCCGAGCGGCCAGCGCGTTGGCTGGGCGGGCAACTGTGTCAGGCCAGCCAGCGCTTGCGGCGCTTGTAGCTCTTGACGTCGCGAAAGCTCTTGCGCTCGCCGCCGCCCATGCCGAGGTAGAACTCCTTGACGTCCTCGTTGTTGCGCAGGTCCTCGGCGGCGCCGTCCATGACGATGCGGCCCGACTCCATGATGTAGCCGTAGTTGGCGTAGCGCAGCGCCATGTTGGTGTTCTGCTCGGCGATCAGGAAGCTGACCTTCTCCTTCTGGTTCAGATCCTTGACGATCTCGAACACCTCCTCGACGATCTGCGGCGCCAGGCCCATCGACGGCTCGTCCAGCAGCACGACGCTGGGGTTGGCCATCAGGGCGCGGCCGATCGCGCACATCTGCTGCTCGCCGCCGGAGGTGTAGGCGGCCTGGCTGGTGCGGCGCGTCTTCAGGCTTGGGAAGTAGGTGTAGACCTTCTCCAGGTTGGCGGCGATTTCGCCCTTGTCGGTGCGCGTGTAGGCGCCGGTGAGCAGGTTTTCCTCGATGGTGAGGTGGGCAAAGCAATGGCGCCCCTCCATCACCTGGACTACGCCGCGTTTGACCAGGTCGGCCGGCGTCAAATTCTCGATGCGCTCACCGCGCAGCTCGATCGAGCCCTTGGTGACCTCGCCGCGCTCGCCCTTGAGGAGGTTGGAGATGGCGCGCAAGGTGGTGGTCTTGCCGGCGCCGTTGCCGCCCAGGATGGCGGCGATTTGGCCCTCGGCGAGCTGCAGCGAGACGCCCTTGAGCACGAGGATGACGTGGTTGTAGATGACCTCGATGCCGTTGACGGTGAGGACGGGAGTGGGTGTCGTCATGGGGTGACCTCGGTAACGTGGCTGGGTGCGCAGGCACCACACGTCAGCGCCGCGGACCGACGCTGGCGGGTGGTGGCGGGGGCTGCGGAACGCCTGCCCCCACCGCGGGGTGGTCGGCATGGACCGACCGACCCCTGCCCGGACCATCAGGACTGGCAGTCCTGCGGCGTGCGGCGCTGGATCTTCTTCTCGGCGGCGTACTTGTCGGCAGCAGCGCGCACCATCGGCTTGAGGATTTGCTCGTCGGCCTGGTACCAGTCGCTGGTGAACTCCCACTTGCTGCCGTTCCAGGTGTGGATGCGGGCCCAGGCCGCGCCCATGTGGTCCTGGCAGCTCGTCGAAATCGGTCGCATCACGCCCTTGAAGCCCAGCGCGTCGAGCTTGGCCTGCGTCAGGTTCAGGTTTTCCAGGCCCCAGCGCACCTGCTCGCCGGTCATGACCTTGCCCTTGCCGAAGCGCTCCTGCGCGGCACGCACGCCCTCGACGGCGAGCATCGCGCTTATCGCCCCGCGCACGTACAGCACCGAGCCGACCTCTTCCTTGGGGCCCGTGCCCTGGCCCTTGCCGTGCACCTTCTCGAGGATTTCCTTGATGAAGGGGGCGTTGGGCTCGGCGCCGTGCTGCATGGTGATGGCGTTGTAGCCCTTGGCGCCTTCGCCGATGTCCTTGACATCCGGCTCGGCGCCGGCCCACCACACGCCGTACATCTTCTCGCGTGGGTAGCCGACGGCTTGGGCTTCCTTCAGCGCGGTCGAGTTCATCACGCCCCAGCCCCACAGCAATACGTAGTCAGGGCGTTGCTGGCGGATTTGCAGCCACGTGGCCTTTTGTTCGACCCCGGGGTGCGCCACCGGCAGCAAGCTGAGCTGATAGCCGTGCATCGCCGCGCGTTCCTGCAGCAACGGAATTGGCTCTTTGCCAAACGGGCTGTCGTGGTAGACCAGAGCGATTTTCTTGCCCTTGAGCTTGTCGAAGCCGCCCTCCTTTTTCGCGATATGTTGAATCAGCACATCAGCAGCGACCCAGTAGGTGCCGGCGAGTGGGAAGTTCCATTTGAACACGCCGCCGTCTTGTGATTCACTGCGGCCGTAGCCCGCGGTGATGAGCGGGATCTTGTCCACGGGTGCCTTTTCGGTCAGGGCGAAGGTGATGCCAGTCGAAAGCGGCTGGAACATCGTGGCCCCGCCGTTTTTGCCTTTGAGGCGCTCGTAGCACTCGACCCCGCGGTCGGTGGCATAGCCGGTTTCGCACTCTTCCCAGCTGACCTTGACGCCGTTGATGCCCCCGCGTGCGTTGGTGAGTTTGAGGTAGTCGTCCCTGAAAAATTCATTTTCACGCCGCCCTTAGCCGCAGCTGGGCAGGGTTGGCGCCACTGGTCTCGGTTGGCCGCCGCTGGGCGAGCCACCGGCCGATGAGGCGCACGGCCGCAATGAGG
>NZ_VJON01000028.1 GCF_007556685.1 Tepidimonas charontis | reverse complement strand
ATCGCTGCCGCGCGCGCGGCGCTCGACTGGCCCTACGCGCCGTTCGAAATACCTGACGATGTGCGTGCGGCCTGGGATGCGCGTGCGCGCGGCGCGCAGGCCGAGGCCGAATGGCGCCAGCGCTGGCAGGCCTACGCCGCCGCCTATCCGCGTGAGGCGGCCGAGCTGCAGCGCCGCTGGGCCGGCGAGTTGCCGGCCGATTTCGCCGACCGACTGCACGCCCTGGTCGAGCAGATGCACGCGCAGGCGCCGACCGTGGCCACCCGCAAGGCCAGCCAGATGGCCTTGGAGGCGCTGACCGCTGCTGTGCCAGAGCTGCTGGGGGGCAGCGCCGATTTGACCGGCTCCAATTTGACGCAGACTGCGGTCACCCCCGCGCTGCGGGTCGATGCCAGTGGCGCGCTGGCGCGCGATGCGCAGGGACGCTTGGGCCGCCACATCAACTACGGCGTGCGCGAGTTCGGCATGGCGGCGATGATGAACGGCATCGCGCTGCACGGTGGCTACATTCCCTACGGCGGCACCTTCCTGACCTTCAGCGACTACAGCCGCAACGCCATCCGCATGGCGGCGCTGATGCGGCAGCGTGTCATCCATGTGCTCACGCACGACTCGATCGGTCTGGGCGAGGACGGACCCACCCACCAGCCCGTGGAGCACGCCGCCAGTTTGCGCCTGATACCGCATTTGGATGTCTGGCGCCCTGCCGATGCGGCCGAGACCGCCGTGGCCTGGGGAGCTGCCTTGCAGCGCACAGATGGGCCCACGGCGCTGTTGCTCAGCCGCCAGGCTCTGCCGGCGCTGCCCAAGCCCGACTCGACGCTGGCGCCGCAGGCCTGCGGTCTGGCTGCCGTGGCGCGCGGTGGCTATATCATCGCCGAGCCGCATGCGGCCGGATTCAAAGCCCGCAAAAAGCCCAAGGCGGTGTTGCTGGCCACCGGCTCCGAGGTGGCGTTGGCGCTGCAGGCGCAGCGTCTGCTGGCCGAGGAAGGCATCCCCGTGCGCGTGGTCTCGCTGCCCAGCACCACCGTGTTCGACCGCCAGCCCCTGGAGTATCGGCTGGCGGTGCTGCCGCGCGCGCTGCCGCGCATCGCCGTGGAGGCGGGCAGTCCGGACTTTTGGTGGAAGTACGGCTGTGCCGCCGTGGTGGGTGTGCCGGGCTTTGGCGAGTCTGCACCCGCTGCTCCCCTGTTCGAGTTGTTTGGCCTGACGCCCGCCAACATCGCCGCCACTGTGCGCGCGGTGCTGGCCGGCGCCTGACGCCGAGGGCCGTCGCCTGACGGCCCCCCAACCCGCTGAGAAGGAAATCCCATCATGACCATTCGTGTCGGCATCAACGGCTTCGGCCGCATCGGTCGCCTGGCGTTGCGCGCGGCGCTGCAGGGCGGCTTCGACGATGTGGAAATCGTCGGCATCAACGACCCCAAGGCGCCGGACTATCTCGCCTACATGCTCAAGTACGACAGCGTGCACGGGCGCTTTCGCGGTACGGTGGCGCACGATGGCGAGGCGCTCGTCGTCAACGGACGGCGCATCGTCCTGACGCACGAGCGCAGCGAGCCGCAGCTCAAGTGGGGCGAGATGGGCGTGGACGTGGTGCTGGAGTGCACCGGCCAGTTTCTGACGCGCGAAGCCTGCGAGGAAGTGCATCTGGAGGCCGGCGCACGCAAGGTGGTGATTTCGGCGCCCAGCAAGGATGACACGCCGATGTTCGTCTATGGCGTCAACCACACGGCGTACGCGGGCGAGGCGGTGATCAGCAACGCCTCCTGCACCACCAACTGCCTGGCACCGGTGGCCAAGGTGCTGCACGACAAGTGGGGCATCAAGCGCGCCCTGATGACCACCGTGCATGCCGCCACCGCCAGCCAGAAAACGGTCGATGGCTCCTCGCGCAAAGACTGGCGCGGCGGGCGCGGCATTCTGGAAAACATCATTCCCAGCAGCACCGGTGCGGCCAAGGCGGTGGGCAAGGTCATTCCGGCGCTAAACAAAAAGCTCACCGGCATGGCCTTCCGTGTGCCCACCAGCGACGTGTCGGTGGTGGATCTGACCTGTGAGCTGCAAACCCCGGCCAGCTACGACGCCATCTGTGCCGAAATGCGCGCCATGAGCCAGCGCCCGGTGGCCGAGGGCGGCCTGCTGGGCGTGCTGGGCTACACCGAAGACGCCGTGGTGTCCACCGACTTCCGTGGCGAGGACTGCATCAGCGTCTTCGACGCCAAGGCGGGCATGGCGCTGGATGAGACCTTCGTCAAGGTCGTTGCCTGGTACGACAACGAGTGGGGCTACGCAGCCAAGTGCCTGGAGATGGCGCGCGTGGTGGCCCAGGGCTGAGCGCGAGGCGTCAGCGGCACGGCGCCAGCGTGGCCGCGCTGGCGCCCAGGGCGGTGCGCAGGCGCTGCAACTCCTCGGTTGTCAGGTCGGGCCAGCGCAGTGTCAGCAGGCGCGTCTCGGGCCGCTCCTGCACCACGCGGGCATCGGCGACGCCTTGGCGCAGCGCGTCCTGCAGCGCGCGCCGTGCCGCCTCCTCGCTGGAGTAGGTGCCCAACGCCAGCCCAGGTGACAGGGCCGCGCTGTTGACCTCGCGGTGCTCGATGCCCGCTTGGCGCAAGGCCGCGCGCCGCCGCTGCAGCGCTTCGGCATTGGCCAACTTGCCCACATAGACGATCCAGCGCGCCGGCAGGACGGCGGCTTGCTCGGTGCTGCGCCCGCGCAGGCCAGCGCTATCTTCGGCGCTGCGCCGCGCGGCCTCGGCTTGGGCCAAGGGCAGGGCGGGGAGTTGCCAGCATGCCCGTGGCTCCGCCGCCGCCGGCTCGGACGCCGGCGCCGATGCGCTGGTCGGCTGCGCTTCATCCTCGGCCGGGGGGCGCGGCGTTGCCGCCTGCGGATCGTCGCTGCCATCGGTGCTGGGCAAGGCCGCGCGGCTGGCCGTGGGATCCGTGGCAGCGCCGCCGGGCGGGTTGAGCAACTGTAGCCGCTGCGGCTCGATTTGTTGCGCCATGCGCTGCGGTTCTCGGCCGACATCGTCCTGGGTGGGCGCGGTGCCCAGCCAGCCTTGTCGCCACGCCCACAGCGTGGCGTTGGACAGCAGCAACAGCACGACCAGGGCTCTCAGCATGGCCGCACGCTCACGTCACCTTGATGCACGTGGACGGTGCCGTTGGCGGTGAGCAGTCGCAGGCTGCCGTCCGCCGCCACGCCATCGGCCACCCCGTGTGTGCCATCACTCAGACACAACGCGCGGCCGGCCAGCGCATCGCGCGCCGCGTAGCGCGGCAGAAAGGGGGCCAGCCCCGCCCGCTCGAACGCAGTCAATGCGTGCAGCACCGCGTACCCCACCGCCTCCAGCAGGCGCGCCAGTGGCCAGGCGGGCAGCTCACCCGCCTGCTCGGCCTCACGCAGGCCGGCAGGCGGTACGGCGTGTGCGCTGGCGTTGGCGGGCAAGTCGGGCGCGGTGCCATTCAGGCCGATACCCGCCACACACCAGCGCCCGGGCCCCGGTCCGGGCACATTGGCGGTTTCGATCAGAATGCCGCCCACTTTACGTTGCCGCCACCACAGATCGTTGGGCCATTTGAGCTGCACCGCAGGGCCCAGGGCTTCGGCCACCGCCACACCGACGGCCAGGGACAACCCGCTCCAGTCGGCGGGGTTGAGCCAGCAGCCCACCGACAGCGCCAGCGCCGCCCCAGGCGGTGTGATCCAGGGGCGGCCAGCCCGTCCGCGTCCCGCGGTCTGCTCCAGCGCCGTCAGCACCACCGGCTCGGTTTGGCCGGCGCGGGCGCGCCGCATCAGCTCGGCGTTGGTGGAGTCGATGCGGGGCAGCACCTCCACCGTCAGCGTCGGCCAGACGGGGGCGGTGCGTTGCCACAGCGCCTCGGCGCCGGCGTGCAGGGCCGCCAGCGCGGCAGCAGGGGGCATGGGCGGCCTTGCTTGGACATCCCGTGCCGGCGACGCTGCTGCGCCCTCCACCGCGTCGCCGACGGCAGCCGACGCTGCCGCCACCGGGGATGCCAAACGATGCGTGCTGTGGGTCATACGGTGGCCGTCAGGGGTAAGGCGAAAATTTGCTAAGGTACGACGAGTGGGCGCGCGCGAGCGCGCGCGAGCCGGGGCCGTCGCTGCGGGCCGGCGCGCCGCCGTCGCCCGGAGCATTGTAGAGATGAAGTCCCCCGAAAAGACCGACACCCCTGTGGCCGGCAAAACGCTGGTCATCGCCGAAAAGCCCTCGGTGGCGCTGGATATCGTGCGCGCCCTCACGCCCGTGGCAGGGCCGTTCGACAAGCACGACGAATACTACGAAAACCCGCGCTACATCGTCACCTCCGCAGTGGGCCACTTGCTGGAGATCGCCGCGCCCGAGGCGTACGAAGTCAAGCGCGGCAAATGGAGCTTTACCCATCTGCCGGTGATACCGCCGCACTTCGAGCTCAAGCCGCTGGACAAGAGCAAGGGGCGGCTCAATGCCATCGTCCGGCTGGCGCGGCGCAAGGACGTGACCGAGCTGATCAACGCCTGCGACGCCGGACGCGAGGGCGAGCTGATCTTTCGCCTGATCGAGCAGTACGCAGCGGGCAGCGACAAGGACGGGCGTCCCAAGCCGCTGGGCAAGCCGGTCAAGCGGCTGTGGCTGCAGTCGATGACGCCGCAAGCCATTCGCGACGGTTTTGCGCACCTGCGCAGCGACGAGCAGATGCGCCCGCTGGCCGATGCGGCGCGCTCGCGCTCCGAGGCCGACTGGCTGGTCGGCATCAACGGCACGCGTGCCATGACCGCCTTCAACTCGCGCGACGGTGGGTTTTTTCTCACCACCGTGGGACGGGTGCAGACGCCGACCCTGGCCATCGTCGTCGAGCGCGAGGAGGAGATACGACGCTTTCGCGCCCGCAACTACTGGGAGGTGCACGCCACCTTCGCCGCCGCCGCTGGCTCTTACGCCGGGCGCTGGTTCGACCCCGCGTTTCGCAAGCCACAGGGCGAAGGCGCCGATGCGGAGGCGCGCGCCGAGCGCTTGTGGGATGAGGCGCAGGCCCGCGCCATTGCCGCTGCCGTGCAGGGGCGCAGCGGCGAGGTCAGCGACGAGGCCAAGCCCAGCACCCAAGCGTGCGGCCTGCTGTACGACCTCACCAGCTTGCAGCGCGAAGCCAACGGGCGCTTTGGTTTTTCGGCCAAAACCACGCTGGCGCTGGCGCAGAGCCTGTACGAAAAACACAAGGTGCTGACCTACCCGCGCACCGACGCGCGCGCGCTGCCCGAAGACTACCTGGGCACCGTGCGCCAAACGCTGCAGGTGCTGGCCGACAGCCCGCTGGCGCATTTGGCGCCGCACGCGCGCACCGCGCTGCAGCAGGGCTGGGTGCGGCCGACCAAGCGCGTCTTCGACGACAGCAAGGTCAGCGACCACTTCGCCATCATCCCCACTGCGCAGGTGCCGCGCGGTTTGACGGACGCCGAACAAAAGCTCTATGACCTGGTGGTGCGGCGTTTCATCGCCGTCTTCTTCCCGCCGGCGGAGTTTCTGGTGACCACGCGCATCACGCGCGTGGCAGCCGGCGACGCACTGCATCACTTCAAAACCGAGGGCAAGGTGCTGGTCAACCCGGGTTGGATGGTGGTCTATGGGCGCGAGGCCGAGGCCGCCGACGAGGCCAGCGAGCGCGATCGACGGCTACCTGCCGTGGCCAGCGGCGAGCGCGTGCCGGTGCACGACGTGCGGCTGGACGCCAAACAAACCCGGCCGCCGGCCCGCTACAACGAAGCCACGCTGCTGGCCGCGATGGAAAGCGCTGGCAAACGCGTGGACGACGATGAGCTGCGCTCGGCCATGGCCGACAAGGGACTGGGCACGCCGGCCACGCGTGCGGCCATCATCGAGGGGCTGATCGCCGAGAAATACCTGCTGCGCGACGGGCGCGAGCTGGTGCCCACGCCCAAAGCCTTCCAGCTCATGACGCTGCTGCGCGGACTGGGCGTGGAGGAGCTGACGCGCCCGGAACTCACCGGCGAGTGGGAGCACAAGCTGGCGCAAATGGAGCGCGGCCAGCTCAGCCGCGAAGCCTTCATGCGCGACATCGCCGCCATGACCGAGCGCATCGTGCGCAAGGCCAAGGAATACGACCGCGACAGCGTGCCGGGCGACTACGCCACGCTGCACACCCCCTGCCCGCAATGCGGCGGCGTGGTCAAGGAAAATTACCGCCGCTACGCCTGCGCGGGGGTCGATGGTGCCGGGGCGGGCTGCGGCTTTTCACTGCCCAAGGCACCGGGCGGACGCGTCTTCGCGCTCGACGAGGTCGAAGACCTGTTGCGCACGCACCGCATCGGTCCGCTGGAGGGCTTTCGCTCCAAAGCCGGCTGGCCGTTCAGCGCCGAGCTCACCCTGGCCCCCGACGAGGCCGGGCAATGGAAGCTGGGCTTCGATTTTGGCGACGCGCCCCAGGGTGGGGAGGCCGCCGCCTCCGCCGACCTCAGCGCGGCCGAGCCGCTGGGCGCGTGCCCCAAGTGCGGCGCGCCGGTGGTCGAGTACGGCAGCCAGTATGTGTGCACGCGGGCCGTGCCCAGCGGCGAGCAACCGACCCCGAGCTGCGACTTCAAAACCGCCACCACCATCTTGCAGCAGTCCATCGCGCGCGAGCAGATGGCCAAGCTCTTGGCCGAAGGGCGCACCGATTGGCTCGACGGCTTCGTCTCCAACCGCACGCGCCGGCCGTTTCGGGCCGCCTTGGTCTGGGATGCCGAGGCCGGCAAGGTCAATTTCGCCTTCGAGCCGCGTGAGAAGGGTAAGCGCACCGTGCGTACGCGCGCAGCGGCGCGCGGTAGCGCGTAGGGTGCACCGGCACGGCGGCGGCGCGCGTCTTGAGGGGGGAGAGTGCGGCGGCTGGCAGGGTCGCTGGCTTCTGTCTAATGTTCGTCGGGCGGGCGGGTGGCCGTGAAAGCGGCGCGCCGCAGCTGCATCAGCCGCGTCAACCCCGGTCCGAAGTGGTGCATCAAGCGCTTGAAGCCGGCGTATTGCGTCGTGTCCACCGGCGCGTCGGCGCTGCCCGTGTCGGCCCACAGCACACCGACGGCGCGCTGGCGCACTTGCACCGTGCCCCACATCGCCCCGCTGGGCAGCAGCGCCCGTTGCAGCGACGCCGGCAGGCGCGTGCGCAGGTGCGCCACGCGTGCCGGCTCGGCCAGCAAAAAGGCGCCGGGTTGGGCAAATAGGCGCGCCAGTACGTGCTCGCCCTGCAGCGCCACGGTGGTCTGGCGCGGCACGATCGAGCCGCCAAAGCCGTGCGCCATGTAGCACACCAGCTGCGCGGCCTGCGTGGTCTTGAGAAACAGGGCGCAGCGGCGCAGCCCCAGGCCCTCGTCCAGCGCGTGCTGGAAGGCGCGAAAAAAGGCACCTACGTCGGGGTGGCGTCCTCGCTGGCAGTCTGCCGCGAAGCGCTCGATCAGCGGGCGCGCGGTGCTGCCGGGGGTGGGGTGGCGCGCCGCAGCGGGCCCGCCCGTGTGCACACCCGCCGACGCTGGCGCAGCCGCGGCCGTGGCGTCGGCCCCCGGGCCCCGCCGGGGCCGCACCCACGGCGCCCAAAACAGGCGCGCCGCCGGCGCCACCACCACCCCGCGGGTGAGCATTTCATGGCTGGCCGCCAGCGCTGCGCGCCGGGTGGCCGCCACCACGTCGCCCACACGCCAGTGGCGGTGCGCCGACAGGGCATCGCACAGCAGCCGCGTGCGTGGGCTGTACCAGCTGCGCATCGCCTCCTGCGCCAGCCAATGCAGCAGCGACCGCAGGGTGCTCGGGCGGTACAGCCAGCGGCCCACATCGTCGGGCAGTGGCGGCGGATGGGCGTCGATCCAGGCGTGGCGGGCCGCCTGCGCCAGCCGCCGCGCCTGCAGCCACACGGTGGCACGCGGGTCATCGGGCTCGACGAAGCCGAAGTGCTGCGCCAGCGCGGCGTTGAGGGCATGCAGCGGGCAGCCGAGTAGATCCCGCTCGACGTGCGTCGGGCGCTCACCGGCGGCGATGCGCGCGGCCATGCGCTGCGCCACGTCGGGGGCGGCCAGTGGCAGGCGCCACTCGGCCATCGTCTGCACCTGCATTTCCCACATCAGGCGCTGGCGGGTCTCGGGCGTCCCTGCGGGCGCCAATTGCGCCGCCAAATGGGCCGCCAGCCGGCTGGTGGCCACCGCTTCGGCATACAGCCGGTGCGCGGGCTGGCGCGGGTCGAACGGGTGGGCTGCCAGCCGCTCCACCACCCGCCACAGGCCGCGCAGGCCCAGTACGCCCACGGCGTGCGCCAGCGACTCCACCTGGCCCTGGCGCAGTCGCTGCTGAGCCTCCAGCAGCACGGCCAATCCCAGCGGCAAATCGCGCTGCAAGATCGCCAGCAGCCGTGGCGTGGGCAGCTCCTCGTCGTAGAGGATGCGAATCACGTCCGGAGGGCTGAGCGGCGGTGGCGCGACGGCCAGCAGCCGACGTGTCCAGCTGGAGACGGCAGCGCTGGGTGGTGCAGTGGCGAGGGTAGACGGTCTGATCATGGACAGGCCTTACTCAGGCGTGACTGTATGCGATGCGCACGCCGTGCCCGCGCGGCGCAGCGCTATCATGTGTGCCAGCGGAAGAAGGCCACAACGTGTGGCCGCAGGCATCGAGCGCTGCCGCGGTGCATATCCGCCCCACCCGAGGTCACAAGCAAGGAGACGATGGCCATGAGTCTGTCGCTGTACTACGCCCCTGGGGCGTGCTCGTTCGTAGCCCACGCGGCGCTGGAGTTGGCCGGTGCCGATTTCGAGCCGGTGCTCGTCAAGCTGCACAAGGGCGAGCAGCGCAGCCCCGAATTTTTGGCCTTGAACCCGCGCGCTCAAGTGCCGGTGCTGGTGGACGATGGGGCGCCGATCACGCAAATCATCGCCATCTGCCTGCATCTGGATGCCCGCTTTCCGCAGGCCGGCTTGCTGCCGGTGTCGGGCCTAGCGCGCACGCGCGCGCTGGAGCTGCTGGCGTGGATGAACAACACCGTTCATCCCACCTTCACGCACGTCTTCATGCCGGCCAAATTTGCCGCCGACGAGGCCGCCCAGGCTGCCATCAAGGCACAGGCGCTGCAGCAGTACCGCGGCCTGCTGGCCGAGCTGGAGGCGGTGGCCGCGCAGCGTCCGGGCGCTTGGCTGGGGGGCGACCGCCCGGGCGTGATCGATGCCTACGCGCTGACGCTGCTGCGCTGGGGCGGCTTTGCCGGCATCGACCCGACCACGCTGCCGCAGACCTGGGCGTTGGCGCAGTCGCTGGCCAATGTGCCGGCGGTGGCGCGCGCGATCGAGCGTGAGCGGCTCAAGCTCAATGTGTACCAGCCCACGGCGGCGTGAGTTTGGGGCCTACTTCGCCCTGAAACCGCACCGAAACGCGCAACCCGCGCCCGTGCGGCGGGGCGGCCTGCGGCTGCGCATCCTCCAGTGACAGCGTGGCACCGTGTTGCTGGACGATCTCCAGCACGATCGCCAAGCCCAGGCCCGAGCCCTCCACCTGCGTGCCCAAGGAGCGGTAAAACGGCGCCAGCACGCGTTCGCGCTCGTCGGGCGCGATGCCTGGGCCGCTGTCTTCCACCTGCAGCACCTGCACGCCGCTGAACGGATCGGTGAGCACGCGCACCGTCACCACGCCGTGCGCCGGCGTGTAGCGCAGCGCGTTGTCGGCCAGATTACGGACCAGCTCGGCCAGCAGCGTGGGGTGGCCGCGCAGGCGCACCGGCGGCAGCCCGGTCGGCCACGGATCGGGCTGGGCCTCGAAACCGAGGTCGATACCCTTGTCCAGGGCCAGCGGCACCAGGTCCTCGACCACCTCGCGTGCCACCGCCGCCAAATCCACCGGTTCGCGTGGCAGCGACTGGCCCGTCATCTCCGCGCGCGCCAGCGCCAGCAGCTGGTTGACGGTATGCGCCGCACGCGCGCTGGAGCTGGCCAGCTGGCGCAGGGAGCGCTCCACGTCCTCGCCCGCCTGCGCGGGCAGCAGCTTCTGCGCCATTTCGGCCTGAAGGCGCAAGCCCGCCAGTGGCGTTTTGAGTTGATGCGCCGCGTCGGCCAGGAAGCGCTTTTGCTGCGCCAAGGAGCCGCGCAGCCGTCGCAGCAAGTCGTTGATCGAGGCCACCAGCGGGGCCACTTCCTGCGGCACGTGCTCGTCGTCGATCGGGCTGAGGTCGTCCGGGCGGCGTGCGCGAATGCGTTGCTCCAGTTCGCTCAGCGGTCGGATGCCGTGCGCCAACGCCAGCCACACCAGCAGCACGGCCAGCGGCAGAATGATGAATTGCGGCACCATCACGCCTTTGATGATTTCGGTGGCGAGCTTGGAGCGTTTGCCGCGCGTCTCGGCCACCTGCATCAGCACCCAGCGCTGCGGCTGCGGGCTGTGGGCCAGCCAGGTGTAGGCCACGCGCACGTCCTCGTCGCGAATGCGGTCGTCGCGCAGCTGCACCACGCCCACGCGGCGTGGCGCATCGGCGGGCGGTGGGGGAAAGTGGGCTTCGCCGCTGACCAAGCGCCCGTCGTGGTCCAGCACTTGGTAAAACACCCAATCGGTGCCGTCGGCGCGCAGCAGGTCGCGCGCCTGCGGGGTGAGCGCGAAAGCGGCGCGCCCATCTTCCAACGTGACGAACTGCGTCAGCGCCCGCAGGTTGAACTCCAGGGCGCGGTCGTAGGGACGGTCGGCAATGCCTTGCGCCACGTACCACGTCAGCCCCAGCGACAGCGGCCACAGCAGCAGCAGCGGCGTCAGCATCCAGTCCAGAATCTCACCGAACAGGCTGTGCTGTTCGCGCTCGAACAGACCGTGCCAGGGTCGGTGGCGGCGACGCTCGCCGGGTGAGCGCGCTGCGTCGTCGCCGTCAGCCAGGAATCTTCTCAAGGCAGTACCCCAGTCCGCGCACGGTGGCGATGCGGATCGGGCCGTGCTCGATCTTTTTGCGTAGCCGGTGGATGTAGACTTCGATGGCGTTGGTGCTGACTTCGTCGCCCCACTCGCACAGGCGCTCGACCAGCTGCTCCTTGCTCACCAACCGTCCGGCGCGCTGCAGCAGCACTTCCAGCAAGCTGAGCTCGCGCGCGGACAGCTCGATCATCTTGCCGTCGATGGTGGCCACGCGCCCAGCCTGATCGTAGGTCAGTGGCCCATGTTGGATGACGCTGCTGGCCGCGCCGGCGCCGCGGCGCACCAGCGCGCGCACGCGCGCCTCCAGTTCCGCCAGCGCGAACGGTTTGGCCATGTAGTCGTCGGCGCCCAGATCCAGGCCGCGCACGCGATCCTCGACGCTGTCGGCGGCGGTCAGAATCAGCACCGGCAGCTTGGCGCCGCGTGCACGTAGCCGCCGCAGCACCTCCAGGCCCCCCAGATTGGGCAGTCCCAAGTCCAGAATCAGCAGGTCGAAGCTGTCGTGCATCAGCAGCGCGGCATCGGCTTCGTCGCCGCTGGCCACGTGGTCGACGGCGGCGCCGGCGGCGCGCAAGGTGCGCAACAAGCCGTCGGCCAGAACCTGATCGTCTTCGGCGATGAGGATGCGCATGGTCGGTCTCCTGCGGAAGCCCCGGGGTCACGGCGCGCGCGGCCGCGAGCGTCCATTGTAGGCCGCCGTCGTCGCCCGGGCATCGCCCTCGGCATAGGCTTCCAGTCCCAGCGCGACCACCGCGGCCACCGGCGCACCGACGGCGGCGCGAAATTCCGCCTCGGCTTGGGTGACGGCGCGCTCGAAGGCGTGCAGCCAGTCGCGCCCGGTGGCGGTGAAGACGATACGGCGCGCGCGCCGGTCGCGCGGGTCGGGCTCGCGTCGCACCAGGTCCCAAGCCTCGCACTGGTCCACCAGGTCGGCCATGGCCTGCTTGGTCATGCCGGCGCTGTGCGCCAGCTCGGTCAGGCGTGCGCCCTCCAGCGGCAGATGACGCGTGATGTGCACGATCGCCGCGCCCACCTGCTCGCGCGCCGCCAGGTTCGACAGCGCCAGCGGTACCTGCGGCGAGTGCGCCATCAACCACAGCACCCGCTCGTCGAAACGGCGCAAGGCATGCCCCAGCAAGCGCCCCAAGTGGGTCAGCCGCCAGCGTTCATGGGGACCGAAAACCGGCATCGAAGACATGCGCCAAATGGTAAGGCAAACTGACCAAAAAAAACAAAAAACTCGCGTTCATTCGCGGCTACACTGGCGCCGAGCGGGGTGATTGCCCGTTGTTTGGTCGTATGAACGTCATTGCTCAGGAGCCCTTCATGAACGCTGCCACCCGTCAGCCCGACCCCGACAAGGCCAAGGCCCTGCAGGCCGCCCTGGCCCAAATCGAAAAGCAATTTGGCAAAGGCACCATCATGCGCCTGGCCGAAGGCGAGAAGGTGGAGGACATCCAGGTGGTGTCCACCGGCTCGCTCGGACTGGATCTGGCGCTGGGCGTGGGCGGCCTGCCGCGCGGGCGCGTGATCGAGATCTATGGGCCCGAGTCCTCGGGCAAGACGACGCTGACGCTGCAGGTCATCGCCCAGATGCAAAAACAAGGTGGCATCTGCGCCTTCGTCGATGCCGAGCACGCACTGGATGTGCAGTACGCGCAAAAGCTCGGGGTGGATTTGTCCAACCTGCTCATCAGCCAGCCCGACACCGGCGAGCAGGCGCTGGAGATCGTCGACAGTTTGGTGCGCTCCGGCGCCGTGGACCTGATCGTGGTGGACTCGGTGGCGGCGCTGACGCCGAAGGCCGAGATCGAAGGCGACATGGGGGATGCCCTGCCGGGTCTGCAGGCGCGACTGATGAGTCAGGCGCTGCGCAAACTCACCGCCACCATCAAAAAGACCAATTGCATGGTCATCTTCATCAACCAGATCCGGATGAAGATCGGCGTGATGTTCGGCAGCCCCGAGACCACCACCGGTGGCAATGCGCTCAAGTTCTACGCTTCGGTGCGCATCGACATTCGCCGCACCGGCTCGATCAAGAAGGGCGAGGAGGTCATCGGCAGCGAGACCAAGGTCAAGGTCGTTAAGAACAAGGTCGCCCCGCCGTTCAAAACCGCTGACTTCGACATCCTCTACGGCGAGGGCATCAGTCGCGAGGGGGAAATCGTCGATCTCGGGGTGCTGCACAAAGTCATCGAGAAATCCGGTGCGTGGTATGCCTACAACGGCGAAAAAATCGGCCAGGGGCGCGAAAACGCACGCGAATTTTTGAAGGAAAACCCCGACTTGGCGCGCGAGATCGAAAACAAGATTCGCGCCGCCGTCGGCGTGGCCGCCTTACCCAGCGTGGCCGCGGACGAGAACGATGTGCCCGATGTCGCGCTCGACGATCTGTGAGCCCGGCGCCCTGAGCCTGCGCGCGCGCGCCCTGCGCTGGCTGGCGCGGCGTGAGTACACACGCGCCGAATTGGCGCAGCGTCTGGCGCCCTACGCGCCCGACGCGGCTGCCCTGGACGCCGTGCTGCAGGAGTGCGCCGCGCGCGGCTGGCTGGACGAGCAGCGCGCGGTGGAAGGTCACCTGCGCCGACGCGCGGCGCGCTTCGGCGCACGTCGTATCCAGGCCGAGCTGGGCGCGCGCGGCGTGGACCCCGATACCCTGCGCCAGGTGCAGCAGCGACTGCAGGCCAGTGAAGTCGAGCGCGCGCAGGCGGTGTGGCAGCAGCGCTTCGGGCGCGCCCCGGCCGATGCGCGCGAGCGCGCCCGCCAGCTGCGCTTTTTGGCGGCACGCGGCTTTGCCGCCGACGTGGCGCAGCGGGTGGTGCCGCGGGCCATCGCAGCGCCAGCCGCCCCCGATGAGGACGCCTGAATTCAGCAGGGCGCGGGCCGTGACTTCGGCACGCCCCTACCGCTTGCCACCTGGGTCCGCTATGATCGCCAGCAGCGGAGTGCGTGCTGCCCAGTCGCGGGGCACGGCCGCTGTGCCGACGTGGGATGATCGTCGGCCGTGGCCGCTGCCGCCTGGCACTCGCCACCTCGCATTCGGAGCCGTTTCATGCGTGTCAATCTGCCCGTCACCCAAAAGGCCTACGACTTCCCGGCCGACCAGACCCTGATATCGGTCACCGACGTCAAGGGGCGCATCACTTACGCCAACAACAATTTCGTCGCCGTCAGCGGGTACACGCGCGACGAGCTGCTCGGGCAGCCACACAACATCGTGCGCCATCCGGATATGCCCGAGGAGGCGTACCGCGATATGTGGCACACCATCTTGGAAGAAGGCCGCCCGTGGACCGGATTGGTCAAAAACCGGCGCAAAAACGGCGACCACTATTGGGTGCGCGCCAACGCCACGCCGGTGCGCGAGGGCGACCAGATCGTCGGCTTTTTGTCGGTGCGCACCAAACCGACCGAAGCCGAAATCCAGGCCGCCGAGGCGCTGTACGCGCGCATGCGCGAGGAGGCCCAACGCGGACAGCTGCGCACGCGCCTGTCGGGGGGCGAGGTGGTGCGCGCCGGCCCGCTGGGGGCACTGGGGCGTGCGTTGCGGCCCGGGCTGCGCGGTCGTCTGGTGCTGGGCTATGCTGCCAGCGCCGCGCTGCCGCTGGCGCTGTTGGCCGCGGGCCTGCCGCTGTGGGCAGCGGTGCTGGCGGCGCTGCTGGCGCTGGCGGCGGGGGTGGCGATCATCGAGCACGGCTTCGTGCGCCCGGTGCGGCGCATCGTACGCCAAGCCGAGCATCTGGCCAGCGGCGACCTGGTCGAGGCGATCACCGTCGACACCCAGGGCGAGCTCAGGCGCATCCAACTGGCTTTGCAACAGGTCGAAGTCGGGGTGCGTACCATCGTGCGCGACATTCGCCACGAAGTGGCCAACCTGCGCGGTGGCACGCAGGAAATTCGCGCCGGCAACCTCGACCTGTCCAACCGCACCGAGCAAGCCGCCAGCAGTCTGGCGCGGGTGGCCTCGTCGATGGAGGAAATCCACGGCACCACGCAGGAAAGCGCGCGTCTGGCGGCCGAGGGGGTGGAGGTGGCACGCAATACGCTGGCGCTGGCGCGCACCGGCAGCGAAGCGGTGGGCATGCTCACCGGCACCATGCGCGAGATCACCGAGTCCTCGCAGCGCATCACCGACATCATCCAGGTCATCGAAGGGGTGGCGTTCCAGACCAATATCCTGGCGCTCAACGCGGCGGTGGAGGCGGCGCGTGCGGGCGAGGCCGGTCGCGGTTTTGCCGTGGTGGCCAGCGAAGTGCGCGCGCTGGCGCAGCGCACCAGCGAAGCGGCCAAGCAAATTCGGCAGCTCATTACCGAATCGCGCGAGCGCGTGCTGGTGGGCGATGCCCGCAGCGCCGAGGCGGTGCAGCGCATGCAGGCGGTCACCGAGGCGGTGGAGCGGGTGGCGCGCATGTTCGAAGACGTCAGCCACGCCGCGCAGGAGCAGTCGCAAGGGGTGGCGCAGATCGCGGAGGCGATCGCCAATCTGGATGGCATCACGCAGCAAAATGCGGCGATGGTGGAGCAATTGGCCGCCGCGGCGGCTGCCTTGGACGACCAAGTGCAGACCGTGCACGGCACCATCCGTGTCTTTCGACTCACGCCCAAAGACTTGTTGCTGGCCAAGGAAGACGCGGTGGCGCTGCGCAAGGTGGCGCAAGAGCGCAGCGACCCCAACAAACTCGATTTCGACGCTGCCATTCAGGCGCACCAGCAGTGGCGCGTGCGCCTGCGCAACGCCATCCTCAAGGATGAAAAGCTCGATGTGGCCACCATCCGGCGCGACGACTGCTGCGTGCTGGGCAAATGGATCTACGGCGAAGGCGGCCGGCAACACGGGCAGTTGCCCTTGTTTTCCACGCTGGTGGAGCAGCACAAGCGGTTTCACCAGGAGGCGGGCCACGTGGCCGAGCTCATCGTGCGCGGGCGCAAAGAAGAGGCCAATGCGCTGCTGCAGGGCGATTCGCCGTTTCTGCGTGCAGGCCGGGCGGTGGTCGATACCCTGCACCGCCTCAAGGAGATGGTGGCGGGCGCGCGCAAGTCGGCGGCCATCCAGCAGCAGGCGGCCGCGGGCGGGCGCGGCGCGCCGCGCTTGACGGCGCCGACGGGCGCCGCGACCCCCGCCCCTGCCGCCGCCGCGGCGTCGGCACAGGACGAGTGGACCACGTTTTGAGGCCATGACCGCCGCTCGGCAAGCTTGGCGCGCTCGGCGGGCCGGCGCGGCCCAGCCCGCCATCGCGGGGGCGTGATCAGGGCCCACCAGACCCCAATGGCCGGCCCGGACGGTGGGATCGGGCTCAGACCAGCCAGCGGCGCAGGCGCTCGATGGCCTCGTCCAGATCGGCGGGGGCGGTGGCGATGGAAAAGCGCACGAAGCGAGCGCCATCGGCTTGGCCGAAATCGGCGCTCGGCGTGGCCACCACGTGCGCGTGGCGCAGCATCGCGCGCACGAACTCCATGCTGTTGGTCACGCCGGCGCGCGCAAACAAGGCGCTGGCATCGGCCCATACGTAAAACGCGCCGTCCGGCGCCACCGGCACGGCGAAGCCCAGCGCGCGCAGCGTCGGCACGAAGGCGTCACGCCGCGCCGCGTAGTCGGCGCGGCGGCGTTCGAACTCGGCCAGGCTCTCCGGCTCGAAGCAAGCCAGCGCCGCATGCTGCGCCACCGCGCTGGCGCAGATATAGTGGTTCTGCATCAGCCGCTCGGCCGCCGGCACGAGCGACTCGGGCAAGACCAGCCAGCCCAGCCGCCAGCCCGTCATGCCGAAATATTTGGAAAAGCTGTTGACGCTGATGACATCGTCGCCCAGCGCCAGTGCGGTTTGGCCGTAGCGCGCCGCAAACGACAGGCCGAGGTAGATCTCGTCGATGACCAACGCGCCGCCGTGCCCCCGCACCACCGCCAGCAGCCGATCCAACGCGGCCGGCTCGATCGACGTTCCCGTGGGGTTGGCCGGCGAGGCCAACATCACGCCGCGCGTGCGCGGCCCCCAGGCCGCCTGGATCTGGGCGGCCGTGGGCTGGTAGCGCGTGGCCGCCGTGGTGGGCAGGGCGGTCGGCGTCACGCCCAAGCTGGCCAGAATCTGTCGGTTGCAGGGGTAGCCCGGGTCCGGCAGCAGCACCTCGTCGCCGGCGTCGAACAAGGCCAGGGTAGCCAGCTGCAGCGCGGCCGAGGCGCCGGCGGTGATGGCGATGCGCCGCGCCGGCACCGCTACCCCATGGCGCTGTGCATACCAGGCCGACAGCCGCTCGCGCAGCGCATCCAGCCCGAGCGCCGCGGTGTACTGGGTGCGGCCGGCGCGGATGGCGGCCTCGGCAGCGGCTTGCACCGGGGGCGGCGCGCCGCGGTCCGGCTCGCCGATATTCAGGTACAGCAGACGCGGCGCCCCCGGCGGCTGGGCGGCCGCATGCGCAGCGGCCTCCTGGGCCACGTGCATCACGAGGAAGGGCGCCACCGCCTGGGCGCGCGTGCTGGCAGGGGGAGCGGGGACCAGGGTTGTCATTTGCCGATGCAAAAGCGGGAAAAGATCACGCCCAGCAGGTCGTCGGCGCCGAACGCGCCGGTCAGGCGCGCCAGCGCTTCCTGCGCCAAGCGCAGCTCCTCGGCCAGCAGCTCCAGCGCCGGTGCGGGGCCCGCCAGCAGCATCTGCGCCGCCTGCACGTGGGTGCGCACCTGCCGCAAGGCATCGACGTGGCGTTGGCGGGCGCTAAACAGCCCCTCCGGCGTGTGGCCCGTCCAGCCCACCGCCTGCAGCAGCCGCTGGCGCAGCGCTGGCAAGCCCGCGCCGGTGCGTGCCGACAGCCGCAGCGGCGGCGCCGACGCCACGACGCCGTCCGCCGCGGCAGCCGGTGCTGCCCGGGCCTCGGTCTCGTCCACGGCGGCCGTGGCACCCACCGCATCGGCCTTGTTCCAGACGTCGATGACCGGCACGCGCGCCGGCAGCCGCGCGCGCAGCTCGGCGGCGATGGCGGCGTCGGCCTGCGCGTACGCGGGGTCGGCCGCGCGCGTGAGGTCGTGCACGAACAGCACGGCGTCGGCCGTCTCGATGCGCTGCCAGGCGCGCGCGATGCCGATGCGCTCGATTTCATCGACCTCGGCGCCATCGCGCAGGCCGGCGGTGTCGATCACGTGCAGCGGCACGCCCTCGATCTGGATGGCCTGTTGCACTACGTCGCGCGTGGTGCCGGCAACGGGCGTGACGATGGCCACCTCGGCTTGCGCCAGCGCGTTGAGCAGCGAGCTCTTGCCCGCGTTGGGCTGCCCAGCGATGACCACGTGCATGCCTTCGCGCAGCAACGCCCCCTGGCGCGTGCGCGCCAGCACCTCATCCAGCTGCGCCAGCAGCCGCGCCAGCCGTCCGGCGGCGTCGGCCTGTTGCAAAAAATCGATGTCCTCTTCGGGAAAGTCGAGCGTGGCCTCCACCAGCATGCGCAGGTGCACCAGGGACTCGTGCAGCGCCTGCACCGCTTGCGAGAAGGCGCCGCTGAGCGAGCGCGCGGCGCTGCGCGCAGCGGCTTCCGTACTGGCGTCGATCAGGTCGGCCACCGCCTCGGCTTGCGCCAGGTCCAGCTTGCCGTTGAGGAAGGCGCGCTCGGTGAATTCGCCCGGTTGCGCCATGCGCAGGCCCGGCAGGCGCGGCTGTCCGCTGCACGAGTCGGCTTCGGATGCCGCTTGCAGGCAGCGCTGCAGCAACAGCTGCAACAGCACCGGACCGCCGTGCGCCTGCAGCTCCAGCACGTCTTCGCCGGTGTAGGAGTGTGGTGCCGGAAACCACAAGGCGATGCCGTGGTCCAGCGCGCTGCCGTCCGCTGCCAAAAAAGGCCCATAGTGCGCGTATCGGGGCCGCAGGCTACGGCCCAGCAGCGGCGGCATCAACGACGCCAGTCCCCGTCCGGACAGACGCACGATGCCCACCGCGCCGCGCCCCGGGGCGGTGGCGACGGCAACGATGGGTTCGTGGTGGCGGGGCAGCATGCCGCAGGTCGCACGGGCGCAGGCGCGGCGTTCGGGCCGCGTCCGTTTACTTGAACGTGGGCAGGTTGAACTTCAGCGGCACGCCCATCTGATGGTTTATGACGGCCTGCTGCGCGATCGTCAAGATGTTGTTGGTGATCCAGTACAGCACCAAGCCAGCGGGAAAGAAGAAAAACATCACGCTGAAGATGAGCGGCATCAGCCACATCAGCTTGGCCTGCAGCGGATCGGGCGGCAGCGGGTTGAGCGCCGTCTGCACCAGCGTGGTCAGGGTCATCACCAGCGGCAGCACATAGTACGGGTCGGGGGAGGACAGGTCCACGATCCAGCCGATCCAGGGGGCGTTGCGCATCTCGACGCTGGCCAGCAGCACCCAGTACAGGGCAATGAACACCGGGATCTGGATCAGGATGGGCAGACAGCCGCCGAGCGGGTTGACCTTCTCGTCCCGGTACAGCTTCATCATCTCCTGCTGCAGCAACTGCGGCTTGTCTTTCAGGCGCTCGCGCATTTCCATGATGCGCGGATTGATCGCTTTCATCTTGGCCATGCTGCGGTAGGCACTGGCGTTGAGCCAGTAAAAGGCCGCCTTGATCAACACCACCAGGGCGACGATGGCCCAGCCCCAGTTGCCGACGATGGCGTGGATTTTGGCCAGCAGCCAGTACAGCGGCTTGGCCAGGATGGTCAACCAGCCATAGTCCTTGACCAGTTCCAGGCCGGGGGCCAGCGCTTCCAATACTTTTTCTTCTTGCGGGCCGACATAGAGCTGCGCGTCGAAGCGGGCGTGCTCGCCCGGCGCCACCGTCAGCGTGGGGCCGATCTGGCCCACCGCGTACAGGCCATCGACCTTGCGCACGAAGTTCTCGCGCTCCACACCGGCCGGCAGCAGCCAGGCGGTGACGAAGTAGTGCTGCACCATCGCCACGTAGCCATCGCTGGCGCGGGTCTGGATATCGATCTTGCCCTTGTCGATATCGTCGAAGCCGACCTTTTGGTACTTGGCCGCGTCGCTATACACCGCCGGGCCGGTGAAGGTGGAGTAAAACGGCGTTTCACTGCCAGCGTGCAGGCGGTCACGCAGCAGCTGCTGGTATACGCGCGCCTGCAACGGAGCCTGGCCCACGTTGACCAGTTCGTGTTGCACCCCGATGGCGTAGCTGCCGCGCTGCAGTGTCAGCGTCTTGCGCAGCACCGCGCCGCCGATCGGCACCGACTCGAAGCGCAGCGTCAGGGTCTGCTGTCCGTCGGCCAGCGTCAGCGCCGCCGGATCGGCCGGCTCGACCAGGCGCATCGGCGTCTTGTGAGTGGGCAGGGCGCCGTTGCCGACCACCCCGCTTTGCGCCACGTAGGTGCGACCGTCGCTGTCGGTGAGCAGTTGCAGCGGCGTGAATTGCTGGCGCAGCGCCTTGCCGGTTTCGGCCGCGTGGCGCAGCAGGCGCGCGCCCACCAGCGAGGCGCCTTCGCTGTCGATGGTCAACTCCAGGACATCGGTGCGCACGCTGTGGCGCTCGCGCGGTGGCAGCGCGGCGGCCGGAGCCGCGCCGGTGGCCGTCGCATTGGCCGGGGTCGAGGTGGCGATGTCGGCGACCGGCACACTGGCGTCGCCGTCACGGCGTGGCGCATCGCTGGCTGCCGGGCGGGCCGGGCTGCTGGCCGAGGGAAAGAAGGTGGCTGGCTGGCCGTTGTAAACCTGCCAACGATCCCACAACAGGATCATCGAAAAGCCAAAGATCACCCACAGGATGGATCGGCGAATGTCGCTCATGTCGAAGGGGGGTGTCGGTCGAGGAAAGAAAACAGGCGCGGTGGCGCGGAGGGCACCGGATCACAGCCACCCGCACACCAGGGGTGGCAGCGCAGCAGCCGCCGCGCCGCCAGATAGGTGCCGGCCGCCGCTCCATGGCGTTGCAGGGCTTCCAAGGCGTAGGCCGAGCAGCTGGGTGTGAAGCGGCAAGACGAACCCAGCCAGGGGCTCAGCAGCAGGCGGTAGCCCTGCACCGCGGCGATGAGAACGCGCGCAGGCAGCGCGCGCAGGTGCACGCCCAAGCGCTGCCACCCTGTCTCTGCCGCCGAGGGCATGGCGGGCGGATGCCCGGCGCTGGTGCCCTTCGGTACCACGGTGGCGGGCGCCGTCGTCCGGCCACTGCGGCAGGCGCCGGAGGAAGGAGGGCGGGGTATGCGTGCCATGGTACGGCCACAGGCAGTCAAGCGACCTCGCCGCGTTCGAGCGCCGCGCGCGCAGACGACGCGGTGCGGCGCGCATCAGCGCGCGCAACGCCCGCCGTGCCCGAGCCGTCCAGCGCCGACGGCAGACGGCGGCCGCTGGCCAGCCACTGGGGCAGGCGCACCCCGAGCAGCTCCCGCAGCTCGGCGCGCACGGCATGGCGCAAGGCGGCCGAGGTCGCGCTCGGATACTCGGCGGGCGCGAAGGCTCGCCGCAAGCGTACCAGCCAGGCACCGGGGGGCAGGGGCCATTCGGCCGCCGCCGCAGCGATCTGGCGCTTGAGGGTGTTGCGGGTGACGGCGCGGCGCGCCCACCGTTTGGGCACCACCGCCCCCAGCCATGGGCCGGGGCCGGTAAACAGGGGCCGACCGCGGGATCCCTTCAGGCCAGCGGTGGCCAGACCGTGCAAGGCGAAATGGGCCGTGTGCACCAAGGCTGGACCACGCAAGAGGGCCTGAAACTGGGCGCGCTGCTGCAAGCGCTGGGGCACGGTCCGCGCCGCAGACACGGGTTCGGGCCGAGGCGGCTCGCGCACCTGCGTCGCGCGCCGGCTCAGACGGCCAGACGCTTGCGGCCCTTGGCGCGGCGCGCGTTGATGACGGCGCGGCCCCCGCGGGTCTTCATGCGCACCAAAAAGCCATGGGTGCGCGCGCGGCGGATCTTGGAGGGTTGGTAGGTGCGTTTCATGAGTGCAGCCCCGTTTTCGCTATTTGACAAACCGCGCATTATCGCAAAAGCGCGCCGGCCTGCCAACTCCGCGGGTAGGTCCAGCCGGGGTGTGGATAAGTGGGCGGCGGCCGCTACAATCCCGCCGACGATGTGCCGTCGTGCGCCCGTCCGATTCCCTTCCCGCCCATGAGTTCTTCGCGTTCCCTGTCCGATGCGAGCGCCGCCGACGTGCGGCCGCCCCAGGCGCCGGCCGACCTCTGGGCGGCTTGCGTCGAGCGGCTGGCCCAGGAGCTGCCGCCGCAGCAGGTCAATACCTGGATTCGGCCGCTGCAGGCGCGCGTGACCGATGGCGGCACTCGGGTGACGCTGGCGGTGGCCAACCGTTTCAAGCTGGACTGGGTGCGCGCCCAATATGCGGGCAAGATCAGCGCGGTGCTGCAGGCGGTGGCGGGCCAGCCGGTGGCTTTGGAGTTGGTGCTGACGCCGCGCGAAGTCGCCGCGCGTCCGGCCGCGGGCGCCCCGGCGGCGGCTGCCCTGCGTGCTGTGGATGCGGCACCGAGCCGCACCGAAGCGCTGCTGCGACCGCTGCCCGAGCCGGCTGCGGAAACGCCGCAGCACACCCATCGGCTCAATCCAAGTTTGACCTTCTCCACGCTGGTGGAGGGCTCGGCCAACCGGATGGCGCGTGCCGCGGCCATGCACGTGGCTGCCAGCCCGGGGCAGCTCTACAACCCGCTGTTCATCTACGGCGGCGTGGGCCTGGGCAAGACCCATTTGGTGCATGCCATCGGCAACCAGTTGTTGGTCGAGCGGCCCGAGGCCAAGGTGCTCTACATCCACGCCGAGCAGTTCGTCTCGGACGTCGTCAAGTCGTATCAGCGCAAGACCTTCGACGCCTTCAAGCAGCGCTACCACAACCTGGATTTGCTGCTGATCGACGATGTGCAATTTTTTGCCAACAAGGAGCGCACGCAGGAGGAGTTTTTCAACGCCTTCGAAGCGCTGCTGGCGAAAAAAAGCCACATCGTCATGACCAGCGACACCTACCCCAAGGGGCTGACCGACATCCACGAGCGCTTGGTGTCACGCTTCGATTCGGGGTTGACGGTGGCCATCGAGCCGCCGGAGTTGGAGATGCGCGTGGCGATTCTGATCAGCAAGGCCGCTGCCGAAGGCACCGTCCTGCCAGAGGACGTGGCGTTTTTCGTCGCCAAGAACGTGCGCTCCAACGTGCGCGAGCTCGAAGGCGCGCTGCGCAAGGTGCTCGCTTATGCGCGCTTCAATCAGCGCGACATCTCGATTGCGCTGGCGCGCGAGGCACTCAAGGATCTGCTGTCGATCCAAAACCGCCAAATCAGCGTCGAAAACATCCAAAAGACCGTGGCCGATTTCTACAAGATCAAGGTCGCGGATATGTACTCGAAAAAGCGGCCGGCCAACATCGCGCGGCCGCGCCAAATCGCCATGTATCTGGCCAAGGAGCTGACGCAGAAGAGCCTGCCGGAGATAGGCGAGCTGTTCGGCGGGCGTGACCACACCACCGTGCTGCACGCGGTGCGCAAGATCGCCGCCGAGCGCCAGACCCACAGCGAACTCAACCAGCAGCTCCACGTGCTGGAGCAGACCCTGAAAGGCTGACACGCATGATCGTCTTGCAAGCGACCCAGGAGCGGCTGCTGGCCGCGCTGCAGTCGGTGGCCGGTATCGTCGAGCGCCGCCATACCCTGCCGATTCTGGCCAATGTGCTCATCCAGCGGGTCGGGCCGCTGACCCAGCTGACGACCTCCGACCTGGAGATGCAAATCCGCGCCACCGCCGATCTCGGGGGCGAGGAGGCGCCGTTTGCCACCACCGTGGGCGCGCGCAAGTTGATCGATATATTGCGCACGCTGCCGGCCGAGCAGCGCGTGACCCTGGAGTCCAGCGGTGAGCGGTTGACGCTGAAGGCCGGCAAGAGCCGCTTCACGCTGCAGACCCTGCCCGCGCACGATTTTCCGCTGGTGCAGGAGTCGCCCACCTATGGGCCGACGTTCGCGGTGCCGCAGCAAACGCTCAAGCACCTGTTGGCGCGCGTCTCGTTCGCCATGGCGGTGCAAGATATTCGCTACTACCTCAATGGCATTTTGTTCGTCGCCGAAGGCTGCACCCTCACCCTGGTGGCCACCGACGGGCACCGCTTGGCGCTGGCCAGCGCCGAGCTCGACAGCGAGCTGCCCGCCCGCCAGGAGGTCATCCTGCCGCGCAAGACGGTGCTGGAATTGCAGCGCCTGCTGTCCGACCGCGAGGGCGTGCTGCAGATGCGCTTCGCGGCCAACCAAGCCAAGTTTGCGCTCGACGGCATGGAGTTCGTGAGCAAACTGGTCGAGGGCAAATTCCCCGACTACAACCGCGTCATTCCGCGCACGCACCGCAACGTGGTGGTGCTCGGGCGCGCCCCGCTGCTGGCGGCGCTGCAGCGCGCCGCCATCATGACCAGCGACAAATTCAAGGGGGTGCGCCTGCATCTGGAGCCGGGCTTGCTGCAGGTGGCGGCCAACAACGCCGAGCAGGAAGAAGCGATCGATGAGCTCGACATTGAATACAGTGGCGATGTCATCGACATCGGCTTCAACGTCAATTACCTGACCGAGGCGCTGGCCACGATGGGACAGGAGCACGTGCGCGTCGAGCTGCAGGACGGCAACGCCTCGGCCCTGATCACCATTCCGGGCGACGAACACTTCAAATACGTCGTCATGCCCATGCGCATTTGACGGCGCTTTTTCCGATTGCGACATTCCTCCATGACAGATGCTGCACAGACCCCCGCGCCCGGCGCGGGTTACGGCGCCGACGCGATCCAGATCCTGGAAGGGTTGGAAGCGGTGCGCAAGCGCCCGGGCATGTACATCGGCGACACGTCCGACGGCACCGGTTTGCACCACCTGGTCTTCGAGGTGGTGGACAACTCCATCGATGAGGCGCTGGCCGGGCACTGCGACGACATCGTCGTCACCATCCACACCGACAACTCGATCAGCGTGGTGGACAACGGGCGCGGCATTCCCACCGGCATCAAGTGGGACGACAAGCACGAGCCCAAGCGCAGCGCCGCCGAAATCGCACTGACCGAGCTGCACGCCGGCGGCAAATTCAACCAGAACAGCTACAAGGTCTCGGGCGGCTTGCACGGGGTGGGGGTGAGCTGCGTCAACGCGCTGTCGCGCTGGCTGCGCCTGATCGTGCGCCGCGACGGCAAAGTGCATGTACTCGAATTCGCCCGCGGCGTGGTGCAAAACCGGCTCATCGAGCGTGCCACCGCCCCCGACGGGCAGGTGGTGGAGGTCTCGCCGATGCGCGTCATCGGTGTCACCGACAAACGCGGCACCGAGGTGCACTTCCTGCCCGACACCGAGATCTTCAAGGAAAACCACGATTTTCACTACGAGATCCTGGCCAAGCGGCTGCGCGAGCTGAGCTTTTTGAACAATGGCGTGCGCATTCGCCTGCTCGATGAGCGCAGCGGCAAGGCCGACGACTTCTCCGGCGCGGGCGGCGTCAAAGGCTTCGTCGAATTCATCAACGCCGGCAAAAAGGTGCTGCACCCGACGGTGTTTCACGCCAGCGGCGCACGGCCAGCCGAGAGCTACGGCGGCATTCCCGGCACCGAGATCGGCGTCGAAGTGGCCATGCAGTGGAACGACGGCTACACCGAGTCGGTCCTCTGTTTCACCAACAACATCCCGCAGCGCGACGGCGGCACCCACCTCACCGGCTTGCGCGCGGCCATGACGCGCGTCATCGGCAAGTACATCGAGGCCAACGAACTGGCCAAAAAAGCCAAGGTCGAGGTCAGCGGTGACGATATGCGCGAGGGGCTGTGCTGCGTGCTCTCGGTCAAGGTGCCCGAGCCCAAATTCAGCAGCCAGACCAAGGACAAGCTGGTTTCGTCGGAGGTGCGCGCGCCGGTGGAGGACATCGTCGCCAAGGCGCTGACCGAATATTTGGAAGAACGCCCCAACGACGCCAAGATCATCTGTGGCAAGATCGTCGAGGCCGCGCGTGCGCGCGAAGCCGCACGCAAAGCGCGTGAGATGACGCGCCGCAAAGGCGTGCTCGACGGCCTGGGGCTGCCCGGCAAGCTGGCCGACTGCCAGGAAAAAGACCCGGCGCTGTCGGAGATCTACATCGTCGAGGGCGACTCCGCCGGCGGCAGCGCCAAGCAAGGGCGCGACCGCAAGTTCCAGGCCATCTTGCCGCTGCGCGGCAAGATCCTCAACGTCGAAAAAGCCCGCTACGAAAAACTGCTGTCCAGCAACGAGATCCTGACGCTGATCACGGCGCTGGGCACCGGCATCGGGCGCGCCAGCGACGACGAGGGCGGCCGCGGCAAGGGCGGCGCCGACGATTTCGACATCAGCAAGCTGCGCTACCACCGCATCATCATCATGACCGACGCCGACGTCGATGGCGCCCACATCCGCACCTTGCTGCTAACTTTCTTCTATCGCCAAATGCCCGAGCTGGTCGAGCGTGGGCACATCTACATCGCCCAGCCGCCGCTATATAAAGTCAAGGCGGGCAAGGAAGAGCTGTACCTGAAGGATGACGCGGCGCTGGATGCCTTTTTGCTGCGTGTGGCGCTGAAGGACGCGAGCCTGCACACGGGCGACGCGCAGGGAACCGTGCTGGCCGGTGAGACCTTGGCGGAGCTGGCGCGCCAACATCAGGCGGCGGAGTCCGTGATCGCGCGCCTGTCGGCCTTCATGGATGCCGAGGCCCTGCGCGCCGTCGCCGATGGGGTGGCGCTGAACCTGGACGACATGGACGCCGCCGCCGACAGCGCCGCTCGGCTGCAGGCCGCGCTGCGCGCGGGCGACGGCAGCGCGGCGCCCGCCGAAGTCAGCGCCGAGTTCGACGCCCGTGCCGACAAGCCGCTGCTGCGCATCCGCCGCCGCCATCATGGCAATGTGCGCGCCAGTGTCATCACGCAGGACTTCGTGCATGGCGCCGATTACGCCGTGTTGGCCGACGCCGCCCGCGCCTTCACCGGCTTGCTGGGCGAAGGGGCCAAAGTGGTGCGCGGTGAGGGTGAGCGCGCGCGCGAGGCCGCCGTGCGCGATTTCCGCAGCGCCATGCGCTGGCTGCTGGCCGAGGCCGAACGCACCACCAGCCGCCAGCGCTACAAAGGTCTGGGCGAGATGAACCCCGAGCAGCTGTGGGAAACGACGATGAACCCCGAGGTGCGCCGCTTGCTGCAGGTACGCATCGAAGACGCCATCGAGGCCGACAAGGTCTTTTCGATGCTGATGGGCGACGAGGTCGAGCCGCGTCGCGTCTTCATCGAGAGCAACGCGCTGCGCGCGGCCAACATCGACGTGTAGAAGGCGTGGGCGGCTGCAGCACACACGGGGCCCCGATTCGTGTGCGGCGCAGCGCGCCGCGCCCTTGCCCAGGAGGGGATTGCGATGTGGCATCGCAGCGTTTTTACCGTGCCCAAGATGGATTGCCCATCCGAGGAAAACCTGATCCGCATGGCGCTGCGCGATCTGCCGCAGGCGCGTTTGACGTTCGATCTGGCGCAGCGTCGCGTGACGGTGCTGCACACCGGGCCGGCGCAGGCGGTGCTACAGCGCCTGACCCCGCTGAACCTGGGCGCTGCCCTGGTCCACACCGAGCCGGCGGTCGGCGAGCCATCGCCGGGCACCCACGCCGACGCCACCGAAGCGCGCGTGCTGTGGACGCTGTTGGCGATCAACGCGATGATGTTCGTGCTGGAGATGGTCGTCGGCCTGCTGGCACAGTCCACGGGGGTGCTGGCCGATGGCATGGATATGTTTGCCGATGCGGCCGTCTATGGGGTTGCCCTGTATGCGGTGGGCCGCAGCGCCGCCCACAAAATGCGGGCGGCGCATCTGGCCGGCTGGCTGCAGGGGGCCCTGGCCCTGTTGGCCTTGGCCGAGGTGGTGCGGCGCGCCGTGCTGGGCAGCGAGCCGGTGTCGGTCCTGATGATGGCCGTGGCCACCTTGGCTTTGGCGGCCAATGTGGCCTGCCTGTGGCTGGTGGCGCGCCACCGGGGGCTGGGCGTGCACATGAAGGCCAGCTACATCTTCTCCGCCAACGATGTGCTGGCCAATCTGGGGGTGATCGTGGCGGGGTTGCTGGTGGCGTGGACGGGCTCGGCACTGCCCGATCTGATCGTCGGAACGGTGATCGGCCTGATCGTGCTCGATGGTGCGCGCCGCATTCTGGCGCTGCGTTGAGCATCATCTCACCGGCTCTGGAAAGCATCCGCGTCGCGCTTGCGGCGCCGACCGTTGGCCAGCGGCTTGGGGTGTCGCATTCGTTTCAATATTTGTTGAAATGTTGTATAGTGCTGCCGTGCGCGATGAAGCCCATGTCGTCCAAGCCCTGGCCGCGCTGGCCCAGCCCGTGCGTTTGCGTGCCTTTCGCACGCTGGTCATGGCCGGTCCCGACGGTTTGACCCCCGGGGCGTTGGCCGACGCGCTGCAAGCGACGCCCAGTGCGCTGTCCTTCCATTTGAAAGAGCTGCTGCACGCCGGGTTGGTGACGCAGCAGCGGCAGGGGCGTCATCTGATCTACCGCGCGGCCTTCGACACCATGCAGGCGCTGCTGGCTTACCTCACCGAAAACTGCTGCCGAGGCCAGCCGTGCCCCGTCGCCGATGTCCGCCTTCCCTGTCCGTGTTGATCCATCACCCGCCCCTGGAGGAGTCCGCCATGAAGCGCTTTCACGTCCACCTGCACGTGCGCGATTTGCAACAAAGCATCGCCTTTTACTCACGTCTGTTCGACGCTGCGCCGGTACGCGTGGAGCGCGACTATGCCAAGTGGATGCTCGACGATCCGCGCCTGAATTTCGCCATCTCCACGGGTGGCGGCACGCCGGGGGTGGACCATCTGGGCTTCCAAGTCGATGACGCGTCGGAGCTGGGTGAGCTGAAAGCGCGCGCCCGAGCCGCCGACATGGCCCTGCTCGACGAGGGGGCGACGACCTGTTGCTACGCCCGCAGCGAGAAGCACTGGGTGACCGATCCGCAGGGCATCGCCTGGGAGCACTTTCACACGCTGGCCGACATCCCTGTGTTTCGGGAAGCGCCGGCATCGGCCCACGGCGGCAGCGCGCGCTGTGCCGATACAGCGGCGAGCGCAGCCGCAAGGGAGGCGGCCGCGTGCTGTACGCCGGGCCACACCCACACACGTGCGTGCTGCGGATGACGGAGCGCACCATGACCCACCGCCCGTGTCACGTTCTGTTCTTGTGCACGCACAACGCCGCGCGCAGCATCCTGGCCGAGGCGCTGCTCAATCACCTGGGCCAAGGACGCTTTCGGGCGTTTTCGGCCGGCAGCAGCCCGCGCCCGCAGCAGCAGCCGCACCCGCTGGCGCTGGCCGTTCTGCGTGAGGCCGGCATCGCCACCGATGGCTTGCGCAGCAAGCACTGGGACGAGTTCGCGGCGCCCGGTGCACCGGCGATGGACCTCATCATCACCGTCTGCGACGACGCCGCCGGCGAAGTCTGCCCGGTGTGGCCCGGCCACCCGGCCACCGCTCACTGGGGGTTTGCCGATCCTTCCGCGGGCGACGCGCCCGATGAGGTGAAATATCAGGCTTTTCGCACCACGCTGCAGCGCATTCGGCAGCGCATCGAGGAGCTGGTGTCGCTGCCCGTCGAAACCCTGACGCCGGCTGCTTTGCAAGAGGCCGCGCGCGCCTTGGCTCGGAGTTGACAAGCCCATGAGTGCCCAATGTGAAGTCACGGCCAAGCAGGCCAGCGGCGCGCCGATGAGCGTGTTCGAGCGCTTCCTGACGCTGTGGGTGGCGCTGTGCATCGTGGCCGGTGTCGCGCTCGGGCAGGCGCTGCCGGGCGTCTTTCAGGCCATCGCCCGGCTGGAGGTGGCACAGGTCAACCTGCCGGTGGGCCTGCTGATCTGGGTGATGATCATCCCGATGCTGGTCAAGGTCGATTTCGGCGCGCTGCACCAGGTACGCCAGCATGTGCGCGGCATCGGCGTGACGCTGTTCGTCAATTGGCTGGTCAAGCCGTTTTCGATGGCCTTGCTGGCCTGGCTGTTCGTGCGCCAACTCTTTGCCGCATGGCAGCCCGCCGAGCAGCTCGACGCCTACGTGGCCGGCTTGATCCTGCTGGCAGCCGCCCCCTGCACGGCGATGGTGTTCGTCTGGAGCCGCCTGAGCGGGGGCGACCCGCTTTTTACCCTGTCGCAAGTGGCGCTCAACGACACCATCATGGTATTTGCCTTTGCCCCCTTGGTGGCCTTTTTACTCGGCTTGTCGGCCATCACGGTGCCGTGGGATACGTTGCTCGTGTCGGTGGGGCTGTATATCGTGGTGCCGGTGATCTTGGCCCAGCTGTGGCGGCGGCGGCTGCTGGCGCGCGGGCCACAGGCGTTCGATGCGGCCATGCGCCGCATCGGCCCCTGGTCGATCATAGCGCTGCTGGCCACACTGGTGTTGTTGTTTGCCTTTCAGGGCGAACAAATCTTGCGCCAGCCGCTGGTCATCGCGTTGTTGGCGGTGCCGATTCTCATCCAGGTGGCGTTCAACTCGGCGCTGGCCTACGGCCTGAGCCGTTGGGTCGGCGAGGTGCACGCGGTGGCTGCGCCCTCGGCGCTGATCGGGGCCTCTAATTTTTTCGAGCTGGCGGTGGCCACCGCGATCAGCTTGTTTGGTTTCGAGTCCGGCGCGGCGCTGGCCACCGTGGTAGGCGTGCTCATCGAGGTGCCGGTGATGCTGGCGGTGGTGGCGCTGGTCAACCGCAGCCGGCGCTGGTATGAGGCGGGGTTCCGTTCATCGCCGGCCTGAGCGATTGCGGGAACTTTGGCGGTGCTGCCGGTTTCGAAACAGGAAAGCGTTACGTTTTACGTGTACCGCGAAGTCGCCTCGGTCCGGTGGTTGCACGGGCCGATGGCACAGCCGCCGGGGCGGTTCTCCTCCTCCCTCCCTCCTCCTGTTGTCTCGGCGGGGGCTTCGCGGTACCTTTTTATTCAGGCCGGCGGCAGCGTTTCGGCAAAGCTTGGACGTTGCTGCAGCCGCTCGTGCAGTCGGGCCAGGTTGGGGTAGGCGCTGCGCCAGTCGATGTCGGGGAAGCGAAAATCCAAATAACCCAGGGCCACACCGACGGCGATGTCGGCCAGCGTCAGGTGGATGCCATGGCAGTGGGGGCGGTCGCCCAGTCCCAGGCTCATCGCTTTGAGGGCCCGTTGCACCGTCTCCAGTTGACGCTCGATCCAGGCGGCCGAGCGCTCGTGCGCGGCGCGGCCCGTCCAGGCCTGCTCCAGCCGGGCGGAGACCGCCGCGTCCAGCAGACCGTCGGCCAGCGCTTCCCAGGTTTTGACCTCCAGCCGCTCACGGCCGCTGGCCGGTATCAGTTTGCCCACGGGCGACAGGGTGTCGAGGTATTCGACGATGACGCGTGAGTCGAACACCGCTTCACCGCCTTCCATGACCAGGCAGGGGACCTTGCCCAGCGGGTTGACCTCGGCCACGGGTGAGTTCGGCGCCCAGGGGTCGGCCTGCACGAATTGGCATTCCAGCTTTTTCTCAGCCATCACCACGCGCACCTTGCGCACATACGGGCTGGTTGGGCTTCCGATGAGTTTGAGTTTCATGGTCGTGTTGGCGTGTCCCGCAGGGCTTCGATTGTAGGGGCGAGTGCGCACGCCCCTACAATCGCGGCACTATGCGAGCCCACCCTGACGCCTCTCTTGCGCCCGATGCGGCGCTGACCGCTTTGTCGCCGCTGGACGGGCGCTATGCCCCGAAGCTGACGGCCCTGCGCCCGATCTTCAGCGAATACGGCTTCATGCACCGCCGCGTGCAGGTGGAGCTGACGTGGTTCGAACGCTTGAGCGAGCTGGGGTTGCCACAGTTCCCCGCGCTGTCGACGGCCGCGCGCGCTCATCTGCGGCGCGTGGTGCGGGACTTTTCGCCCGCCGACGCCGCCGCCATCAAGGCGATCGAAAAAACCACCAACCACGACGTCAAGGCGGTGGAGTACTGGATTCGCGGCAATGCCGAGCTGGGGGTGCCCGGCGTCTTTGCCGGCTGGCCCGAGTTGCAGCGCGCCGGTGAATTCGTGCACTTCGCCTGTACCAGCGAAGACATCAACAACACCAGCCACGCCTTGCAGCTGCAGGCTGGCCGCGCCGTGTTGCTGCAAGGGTTGGACGCCGTCGTCGCGCGACTGCGCGCGTACGCCCACGCCTGGGCCGAGCAACCAATGCTCAGCCGCACCCACGGGCAAACGGCCAGCCCCACCACGGTGGGCAAGGAGCTGGCCAATGTGGTGGCGCGGCTGCAGGCCGCGCGCGAGCGCATCGCCGCCGTGCGCCTGCTGGCCAAGATGAACGGGGCGGTGGGCAACTACAACGCTCATGTGGCGGCTTGCCCGGAGGTGGACTGGGAGGCCTTTGCGCGCAGCGTGGTGGAGACCCCGGCGCCGACGGCGGACACACCAGCCGAGGTGCCGATCGGCCTGGGGCTGACGTTTCAGCCCTACAGTATCCAGATCGAGCCGCACGACTACATGGCCGAGCTGTTCGACGCCGTGGCGCGCAGCAACACCATTCTCATCGACTTGGCGCGCGACATCTGGGGCTACATCAGCCTGGGTTACTTCCGGCAAAAGCTCAAAGCGGGCGAAATCGGCTCCTCGACCATGCCGCACAAGGTCAACCCGATCGATTTCGAAAACGCCGAGGGCAATCTGGGCCTGGCCAATGCGCTGCTGCGTCATTTGTCGGAGAAGCTGCCGATCAGCCGCTGGCAGCGCGATCTGACCGACTCGACCGTGTTGCGCAATATGGGGGTGGCGCTGGGCCATACGGTGCTGGCGCACCAGTCGCTGCTGACCGGTCTGGGCAAGCTCGAATTGAACCCGCCGGCGCTGGCCGCCGATCTGGAGGCGGCCTGGGAGGTGCTGGCCGAGCCCATTCAGACCGTGATGCGTCGCCACGGCGTGCCCGGGGCCTACGAAAAGCTCAAGGACATCACGCGCGGGCAGCAGGTCACGGCCGAGGCGCTGCACGCCCTCATCGACGATCTGCCCATTCCCGAGACCGACAAGGCGCGCCTGCGTGCCTTGACGCCGGCGGCCTATACCGGGTTGGCATCCGCGTTGGCGGCGCGCGTCTGAGCGCGGTTTTCCAGCGCGCGCTCGGCGTACACGTTGTAGCGCCAGGCGCTGCCGTCAAGGGTGATGCGGCGCCAGACGGCGCGCTTTTCGCCGGGGGTCATGGC
Source organism: Tepidimonas charontis (assembly GCF_007556685.1). Taxonomy (GTDB): domain Bacteria; phylum Pseudomonadota; class Gammaproteobacteria; order Burkholderiales; family Burkholderiaceae_C; genus Tepidimonas; species Tepidimonas charontis. Next base: position 3,802 of record NZ_VJON01000028.1, on the reverse strand, counting down.
AGGCCAGCGCGTGACCTCGTCGTGTGTGCGGCCACAGCCTTTGCACACGGGGTCGCCTTGGTTGGTGGAGCAAATGGCGATGCAGGGGGTATCGGGCGTGGTGTCGTACCACGCTTTCCAAGCCGCCCAGGCGGCGCGCGGCATGGTGTGTTCGTCGACTTCGTCTTCGCGGTAGTACGCCATCAGCGCATAGACCTCGGCCAGCGCGCGCAGCTCGGGCCCGAGGGTGACGCCGTCGACCGACGGCGTGCGGGCGCGCCAGTAGTTGATGGCGGCCTCGATATCGGTGATGTGAATGCCAGCCATGGGCGCGATTGTGCCGTACCGGTCGTTGGCCGCGTGGCGCCGATGCCGCGACTTGCCGTTCCTCGATCCGAACGACGGACGGCTCACCGCTGGCGCTGGCGGGCCTCGTCGGCTTCGGCCTGCAGCAGGGCCTGGGCGTGGCGTGCGCGCGCATCCAGAATGGACAGCTCCATCAGATCGCGCTCGCCGCGCGCCTGTGCCAGCCGCTGGGCGGCGCGAAAGCGCTCCAGCGCGCCCTGTGGATCGAGGCGAGCCAAGTGCGCTTCGCCTTCGGCACGCGCGGCGGCCACCGGCCGGTTCAGGGTGTGCAGCAGACCCGCCAGGGTCAACCAGGCACTGCCATCGTCAGGGTGCTCGACGCACCAGGCTTGCAGGCGGGCTTGCACGCGCGCCGGCCAGCCGTCGCCGGCGAAGGCAGCGGCGCGGGCGGCGAGCAGGAGGCTGGCGCGGCTGCCGTCGGCCACGGCGGCCTCCAGGGTTTCGCCAACGCGGGGTGGTGTCAGGTCGGCCAGCGCGGCGGCATTCGCGGCCGCGAGGCCAGTGGGCGGCTCGATGGCCCCCGGGCGCGACGTCGCGCCCGCCGGCGCCGTGGCCAGGCTGGCTGCCACCTCCAGGTGCAGCTGACGGATGGCGCGCTGGGCGGTGGGGTCGCGGGCGGTGGCCTCATACAGTTCTGGCAGGGCGCGTGCGGCAGCGGCTGGGTCGCGCAGCAGCGCCGCCGCCAGCGCCTGCGCATAGGTGCGGGCGGGCCCGCTGCCGGTGCCCGCGGCGTGGGCGCGCAGGCGGTCGGCGGCGGGGTCGGCCAGCACCGCCGCGCGCGCGGCCGCGAAGGCGTGCAGCAGCGGCGAGACCATCGTGGTCGAGGGGGCGGCAGGCAGCGTCAGCGGCAGGCGCGCGCGCAAGTCAGCCAGGCGCTCTGTGGTCAGCGGATGGCTACGCAGATAGGGGAAGCTGCCATCGTCGTTGAGGCGCGCCGCCTGCAGTAGACGCTCGAACATGCCCACGAAGCCTTGTCCATCGAATCCGGCGCCCAGCAACACGGCCAGACCGACGCGGTCGGCCTCGCGCTCCATGTCGCGCGAGAAGTTGAGCTGGCTCTGCGCCGCCACCGCCTGCCCGCCGGCGATGGCGGCGCTGGCGATGTCGGTATTGCGGGCGGCGCTGGCGGCCAACGCCCCCAGAATCATCGCCGCCAGCACCAGCGGGGCCTGCTGGCTCTGGCGGCTGAGCAGCCGGGCGATGTGGCGCTGCGTGACGTGGCTGAGCTCGTGCGCGAGGACGGAGGCCAGTTCGTCGGCGCGGGTGGTGACGGCGATCAGCCCGAGGTGGATGCCGAAGTAGCCGCCGGGCAGGGCGAAGGCGTTGATGGTGCGATCGCGTCCGAGCAACAGCCGCCACGCGAAGCGCTCGGCCTGTTCGTCGGCCAGCTCGCCGCGCTGGCGCGCCGTGCGCCACAGCGGCTGAAAGAGGGTCTGCAGATAGTCGTCCAGCACCGGGTCGTCCACATAGGCCGGGTCGCGGTAGAGGCTGCGCGCGATGTGGTCACCCAGGCGCCGCTCCTCAGACAGCGTGAGGTCGCCACCGTCGCCCAGCGCCGGCAGCGGGTTGGCCTGCGCCATACCCGCCGACAGCGTCGCGCCCGCGCCCATGGCCGACAGCGCCCATGGCTGCAGGGCGCGCGCCACCGGCAGCGCAAAGGTGCTGCGCAGCGCGCCTGCCAGCCAGTGGCGACGCGAGCATGCCATGGGCTGCCAGCGCGCCGGGGGCGATTCGGGGCTCGCGCCAGGCGCGGCACTGTCGGCGCGCACGGCGCGGTTTTCAGGCAAGGCAGAGTGCATGGGCGGTATGATCTCACCAACGCGGCAAGATTCATTGCGGCGCACTCGGCTGCCTGCATGGTTGGCGCAGTCTGCGGGGGCGTGCCGCCGCCGCGGTTGGCGACGCGTTCCGTTGTTGATGCATTATGCGTGATCCCTCTTCCCCAGCTTCCCCGCTCGACGCCGCCGCGCCGCCAGCGGCGGCGTCGCCGCTGACGCATTTCGACGCCCATGGTCAGGCGCACATGGTGGATGTGGGCGCGAAAGCGGCCACGCACCGAGTCGCGGTGGCCGAAGGGCGCATCAGCATGCAGCCCGCCACGCTGGCGCTCATCGAGCAGGGTTCGGCCAAGAAGGGCGATGTGCTGGGCGTGGCGCGCGTCGCTGGCATCATGGCGGCCAAGCGCACCAGCGAGCTGATCCCTTTGTGCCACCCGATCGCGCTGACGCGCGTGGCACTGGATTTTGCGCTGGAGCGTGAGCGCAGTGCGGTGCGCGTGCAGGCCACGGCGGAGACGGTGGGCCCCACCGGCGTCGAGATGGAGGCGCTGACGGCGGTGCAGGTGGCGCTGCTGACGATCTACGATATGTGCAAAGCTGCCGATCGCGCCATGGTGATGGGCGACGTGCGGCTGCTGGAAAAGCGCGGCGGCAAATCCGGCCACTTCGTGGCGGCGTGAGCCGCCCGGGCCGGCGCCGCATCTATCCCCGCCGCAAGGCGCGCACCGTCGCTCAGTAGGTGTAGACCCCACGGCCGGTTTTGCGGCCCAGGTAGCCGGCGGCCACCATTTCCTTCAGAAGGGGGCAGGGGCGGTACTTGCTGTCGTTGAATTCGGCGAAGTACACGTTCATCACCGCCAGGCAGACGTCCAGCCCGATCATGTCGGCCAGCGCCAGCGGCCCGATCGGGTGGTTGCAGCCCAGCTTCATGCCGGCGTCGATGTCTTCCGGGCTGGCCAGCCCCTCGGCGAGGACGAAGAAGGCCTCGTTGATCATCGGCACCAGGATGCGGTTGACCACGAAGCCGGGCGAGTTTTTGACCGTGATCGGCGTCTTGCCCAGGCGCAGGGCCAGCTCGCGCACCGCGTCGTGGGTGGCGTCGCTGGTCTGCAGGCCGCGGATGATTTCCACCAGCGCCATCATCGGCACCGGGTTGAAGAAGTGCATGCCGATGAAGCGGTCGGCGCGGCCGGTGACGGCGGCCAGTTGCGTGATGCTGATCGAGCTGGTGTTGGTGGCCACCAGTGTCTCGGGCGCCAGCAGGCCGTCGAGCTGGCGCAGGATTTTGATTTTGAGCTCGAGGTTTTCGGTGGCGGCTTCGATGACGAGCTGCGCCCCCTTCAGGTCGTCATAGTTGGTGGAAGGGCGAATGCGCGCCAGCGCGGCGTCTTTGTCGGCGGCGCTGAGCTTGTCTTTCTTGATCAGCCGATCGAGGCTGGCGCCGATGGTGGCCAGGCCCTTGTTCAGCGCGGCGTCGCTGATGTCGACCATGACGACGTTGAGCCCGGTGGTGGCGCAGACCTGGGCGATGCCGTTGCCCATGGTGCCGGCGCCGACGATGCCGACGGTGTCGATGTGCATGGGAGAACTCCTCTCAGGGTGGAACGTATGACGCCGTCATTATGCGGCGCTGCAAAAAGCGCGTTCGCCCCGATGACGTGGCCGGGGGGGGGGGGGCG
>NZ_VJON01000027.1 GCF_007556685.1 Tepidimonas charontis | reverse complement strand
CACCTTGAGCCGCTCGATCTCCCGCTCGCTCATCTCGATGCGCTTGTCCACCCAGCCCTCCGCTTCCAGACCAACAAGCGGACATTTCTACTTTGCCGGAAGCGGACATTACTATCTTGCTTCTACAGGCCTGTAGCCGTAGTGCCGGCACAGCATGGCCAGGCCCGCGATGAGCGCGCCCATGCCGGTGTGCTGGGTCAGCAAGTAGCCGCTCCAGGCGGCTCTTTGCACCCACTCGCGCACCGACATGCCAAGGCCCACCACGTGCCAGAGGCCCGACCCCGCGGGCGACGTTGCGCCGCCAGCGGCATCCAGCGCCTCGCGCACGGCAAGCGCCGCCGCTGCGCTTCTTTGCGCGATGCCATCGCTCAAGCGCGTGCCCGCGGGCAGCCCATCGAGGCGCGGGCTGGCATATCCCGAGCGAAAGGCCCGCAGGAAGTCCTCCTGGAACTGCCGGCCCGCATCGTGCATGCCCTGCGAGATCGTGCCGGCCTTGAGCATCAGCCCCAGCGTGTCCACCGTCCGGTAGTGCCGCACGCGGCCCCACTCGGCGTCTTCCTCCTCCACGAAGACGGCCGCGCCGCCTGGGCGCAGCAGCACGTCGCCGGGCTCGGGCTCGGCCTTGGGGCGCTCAGCTGCGCGGCTCATGCGCCTGCCTCCACAGAAGCTCGCGCGCCACCGCCGCCCAGGCCTCTGGGGTGGTCTGCGCCGCCCACTGGGGCTCGACCCACATGTGCGCGGACTGCATCGTCAGCAGCACGGAGATCGGCCACATCACGCGCCACGGATGGTAGTTGGCGCGGAAGAACAGCGCCGGAATGCCGCCATCGCGCTGCGCCTGCTCCACCGCCTGCGCCCAGGCGCGGTTGACCTCGTGCGGCACCAGCAGGCTCCAGCGCTTGACCTCGATCGACCAGCCCGGCACCCCGAGAATGTCGCTGTCGCCGTCGTGCTGGCGCACGCGGCGGCTGGCGCTGACCCCCAGCAGGTCGCTGATGATGGCGGCGACTTCGCGCTCTCCGCGCTTGCCTTTCTCGCGGCTCAAAGCTCCCACAGTCCTAGCTCCTCCTGTTGCGGGTTTTGCGGGGTTTGGGGGCGTTTTGCGGGGCGGGTGGCACCACCCCATTACCCCCCTCCAAAAAATCGCTCCTGCGGCCTTCTAGGCCCGTTTGCGGGCATGTTGGGGGCGCAGGCTCGATGAGCTCGTTGCGCTGGAGCCGCTCAAGCACCCCGTCCCAGACCTGCTCCCAATCGCGGCGGTGCATCCGCCGGCAGGCCTCGATGTGGGCCTCCTGAAGGCGGCGCAGGGGCCGGGCGCTGGCAATGAGCCGCGCCATGCACCAGGGGCAGCGCAGGAAGTAGGCGCCGCTGGCGGCGCTGGCGCGCGCAGCCGCGCAGGCCGGGCAGCTCACAGCCAGTCCTCCTGCGCAGGCTGCGGCGCGCGCGCAGGCTCGGGCACGAAGACGCGCGGCGCGCGCAGCGAGTCGGCGCTGAACTGGCGGCAGCCCGCAATCGACCACAGCAGCGCCTTGCGGTCTTGGACGTCGCCGTGGCGCTGCTTGTGCAGCGCGATGTGGCCGTCGGGCAGCGCCGGGTTGTAGTCGGGCTTGGTCGGGTCGTGCTTGGCGTTCCAGACGGAGAGCACGTTGTCTGCGCCATCGGTGATGCGGCTGGAGCCCCCCACGTCGAGCTTGCCCGGGGCCATCGTCTCATCGCGGCCCTTCCTCGGGTGGGCCACCACGTGCACGTGGCTGCCGCTTCGCTTGGCAAAGTCCGCTATCGTCTGAATGGCGCGCTTTTGCGCCGAGAAGGCTCCGCTGCCGTCTTCGGGCACGTCGGAGAGCATCATCAGGCTGTCGATCAGGAAGCAGTCGCAGCCGTACCGTCGGTTGGCGTACTCGAAGACCTTGATGAGCCATGAGAGCTCCACCGAGCCCACCCGGTCGATGACCCACATGCTCTGCCCGATCCAGCGCGCGGCCTGCGCGATGTGCTCAGGATGCGGCCGGTCCTGGCCGGTGGCGATCTTGATGAGGCGCTTGAGCTGCACCGCCGGCGGCATCTCGCCGGAGTAGACGCACCAGCGCGCCCCCAGCGCTGCGTGCTGCACGGATAGCTGCGCCAGAAACTGGCTCTTGCCATGCCCGTTGATGCCGGTCCACACCGACACTTCCCCGGGGCGGAAGACGAGCCAGTCCTGCGTCTTGTGGCCGATCGCAAGCGGGTAGCCCGCCGCTTCCTCGCCAGGCGCGGGCCAGAACATGGCCTGCACGCGCTCGAGGAACGCGTCGAACGGCCTAATGCCATCGGGCTCGATGGGTTTGGCCTCGCTGATGGCTCGGGCGAAGAACTCGGGGCTTTCGCCGGCTTGCAGCGCCTCGTTGGCGTCCTTGTAGGGGGCGAACTCGCACAGCCTCGCGCGCGCCTCGCCCAGCCTTCGGGCCAGCTCCCGCGCGCCCTTGCGTCCGGCCTCATCGGCATCGAAGGCGATCACGATGTCGCTGAAGCGCTCCAGCCGCTCCCAGTCGCTCTCCAGCCACGCAAAGCTGCCTGCGCCGGCGTTGACCGACAGCGCCGCGATGCCCGCCTGGTGCAGCGTCATGGCATCGAGCTCGCCTTCGGTGATGACGATGCGGCGGCACTTGGGGTCGATGAGGTGCCAGCCAAAGAGGCAGGGCTCTGCCTCCTTCATCTGGCGCATGTCGCGCTTCTCAGCGATGTTGCGGAACTTCGCGTTGATGAACTCGCCATCCCTCAGGTAGGGGAAGATGGCGTAGGTCTTGCCGGCTTCCTGGCGCTGCGCGATGCGAAAGTCGCGCGCGGTCTGCTCCTTGATGCCGCGCGAGGCCAGCCACGAAAGCACCTCGGCCGCGGCGGCCGTGCAGGCGGGCTTGGGCGGGCGGCGGTACTCGCGCTTCGGCGCGCCAGCCGGAATCGTCTCGCGCAAGCCAAGCCACTGCGCCGCCTCGCGCATGGCCTGCGCCACCGAGCAGGCCCGCACGGCCATCCACAGATCGAGCAGGTCGCCGCCCTGATCCGTGGCGAAGTCGCGCCAGAGGCCGCGCTTTTGGCCGTGGATGGCCACGGAGAGCGACTGGCCCGGCTCGCCGCTGATGGAGCCGGCCTTCCACTCGCGGCCTGCCCGCTTGCCATTGGGCAGCAGGTAGGCGGCGACGTCTTCGGCGCGCTCGGCAAGCGCTTTGGCGATGTCGGCTGCGTTCACACGATCCTCCCGTCGCGCTCGTACTCATCGGGCCACACAGCCCACACGCCGTCGATGTAGCGCGGCACGCCCTTGCTCCAGTCCCACGCGTGCCAGTCGGCGGTGGAAAGGTCCGTGCCGGTGGGCGTCCAGCGCCCGACCTTCTGGCCTGGCGGCGGCCCGCCGTAGCGCGGCTCGTCCTGCTCCTCGTCCTGCCCGTCCTCCCAGCGCCTGCCGTTGAGCCAGGTGGCCGGATAGGGGATGTACTGGCCGCCGTCGCGGCTCCACTGGCGGCTGGCCTTGTGGCGCTCAAGCGCGGCCAGCAGGCGCTTGAGCAGCTCGGCATCGGGCTTGAGCTTGGCAAAGGCGCGCAGGGCATCCTGGCGCGCGACCTTTCTCGGGTAGGCCGCCCAGAACTGCGCAAATCCCTCGGGCTCGGCCTCTTGGCCGGCACGCGTGGATGGGCCGCCACAGGATCGAGCCCTGCCGCTGCCAGATGAGGCCGCCTCGGCCCCGCCCTCCCCCTTGGGGGGGTAGGGGGGGGTATATGACGGTTCTACTGACGGTTTATTGACGGTTTGGGTGACATCCATGTCACCCGTCTCGGACACACATGTCACCCGTCTGGCGACATCCATGTCACCCGTGACATCCATGTCACCCGTGACGTCCATGTCACCCGTGACATCCATGTCACCCGTGACATCAATGTCACCCGTGACATCAATGTCACCCGTAAAACTCGTCTTGGCGTTGTCGGTGAGCTTGCGAACATTGATCCGGTAGTGCCTGGTACTACCTGGCGCTCCACCGTTTTCATTGCTGACGACTTGCAACCATCCGTCCTCTATTAGTTGGTGCAAGATTCGCTGGGCATGGCGCTCCGATACCGACAACCGCCTTGCGACGGCTGCAACACTCGGATGCAAACTGCATCCAGTCCGATCTGCCCAATCGCACATGGCCAAAAGCGCCAGCTTTTGTGTGGCAGGCAAATTGAGTTGCCAAGCTTTTGCCATCAAATCGATACTCATTTCGCCTCCACTTCGTCGAGGGCGAAACCATACTTGCGCAAACATCCCAGCCCGGCCAGGTCGCGCAGAATGCGCGTGACGTCGTCCATTGGCATGCCGACCAGGCTGGCGATGTCGTGAGCCGAGGCCGGCGTGACGCCAAACCCGCCACCTCGCAAGCAAAACAGCGCCATGAGCACGTGCACCTGCTCGTAGGTCAACCGCCGGTCTTGGATCACTTCGATGGGGATGAGGGCAAACGTGCCGGCTTGCATCAGATCGCCCTCCACACCCGCTGATGCCGTCCGCTTCGGGTGGGCTTGACCTCGCCCGTTGGCATCGCCAGCCCGGCCTTTTGCAGCTCCGGCAGGCGCTTGCGGATCGCGTAGGGCTCCACGCCCAACTCCGCGCCCAGCTGCTCTGGCGTCAGCGGCCCATGGAATCGGAGCATGGCAAGGATGCGGGCTCGTTGACTGCCGGCGAACTCGGCGGTGCGCCGTGCGGCCTCATGGCTCGTGGCCGGATCGGTCTTGCGCGCCAGCCTCATGGTTGCGCCCCTCCCGAGCAAACCTCCGATGGCGCCGCCTCGTTGGGATAAAGGTCTGGGCGCAGCTCATGGCGCGTGACCTGCCCCGCGGTGGCGCGCTCCACCGCCAGCGCGCGCGCTGCCGGCACGCGCCCCTTCTTCACCCACAGGTGCACCGCCTGCGGTCGCACCCCCACCCGTTGGGCCAGCGCCGTCTGCGACCCCGCGCAGCGGATCGCCTGATACAACGCGCGCTGCATCGACCTTGCGCTTACCATCGTCAACTCCTTGGCTGATTGGTAATGCTTGTCAGTCTAGCTTTATGTTTTGGGGAATCAAACCTTTCGTTGCCTTTTTCAAGCACAACTAGTAAGATGACGCCATGACCCCCTTTACCCTCGCCTTGCGGCGCTTGTTCGAGCGCCACCCGCATGCCAACCAAACGGAGCTCGCGCGCTTTGTCGGCGTCACGCCGCAGGCGGTGCAGCAGTGGGTGGCCGGCGCCACGCAGCCCTCGCCTGAGCGCATCGAGAAGGTGGCGCAGTTCTTTGGCGTGCGCGCCGCCGATTTGCTGCAGCGGCTGGCCAACGAGGAGGCCAGCGCCGCCGAGCGAGCCTTGAAGGAGGCGCTGCAGGCCGAGGGCTGGACGGTGGAGGCGCTGCGCCGGCTCGATGCCACCCTGCCCGAGCTGTTTCAGGAGGAGGGCTTCTGTCCCGATCTGAAGGCCACGCAAGACGGCCACACCCTCTACATCGAGATCAAAAGCCGCCCCCTGGGTCAGCGCGGGGTGGCGCAGTACCGCCGACTGCTGTCGCTGGCGCAGCGCGCCGGCAACCTGATCGTGGCCGAGCCCGGCGAGTGGCGGCTTGCCGTGGCCCAAGCGCAGCGCTGGCTTGCGGCGCAACAGGTCTTGCCCGATGAGCGTTATGTGCGCTTGGCCCTGCTTGACGTCGAAGCCGGCGCAGGAGGCGGGCGCGTCAATGCCGAGCACCCCGATTTCGTCGGCGAGATCACGCTGGCGCGCGAAGAGGCCTGGGCGCTTTTGGGGCGGCGCGATCTGGCCGCGCTCAAACTCATCAGCGTGCGCGGCGACTCGATGATGCCGACCCTGCATCCGCGCGATCTGCTCTTTGTCGACACCCGCATCACCACGTTCAAGGAAGACGGCCTCTATGTCCTCCTCTTGGAGGACGCCTTGCTCGTCAAGCGCCTGCAGCGGCTGCCCGGCGGGCGCATCGCCGTCAAAAGCGACAACCCCGCCTACGAGACTTTCACGCTGGAGCCTGCGCACGCCGCGCGCATCATCGGTCAGGTCATCGCCGCCTTGCCGCTGCGCTTCACCTTGTTTGCGTAAGGCGCGCAAGCGACGCTTGTTATTGCCGCGCCGAGCGTCCTGAAGCGGCTCATGACTTGTAGTATCTCCTTGTTGATGCAAGGAGAGGCTCGATGCGCATTCGTCCATTCGCTCCAAGGGGCGGCGTGGCGACGCCACGCTCGCCGCGGCCTGCGCGCAGGCGGTGCGGCGCTGATGGCCTGGGGGCTGGGCGATGAGGCTCCCAGAACCCTACCGCTGCGCGCTCATCGCCGCGGCAAGCGCGGGCGCGCAGGCCATCGATCGCATCGTCGATGAAGCCCGGCGCGCGCATCCCGAGCTGTTCGTCAGCGCTGAGGAGGATCGGCTGCGCTTGATCGCCCGCGAGGCGCTTGAGCGCTACGCGAGCCATGCCAGCGACATGAGCGACTTTGAGGCGCGCTGCGCCGACATGCGCACGATCCTGGCCGCGCTGCGGCGCGGGCTTTCTCTGGAGAGGCAACGATGAGCTTCACCAAAGCCACCAAACGCAAGGCCAGGTTGCGCCTGGCGCTGGCCGGCCCCTCCGGCTCCGGCAAGACCTACTCCGCCCTGGCGGTGGCCAGCGGCATCGGCAGCAAGATCGCCGTCATCGACACCGAGCACGGCTCGGCGTCTCTGTACGCCGACCGCTTCAGCTTCGACGTGATGGAGATGGGGCCGCCGTTTTCGCCGGAGCGCTTCATCGAGGCGATCCGCGAGGCGACTGCCGCCTACGACGTCTTGATCATCGACTCCATCACCCACGAGTGGAGCGGAGAAGGCGGCATCCTCGACCTCCACGACAAGCTCACCCGCGCCTCCAAATCCGGCAACAGCTACACCGTCTGGGCCGAGGTGACGCCGCGCCACAACCGGCTTCTAGACGCGATCCTGCGCGCGCCGATTCATCTCATCGCCACGCTGCGCAGCAAGACGGAGTATGTCATCCAGGACGTGGGCGGCAAGAGCGTGCCGAGGAAGGTCGGCTTGGCGCCAGTGCAGCGCGACGGCTTCGAATACGAGTTCACCACCGTCTTGGAGCTGTCGCTCGATGGCCACCTGGCCACCGTGAGCAAGGATCGCACGGGGCTTTTTGACGGGCGCGATCCGGCCCCGCTTTCTGCCGAGACCGGGCGGATGCTGATCGAGTGGCTGGAGTCGGGGCAGGAGCCGCCGGTCTTCGATGTCGAGGCGGAGATCGCCCGCATCGCGCGCGCCGCCAGCATCGATGACCTCAAGGCGATCTGGGCCGACACGCCGGATGCCCACCGCCCGCAGATCAAGGAAGCGCTTTCGCGGCGCAAGGCTGAACTCACGCAAGGAGAGCACGCATGATCCCAACCTACACCGCAAGCACCCAATATCTTCGCGCCGCCGACTTCGGGTCGCAGTATCTGGACGAGTCCGGCGCCTTCGTGGTCACGATCGAGGCCGCCCGCGCCGTGCAGTCGAGCAAGGGCGGATGGGGCGTGGAGCTGCACTTCACCGCCGATGATGGCCGCCGACCGCGCTTCGCGCCCTGCCTGTGGACACTCTCGCCAACAGGCGAGCGCTACTTCGGCCACGATCTGCTCGATGCGATCCTCTTCTGCGCGGGCTTTCCCGAAGGCCATGCCTTGAAGCCGGGCAAGGTGCGCTACTGGCGCTTCGACCGCGAGATCGGCGAGGAGGTCGAGGCCATCGGCGATGGCTACCCGGATCTTGCCGGCAGGAAGGTGGGCCTGGTGCTGCAGCGCGAGATTTACACCACCAAGACCGGCAAGGAGGGCTCGCGGCTTGCCATTGTCGGGGCGTTCGACCCGGCCACCCGCCAGACCGCCAGCGAGAAGAAGGAGGGACTCGAGCCGAAGATACTGTCAAGCCGCCTCGCGCGGCTCAAGGACAAGGATAGCCGCAGTGCCGATACGCTTGCACTGGCAACCGACAACAGCGCACCGGTGGCCCCAGCGGGCGCGTTTGACGATCTGGAAGACTCCATCCCGTTTTAGGAGGCGAGCATGGCCCTACCCGCCCTGTATGAACTCGCCGCCGATTATCGGCAGGCGTTGGAGAAACTGGCCGAGCTCGATCTGCCCGACGAGGTCGTGCAAGACACGCTCGAAGGCCTGAAAGGCGAGATCGAGGTCAAGGCCGCGAACGTAGCCGCCTTCGTGCGCAACCTGGAAGCGACAGCCGCCGCGATCCGGCAGGCGGAAGAAAGCATGGCCGCGCGTCGGAAGGCGCTGGAGGCCCGAGCCGAGCGCATCCGGTCGTATCTGCTTGCCAACCTGCAGGCCTGCGGCATCACCAAGATCGAGTGCCCGTGGTTCGTGGTGGCGATCCGCAAGAACCCGCCGTCTGCGGAAATAGTCGACGAAGCGCTCTTGCCCGAGCGCTTCCTCGTCGCGCCACCACCTCCACCGCCAAGGCCGGACAAACGCGCCATCCTCGAAGCGCTCAAGGCCGGCGAGGAGGTGCCGGGGGCAAGGCTGACCCAGGGGGTGCGGGTGGAGATTCGGTGAGGGCAAAGAAAAACCCTGCCCCTCGTGAGAAGGACAGGGTTTCAATCACCTCAAGCACCTACCCGAGGGCGGGTGCTTGTCTCCGGGGAGATTAGGCCCAGGTACCGAAGTTGGCAGCCACGAAGCCCGAGGTAGCGTCGGTCAGAACGCCCACCGTGGTGATGTTCTCGAAGGTGGCGAGCTTGACTTCACCGCCGACCAAACCATCAGCATCGTACCAGAGTTCAGCCACACCAGAAGCGTTGTTAATGACGATGATTGCCGTTTCTCCACCAGTAGCGAGTTCTGCCTTAGCCGCTGCATCATTTGCCACAGCAAACCCGAGTATCGACAATTTACTAGCCACCCCATCCGCTCCGGCAGTGTTGGTGGTCACGACCACCGCATTAAAGGTCATTGTGTTGGCAGTATCCACCGACAGCTTGTCACCGCCGGAGCCCAAGGCAAAGTCCGTAATCGTGACAAAGCCAGTGCCGGTCACGCCATTAATCTTCAGCTCATCAGCCCCAGCGCCCAAGGTGACGTTGGAATTGTTGGCCGTAGTCACAGTCACGGTGTCTTTGCCGGCACCAGCGTCGATGACGTTCTTGGCATTCGCGTTGCTCGTGCCCGTAATCGTGTCATCATTGCTGCCGCCATAAATGGTCAGCGTTTCGAGTGTCGTACCGGCAAAATTCAACCCATCCAGGGTCAGCTTGCCAGTGGCGGCGGCGCCATCAATGGTCAGATTCTTGCCTATACTGTAGGTAGCAGTTCCTGCAAAATGCACTTTATGAGCGCCCGAGCCCTTGACCTCCACGACGCTGACTTTGGAGGTATTCGCCAACTGCAAGTCCAACTTGGTTGAGCCATCGACGGTTACCTTGGCCCCCGAATCAACCGTCAATTGAGCGATGGAGTTACCGGTGGTTGTACCGCCTTCGGACTTGATATTGATGGTTTCGACATCAGCAATGGTCAAGCTAGCTGCAACAGCGACGTCTGTTGCGTCGGTTGCGTGGTCCAAGGTGAGGTTCAGCACGTTGGTGGAGCTGGATGCTGCGCCCTTGACCGCCAAGCTGCTGGCGCCTGTGGTGCCGTAGGTCAGGATCACGGTTGAACCGTTGGCCAAGCCGGAGGCCACCAGCGCATCGCCGCCAGCCGCGCTGTCGCGGAAGGTGTAGGTATCCACCCCGGTCACGTTGGTCAGATTGGTAACAGCAGTGGCGGCAGTGTTACGGTCGATGACAAGGTTGAGGTTTGCCGTATGCCCCGACGCATCCAAGGTCTGGCCATTAATCAATCCATGCGCAACCCGCAAATCCAGGTCTGCCGCCCCGGTCACGACGGTCTTGGTGACTGCGTTGACGTTTGCGCCAGCAGTCAGAGCAACGGTATTTTTCGTCGAACCGGCGCTTTCCAGATTCAGGGTCTCCAGCGCGCCCGCGCCTGCAATCGTTGTAGTCACCGTGATGCCCGGAATCACTGTACCGCTTGCAGTCATACCCGAGACCTTAAGCGCCAAGGATTCGGCATTACCGCCAGCAGTCGTGCCCGCCAACGAATCAACATCCAAGGTCAGCGTCTTGTTGTAGTTCTTCACTTCAATGGTCGGAGCTGCCTTGGCGTTGATGCTTTGGAGTGTGCTGTTGGCGGCACCAGTCAGCGTAACGGTCTTGGTACCCGTCACGTTAGCGAAGCTCAGACCTGAGCCCGCAACTGTGGCCGTCAAGTTGATGGTTTCAATATTCTGGATGGCAGTAGGGGTCACTACAGCCCCGGACGACAGCGTAGCGTTCAAGACGTCAGCATCGGTCGTGCTGCCGTCCACCAGCGCGTCAGCGTTGTTCAGCGTCCCAGCGCCTGCGTTCACCGTTTCATTGCCCGAGGTGAATTTGAAGTCGGATGTAATCAGACCGCCATTCTTGAACGAAGAGATGGTGTCGGCGTAGTCCGTACCCACAGTGAGCGTGAAGGTCTGACCCTGGTTAGGGTTGGCCGGGGTACCCGCCAGCAGGGCGTCGATGGCAGCTGGGGTGCTGACATCCGACGTTGCCGTCACGTTGGCCAGCGCGCCCTGCAGGGTGGGCAGGTCGGTGCTGTCGAAGAGCTTGGTTTCGGTCAGGTACTTCGCTACCTTGACCTTGTTTTCGAACATCTTGGCGGTGTTGCCCCAGTCGGCGTCGGTGTGCGGCTTGTTGGCCAGGTTGTTGAAGACCTGGTAGATGACCTTGCCGCGGCTCCAGCCGCCAGCCAGCGCCGCCTTGATGTCCGCCACGGCTTGGTCCTTGGCAGCTTGGGTGGCGCTGCTGCCGACCACATCATTGACCAGCTTGGTCGCGAACTGCTCATCGGTGAAGAACGCCGGGTAGCGCGACAGGAACTGGGGCTTGGTGGTGTATTCCTCGACGATGCGTTGCGTGTTCCAGCCAAACGCGTACGCGTCCGCGATTTGGTTCATGTAAGTGACGCCCGGCACCGCGCCAAAGGCGACGACGAAAAACCGGTAGGCATCTTGCTGCTGAGAAGCGGTCAAAGCCATGGAGACTCTCCTTGAGTGAGTGACAATCGAGCCAGCGTCCAGTTGGACGCCCGCATCGTGATTCTATAAACGCTTGCGCGCGCGGCGGTCGCTGGACAGCGAAAATAGTGTGATGACGGTCACATGGTGCAGCGCGCACGCAACAGCCCACCCCAGGGCGTTCATCGCTCCCACTGGTGTTGCCAGCGCAGCATCAGGCTGCGCTCTTGCCCCCGATACAGCGCTAGGTTGGACCAACGCCGCGTCCAGCTGAGGCTGAGCTCGAGGCTGTTGCGTTGGCGCGGGTCGCGCCACAGAGTCCAGCGCGCATCGACGTCGACGGCGGCAACGCGACGGGGGGCGCCGTTGCCCAGCAGCGGGCTATACCCTTGGAGGTCGGCCTGGGCGTAGCCTTGGGCGTTGAGGCTGGCACGCTCACCCAGGCGCCAGCGCGCTCGAATACCCGCGCGCGCCTGGTCGGCTCGGCGCGAGGCGTGTGCAACACGGCGGCGCGCCAGCTCGGCATCCAGCCACAGCGCGGCATCGGCGGGCCATCCCCGTGCGTAGCTGGCGCGGCCATCTTCTTGCTGAACGGTCCAAACCAGTCTGAGGGTGGCGCCACTGCGGCGGCTGCTCGGTTCATCGAACAGCCCGACGACAGCCTGGGGGCTGGCGCGGCGGCCTGGCGCGGCGCCGGTCTCGCCCAATGTCGCGCCCCAGAGCAAGGCGGCGTGCCGCCCGCCGTCGAGGGCCTGTTGGGCGCGCGCCGTCACGTACTGACCCGCGCTCAGCGGCGCCGTCAGCCCCAGCCGCCACGCCGTGCGGGCGTCGGATAGGGTGCTTGCCTGCACGGCAGCATCCCACACGACACCGCGCGGGCTTTGATAAGCCCACTCCACGCTGTGTAACCAGGCAGGCTTGGGCTGGCTGGCATTGGGCAATAAAACGGGCCCAGATGGCAGCGTGATTTCGACCTCGCGCGCCGGGCTCAGCAGCAGCGGGTTGTCGCTGTATTGCAATCCATAGGCAAACAGTGCCGCGCCGCCGGCGGCCGCTGGGCCGCCGCTCAGGCTGCTTTGCAGGGCTTGTCGCAGCGCCGGGGTCAGCCGGGGGTCGCGCAGCGCACTGTCGATCAGCGGCTGCGCTTGGGCGCTGTCGCCGCTGCGCTGAATGATTAGGGCCAGTTGGACGAGCGCCTCGATTCGATCGGGGTCGAGCATGAGAGTTCGCTCGAGCCAAAGCTGCGCCCGCAGGGTATCACCGTCGTGCAGCGCCTGCTGCGCTTGCTGCCACGCCTGCTCGGCCGCAGCGGTGTCGCTGCCTGCAGACTGTGCGGCAACTGCCCCGCAGCATAGGGCCAGCGCGGCGGCGCTGGCACGCATGATGTGCGCCATCGCGCCGAGGGCGCCGTCCAGGGGTGAATTGGCTGCCGTCATGGCGCGTCGTCGGCGATGATGTATTGCCACAGCTGGTGCGGCTGGTTGCGGTTGGGCAGCAGAAAGTGGCCCATCGGTTGCAGTCGGGGGTCTGAATGGGGGGAGAGTGGCACTTGTGCAGCCACGGCCCCGACGACGATGGGTGCAGCCAGTTCGATGGCCAGCTGCAACATGGCAAGCACATCGTTGGCGACGGGCCCCAGCACGACGCTGCGCCGCGCGCCAGGGTGGCCGACCAGACCGTGCAGATAGGCGCCCTGCTCCAGCGCCATATAGACCGACAGGGGGCGATGCGCCGATTCGTTGCGCCGCAGCAGCGAGATGAGTTCGGCGCGCAGCTGCTGCGCCGCCTGCAGCGCCGAGCGTAGGGTCGGCGCCGGGGCGTCGGGCCATTCGACATACAGCGTGGCCCCTTGAGCATTGGCCAGACGTCCGTTGTGGCGCTGCGCCACGCGGTGGGCGCTGGCGTGGATGGCGTGGATGAGGGCCAGCGCTTGTAAGCTGTCAGCGGTGCTGACCCATGCGTCCAGCCCTTCGATTCGAACGCCCAAGAGGATGCCGTTGCAGACCTGCCCCAGGCCTTCCGGGTGCACGGCCTGCTGGGCGATGTGCTGCGCCAGCACCGGGGGGACGAAGTCGGCCAAGGCCTCAGCCAGCGCGCGCACCGCTTGCCGCTGGCGCTGGTAGGCCCACAGCAACGCCACCCCGACGACCGCCGCCGCCGCTGCGGTGGGAGCCATCACCGGCAAGGCTGGGCCCGCCAGCAAGCGGGTGACGGCAGCGACGCTGGCCGGCAGGCTCAGGGCGAGGACGGTGCTGGCCAGCAGCGGCGCTGCCAGCACCGGACGCTGGACCCGGATTTCAGCGGCAACGCTGCGCACGATGCGCTGCCACGGCCACAGCGCCAGCGTGGCGCATAGCGCCAGCAGCGCTGCCATGAGCCGGGGTTGCTGGACCGGCGCGGCTGGCCAGTGGTCGCCGGCAGCCAGGGCCTGGGCGAGCAGTTCGGCGTGTATGCTGACACCTGGCGCGTGGGTGTGCCGCGGTGTATTGATACGGTCGCCACTGCCCAGCGCGGTGGAGCCCAACAGCACGATGCGCCCGCTCAGCTCGGGTCCAGGCTCGCCGGTTGCGGCACCGCGCAACAGGCGCGCGGCGCTGACCGCCGGCCAATGGTCGTGCGCCCTGCGGTACGGGATGGATAGCCAGCCCTGGGCGTCGAGGGCAAAGCGCCATGACCCGCGTTGCAGCCACTGCGCGGGCTGCCACGGCAAGCGGCTGCGGCGCAGTTGCCAGGTTTGCTGGGGTTCGGCACGGGCTGCAGCAGCCAGTGCGATTTGCGGCACCGCCCGAGGTGACGCCCCCACTGCCCCGACCGCCGCAGAGCCGGTGCAAATGACCGCGGGCAGGCGGCGCAGGCGGCCGTCGGGGTCGGGGGTTGCCACCAGGTGACCCACGGCGGCAAGATCGACGGCCTGGGCCAACTGCGGCGCCAGCCCCAGGTGCCCGGTGACTGGGGGAGTCTGACTACACAGGGGGGGCGCAGCGTCTTCGGCGGCCGTCACAAGACGGCCCACGAGCGGCGGATCCTGCACGGAGGGATCGACGACGGGCGCTTGCCCCAGTACGATGTCGCCACGACGCAGCTGCTCGGCCAGCAGGTGGTCACCGGGCGCTTCTTCGGGCAGGTACAGGTCCCACACCTGCATGCGGGCGCCTTGAGCGCGCAGCCGCTGCGCCAGTTCGGCCAAAAGGCTGCGCGGCCACGGCCATGGACCCAGTTCCTGCAAGCTGCGCTCATCGATGTCGACGATGATGACGTCCGGCGGCGCCGGCGCATCAGGCATCCAGCGGGTGAGCTGATCGTGCCAGCCTTGATCGGCGGCCCGCATGGGCGGCAAGGCAGCGCCCAGCGCCGCCGCGAGCGCCGCTGCAGCGACAACGATGACGGCGACCAGGGTTGGCCGAGCGCCCCACAGCCCCCTCAGATTGCGGGCCGTCATCGAGCAGACCAGAGCGTCACGCCTTGGTACGCGCCCTCGGGCGTTTGCATGACGAAGGTGTAGCCGGCCTCGCGTCCATTCACGGATACGGCGCCCGCGACGCGCTGTGTGGCGCCAACGGTGGCAAAGATGCCCTCGTCGTTGATGCGACCTTCGGCACGCAAGGCACGGGCGGGCTGTTGCGCCGCACTCAGCCCCAGTTCGGTGCCGTAGCGCATGCGGTCAAAATCGATGCTCAGCTGCGAGTGCGTGATACGCACGTTTTGATAAGAGGCGTCTGCCGTGCGCAATACGGCCTGCCCCGCCGCCAGAGCGAAATCGAATTGCCCGCGCAAGCTCGACGGCAACGTGGCACGCTCCTGCGTGCGCCACAGGGCGTACTGCCCCAACTCGCCGACCGTGACGCTGCGCCCCGCAGCGGCTTGCTCGTAGCTTTGCAGCAGGTCAAACGGCGGGGCGCCGACGCCCACGCGATCAAAACGGCCCCATGCCAATTGGACCGGCATGGGCACAGACGTTTGTGACACCGAATCGGGCAGACGGTCAGCCAAGGTAGGCGGCGGCGCCACCGCCACGTCGTCCCCTGACGTCGGTATCCGGGCGCGGGCAGCGGCAACGACGACCCCGCCACCCTCGGCAGGATGGGCACTGACGCGAATACCGAGGAGTTTCTCCACCTCGGCCGTGCGCAGGGCGTGCTGACCGTGCGTGGTGTCCTGGCTGAGCAGGATCATGCGCTGGGGATGGTCTGCGCTGACGAGGACCGCGGTGGCGGCCGCATCGGAGCCGGAGGCGGCGGCATCAGAGCTCTTGGGTGTTACCACGATGGCACCTTCGTGGACGTACGCGGAGACCTCTTGCGCGGAGGCGCGCGCCAAATAGTCGGTGCCCCGCACGCCGATGACGGCAATCGGGGTATTCAAGCGATAACGCTCGGGCTCGCGGCGGGCGGCTTCGCCGGAGATTTGACGCACGACGCCACGAACCAGGTCAAATTCGATATCGACGTCTTTGTCCACGCGGTAGCGCCGCACGACGAGCTCGGTCTGCGGCCGCACCGACAAGCGCGCGCGATCGGCAAACACGAGCATGACGATGCCGTCGTCACCGGTCAGGATCCGATCTTGTTCGGCAACGATACTGCCAACGGCCAGGGGCTGCACTCGCCCGTCGGCGGCGACACGCTGCGCTTGTCCAACGACCAAAACGACCCGCGCCACTTCGGCTGGCGCCGCAGCCATTTGGGCGTGTGCGCACACACAGCTCACCGCGGCGATCGCGCAGAGAACCACCCTCCGGTACCACAGCATCAACGCGTTCATCGAAAAACTCCCATGGCCAAGAACGCGGGGGACACGGACGCCCCGCCCCGGGGCTGGCCCAGCGTCCACGTCGCCTCCGCCATCCAGGCGCGCACGCAAATCGTGTAGCATCCGGTGCCCGTCCAGCGCCCGGGCGCCGTCGGCGCTGTTAGCCTCGAGCGCCATTGTACGCAATGCCTTGGTTTGAAGGGAAGGACCTTTGCCGGTTTCGGTGCTGTTGCTTCAGTCCAGTCGCTGGTTGGCAGACGCAGCGCCGACCGCGTTGGCCTATGCGGCCGAACACATGGCCTTGCAAACCTTGCGCCGGCGCGAGGTGTTGATGCGGCAAGGCCAGCCCTTCGACGGCTTGGCCGTGGTGGTGCAGGGCTCGCTGCAGGCGATGCAAACCACGCTGGACGGTTATGAGGCAGCGGTGGCAACCGCCCAGGCCGGCGACCCGGTGGGTTTGGTGGACTTGCTGCGCGATGGCGGCGACCATCCGCCAACGCCGCTGTATTGGATTGCGCACGCCGGCGGCGCGATGGTAGCGGTGATGCCCAAGGCCCACGCCCTGCAGTGGTTGACCATGGCCGACATGGGGCTGCGCGCTGCACGCTGGTTGGCCCGTTATGTGAGCGATGGGCTGGCATGGCAAGCACTGCAGGGGCTGCATCCGGTGGCTGTGCGCATTTGCGCCGCCCTGCTGCACTTGGCCGCTCCCGGCGGTGCGCTGACTCTGCCCACACAGGCAGAGCTCGGTTGGCGGCTGAACACCACGCGGGAGTCGGTGGCGCGGGTTTTGCAGCGCCTGCAGCGCGACGGCGTGCTGGCGCGTCGCGAGCACGGTTGGCAAATCGTGGATATGCCGGCGCTGCAACGCCTGGCGCGGCCACCGGAGTCGCTGGATGATTTGGACGGTTGAGGCCTGGCGCGGCGTGGCCGCCTGGTTGGTGGTGTGGGCGCATTGGGCGCCAGCGCTCGGGTGGGTCCGGCCCGGCGAGACATATGCCTTCGTTGGCGTCGATATTTTCTTTGTGCTGAGCGGCTTTGTATTTGGGCCCGCACTATTTCGCGGCATCGGTTCTTTGGGCTCCTATTTGGTCAGACGTGCGCTGCGTATCTACCCCGCTTATGCGCTGGCTTTGTTGCTGTATGTGCTGTTGGCGTGGCGTCAGGATCGGCCGCTGCTTTTCCTGTGGGAGCACGTATTTTTTTTGCATGTGCAAAGCCGGGAAATGGCGTTTTACTACAATCCGGCATTTTGGAGTCTGCCAAGTGAGGTGGAATATTATGCGCTGTTGCCACTGCTTGCCTGGTGTACGCGGCGATGGCAAGAGCATGCCTTGCTGGTATTTTTGTCGATAGCGTTGGGCTTGCGGTTGGCGCTGCTGTGGGCCAGTGACGGCGACCCCGATTCGGTCTGGTTTATTTGGGCGCATCATTTGCCGGGTACCGCGCTTGAATTTTTTTTCGGCGCGGCGGCGTGGTATTTGGCGCAGCGAACCGACTGCGCACGGGTGCGGTGGCGGCGCGCCGTCGCCGGTGCGGCGGTGGGTATTGCCACGGTCTTCGTTTACGCCGGACTGCATGCGCTACAGGGTGATGCACACTGGCACAGCAGCCTGCTGGTTGCGGTAACCGCTGCTGGTTTTGCTTGGTTTCTGTCGGCGACATGCAACTGGCAACCCGAGACGAGGTGGCTGCGGTTGGCGGGCTGGTGGGCGGGGCGGTTGAGTTATGCCATTTATTTATTGCACATGGCCTGGCTGGTTTACCTGTTGTGGATGCGTGACCGCATCGGCATCGAGTGGAGCGTGGCGACGGCAACATTGGGCTTGGTGGCAAGCGCAGCGTTGCTGCATTGGGGCTGGGAGGAGCCCATCCGGCAGTGGGCGCGGCGGCAGCGATGACGAATGCCCCACGGGCGTCGACGGCCATCAGTAGACATCGGTGTCGCCCGGATGAAAGTGTGGCGGCGCATCATCTGCCCAGGTGCACGCCGGCACGACACGAGCAGCTACCATCGGCTCGGTTGCCGCCGGGAGCGTCGACTGCGCACCGAAAGCCCGTGGCCACACATCCCAGGTACGCATGCCCGACGCGATCGATAAGGCGGTGAGCGCTTGCTCCAGCGTGGGACCACCTGCGGCCATGGCGCCATCGACGACCATGGGGTGCTGCGCGCCCGTGGTACTGACCAACCACCCCCCCACAACCCATGGTGCACGGCGCAATATCCACAGTTGGTACGTGATGCGTGGATGTTGGGCGTAGCGCCACAGCAAATACGCTGGGCCTTTGTCAGGCGCGGGAGCGATGCCGATGGGGCGCACATCTGCCAGCCGACGCGCGAGCTGCGCATCACGGGCAATGCGAGACCACGGCACGCACTGCGCCCACCAGCCTGCGGCGGTGCGCCAGCGCCGAATCGTTTGCGCCGGCGCGCACCAAGACACCTGCGCACATCCATACAGTGCAGCGTAGAAGCCAAGGCGTTGCCCCAAGCGAATCTGGCGTTGTCCGGCAAAACCGTAAGCGAAGGTTGGCCATGCCCGAGGCCCCAGCCCAACGACATCATGCGCCAGTGCTTCGATCAGTCGCCGATTGATGTTGTGTCGGCCCCAATCCCCGCGTACCGCGGTCGCCGCCATCACGTCACACACGTGGATCATGCGCAGCGGCTGCGCACCGGCCCGCCCAGAGAAGACTTGCGCGCCGGCGTGACCAACGATGTCGCCGCCACGATCGACGGCCACGACATTGGCACTGCCAAGCAGCGCCGATCCGTGATATTTCCATCGCCACACCTCGGGCGTCATCGCCTGTCCGAAGACGCGCGTAAAGAGCGCGCAGACCGCGCCAATGTCGCGATCGTGTATGGAACGAATGACGGGTTGCAACGCCAGCGTGGATGTTGACACGGGCAGCGCTCTCCTATACGATGTCTGAAGCGAGGGAGGGGGCGAAGGTTACCATCTGGAGGGGAAGCCGGTGCGTCAAGCGACCCGTCCCATGCTGGTCTGGACTCAATCATCCGTATCTTGGGAGTCATCATGGCACTGAGCGCACAACAGGATATCGACATCTACCGGTTTTTCGCCATCGCTTTTGGTGCGGCGCCGGGCAAAACCTACTATCAACAAGTAGCCGATGCCTACAACGCCGGCCTCACAACCAAACAAATCGTCAATATCTTCACAACCAAATCGGTCTTTTTAGACCGTTATCCTGGCTCGTTGGGCAGCGCGGAGTTTGCCCGACGTTTGGTTGACAACGTGGTAGGCAGCTCCGCCAGCGATGCCGACAAAAATGCCGCAGTACAAGATATCGTCAATGCCATGAACGGCGGCATGACACGGGGTGACGTGATTTATACGGTGTTCAACAACCTGGCCAACAAGAGCTTTCAAGATCCCACCTGGGGCAAAACGGCACTCAAAATGGCCAACGAGGTGGCGGTGGCGCGCTTCGTCACCGGAACCTTGGGCGAGGTCACGACCGATGTGGCAACGTTGCAGGCGTTCCTGAACGGAATCACGTCAGATACTGTATTGGCCGAACGCTACACACAATTGGCGAGCGCCTTCCGCAACAACCAGGCGTCGGCTTTCACCGTATATGGCAATACCAACGACAATATCCAGGGAACGGTGGCCGACGACCGCATCGATGGTGGAATGGGACACGACACCATCACGGGCGGCGACGGCAACGACGTGCTATACGGCAACTCCGGCGACGATAAAATTTACGGTGGTGCCGGAGCCGATTTTATCGATGGCGGCCTGGGCGCCGATTATATAGACGGCGGCCGGATTTCGGTTTGGCAAGGGAAATATTATGTTTATGACACCTCTGTCAATATCATCTTTGGCGGCGGTGGTGCCGATACGATTGATGGCGGCTACGGGAACGATCAACTATACGGGGACGACGGCGCAGATGTGATTTATGGTTACGAGGGTGCCGATTTGATTTTTGGTGGCAGTGGAGCAGACCGTATTTACGGCGGTGGCGGCAAAAATACGATCGATGGTGGTGACGGTGATGACTCCATAGATAGTGGGGACGATTGCTATGTCGATGGCGGTGCCGGCAACGACGACATTCACGTAGGCTTTGGTTCGAGCGTTTACGGTGGATTGGGCAACGATGATATAGAGATAGGTTATTATAACTCCACCTCGTCGCAGCCCAGCGTCGTTCGCCCTGGCGATGGGCATGATCAAGTAACGGTTTATGACGCGCACCGTGCAACGGGCGGCGTGGTCATCGATCTTTCCGAAGATACGCCAGGCTATGATCAAATCATCGTCCATACCGCCCAATCGGTGACCCCGACCGTGACGATAAAGGGCTTCAAAATGGGCGATGACGAAATGGAAATCGGGGAGTTCTACACTGTCGACGGATACAGAAAATGGAGTGCAGGTTATTACAACAGCTTCACAAAACAATGGCAATCGTATACCCAGATCATTACGTCGCCCACTCAAGCGTATCAAGCCTCGGCCGGCTTCTTCGTCATCCAAGGCGCAGCGGCCGCGGCCGCCGACACCGTGAGTGTAGCTGCATTTCTCGATCCGTATGGAAATAATCATACATATAAAAAATATACTTTTGCTCATTATAGTTATGGTCACTATTTCTTGATCAATGTCGGCGCCAACGATATGGGCCTCTACTATTTCAAAGATGACAGTGGTGCCGACAATCGCGTCGTACCCGATGAGATTACACCGATTGCAATTTTCGCTGGCCTGCGTACCGACCAACTGTCTTTGATCGATGTGCTGGGCAGCTTTACGTGATCACGCCACCCTATCGACACGGTTTGCAATATCGCGAAACGCCGCCGTCGGCGGCTTTTTTTATTTCGCCATCGCATCGGGCGCGCTACTGACCACCTCCCAGTGACCGTTCAGCAAGAAATATCCTTGATGCGTGGTGGTTTGCTCCAATTCGAGGGTGGCCACCGGATCTATCCACTGGTAGACGTGGCGCGCGCGTTCACACAGCAGATACACGCCCACCCGATAAATACCACGGGTCAGCGGTATCGACGGAAGAACGAAACGCAGGCGGCCTCGTCCGCGTCCATCGATGGGCCGCACGGCGAGCGATTGACTGTCGTGTGATGCCAGGATACGGCCCGTCACCGATGACAAGACCACGGCCACATGGGGCGGCGGAAGCGTCGTGCGGGTTCGGTAGCCGACATCGACGGTCAGCGTGGACACACCGCTGCGCCCGGCAAGACGTTCTCCGCTAACGCCGTCTAGGCGCACCTCAACGGAGGTGATCTCCGCCGGCGCCGACTTAGGGGGAGCGGCCGTGCGCGGATCTGGATGCGTGAGGCCATCGCGCGTCACGACGTCCTGGTCGAGAAAGTCGCGGTACGCCGACAGAACATGGGCGGTTGGCCCGAGCGCCTTGACACGTCCCTCATGCAGCCATAAAACGTGATCACAAAACAAGTCGATATGGTAGAGCACATGACTGCACAGAATGATGGTCGCGCCCTGCTCTTTGATGGCGGCTATGCGATCGAATGATTTTCGGCTGAAGTCACCGTCACCCACCGACAGCGCCTCGTCGATGATCAGTATATCGGGCTCAAGCGCCGAGGCCACTGAGAAGGCCAGACGCACGAGCATGCCGCTGGAATAGGTTTTGACGGGGCGATCGATATAGTCGCGCAAACCACTGAAGGTGACGATTTGCTCGAAACGCGCCAATATTTGTGAGCGCGTAAAACCGAGTGCCGCCGCGTAAAGATGAATGTTTTCCCGCCCGGTAAACTCCGGGTTGAAACCAGCGCCCAACTCCAATAGCGCAGCGACGCGTCCAGCGGTTTCGACACGACCTTCGGTCGGCGTTAGTGCGCCGTTGATCAGTTGCAACAACGTTGACTTGCCCGCGCCATTCAATCCGACGATGCCCAGCGCTTGCCCGGGTTGCAGCGAGAAATTGATGTGGCGCACGGGCCAAAATCCCTCCGAGGCATCGGGCGGCACGCCCAATAAGGTGTGCCACAGCCTCCGCAAAGGACGGGGCAGGATCGCGTAGTGCTTACCAAGATTGGTGACGCGCACCGCGCCACGCGGCATATCAGAGGACATCGGCAAAGCCTTTGCGTAAGCGCATGAACCAGCTGTATGCAAGAAAGGCAAAACCAAGGGCTGCGCCCGCATGGGCGATCGCGTTCGCCCCATCAATAGCTTGCTTGAGGGTGAACGCTTGGCGCAAACTTTCAACACCCCAGGCAATGGGATTCCAGTCGATCAGCCAGCGCCAGGACGGCGGTATCACGTCGGCCGGATAGAACACGGGACTCAAAAATAGCAAAACGCTGGTTACGTGACCAACGATGTGGCTGGTGTCACGCACAAAGACGCCGAGGGCAGCCAAGAACCAGGCGCAGCCTAAGGCATATGCAATGAGCACGAGCGCGATTCCAGTAATGGTCAATGGTGCCACGTTGTCTGCACCGTGTAATGCGATGGCAGCAGCCGTGGCGATCAGGATCATGATGAAGAATGACACGGCGCTGGCGCCGACGAGCGCCGCCGGCAAAAGCGGCAACGGAAATTTGATTTTATTGACCAAGTGCGGTTGACTGACGATGGCATTTGGGCTGCGTTGGATGACGTCTGCTATAAAGTTGAATACCGCCAAGCCGATGAAGACATGCAGCGCGTAGACAAGGACATCCTGCCGACCTGACACACCCCAGCGCAGACCGATGAACTGGTGAAACAATAAAACGAATATGCCAAGTTGCAGCGTCGGCTGCAAGATCAACCAGGCCAAACCGAGCAAACTGCCCGAGTAGCGCGCCAGCAGCTCACGGCGCACCCATTGAAAATAAATGAATAACATGAGCAATCGTCAAGAAGCGAGGTGCGTCAGGGTGATTGTGACGACCTTTACGGACGCCGCCCGACACGTCCAGTTGCCCTGTTCAGCCGGATCGCCGCAGGGTGGCGCGTCATTCCCGGTGATCGGATGCGTCATCGTGTTTGTGCCGCCTTTTTCGAGCAAGGACAAAAAGGATGTACCGAATGCGGTCGATATCGTTGATCGTTGACAGCGCACACAACCGCAGCCACGCGCGCAAGGGTCGCCATCCGGGCGACAGACCACAGCCCGATGAACGAGCCAACTTGAATGGTAGGCTCAGCGCGAATAGTTTGATCGGGGAGATCAGAAGACGCGAATGAGGTGTGCGCATCATGTTGGATGTCGACGCCGTATGCTGCGCAAGTGGGTCCAGCGCATCGCGAGTTTTAACGCCAGGCTGGGCAGGCGCGCAAACCGTGCAAACGGCCACGGCGCGGCCAGCTGGCGCTTCAGCCGCGCCGGGTGTAACCAGTCGGTCCAACGCAGCGGCGCTGGCGCCAGCTCCAGCAGGTGTTCGTGGCCGAAGTCTTCGGTATGCGCCAGGGCCGCGATCAGCTGCACTTCCTGCGGCGTAGGATAGACGACGGCGCGCTCGGCCAGCGCCATCGCGTAGGGCTTGAGCGCTGCGAAATCGGCCCCGGTGAGGGTCTGTGCGGCGAGCATATGCTCCCAATACAGCATCACCCCGTCTTGCAGCGCCTGGATCGAGGGGTTGCAGCGCAGCTCGGCTTGGCGGTCCGGCGCCGCGTCGTCCTTGAAAATGGGCTGTACCGTCTCGCCGACCTCCTGGTAGCCGATGGTGGTGCCGTGCGGCGCGCGGGCAGCCTGCTCGAACAATTCTTCGAAGTCCAGTGGCGCGCGCTCGTGCGCGTTGCCGCGCCGGCGGTCGTACATCAGCCCTTCGATGGAGCCATGAGACAGTGCATCCTGGTGAATGGCGTGCACGTAGGCAAAGTAGTAGCCGTGCACGGTTGGGTAAGGCCCGTGCGCCGCGAATGCTTTTTCCAAGAAGCGTTGAATGGTGGCGTTCCAACCAATATCGACCAGCGCGACACATTCGCAGGAAAAAAACCCGTGCTGGGCAAAATAGCGGTGCAGCCGTGCGCGTGCCTGCTCGCCCAGCGGACGGACGCGGGACTGCACCCGTTCATCATCCAAAAACGCCCGCAGCCGCGGATCGTTGCGGTCTCTCAAGGGCTGCTGCATGGGCTGCAAGCCGTGTTCGCGCGCCAAATCCGCGAATTCCTCCGGCGGCAACCCGTAGGTCTTGAGTATGGACCACAGCCCTTGCTGCTTGGGGTTGTACAGGGCAACCGCGGCGCGTTCGGCGTCCAGCCCTTCGGCCACGGCCGCCTGCGCCGCCACGGCGCGACTGACGCATATGTACGCAGCTTCGGGCCACGGTCCGGGCAAATGCCGCACCGCATCGGCATACATGTGATAGAAGAGATACCCGTCGCGCGCCAAGAACAGCAGCCGCTGCGGCCGATCGGTTTTGACGCGCTCCAGCAAGCCGGCCATGAACGTTGCAAACACCGGCCCCAGCACTTCCAGCCCGTACTGGAAGTAGGGGTCGTCACGGCGCGCGCGCGGGTCGGCTTGCAAGCGTTGCGCAATCACCTCTGCAACCCGCCGACCGGGCCAGATGCCACCCGAAGCCGCCATACGGGCCGAGAGCGCCTGACGACGGCGGCGCGCGCGCTCGCGCCGCTCGTCCAAAAAGACACCGGTCAGGCCCAACCGCGCGGGCGCCACCGCATCCGCCAGAACGTTGTCGCCGACGTGCAGCACGGCTTCAGGCGGCAGCCCTTCTCGATGCAAGACGTGTTGAAACAAGCGTGCTGAATATTTGCCCATCCGGTGCTCGGACGAGACGTAGATGTGGTCGATCAAGTCGGCGTAGCCCAGTGCGCCCAGCAGCTGCCGCAGGTGCCGCTGGCCAAGGTACATGTCGGAGATTGCCAGCACGCGCAGCCCTTGCGCCTTGGCCCATTGCAAAAACAGATGCGCATTGGCCTTGGGCTGCAGCGCCAGGCGCTCCAGCTCCAGTTCGGTCTGCTCCACCCACTCGGCCAGCGCGGCGCGCGCCGCATCGTCCCAGTCGGGCAGCAGGCGTGCCAGCCACGCGTGGACCAGTTCATCGTGGTGGCATTCGTGGTCATAGCCGTCGGCCAGCGCCGCCTGGCGCAAGGCATACTCGGCCTCGCGCCGCATGTGCAACACATAGTCCGCGTGCTCGGGCACGCCCAGACGGTCGGCTAGGCGAGCGGCCACTTGGCGCACGATGTCGTCGGGCGGCTCCACACAGCGCGCCACCAGCGTGTCGAACACATCCACCGAGATGGCTTGCAGCGCGGGGCGTTGCTGCACCAAGCGGCGCAGCGCCGCAAAGCCGTTGACCCGATGCAGCGACGCGCCAGCCGGCACGGTACGCGCCAGCGCCAGTTGCTGGCGCACAGCCCGCAGCAGCTGCTGCCAACGTTTCCTCGAGCGCGCCCGTGCGGGCGCCGACGTGCTCATCGCGTTCGTCGCACGCCACGCCCAGGCGCGGGCTTGCAGCTGCGCATGGCGCAAGGCGGCGTCGCGCTCAGAGACTCTCCGCTCACACTCACTCAGCTTTTGCTCATGCTGTGCGAGTGCCACCTGTAACGTCTGCACTTGCCGCTGGGCTTGGTCGCGCAGGATCTGCACTTCGTAGCCCTCGATGCGGGCCCACTGGCTATTCAAATGCGCCACCCGCTGCGCCAAGGGCCCCGGCAGCGCCAGCAGCGCCCCCAGGTGGCGGCGCAATAGGGCGGCGGCCTCCAGGTTGGCCGCCAGCGGGCTTTCGCTGATGGTGTTGGCGCCGTGCAAGCGGTAGGCCAACAGCGGCTCGTCCACCCAGGCCAGGCGGGCGCCGGCCGCCACCGCGCGCAGCAAAAAATCGTAGTCATGGACGTAGCGATCGGCGCTGAAAGGGCGCAGCCGCTGCCACAGCGCGCGCGTGAAGACGAAGTTGGAGGTCGTCATGAAGACATTGCCCTCCAGCAACGTCGCTACCCAATCGCCCGTTTCCCGCCACACGGCTTTGAGCGCAGCGAACGCACTCACCCACCAATGGTCGGTGATCTCGTTACCGGCCGCGTCGATGAGCTGGATGTCCGTGCCCACCAGATCCGCCTGTCCGGCCTGCAACACGTCAACACAACGCTGCAGCCGCCCGGGCAAAAAAAGGTCGTCGGAGTTGAGGACCGCCAGATACGGGCCCTGCGCCCGATCCAGCAGCGCCCCCAGCGTCGCATGGGCGCCTTGGTTGACCGAATGGCGCGTGACGATCAAGCGGGGGTCGGTGAGCTGCTGCAACACTTCCCACGTACGGTCGGTGGAGGCATCGTCGCACACCCACACCTCACCCACCAGCGGGTACGCCAAGGCGCTGCGCACGGCCTGGGCGACGTAGGCCTCGTGGTTGTACGCGGGAATGACGACACTGACGGCTTCGATGGTCAAACCGGTCCCTCTCCGTGTAGATATTGGCGCAACCACCGCAAGGGCGCGGTCAACCAACGGCCCAGACGGAAACTGACGCTGCGCTCGACCAAACGCAATGAGCGCTCGGCCGCACTGGCCCGCGCTTCAGCTTCGGCGATCCGCACCTGCGCTTCGGGTGACAACTCGCTGCGGGGCTCGCTCAGCCGAGCGCGCAACGTTTGATTATCGCAGAGGGCGCTGTGCCAACGCTGCTCGAGCTCGTCGCGTTCTCGCACCAGCGCGTCGATAACACCCGATATCTGCTCGGTACCAATCCAGCGCTGCCGTATCATGCGTATTTCATCGATCGCCTCAACGGCGCGTGAGCGTTGATCATTTCGATATATAGCAGATACTCGACCCGTGCTCAACATATCGGTGCGCTGCGACACCTGAAGCCAAAAATCCCAATCCTCGAGGCGCTGCAACGACTCGTCGAAATGACATCCATACGCGTGAACGAGCCTCATACGAAATGCAACCGTGTGTATCGGATGCCGGTTACGTACATACAATAAATCCCTATCAAAAGGCAAATCATAGGTAAACAATAGCCGCCCGTCGCTATCCACCACATGCGCATTTGCATGCACGGCATCAACTTCGGGATGGGCACGCAACACATCGACCAATGATTCGAGGTGGTGCGGTAAAAACAGGTCGTCGTCGTCAAGAAAGATAGCGACCTCACCCCGCGCCGCGCGCAGCGCCGCATTGGCAGCCTGCGGCCGCGTCAGAGCAACTCCGGTATTGACGATACGCAGCTCTGCAACGGAGGCCAGGGCTGGAAACCTTTGCCGTGGATCGCGTCCATCAGCCGCCACCACGACGATTTCGATGGGTCGATAGGTTTGGGCGAGGACGCTCGCCACCGCCTCTTCCAGTCGCGGATCACCAATGGTACGCACCAGAACACTGACCAGCGGCAAATCAGCAGGCGTTGCAGCGCGCCCATCGTGATGGAGGCGAAGCGCATGCAATCCAGGCACTGTCGCCATGAAGCCCCCGACAGCTGTATTCATCACATAAAATGCTTCCGCCGCAAGACTAGAGCGACCCAGCGTAAGGGTGCGAAAGCGGTCTTTCGCCTCGATACACTGGGCGTAGCTCGCCAAGGCCTCCTGCGACGTAAAGCACCGGACCGCCGCGCGTTTTTGGTCGAAGACAGCCGTAATATCACAGAGGTGCGTTGGATCGATGAGGAGGTGCCCCGATTCATACCACGCCAGATCCGGCCTGGGACTTAGCTGCTGTATCGCAGCCATCAGCGCCAAACCCAACGCCTGATGGTCGGGATGCGGCTCGGTGGGGGGCGTACAAAAAACGATATCGGGACGATAGTCAACGAGCGTTGTGCATAGCCGCTCGACGAGAGACGGCTGAAGACGCACATTTCGGTCCGACACGTCCCAAAACACCAGTTCGTAGCCCAACAGCGCCGCTGCCGCACGCGCTTCCTCGCGGCGCTTACTGGTTACCTCGTCAGCCGGCCTGTCGGGATGACTGAAACGACCATCGGTGACGACCACCACCTGCACCGAGGCACCGGCGCGCACAGCTAGCGCCAGCGTGCCACCGCAGCCGAAGACCTCGTCGTCGGCATGGGGCGCAAATACCAAGTACCGCCGATAACGCGCGATATCGAACGGCTGCGGGAAGGTTTGACCCTCCAGTTGTCGGTCTAACATGACGAACTATTTGATTGCCAAGAGCAGGTCTGATCCGACAATGTGGCCACCACCGTTACCGGCGCGACTCTTAGAAACGTAACCAAGTCGGCACCTTGAATCGAATGATCGAGCGGTACATCACGATATAAGCCGTCATGAAAAATAAACAAAAAAGCATCAATATCCAAGAATTATCCCAAAACAGTACGGCTGGCACCAGCGTAAACGCAGCAAAAGCCCATAGGTAGGGCGACGTTTTATTATTGCGTATGAGCAGTCGTCGTACCTGGTCACCCTCAAATACCTGACGAACGATTCGGCGGTAGATCAGCTGGTGAAAGTGCAGCGCGTCCGCAACGCTGGGAGACTCCCCGCGCACCCACTTTCTGTATATCGAGAACAAGGTTTCTGAAACGGGATAAACGAACACCAGCATTGGAAACCATGGCGACACCCGCGAATTTCCTTGAACCAATTGTATCGACGCAATGGCGAGACTGATACCCCACAGATAGGCGCCCCCGTCGCCAGCAAACAATAAACCACGCGGATAATTCCAGAATAAAAATCCAAGGGT
Source organism: Tepidimonas charontis (assembly GCF_007556685.1). Classification (GTDB taxonomy): domain Bacteria; phylum Pseudomonadota; class Gammaproteobacteria; order Burkholderiales; family Burkholderiaceae_C; genus Tepidimonas; species Tepidimonas charontis. The sequence goes on along the minus strand of NZ_VJON01000027.1, from coordinate 9,562 downwards.
AGCCCCAACCAGGCCAATCAACCAACCAGCCAAGCGCCAATCACCCACCTTGATAGCCACATAGGCCAATGCCAATGCTGCCGCTGCAGCAATGACGCCCGCCAGGCCATTGTAGCCATCGATGATATTGAACGCGTGCGGAAGACCCGCGATAGCCACCACCGCCAGACAAACGCCAAACAGCGCAGAGGACTGCCAAAAGACATCGAGGAACGCAAAGCCTGTGCGCGCGATGGACAAGTCCAGCAACACGACAGCCAGCAGTCCAGTGACGAATGTCAATAGCAACCGCCATCGGGGTTCCAGCCGCTGCGTGCAGTCCTCATACCACGCTGCCGCCAAGCCCGGCAATACGGCTAACCACCACATCGCAAGCTCGGCGCCATTCAGCGCTGCCAGCCCAACGTCGCCCAACGTAGGCGATAGGGCGGCGCGTACGCCCGCGATCGCCATGCCCGCGGCAAGGGCGACGCCTCCGAGCCGCGGAACGTCGCCGATGTGAAAGCGTTGAGGCTTGTCATCGTCGAGCCCCACGGTCCAATGCCGGCCATTACGCACCAAAACGGCGGACACGGCAAAGGCCACCACGAGTGCCACAAGCGCTTGAATGAGCATGATTGCCGAATTTACGCTGACCCCAGCGGGTGCTAGCGCAACGCCGCGTTGATGCGCTCGATTTCTTCTTCGACACTCTCGCCGGCCAGCGCCCACAGGCGCAGCCGCGCCAGCAACACTTCGTAGCGGGCCTGCGCGAGGTCGCGCAGCGCCGTTTGGCGCTGCTGCTGGGCGTTGAGCACGTCGAGCACGGTTCGGGTGCCAGCGGCCCACGAGCGTTGGTTGGAGGTGACAGCGAGCTCGGCCGCTGCCACCGCGCGCTCCAGCGCCCGCACGCGCTCGATGCCTTCGGTGATGGCGCGGTATTCGCGGTGCAGACGCACGCCGAGATCGCGGCGGGTGGCTTGCAGGGTTTCTTGGGCCCGCGTCAGTTCTGCCAGGGCTTGGCGCGTGGCGGAGTCGACGGCTCCCCCGGCGTACAGCGGCAGGTTGAACTGCACGCCGACGCTGCGGTTGGTGTAGCGCGAGCTGGGAGTGGTGACGTTTTCGCTGGCGCTGTGGGTGACCTGGGCGTAAGCGTCGAGCGTGGGCAGGTGCCCCGCTTGGGCACGCCGGACTTCTTGCTCGGCGACTTGGACGCGGGCTCGCAGGGCTTGCAAGGTCGGGTTGCCCTGCTCGGCCTTGGCCAGCCAAGCGTCGAGGTCGAGCGGTTGCGGGGGACTGAGCACGAGCCGCTGCGGATCGAGGGCAGCCAGGGCGTCGGGTTCGCGGTCGATGAGCGCGCGCAGGCCGTGACGGGTAAAGTCGAGCTGCTGGCGCGCGCGCAGCTCGTCTGCACGCAGCAGGTCCAGCCGCGCTTGCACTTCGTCGACGTCGGTGCGGGTGCCGGTGCCGGCTTGCCAGGCCTTGACGGCGGCGTCGAGCTGGATGTGCGCGACCCGCACTTGCTCGCGCACGAGCGCCAATTGGTCGTGCGCGTACAGGGCTTCGAAGTAGGCGCTGGCAACGCGCGGGCCCAGGTTGTCCAGCTCGGCTTGCAGGGTGGCGTCGGCATCGGCCACGACCGCACGCGCTTGCTCCAAGGCTGCCCACAGCGCGGGGCGGTACAGCGGCTGGCGCAAGGTGAGGCTGGCGTTTTTGCTGTAGTAGCGCTCGTCGCTGGTGACGGGTTGTCCCAGGATATTGGCCTGGGTGCGCGTGAGGTCGTTGTGGGCACGCCCGGCGCTGGCGCCGATGTTGGGCAAGAGCTGGGCGCGCGCTTGCGGCAGGCGTTCGCGCTGGGCGTCGGCGGCGGCGCGCGCGGCGCGCACCGTCGCGTCGTTGTCGAGCGCCAGCCGATAGGCTTCGGTCAAGTCCAGCGCTGCGGCCGGGCTAAGCGCCGCACACGCGATCAGGGCCGCAGCGCCCAGGCGCAGCCAGCGCGGCCCACGCACGGCCAGCGTTTGCAGTGAGGGGGACGGCATCGGCTCACTCCTCCTTGAGACTGGCGGCGACCCGGCGCACCAGCGGGCCCATCAGGTAGGTCAGCAACGAGCGCTCACCCGTTTTGATGATGATGTCGGCCGGCATGCCCGGCTGCAAGCGGCGCTGCCCGAGCGCCGCCATGCCTTGCGGCGTGAGCGCCACGCGCAACAAGTAAAAGCCCGCGCCGGTGTGGGGGTCGGTGAGCAGGTCTTGCGACACCGAGGCGACTTCGCCTTCGACGACCAGTTGCGGCGTATGCGAGAAAGCCGAGAAGCGAACGTCGGTCTTGAGGCCGGCGCGCACTTTGTCGATCAGGTGAGGCTCGAGCCGGGCTTCCAGCAGCAGCGGCTCATCCTCGGGTACGATGTCGAGCAGTTTTTGCCCGGGTTGGATGACCGCGCCCACGGTTTGCACCGCCAGGCCGACGACTTGGCCTTGCGCCGGCGCGGTGATGCGCGTGCGCTGCAGTTCCGCGCGGGCGGCCTGGTAGCGCTGTTGGTCGGCTTGGGCTTCGAGGGTGACGCGACTGAGCTCGTCTTCGACCGCTTTGCGAAAGTCTTGCTGGCGCGCCACGGCACGCTGGCGCAGCTCGGCCATGGTGCGCTGCGCGCGCTGGATGTTGCCTTGCAGCTCGGTGAGGCTGGCTTGCAGTTCGGCCACTTGGCGCTGCAAATCGTTTTGGCGCACGCGCGGGGCGTAGCCCTCTTCGACCAGGCCCGAGAGGTTGCGCAAGTCCTCTTGCAGCAAGGCCAGTTGCTGGCGGCGCGCCGGCAGGACGCCCTCGTAGGCGCGCAGGAGGGCCTGCTGGCCCTGGATGGCCTCTTCGATGGCTTGCAGCTCTGCCTGCAGGGCGGCGCGACGCGATTGCAGCAGTTGTTGCTGGGCGAGCATCTGGGCCTCGATCCAGGGATCGCCTTGTTCAGCGCGCACGTCTGGATGCCAGTCGATGCTGGCGGCGCCGACGCGCTCGGCCAACAAGCGGCCTTGCATCGCGCGCAGACCGAGGTAGCGTTGGCGCACGGTTTCGAAATTGGCTTTGGCCACCGCATCGTCGAGCACGAAGAGCAGCTGCCCTTCGCGCACGAGGTCGCCTTCGCGCACGTGCACTTCACGTACGATGCCGCCGCTCAAGTGCTGCACGGCTTTGCGTTTGGTGTCGATGGCCACCGCCCCGTGCGCGGGGACACCCTCGTCCAACGGGGCCAGGGCCGCCCAGAGCAGGAAGCCGCCAAAGCCCAAGGCCATCACCCAGGCCCCCCAGCGGGCCGCCCGGCTGGGGGGCCTGACGGAGGGCGCATCGAGGGCAGGTGCAGGCAGTGACGCCTCGTCGGGTATTTGGGAAGCGGGCACGGGGTGGTTCATGGATGCGGAGTGGGTGAAAACGGTGTATGCGAGATCGCAGCTTTACGCGGGCAGCGGCTGATGCGGGCCGGAAACCGTAGGATCGGCCGGGGTGGCAGCGGGCGTGGCCGCGTGGGGCGCTTGCAGGCGGCGCAGCACGTCGTCGCGCGGCCCCTGCGCCCAGATGCGCCCGTCGCGCATCAGCACCACACGGTCGGCCACGGCGAGCACCCCCGGACGGTGCGAAATGACGACGACGGTGCGCCCTTCGGCCTTGAGCGCCTGCAGCGCCTGCTGCAGCGCGGCTTCGCCCGCGTCGTCGAGGTTGGCGTTGGGCTCGTCCAGTACGACCAGCGCTGGACTGCCGTAGAGCGCGCGGGCCAGCGCCACGCGCTGGCGTTGGCCGCCCGACAGCAGCTGCCCCGCCTCCCCCATCGGCGTGTCGTAGCCTTTGGGAAAACGCAAAATGGTGGCGTGCAAGCCGGTGGTCTGCGCCGCTTGGATGACGAGCGCGGAGTCCTCGGCCCCCATGCGCGCGATGTTTTGTGCGATGGTGCCGTCAAAGAGCTCGATGTCTTGCGGAAGATAGCCGATGTGCGGACCGAGGGCGTCGCGGCTCCAGTCTGCCAGCGGACGCTCATCGAGCAGCACCTCGCCTTCGACGTCGGGCCAGATACCGATGATGACACGCGCCAGCGTCGATTTGCCCGATCCGGACGGCCCCATGATGACGGTGACGGTACCTGGCACGAGCTCCAAATCGATGCCGCGCAAGATGGGCTCGGCGCGCCCCGGCGCCCGCGCGACGACCCCCACCAAGCGGATGTGGCCTTGGGGTGCCGTGCGGCGCAATGCCGGGTCACGCGGCGGGTGCTGCGCAAGCAGGGCTTGCAGACGCAGGAAGGCTTGGCGCGCGCTCAAAAAGGCGCGCCAGGTGCCCACCAGCAGATCGATGGGAGCCAGCGCCCGGCCGGCCAGCACATTGGCAGCGATCATGGCACCGGGGGTCAGTTCACCGTCGATGACGAGCAAGGCACCCGCGCCCAGCATGAACGATTGTTGGCAGTAGCGCAGAAACTTGCTCAACGCCGTGATGCGGTGCTGCTGGGCGTGGGTGCGCGCGTGCTGCGCCATCACGTCGGCGTGCCGTTGCGCCCAGCGGCGCTTGAGGCCTTCGAGCATCCCCATCGATTCGATGACTTCGGCGTTGCGCAATTTGGCTTGTACGAAACGGGCTTCGTCGGCCTGCCGCTGCTGTAAGGCTTCGGTCGGGCCGAGCGCGCGGCGGTGCCCCCACCACGCCAGCGCGCCCTGCACCAGTGCGAATACGACGGCCAGCCAACCCAGCAGCGGATGCATGAGAAACAGCACCGCTGCGTAAATCGGCGCCCACGGCACATCGAAGAATGCAAATATGCCATTGCCGGTGAGGAATTGGCGCAGCTCGGTGAGGTCGGCAAACGCACGCCCCTGGCGAGCGCCATTGGGACGCAGGCTGGCATCGAACGCCGCTTGAAAGATCCGGTTGCTGAGCCTGTCGTCGATGCGCAAACCGGTCTTGACCAGGACGCGCGAGCGCAGCCATTCGGCAAGCGCCATGAGAGCGAGCAAAAACAAGGTCAGGATGGAGACGGCCAGCAGCGTCAACTCGCTGCGACTGACCAGCACCCGGTCGTACACCTGCAACATGTACAGCGCTGGCGCCAGCATGAGCAGGTTGGCCACGCCGCTGAAAAAGCCGACCCAGAGGAATTCGCGGCGAAATGCCGCCAGCGTGCGCCGCAGTTCGCTGCGGCCTGCGTGGTTATTTGGGTTCATGTGGGTTGCACCTGCGGTTGGGCGGCAGCTTTGGTCAGGGCGGTCGCCGCAGCGGGGCGCTGCAGGGCGGCCAGGACTTCGTCGCGCGGCCCCCAGGCTTTGGTGGCACCATCGACCAAAACCAGCATTTTGTCGACCACGGACAGCACACTGGTGCGGTGGGTGATGATGACGAAGGTGGTGCCGCGCGCCTTGCAGCGGGCAATCGCTTGGACCAGCGCCGCATCCCCGGCCTCGTCGAGGCTCGCGTTGGGCTCATCCAGCACGACCAAGGCCGGATCCCCGTAGAGCGCGCGTGCCAGCGCCACGCGCTGGCGCTGGCCACCGGACAGCACGGTGCCTTCGGCGCCCACCACGGTGTCGTAGCCCTGGGGCAGGGCCGCGATGAGATCGTCCAGCCCCACCAGCGCTGCCGCTTCGCGCACACGCGGCATGTCGACGCGCCCAAAGCGCGCGATATTTTCCGCGATGGTGCCATCGAGCAAGTCGACGCCTTGCGGCAAATAGCCGATGTGCGGGCCCAGCTCGGCCTTGTCCCAGCCAAAGACGTCCGCACCGTCGAGGCGGACCTTGCCCGCCATGCTCGGCCACAGGCCAACGAGCGCCCGCGCCAGCGTGGTTTTGCCGGAGCCCGACGGTCCGACGACGGCCAAGGCCTCGCCGGGTTGCAAGACAAAGGCGACCCCGCGCAGAATCGGCACCTGGGAGCCGGGCGGCGCGACGACCACGCCCTCGACGGTGAGCAGGCCCTTGGGCGGCGGCAGCGGCATGGCCGGCGGCTTAGGCGGCAATTGATTCATCCATTTTTCCAAGCGTTGCCAGGCATCGCGCGCGGTGACCACGGCGCGCCATTGGGTGACGATTTGAACCAGCGGCACGAGCACACGCCCGCCCAGGACGGAGCCCACGATCATCATCGCAGCCCCGCCGGGCAGGGCGTTTTCGAGCAACAGCCACGCGCCCAGCCCCAGCAGCGCCGAACTCCAGACCACTTGCACCCATTTGCTGAGCGCGGCAAACACGCCGGCGCGATCGGATGCGAGCGCCTGCAGGCGCAAGAACTCTTGCTGCAGCTTCCACCAGCGCTGATGCAGGGCGCGCATCATGCCCATGGCCTCGACGACCTCGGCGTTGCGCAGCATGCCGTCGGCGGCTTGCTGCGCTGCGATGGCCCCGCGGTTGGCGGCGCTCAGCGGTGGCTGGGTGGTGGATTGGTTGAACCACGCCAGCGCCACTTGCACGATGGCCCCGACCAGCGCCGCCCAACCCAGGACCGGGCTAATGAGGTAGAGGATGAGCAAGAAGACCAATGACAGGGGCGCCTCCATAGCCGCGCCCAGGACCGGGTGGTGAAAGAAGTCACGTACGGTGCGCCAGTCGAGCAAAGGCTGGACATTGGCCGCCCCTGGGCGACGTAGATTGGCTTGGTGGATGGCATCGATGATGCGCGGCGCCAATCGCTGGTCGACCCACGCTGCGGTTTCGCGCATGACTTCGGCGCGCGCCCACTCCAGAGTCTCCATGACGGCGTAGGCCAACACGACGGCCAAAGTGAGCATGGCCAGCGTGACGTGACTGCGGCTTTCGACGACGCGGCCGTACACTTCGAACATGTAGAACGTGGGCGCCAGCACCAACAAACCGGCCACGGCGGCAAACAGCCATGCGCGGCGTATCGACGGCCATAGATCCTGCAGCGGGAGCAGGCGCTGGGGCGACTCGCCCCCAGCGCCGATGGGCGAGGGATTCATGCGGTTGGTTCCACCATCAAGTACGCGGGAAAGTTGCCGGCCCCGTGTGCCGCGCTGGCACCGAGCGTCGTGACGTCGCCGCCTTCCACCGTGGATTGAGAATCGGACTGTAGGGTGAAGATGAGCTCGAAGTCATGTGCGGCGCGCGCCACCAAGACAATTTCGATGAGGCGCATGGTGTGAAAGGCCTCTTCGTCTTGCGGCCGCAAGGCGAGGTCGAAGCGCAGCCGGCCATCAAGGGTGTACATGGACACCCTGCCTTGGCGCACGCACAAAGTGTGCCGATCGAAATAGACCGGGCAGTCGTCGGCGAAGCGCAGCAGCGGCAGCGGTTTATCCCCTAAGCGTTGAATATGAAATGGGCTGCGCGGGTGCTGGAAGACGAGGCGCGCGGCGCGACACACCGAGTAAATGGCATTGCAGGCCATCTGCGAGCCCAGCGCCGGCAGCTGCTGCCGCACCAGGCGGTAGCCCAGGTGGTGCAGCGCCACGCGATTCCAACATCGGTGTTCGCGCACCAGCGGAGCCAACAGGTTGCACGCCTGGGCAAATGTCCGCTGCAGCGCCTGCAACCGCACCGCCTGCTCGGCGGTAACCGATAAAGGGATGCGGACGCTGATAGTTTTCATATAGGAATTCTAGCAGAGCACATCGTCTTCACGCGGCCTGCCGACCACTTACCGAAGTCTCAGAGCCAGCCGACGTCGTCGTCCACGATCGTGCGCATGGCTGTCAGCTTGGCTACGCCAGTGCCAAAGCTCCCGCCGACCGGGTTGAAGACGTCCATATAAAAAGTCTCGTCTTCCTCTGCAACGGTGTCACCGATGATCTCAACCGGGATCACCGCGCGTGTTTCACCGGGGTACAGTCGCAAAGTCCCTGTGACGGGAAGGTAGTCTTGACCAGCTCGCGCCGTTCCATCGCGGGTGGCGTAGTCTACGCTTACCATCTGCTCGGGATGCGCGCGCTCGCCGGTGAACTCGAGCAGGAAGTACGCATAGCGGGTGCCCGTATCGCCTTCGCGTACGGTGCGCTGGACATCCTCGGCGTGGGCGGGCGCCTCAGGATAGCCGGCGCGCAAGGACTGATCGATCCACTGCTGATGAACGCTGACCCGTTGCCATGCGGCGATCTCGCCGAAGGTTGCATTGGTGTCGCTGTCGATATCGGGACTTATGAATCCATAACTCAGGCTCGCCCCATAACTGGCAACCCCAGCGATACGCCGGTCGATGAACGCTGGACCACCACTGTCCCCTGGAGCGATGATCCCCTCTTCGAGACCAAGACCAAGGTCATCGCGACCCAACAGGACTCCTAACGCGTCATTGGTGGCCCAGCCGCTGTCGAAGTCGGCCATGAGGTGGACGCCAGCTCGTGGCGCCCACGCCATACCAGCACCCAGTGCGGCCTTGAGTTCCGCGCCGTCGGCGTCGAAGCGATTGTTGGCTTTCAAACGCAACCATGCGTTCACTCGCCCTATATGTCCGACGAGGCCGGTTCCGGGCTGACCGAAACCAACGAACTCGAAGGCACGCCCCAGCTCGTCACCCTCTCGGTAAATGTCATAGCGCGTTATGTCGGGCGGCGCAGGATCCCGCAGCCACACAATGGCGAGATCGTGGTTGAGGTTGCTGGCTTCATAATCAGGATGGATTTGGTAGCCGCTGATGGGGCTGGTAAAGGAAGTGCCGTCATCACGCAAAAACGTGATGTAGCCCGTCCCGGGTCGGGCATCGAACAAATGCGCCGCGGTAAGGATGGCCCTGCCGTCGTACAACACGGCACCGGTGCCCGCGTAGCCCGCGTAACTGACGAATACAACCCCCGTATGCCACGGTGACATGGCTCGGTAGCGCTGAACGGTGTAGTCGCCCGCAGTTGTGACCATGGTAACATGATACTCTCCTTCACGCCCTCGTGCGCAGCGCGGGTCGGCGCGTCGACGCGGCAAAGAGATCTGCTGAAACACCCCGCGCACTCGCGCGGTCGAGCGCTCAGTGGCGCCATGCTGATCGGGGCTATCCGCCACCGACGGGCGTAGCGTTGCAGAGCGTTCTCAGGTAAAATACCGCCATCGACGCGTTTGGTCGAACGAAACGAAGCATATTTCTTTTTGATCACGGCCGACGCTGGAAGCACCGAAGGACATACAGGTGTAAGATTTACACGGCACTTCGCACGTTCGTACAGGTCCGATTTCTGCCTCGTTTTTCTATATTAATGAGGTATCACTATCGAACGACAGACCCATTGCTGTAAAACGCCTCGCGAGAGACCATCCGTAGCCAATTGACTTTTACTAGAATGCCAGTCTACGCTTGGGAGACACAAGAAAACATGAGCCCGATCTATCGCATGGGTTAACGTCCAATAGCCTTAACTTTTTTCAAATCGACCTCTTTGATAATTTTATCGGCACCCCCAATCACCACCAGCTGAATGTAACATTCAAAACAGACCCTCAAACCGCACAGATATCACACAACGTTCCGTTTGCAATAATTAGTCGTCCCTGAAAAATTCATTTTCACGCCGCCCTTAGCCGCAGCTGGGCAGGGTTGGCGCCACTGGTCTCGGTTGGCCGCCGCTGGGCGAGCCACCGGCCGATGAGGCGCACGGCCGCAATGAGG
>NZ_VJON01000026.1 GCF_007556685.1 Tepidimonas charontis | reverse complement strand
GCCCTCGATGGACTGGAAGAGGAGCGGCGCTTGATGTACGTGGCCATTACCCGTGCGCGGCGGGCTCAACCACTGCAAACTCTCGGCCGGCAGTTCGTCGAGAAACCGGCTCGGCACGTGGTAGCGCGTCTGCCCATGCAGCAGCCGGGTTTGCGCGTGCGTCAGGTACAGCCGCCGCCGCGCACGGGTAATGGCCACGTACATCAAGCGCCGCTCCTCTTCCAGTCCATCGAGGGCGCTGAGGCTGTTTTCGTGGGGAAACAAACCTTCCTCCAGCCCGGTGATGAAGACGGCGTCGAACTCCAGCCCCTTGGCGGCATGTACCGTCATCAGCTGCACCGCCGCTTGCCCCGCCTGGGCCTGATGCTCGCCTGCTTCCAGCGCGGCATGGGTCAAAAAAGCCGCCAAGGGGGAAACCGTCTCGCCGGTGTCGGCCTGCACCGCGGGAGCATCCTCGACGTCGGCGCGCAGTGCCACCGCGTCGCGTCCCCATCCCTCCTGCATCACGAAACTTTCGGCGGCATTGACCAGTTCGGCCAGGTTTTCCAGCCGCTCGGCGCCGTCGCGGTCGGCGCGGTAGTGATCGATCAGGCCACTGTCGGCCAGCACGCCCTCGATGATTTCGCGCAGCGGCCGCCCTACGGCGCGCTCGCGCATCACGTCCAGCCGGGCCACGAAGGCCACCAGGTGGGCACCACCCTTGCCACCGACGGCAGTCACCGCGTCGTGCAGGGAGCAGCCCAGCTCATGCGCCGCCTGTTGCAACTGCTCCAGGGTCCGCGCCCCGATGCCCCGCGGGGGAAAATTGACCACCCGCAAAAAGCTGTTGTCATCGTGCGGGTTTTCCAACAAACGCAGATACGCCAGCGCGTGCTTGATCTCGGCACGCTCGAAAAAGCGCAAGCCGCCGTAGACGCGATACGGAATACCGGCGTTGAACAAGGCGCCTTCGAGGGCGCGGCTTTGTGCATTGCTGCGGTACAGCAGGGCGATTTCGTGCGGCGCGATGCCCTCCTCACGCGTGAGTTGGCGGATCTCCTCCACCACCCATTGAGCCTCTTCGTGGTCGCTGGGCAATTCGATGACGCGCACGGGGTCGCCCTCACCCTGCTCGGTGCGCAGGTTTTTGCCCAGGCGCTGCCGATTGTGCTCGATGAGACGATTGGCGGCATGCAGGATGTGGCCCACGCTGCGGTAGTTGCGCTCCAGCTTGATGGGCGCCGCGATGCCGAATTCGCGCACGAAGTCGCGCATATTGCCCACGCGTGCGCCGCGAAAGGCGTAGATGCTTTGATCGTCGTCGCCCACCGCCAGCACCGCGTTGCCCGCGGGCACGAAGCGTCCGTCCTCTTCACGCCCAGCCAGCAATTTCAGCCACGCATATTGCAGGCGGTTGGTGTCTTGAAACTCATCCACCAAAATGTGCCGGAAGCGCCGCTGGTAGTGCGTGCGGATGGGCTCGTGATCGCGCAGCAGCTCGTACGCGCGCAGCAGCAGCTCGCCAAAATCCACCACCCCTTCGCGTTGACACTGAGCTTCGTAGGCGGCGTAGAGCTCGACGCGCCGGCGCTGCTCCTCGTCGCGCGCCCCCAGGTCGTGCGGGCGCAGTCCTTCTTCCTTGGCGTTGGCGATGAACCATTGCAGCTCTTTGGGCTTGACCTGCTCCTCATCCACTTGCAGGCTCTTGAGCAGCCGCTTGATGGCGCTGAGCTGATCTTGCACGTCCAGGATTTGGAACGTGGCTGGCAGACCCAGCACCTGGTGATGCGCGCGCAGCATGCGGTGGCACAGCCCATGAAAGGTGCCAACCCACATGCCACGCACGTTCAACGGCAGCAGCGCCGACAGGCGCGCCAGCATCTCGCGCGCTGCCTTGTTGGTGAAGGTCACCGCCAGAATCGACGCTGGGGTGGCTTGAGCGGTGGCGAGCAACCAAGCGATGCGGGTGGTCAGCACGCGCGTCTTACCCGATCCTGCCCCCGCCAAGACCAGTGCCGAAACCGCCGGCAAGGTCACGGCGGCGCGCTGCTCGGGGTTGAGGGTGCGCAGTAACGGATGATCAGGGGAACCTGGCGCCGGGGACGGGGGCGCCGCAGACGAGGCATCGAACATACCGGCATTGTAGGCAGCGCTTCAGCGCACCGGGCGCAGCGGCGGCTCCAGCGTGATGTCCACCCGCCGGTTCAGCGCCCGGTTCTGCGGGGTGTCATTGGGCGCGATGGGGCGGGTATCGGCATAACCGGTGGCGCGCAGCCGGGTGGGGTTCAAGCCGCGCGCCTCCAGGTGGCGCACCACGCTGCCCGCGCGCGCCGCCGACAGCTCCCAGTTGGAGGGGAAGCGCGCCGTGGCAATCGGTACGTTGTCGGTGTGCCCCTCCACCGAGATGGTGAAGTCGGGCGCTTGGTTGAAGGCGGGCAGCAAGCGATCGATGACGGCGCGGCCAGCGGGTGTCAACTCCGCTTCACCAGAGGCAAACAAGACCTCCGATGGGATGCGAAAGCTCACACCGTCGTCACGACGCAGGATCTGGATATCGTCGCCCAACTCGCCCAGGGGCGGCGTCGCCGCCGAAGACGCGTCGGCAGCGGGTTGCCCCGGCAGCGGCGCGGCGTCGTCCGCGCGGCGCTCGACGGGATGCGCACCGGGCCCGGGTGACGGCGCCGGCAGGCCAATGGGGGGTACCACGCTGCCGCCACCCCCTGGCAGCGGCTGCCCCGCTGACGCGCTGACCTGCCCTTGCGCCTGTGGGCGACCCAGCGGTGGCTTGCGGCTGATCGGTTCGGAAAACGCCAGCATCACCACCAGCATCACCAACAGCAAGGTCATCACGTCCAAATAGGTGATGAGCCAGCCTTCTTCCTCTTGCGGAGGGTCGGGGTCGGCGTGCCAGCGCGAGAATCGTCCCCGCTGCAGTGGCAACGGGCGCGCGGCCGCGCCAGCAGAATCACTGGGCCCGCCGGGCAGACTTTGGCCGCCCGCGCGGGCAAGCGTATCGGCTGCCGCGGCGTCGCCACGGGCCGCACGCGCCGCCTGCAGCGCACGCTGCAGCGCTTGGTGCAGCTGCTGCTCGTTCACGGACGCCGCTCCGCTGCCGTGCCGTCATCGCGCACCGGCTGCGAGGATTTCACAGGAGCGCGGCTGGTGCCGACAGCACGGCTTGGGCGCTGCCCGCCGTCGTGGATCTCGTCTTCGTGGTAGGCGACGAAGGATTTCAAGGTCTCGCGCATCAGCGAGGGACTGCGCCGCGCACACATCATCGAGATGCCCTGCAGCACCATATTCATCAAGACGATGCGCTGCTCGGTGCGGCGCTCCAGCTTCACCGCCACCGGCTTGAAGATCAGATTGGCCAACAAAATCCCGTAGAACGTTGTCATCAGCGCCACCGCCAGATGCCGACCGATGACGACCAGGTCGCCACTGGCCACCACATCCATCAGGTTGATCAAGCCCACCAGCGTGCCGATCATGCCAAACGCGGGCGCATAGTTGGCCATGACGCGAAACAGCTGCGCCTCTGCCGCTTCCTTGGCTTTCATGCGCGAAATGCGCCATTGCAACAGGTCCAGAATATCTTCCTCGGGGATGCGGTCGATGACGAGCTGCACCCCGGTGCGCAGAAAGGGGTTGGCGATGCGTGGCAAGGCACGCTCCACCGCCACCGGGTCGTCGCGCATCCACAAGCGCGAGATGTCCACCAGTTCCTCGATATCGCGCTGGGTGTACAGGCGCTCGTTGCGCATCACGGTGCCGATGAGCTTGAACACCCGCAGCACCTCGCCCATCGGGTAGCTCAAAAACGTGGCCGCCATCGTGCCCACCAAGACGATGCCCAGTCCGGGCAAGTCGATGAACAGCCAGGGATCGTCAGCAGCAAAAAAAATGAGCACCCCCAGCAGCAGCACGCTGGCGATCATGCCGATCAGGGTGGAGGGATTCATGCGCACAGGCTCCGTAGGGGCCACGCCGCCGTCGTGCGCGTGTCGGCGACACACGCGTGACGACCCAGCGAGCCAAGCGCCCTGATTGTGCCTCACATCGCGTGGTTGGCAACAGCACGTGCGGCTGCGCGCGCCAGACGGCGCGACACGGCGCGCTTGGCATAGAATTGGTCACCGGGCCCACGTTTTTGGCGTCCGGTTTTTTGTGGCCGGCGTCAGGCCAAGCGCCCCGCCCCGTCTGGGGGCCGCGCGGGCGCATCTTGCGGCGCATGCGCGCGCCGCCCGGCGGATATCTGCCGTTTCGGATTGGAGCCTGGCGACATGGAAATTTTCGACTACGACCATATCGTGCTGTTGCCGCGCAAGTGCCGCGTCGACAGCCGCAGCGAGTGCGACACCAGCGTCGCACTCGGCCCCCGGCGCTTTCGGCTGCCGGTGGTGCCGGCCAACATGAAAACCGTCATCGACGAGTCGATCGCGACTTGGCTGGCGCAAAACGACTACTTCTACGTCATGCACCGCTTCGACTTCGACAGCGTGGCCTTCGCGCAGCGCATGCGCGAGCGCGGCCTGTACGTGTCGATCTCGCTGGGCGTCAAGCCGGCCGACTACGCCACTGTGGCGCGCCTGCGCGCAATCGGTCTGACACCGGAGTACATCACCATCGACATCGCGCACGGTCACGCCGACAGCGTGCAGCGCATGCTCGCCCACCTCAAGGAGCAACTGCCCGGCAGCTTCGTCATCGCCGGCAACATCGGCACGCCCGAGGCCGTCATCGACCTGGAACAGTGGGGGGCGGATGCGACCAAGGTCGGCATTGGCCCCGGCAAAGTGTGCATCACCCGCCTCAAAACCGGCTTCGGCACCGGCGGCTGGCAATTGTCGGCGCTGAAATGGTGCGCGCGGGTGGCCAGCAAGCCCATCATCGCCGATGGCGGCATTCGCGAACACGGCGATATCGCCAAGAGCATTCGCTTCGGCGCCACGATGGTGATGATCGGCTCACTATTCGCCGGGCACGAGGAGTCTCCTGGCCAAACGGTGGAAGTCGATGGCCGCTTGTACAAAGAGTACTACGGCTCGGCCAGCGATTTCAACAAGGGCGAGTATCGCCACGTCGAAGGCAAGCGCATCCTGGAGCCGATCAAAGGACGGCTGGCCGACACGCTGCGCGAGATGCAGGAGGATTTGCAAAGCTCGATCAGCTACGCCGGCGGCCGCACGCTGTTCGACATCCGCCGCGTCAACTATGTGATCGTCGGACGCGACAACGCGGGCGAGCACCTTCTGATGTAGCGCCACCCCTCACAGGTGTCGGCACTTCGGTGCCGAGCCGGCGGCAAGACGGCGGAATCGGCCCTCGTGGTGCCGACGCGCCGCCCGTCGCGCGATCAGCGATCAGCGATCAGCGATCAGCGATCAGCGGGCTGCGCGAGGCCGCTCGCCGCCGCGACGCGCGGGCGCGTACCCCACACCCCCTTCATGCGAAGGGCGCGGTGAGCGCGCGGCGCCTTCGGTTCGCCAGCCGCCTTCGCGGCGCACACTCCCCTCCCGGCGCGATGCGCCCGCGGGGCCGCGGGGCCGCCAGCCCTCGCCGCGGCGCGCACCGGGCGCCCCACGGCGTGCGCGATCGTCGCCGACGAATACGCGCTTCGGCTCGAGCCCTTCGATGGTAGCCGCCGGAATCGGCTGCCGACTCATCGCCTCGATAGCGCCGATGCGACGGCGGTCGCGCGCCTCGGCCATCGTCACCGCCAAGCCGCGTCGGCCCGCGCGGCCCGTGCGGCCGATGCGGTGCACGTAATCTTCGGCCTTCATCGGCAAGCCGTAGTTGAACACGTGGGTGATCGTAGGCACATCGATGCCGCGCGCGGCCACGTCGGTGGCCACCAGAATTTGCACCTGTCCTTGCCGTAAGGCCTGCAGCCGGCGGTTGCGCAGCCCTTGGCTGAGCGCGCCGTGCAGCGCCACGGCGGCAAAGCCGGCCTGCTGCAAATCCTGCGCCAGCTCGTCGCACTCGATCTGCGTGCTGGCAAACACGATGGCCTGCTCGATGCCCTCGTCGCGCAGCCAGTGATCGAGCAACTGGCGTTTGTGCGCCGGGCTGTCACACCAGTACAGGCGCTGTTCGATGTGGGTGTGGGCATCTTGCGCGGTCTGCAACGCCATGCGCTGCGGCGTGCGCATGATGCGCTCGGCCAGCGCCTGCACGCGCGGCGCAAACGTGGCGCTGAACATCAGCGTTTGCTGGCGCGCGACGGTCAGGGCGTGGATGTCGGCCAAATCCTCGGCAAATCCAAGGTCGAGCATGCGGTCGGCCTCATCCAGCACCGCATGGCGCACGGCATCCAGCCGTACGTGCCCACTGCGCTGCAAGTCCAACAACCGGCCGGGTGTGGCCACCACCAGTTGCGCCCCCTGCAAACGCTGCAGTTGCAGTCCGTAGGGCATGCCGCCCACCACGGTCGCAATACGCAGCCCGCGCACGTAGCGCGCCAGGTCGATCGCATCACGCGCCACCTGTTGGGCCAGCTCGCGCGTCGGGCACAGCACCAGCGCCAGCGGCGCCGCAGGCGCGAAACGTCCACGCGCTGCGCCGGTCCTTCCGCCCCGCGCAGGATGGTCGGTCGCGCTGAGCAAGGGGATGAGGGCATCGAGCACCGGCAGTAGGTAGGCTGCCGTCTTGCCGCTGCCGGTGCGGCTGGAGACCATCAGATCGGCGCCCGCACCGGGGCGCGCCAGCGCCGCCGGGATGGCCGCTTGTTGGACGGGGGTAGGCTCGGTAAAGCCCAGCTCGGCCACGGCGCGCAGCAAGGCGTCGTGCAGACCCAAAGAGGCAAAGGCATGGGAGCGGCCAGCGGCCGCGTTCGGTGTCGCGTTCATAACGGTCCTTCGTTGGAGGTTGACATCACATCGACCACCAACGACACGAACCTGAAACGGAACCGGCAAGTAGCAGATGCAATAAATGATTGCCTTTCAGCGAAAGGCAGTCGACATTATTCCACAAATCGGGCGCTGGCGCGTCCCTGCGCCGTGTCGGGGCCCAAGACGACACCAGCGGCGCACGGCGGCCGTGCCCGTGCAGTGCCCCCGCGCCCAGCCGTGGCCGCGCTCGGGTGACGGGCATCCGGGCGGTCAGTCGGCCAGGCGCAGAAAGTGCGCCCGGTAGTGCGCCAGCTCGTCGATCGATTCGTGCACATCGGCCAGCGCGGTGTGGCGCTGCTGCTTCTTGAAGGCGTTGTAGACCTCCGGGCGCCAGCGCTTGGCCAATTCCTTGAGCGTGCTGACGTCCAGGTTGCGGTAGTGGAAATAGGCCTCCAGGCGCGGCATGTAGCGCACCAAAAAGCGCCGATCCTGCCCGACGCTGTTGCCACACATCGGCGAGACGCCTTTGGGCACGTAACGGGCAATGAAGTCGAGCAACTGCTGCTCGGCGTCGGCCTCGCTGAGCGTGCTGGCGCGCACTTTGTCGGTCAGGCCGCTGCGGCCATGGGTACCTTTGTTCCAGGCGTCCATCGCATCCAGCACGGCGTCGTCTTGATGGATCACGAGCACCGGGCCCTCCACGCGCGGGTGCAGATGGGGGCCGGTGATCACCACCGCCACTTCCAGCAGGCGGTCGCGCTCGGGGTCGAGCCCCGACATCTCGCAGTCGATCCACACCAGGTTGAGGTCACTCTTGGGCAGGGTCAGCGCTTCGGCCGACAGCGGCTCGGGCAGGGTATTGGGCGTCGTCATGGACGTAATTGTCGCCGAGGTCGGCCGCGGCGCAGCGGACGCATCCCGTCGTGGCACAAGACGGCAGCGCGCGGCTTTCGCTAGACTGTGGCCCATGTCGATCAGCGCTTTGCCTGCCGACCTCCTGTGGTCGTTCGTCTTCGCAGCCGGGTTGCTGCTGGCCCTGGTGCTGCGCAGTGCCTTGCTGCTGCGCCACATGCGCTACGTCGCGCAGCACGCGACGCAGGTGCCAGCGCCCTTCGTCGGCCACGTGGACCCCGCGCAACATCAGCAGGCGGCGCGCTACACCCTGGACAAGGCGCGCCTGGGCCTGATCGAGGCCAGCGCCGGCACCGCGATCACCATCGGCTGGACGCTGCTGGGCGGGCTCGACGCCTTGGACCGCGCGCTGCGGGCCTGGCTTGGCGAGGGACTGCTGCAGCAAACCGCACTGGTGGCGGCGTTTTTGGTCATCGGCGCGCTGCTGCAGCTGCCGCTGGCGTGGTGGCGCGTCTTTGGCGTCGAGCAGCGCCATGGCTTCAACCGCAGCACGCTGGCACAGTGGGTCGGCGACGGGCTCAAAGGCGCGGCCGTGGCGGCACTGCTCGGCCTGCCACTGTTGCTGGCCGTGCTGTGGCTGATGGAGCATGGCGGCCACCTGTGGTGGCTGTGGGTGTGGGCGCTGTGGATGGCGTTTCAGGGCGGGCTCATGCTGGCCTACCCGCGTTTCATCGCGCCGCTGTTCAACCGCTTCGAGCCGCTGCGCGACGCCCCCCTGCTCGATCGCGTCCAAGCCTTGCTGCAGCGCTGCGGCTTTCGTGCCGAGGGGGTGTACGTGGCCGACGGCAGTCGGCGCAGCAGCCACGCCAACGCCTACTTCACCGGCATCGGGCCCAGCAAACGCGTGGTGCTGTTCGACACCCTGTTGCAGCGCCTGGGGCCGGATGAAATCGAAGCGGTGCTGGCGCATGAGCTGGGCCACGCGCGCCTGCGCCACATTCCGCGCCGACTCGCGGGCCTGGCACTGATCAGCGCCGTGGCGCTGGCCACGCTGGCCTGGCTGGCGCAGCAACCCTGGTTTTATTTCGGGCTGGGGGTGACGCCGCAACTGTCGGGCGGCAACGCGGCACTGGCGCTGGTGTTGTTCATGCTCGTCGCGCCAGTGGGCGGGCTGATCCTGACGCCCCTGTTCAGCGCCCTGTCACGGCGCGACGAATACGCGGCCGATGCCTTTGCCAGCCGCCACAGCAGCGCCGCTGCCTTGGCGCGCGCCTTGCTGATGCTGCATCGTGACAACGCCAGCACCCTCACCCCGGATCCGCTGTACGCGCGCTTTTACTACTCGCATCCGCCAGCGCTGCAGCGGCTGGCGCGCCTGCAGGCGGCCGGAGCGCCGACATGAAGCGCGCATCGGCACCACGCACACACGCCGGCGACGCGCTGCACCGCGGCCGCATCGTCGCCACCTATGGGCGCCATGCGATGCTGGAGACCGACGCCGGCGTGCGCCTGCGCTGCCACCCACGCGGCAAGCGGCTCGACGCCGTGGTGGGCGACCTCGTCGACTGGTCGGCCGCCGGCGACGAGGGCGTCATCGAACGCGTCCACGAACGCCGCAACCTGCTGTTTCGCCAAGACGCTCAGCGCACCAAGATGCTGGCGGCCAATATCGACCAAGTGCTGGTGTTGCTCGCCGCCGAACCGGTGCTTTCAGAGGCGCAGCTGGCGCGCGCACTGATTGCGGCGCGCGCTGCCGCGGTGCCCGCCCTCGTTGCGCTCAACAAACGCGACCTCCAGCCCGCGTTCGAGCGTGCCTGGGCACGGCTGGCGCCTTACCGCGATATGGGCGAGACGGTGCTGCCACTGCAACTACACAACGCCGGCCCCGAGGATGCCACGCTGGCCGATCTGCTGAGCCACCTGCGGAAGCGGGTCACCCTGGTGATGGGCCCCTCTGGCACCGGCAAAAGCACCTTGATCAATCGGCTGGTGCCCACCGCCGGGGTGCAGACGCAAGCGATTTCGCAGGCGCTGGGCACTGGCCGCCACACCACCACGCGCAGCACCTGGTATTGGCTGGATGCCCAGCGCCGCGGCGCCCTGATCGACTCCCCCGGCTTTCACGAGTTCGGTCTGCACCACATCGAGCCCGAGCGCCTGGCATCCCTGATGCCGGATCTGGCCCCGTTCGTGGGCCGGTGCCGCTTTCACAACTGCACCCATCGCCAGGAGCCGGATTGCGCCATTCGAGCCGCCATCGCCCCCAACGGGCCGATCGCCCCGGGACGCTGGCAACTCTACGTGAGCCTGTTCGACGAGTTGCGCGCCGCCCGGCCTTACTGAGCACCTCAGAACAGACGCGCCAGCAACCCGATGGCCAGTGCCAGCAGCCACAGAATGACACCGCGCCACACCAGCCCGACGGCGCTGGCCATGTGGGCCAGCTGCGGCTCGCGCAGTTCGGCGCCACGCAGCGGATCGTCGGCACTGCGCGGCAGCAAGCGCACTTGCAACGCGCCCTCGGCCACCGCCAGCACCAGCGTGTCGCTGGACTCGTGCCAGGCGCCAGCGTGCAGACGCCAGCGCGCCAGGGCTTCCTCGAAATGCCCCACCATCGCGAAGACCAGCACCGTCACCCGGGCCGCTGCGGCATCCAGCCAATACCACATCCGCTGCGTCAAGGTGGCCACTGCGGCGCTGACCGGCGACACGGCACGCTCGGTTTGGGCCCAGCGATGCGCCAGATAGGCTGCTTGACGGTAAGCCACTGCGCCAGCCGGCCCAAGACCCAGCGCCGCGCCCACCACGAACCACACCAACACCCCGAACACGTGACGTTGTGCCGCCAGCACGCCTTGCGCCAGCGTGCGGCGCAGCAGCTCCTCGCGCGGCCAATCGACCACCGTGGTGCCCAGCCAGTCGGCCAGCAGCGCGCGCGCGCGCGTCTCGTCGCCCGACTCCAGGGCCGCGCGGATGGCCGTAAAGGGATGGCTGAACTGGCGAAAACCCAGCAACAGGTACAACACCAACAGCGTCCACGCAAAACCCAACAAACCGCTGGCCCGGTCGAGCAGCGCGTACCCCAGTGCCGCCCCCAGGACAGGCGCGCCCCATGCCAAACTCCAGACCAAGAGGCCATGGACACTGTGTCCTGCATCGAGCTGGCGCTGCACCCAGTCGGCCCACCCCTGCGCCGGCGCCGCCAGCGCCCCCTCGAGTCCGGGACGGCGGGCTTGATCGAGCAACAGGGCAAACAAGACGGCAAAAAACGTCATGCGCGCATCATAGCGGCCGACGCCGCCGACAAAAACCGGTACAAATTGCGCAGCATGGCCGCCGTCGCGCCCCAGATGAAGCGCTGCACCCCGCCGTCGTCATACGGCATCGACAGCCAGCGTCGGCGGCCCTGCGTCCACTGCACTTCGTGGTGGCGATGGGTGCGTGGGTCCATCAAATACGCCAGCGGCACTTCGAATACGTCGGCCACCTCGTTCGGATTGGGGCGCCACGGCCCACGCGGCTGCACCAGCCCCACCACGGGCGTGATCTCGAAACCGGAGCCGGTGCGGTACACGGGCAGCGTGCCCAGCGGCTCCACCCACGTCGGCACCATCCCCACTTCCTCGGCCGCCTCCCGCAGCGCACAGCGCACCGGATCGCCGGCATCCGCTGGATCCAGCTTGCCCCCGGGAAACGCCACCTGCGCTGCGTGCGCCGGCAAGTGCGCGCTGCGTTCGGTCAACAGCACCATGGGCCGTGCCCGCCACACGATGGGCATCAACACGGCCGCCGGCCGCAGCGGCGCATCCGTCCAGGGTGGCTCGGCGCGCCACTCAGGCTCCCACGGCGGCGGTGCGGCAAACCAGCGGCGCCAATCATCGGCGCCAAAGCGATCCACCGCGACCGGGGGCAGATGGGTGTCTTGGGCCAAAACCGGCACCAGACGCGGGTCGAATACGGCAGGCAAGGCAGCAGGCTTCACAGCGGGCATTGTGCCTTCTCGCTCGCCTGCGCGCCATCACCCACGGGCGACGCGCGTACAGATCAAAGCCATCCAGCCACTCGGCGATCATCATCCAAGGCGAAGGCGCCACGACGTTATGCATGTTGTGCATCACCCGATCCCCAGCCGGCGTTGGACAACCGCCCCCGCGCGCCGTAAGCTGCGTGTCATGTTCAACTACGGTCGATCTCACCTATGACCACCCATCCCGTTGGCCACGGCGCCACCCACGCTCTGCCCTCCTACCTAGACGCACACCACCTCGGCCCGTGGGGTATTTTTTTGCAGCAGGTCGAGCGCGTCACGCCCTATCTGGGCGATCTGGCGCGCTGGGTCGAAACCCTCAAGCGGCCCAAGCGTATCTTGATCGTCGACGTTCCCATCCAAATGGACGACGGGCGCGTGGCGCACTTCGAGGGCTATCGCGTCCAGCACAACACCTCGCGCGGCCCGGGAAAAGGCGGCGTGCGCTTTCACCAAGACGTCACACTGTCGGAAGTGATGGCACTGGCGGCCTGGATGTCGATCAAAAACGCCGCCGTCAATGTGCCTTTTGGCGGCGCCAAAGGCGGCATTCGCGTCGATCCCAAGCAACTCTCGCTGGGCGAGTTGGAACGCCTGACGCGCCGCTACACCAGCGAAATCGGTCTCATCATCGGCCCGACCAAGGACATTCCTGCGCCCGACGTCAACACCAACGAGCGCATCATGGCTTGGATGATGGACACCTATTCGATGAATATCGGTGAGACCGCCACCGGTGTCGTCACTGGCAAACCGATCAGCCTGGGCGGCTCGCTCGGTCGGCACGAAGCCACCGGACGCGGCGTCTTCACCGTGGGGGCCGAGGCGGCGCGCCGCATCGGGCTGGCGCTCAGCGGCGCGCGGGTGGCTGTGCAGGGATTTGGTAACGTCGGAGGCGTGGCCGCCAAGCTATTCGCCGAGGCCGGCGCGCGCGTGGTGGCGGTGCAAGACCACGCCGGCTGCGTGTACCGTGAGGCCGGCTTGGATATCCCAGCCTTGCTGGCGCATGCCAAGGCGAACGGCACCGTGGCGGGGTTTGCCGATGGCCAAGCCCTGCCGCGCGACGCGTTCTGGGATACCCCCTGCGACATCCTCATCCCGGCCGCGCTGGAGCAACAGATCACGCGGGCCAACGCGCACCGCATTCAAGCGCGTTTGATCATCGAGGGCGCCAACGGCCCGACCACACCCGAGGCCGACGATATCCTGACCGATCGGGGCGTGCTGGTGGTGCCGGATGTCATTGCCAACGCCGGCGGCGTGACTGTCAGTTACTTCGAATGGGTGCAAGATTTCTCCAGCTTCTTCTGGAGCGAGGAAGAAATCAATCAGCGCCTGGTGGCGATCATGAAGGGGGCGCTGGACGGCGTCTGGCAAGTCGCCGACGAAAAGCGGGTGACGCTGCGCACGGCCACCTTCATCGTCGCCTGTCAGCGCATCCTGCGCGCGCGCGATCTGCGCGGGCTCTACCCCTGAGCCTCTGGGAGCGCCGGCGCGCAGCACCGGCGCGATCGGCTACTGCAGCGGCTCCTTGAGCAACGGGGTATCGGGCAGGGGCAGCACCGGCACCCCCTCCTCCAACAAGGCCAGCGCCTGCTCGCGCGTGGCCTGGCCGCGGATGCTGCGCGCCGGGATCTCGCCGTGGTGCATCGCGCGTGCTTCGTCGGCAAAGCGTTCGCCGACGTCTTCGCTGTCGCGCACCAGCGCACGCAGCGCCCGCAGCAGACGCGCCTGCTGCTCAGGCGGGAGGACCGATCGGGGCATCTCGTTGGCCGCCGGGGGCGCGGCCGGCGAGGCGGCCCGCGCCGTGTGCACATACGGCGCACTCAGACGCTTGTCCACCGCGCGGTCGCCGCACACGGGACACTCCAGCAGCCCGGCGCGGCGCTGCTGCAGGTAGTCCTCTTCGCTGCCGAACCAGCCCTCGAACACATGGCCCTGCGCACACGACAAGTCCAACACCTTCATGGCCGCGGCTCCCGCGCACCGGCGCCAGTGGCCCAGTGTCGAGCCGGCCACCAGTCCAGGGACCAACGGCCGCTGTGCACGCGTTCCCACCACAACAGCCCCGCCAACGTCTTGCCGTCGGTCACGCGGCCGTCGCGCACGGCGTCCAGCAGGGCCTGCCCCTCCACACACAACACATCCAGATGCTCGCCGTCGTCGAGTGCGCGCGGTCCAGCCTGCAAGCCGCGCGCAAACCAGATCTCGATGCTCTCGTCCGCATAGCCGATGGCCGGATGCAAGACGCCGGCGCGCGCCCATTCGCGCGCGGTGTAGCCGGTTTCCTCGCGCAGTTCGCGCTCGGCGCAGACGATGGCGGCTTCGCCAGCGTCGCGTTTGCCCGCCGGAAATTCGATCATCGCCTGTGCCACGGGGTAGCGATACTGTCGCTCCACCACCACGCGGCCGTCATCGAGCAGCGGAATGATCATAACCGCGCCGGGGTGATGCAGGTATTCGCGCCAGGCTTGGCGGCCGTCGGGCAGACGCACACGGTCACGCCGCAGTTGCAGAAAATGGCCCCGCCACACGGTCGTGCGCTCGCACGCCGTCTCGGTCAGATGGGGGGGCTGCCGTTCAGGCAGCAAAGTGGCGTTGGACATCGCTTCGGCCTCGAACGATTCAACGCCGCAGCAGATAACGCAAAACGAAGCCCGGGAAGGCAAAGGTCAGGAACATCGCCGCCGTGATGGCATAAAACTCCCAGCCTTGGGGATAGCGCTGGCCCAAGTGTTGCTCCAACCCCAGCGCCACCGCGCCGACGATGAAATACCACAACACCAGCTCCGCCAGCCGCCCCCACAGCGGCTTGGACCGTACCCCAGCTGGCCACAGCAGCAGCCAGCGGTTGCTCAGGAACGGCAGATTGGCAGCGATCAGCGCCAGCACGATCACGGCATAGACGGCGGATTGCAGACTCATGGGCCGAGAGTCTACCCCGCTTCACAAAACCGCACGCACCGCTTGCACACACAGGGTTATCAGGCCACCTGGCAGCGGGCCGAGGCCGAGCGCCAGCACCAATGCGCCGTTGATCGACAACACGGCCCGCACGCCCGTGGGCGCGGCGATCGCCGCCGTCTGCGCCGGCGCGTCGAAGTACATCACCTTGACCACGCGCAGGTAATAGAAGGCTCCCACCAACGAAGCCAGCACCGCGAATACCGCCAAGCCCACATAGAGGCCGCCGCCGGCTTGCAGCAGCGCCTGCAACACCGCCAACTTGGCATAGAAGCCCACCAACGGCGGCACCCCGGCCAGCGAGAACATGCACGCCGCCATCACCCCAGCGACCAGCGGGCTGCGCTGATTCAAGCCCGCGAGGTCGGCGATCTCTTCCGACTCGAAACCCTCACGCGCCAGCAACAACATCACCCCAAAGGTGGCCAGCGTCGTCAACACATAGGTGACGACGTAAAACATCGCCGCCCCCCAAGCATCGCCCATGCCGCTGCGGTCGCCATCGACCACCCCACCCACCAGCGCCAGCAGCATGAAACCCATCTGCGCAATGGTGGAAAAGGCCAGCATGCGCTTCAAATTGCTTTGCGCCACCGCCGCCAGGTTGCCCACCAACAGCGATGCCACCGCCAAGACGGCCAACATCTGCTGCCAGTCCGCCGCTCGGGCGGGCACGCTTTCCGCCAGCAAGCGCACCACGATGGCAAACGCGGCCAGCTTGGGCGCGCCGCCGATGAGCAGCGTGATGGCCGTCGGCGCGCCGTGATAGACGTCCGGCACCCACATGTGAAACGGCACCACCCCCAGCTTGAACGCCAAGCCCGCCACCACGAAGACCACCCCGAGCGTCAGCACCAGCGGCTGCTGCACCCCCACCGCTGCGGCCTGAGCCACCTCACGCACCGCCAGACTCCCCGTGGCGCCATAAATGAGCGACAGGCCGTAGAGCAAAAAGCCGCTGGCCAGCGCGCCCAGCACGAAATACTTCATCGCTGCCTCGGTGGCGCGCGCATCGTCACGCCGCAGGGCCACCAAGGCATAGCTCGACAGCGTCAGCAGCTCCAGCCCCAGGTAGATCACCAGGAAGTGGTGACCCGAGATCATCACGAACATGCCCAGCAGGGCGAACATCGACAGCGTGAACAACTCGCCGCCGCGCAGCATGTCGCGCGCCGCTGCATACGGGCGGGCATAGACCAGCGTCACCATCAGCGCCACGGTGGCGAAGCACTTGAGCCAGGCCGCCAACGGGTCGGCAACGATCATGCCGCCAAACCCGACCAAGGTCTGGCCACTGAGCGCCAGATAGCCCTCGAGCACGGCCACCACCGCCAGCGTCAACTGCGTCAGGCGAAACGTCGCGGCGCGCAACGGGGTCTCGACGAACAAATCGAACAGGGCGATCACGCAAACCATGCCGAGCAACAACAGCTCGGGAGTGGCAGTGGCCCAGCTGACAGCATCAATCATGGGACGAACGCTTTCTCGGTAAAAAGGGCGACGACGGGCCTCACACCAGCTTGGACACCGCCACGTGCTTGAGCAGCTGCTGCACGGCGGGGTCGATGGCGTCAGTGAACGGCTTGGGGTGAATGCCGAAATACAGCACCATCAGTGCCAACAGCGCCAGCACGAGAAACTCACGGGCGTTGATGTCCTTGAGCGCCTTGACGTGCTCGTGCACCGGCGCACCCAGATAGACCCGCTTGAACATCCACAACGAGTATGCGGCGCCCAGAATCAGCGACGTCGCCGCCAGCAATCCGATCCAGAAATTGACCTTGACCGCAGCCAGAATGACCATCCACTCGCCGACGAAGCCTGCGGTGCCGGGCAAGCCGGCGTTGGCCATGACGAACAGCAGGGCGAAGGCGCCAAAGGCTGGCATGGTATTGAGCACCCCGCCGTAGTCGGCGATTTCGCGCGAGTGCACGCGGTCGTAGAGCACGCCGATACACAGGAACATCGCCGCCGACACGAAGCCGTGCGCCAGCATCTGCACGATACCGCCGGCCAGCCCCAGGTCATTGAAAACGAAGAAGCCCAAGGTGACGAAACCCATGTGCGCCACCGACGAATACGCCACCAGCTTCTTCATATCCTGCTGCACCATCGCCACCAGACCGACGTAGATGACCGCCACCAGCGACAGCGCGATCATCAGCGGCGCCCATTCGTGTGCGGCGTCGGGCGTAATCGGCAGCGAAAAGCGCAGAAAGCCATAGGCGCCCAGCTTGAGCATGATGGCCGCCAGCACGGCCGAGCCTCCGGTGGGGGCCTCCACGTGCACGTCGGGCAACCAGGTGTGCACCGGCCACATCGGCACCTTCACCGCAAACGCCGCCAGAAAGGCAAAGAACAGGGCCGTCTGCGCCGACGCGCCCAAGGGCAAGCGCTGCCAGTCGGCCAACGCAAAGCTGCCGCCCGAGGCGTTGTAGAGGTAGATCAACGCCACCAGCATCAGCAACGAACCCAGCAGCGTGTACAGGAAGAACTTGAACGCCGCGTAGATGCGGTTCGGACCACCCCAAATACCGATGATGATGTACATCGGGATCAGCGTCGCCTCGAAGAAGATGTAGAACAGCATCGCGTCGAGCGCGGCGAAGACGCCGATCATCAGCCCGGACAGAATCAAAAACGCGCCCATGTATTGGTTGACGCGCTCGGTGATGACCTCCCAGCCCGCGATGACCACGACCACCGTGATGAACGCGGTCAACACGATCAGCCACAGCGAGATACCGTCGATGCCCAGGTGGTAAAAGACTTGGAAGCGCTCGATCCACGGCGCGCGCTCGACGAATTGCATGGCCGCCGTGCTGGTATCAAAACCGGTGACCAGCGGCACCGTCACCGCCAATCCCAGCAGCGCCCCCACCAGGGCAATCCAGCGCACGGCGTTGGCGTGCTCATCCCGTCCCAGCGCCAACAACACGGCGCCAAAGACGATCGGCGTCCAAATCGCCAGACTCAACAAACCCATGCTGTCGTTCTCCTTATTTGGCGAGCCAGACGAAGTACGTCATCAAGGCCAGGACGCCCAGAATCATCACGAAGGCGTAGTGATACAGATAGCCCGTTTGCACGCGCCGCACCAGGCCCGCCACGGCCCCCACCACTTTCCAGCTGAGGTTGACGATACCGGCCTCGATGACCCCGCGATCGCCCCCCTTCCATAGACCGATACCGATGGCGCGCGCCGCACGCGCAATGATGTGTTCGTTGATCCAGTCCATGTAGTACTTGTTTTCCAGCACCACGACGATGGGACGCAGGACCTGCGCGATGCGTGCCGGCAACTCGGGCCGCACCACATACAAGTACCAAGCCGACAGTGCACCGGCCAAGGCCAAGTACAGCGGCGGCGTGCTCAACGCGTGCCAGGCCATTGCCAACGGTCCGTGGAAGTTCTCGGCGAAGCGGGCCATCGCCGGGTGCTTGTCGGCGTGCACCTCGATCGAGGCGGCCAGAAAATCGCCGAACAACATCGGCTCGATCGTGAGGTAGCCGATCACCACCGACGGCACCGCCAGCGCCAGCAACGGCGCCGTCACCACCCACGGCGACTCGTGTGGCTTGCCTTCACCGTGGTCGTCGTGGTCACCGTGGTGCGCATGGTGGGCGTCCGGGTTTTGGTCGTAGCGCTCGGTGCCATGGAAGACCAGGAAGTACACGCGAAACGAATAAAACGCCGTCACGAAGACGCCCGCCAGCACCGCGACGTACGCGAACCCCGACGCCGGCAGGTTGCTGAAGTGCACCGCTTCGATGATGGCGTCCTTGGAGTAGAACCCCGAAAACAGCGGCGTGCCGATCAGCGCCAGCGTCCCCAAGAGAAAGGTGATCCAGGTGATCGGCATATATTTGCGCACCGCACCCATATAGCGGATATCCTGGTTGTGGTGCATGCCAATGATGACCGAGCCCGCCGCCAGGAACAGCAACGCCTTGAAAAAGGCGTGCGTCATCAGGTGAAACACCGCCACCGAATAGGCCGAGGCCCCCAGCGCCACCGTCATATACCCCAGCTGCGACAGCGTCGAGTAAGCGACGACGCGCTTGATGTCGTTCTGGATGATGCCCAGAAACCCCATGAACAAGGCGGTGATGGCGCCGATGACCAAAATGAAGTTGAGCGCCGCATCCGACAGTTCATAGATCGGCGACATGCGCGCGACCATGAAAATGCCGGCGGTCACCATGGTGGCGGCGTGGATCAGCGCCGAAATCGGCGTCGGGCCCTCCATCGAATCGGGCAGCCACACGTGCAGCGGGAACTGCGCGCTCTTGCCCATGGCGCCGATGAACAGGCACACGCCGATGACGGTCACCAGCATGGCCTCTTGGCCGAACACATACCAGGGAAATTCGATGCCCGCCAGCTCTGGCGCCTTGTCGAAAATTTCGTTGTAATTGAGCGTACCGGTGTAGGCCGCCAGCAGCCCGATGCCCAAAATGAAGCCGAAGTCACCGACACGGTTGACCAAGAAGGCCTTCATGTTGGCAAAAATGGCCGTTGGCTTGTTGAACCAGAAGCCGATCAGCAGATACGACACCAGACCGACCGCCTCCCAGCCAAAGAACAGCTGCAGCAGATTGTTGCTCATGACCAGCATGAGCATCGAAAAGGTGAACAGCGAGATGTAGGCGAAGAAGCGGTTGTAACCGGGGTCATCTTCCATGTAACCGATGGTATAGATGTGCACCATCAGCGACACGAAGGTCACCACACACATCATCATCGCGGTCAAGCCATCGACCAGGAAGCCGATTTCCATCTTCAGGCCGCCGATAACCATCCATTCGTAGATGGTTTGGTCGAAATAGGCGCCATCGAGCGCAACCCGCTTGAGCGTGATGGCCGACAGGATGAAGGACACCAACACGCCCAGGATGGTGAGGCTGTGCGACCAGCGCCGGCCGATCCAGTTGCCACCCAGCTTGGTACCGAGGATGCCGGCGGCAGCCGCGCCCGCCAGGGGCGCCAGCGGCACGGCCAACAACATGCTTGCGGAGAGTGTCGTCATGGTTGGGGTCGCGTGGTATGCGAAGTGCGTCTCAGCCCTTCAGGGTGTCGAGCGTCTGGACATCGATCGATGACTTGTTGCGGAACAGCAGCACCAAGATCGCCAACCCGATGGCCGACTCGGCCGCCGCCACCGTCAGGATGAAGAACACGAACACCTGTCCGTGCAAATCACCCAGGTAGTGCGCAAACGCCACGAAGTTGATGTTGACGGCCAGCAGCATCAGCTCGATGGCCATCAGCAGCACGATCAGGTTTTTGCGGTTGAGGAAGATGCCCACCACCGACAAAGCAAACAGGATCGCACCCACCGACAGAAAGTGACCGACCCCCAGGGTCCCAAGCGTACTCATGCCTGCTCCTCCTTGGCCGCCGCCACACGGGCCGGCGGCACGCTGAGCACCTGCAGCCGCTCGCTCGCCTTGGCGCGCACCTGGATCCCTGGGTCGATCGTCTTGGTGTCCTTGCGTCCGCGCAGCGTCAGCGCGATGGCGGCCACCATGCCAACCAGCAGGATCACCGCGGCCACCTGAATCGGATACAGATAGTCGCTGTACAACAAGCGGCCCAGTTCGTACGTGTTGCGGTGGTCGCTGGCGTGCATGGCGCGCGTGGCCACGTTGGCGTCGGCGGTCGCGGTCGGGAAACCCGCCCACAGCACGGCGATCAGCTCGACGCTGACCAATGCGCCCAGCAGCAAGGCCAGCGGTAGATGCCTCCAAAAGCCCGCGCGCATGGCATCGACATGGATGTCGAGCATCATGACGACGAACAAAAACAGCACCATCACCGCGCCCAGATACACCAGCACCAGCGCGATGCCCAAAAACTCGGCCTTCAACAGCAGCCACAGCGCCGCTGCCTGCGAAAAAGCCAGCATCAGATACAGCACCGCATGCACCGGATTGCGCGCCGTGATGACGCGCACGCCGGCAAACAACAGCACCGCCGAAAAGAAATAGAAAAAGGCTGCAACGAAATCCATGATGTGCTCGTGCGTGCTGCCGTGGTCAACGGTATTTGGCGTCGGCCGCCTTGGCGGCGGCGATTTCTTTCTCGTAGCGATCGCCGACCGCCAGCAACATCTCCTTGGTGAAGTAGAGGTCGCCGCGCTTTTCGCCGTGGTACTCGAAGATATGGGTCTCCACGATCGCATCGACCGGACAGGCTTCCTCACAGAAGCCGCAGAAAATGCATTTGGTCAGGTCGATGTCGTAGCGCGTGGTGCGGCGCGTGCCGTCGGCGCGCTCGCCCGACTCGATGGTGATGGCCATCGCCGGGCAGACGGCCTCGCACAACTTGCAGGCGATACAGCGCTCCTCACCATTGGGGTAGCGGCGCTGCGCGTGCAAGCCACGAAAACGCGGCGACAGCGGCGTCTTTTCTTCCGGGTATTGCAGCGTCACCTTGCGGCGCAGTGCATAGCGCCCGGTCAACGCCATGCCCTTGAACAGCTCGACGAGCAAAAAGCTCTTGAAAAAATCTTTCAACGAGAACGGCGCGACGGCGGTGGCGGACATCGGTAGGCCCTCCTTCACTTCCACGGATTCCACGGCGTCTGCATCACGGCGCCCACCAACAGCAGCCAGATCAGTGTCACGGGGATGAAGATCTTCCAGCCCAGGCGCATGATCTGGTCATAGCGAAAGCGCGGGAACGTGGCGCGAATCCAGATGAACATCGACACGACGATGGCCGTCTTCAGGCCCAACCAGACCCAGCCCGGGATGGCATTGAAGACGACGCTGTCGATCGGTGCGTCCCAGCCGCCCAGGAACATCAGCACCGCCAGAATCGACACCAGCCACATGCTGGCGTACTCGGCCAAGAAGAAGATGGCAAAGCTCATGCCGGAGTACTCCACCATGTGGCCGGCCACGATTTCGGCCTCGCCCTCGACGACGTCGAACGGGTGGCGGTTGGTCTCGGCCACCGCCGAAATCAAGTACACCATGAAAATGGGCAGTAGCGGCAGCCAGTTCCACGACAGAAAGTTCAACCCCATGTCGGCGGCGACGCCACGCTGCTGCGACGCCACGATGTCGGCCAAATTGAGACTGCCGGCGGTCATCACCACCACCAGGAAGCAAAAGCCGATGGCGATCTCGTAGCTGACCATCTGCGCCGATGCACGCAGCGCGCCCAAGAACGCATATTTGGAGTTCGATGCCCAACCGGCGATGATGACGCCGTAGACCTCGATGGAGGTGATGGCCAAAATGACCAGCAGCCCCGCGTTGACGTTGGCCAGCACGACATCGGGCCCGAACGGCACCGCCACCCACGCCGCCAGCGCCGGCATGATGGCCATGATGGGCCCGAGGCGAAACAGCCCCCCGTTGGCTGCGGTGGGACGGATCAACTCTTTGGTCAGGAGTTTGAGCGCATCGGCAATCGGTTGCAGCAAACCGAACGGACCGACCCGGTTGGGGCCAAGGCGCACCTGCATGAAGCCCAACAGGCGCCGCTCCCACCACGTCAGGTAAGCCACCAACAGCATCAGGGGCGCCAAGAGCGCCACGATTTTGAGCAGAATCCACAGCACCGGCCAACCGGCCTGGGTCCACCAGGCGGCCGAGCTCAGGTTCAGGCCACCCTGGTACAACGTGTCGATCATGCACTCACTCCTTCGGCGACACGGACACGGCCCGCCCGGCCATCGGCAGTGGCCTGCAGCGCCGGCGCTCGACGCACCAGCGCGTCGAGCTGGTAAATCGCGGCCACGCATGGCGCCCCCCGCGCCGGGGTCAGGTCGATCGGGGCGTCGCAGCGGTTATCCAAGCGTTGCGCCGGCACGAAAGCACCGTGGGGCACGCCGGGCAGCACTTGCGCCAACACCTCTTGCGACGAGGTGTATTCGAAACCGGGCAGACCGAGCACGTTGCCCAACACGCGCAGCACCTTCCAGGCCGGGCGCGTCTCGCCCAGTGGCTTGACGACCGCCTGAAAGCTCTGCAGCCGACCTTCGGCATTGACGAACGAGCCAGACGTTTCGGTAAATGGCGCCACCGGCAACAATACGTCACTGATGTCGAGGTTGGTCCGAAATGGGCTGAGCGTCACCACCAGCTCGGCCTCGGCCAGACCGCTGGCAGGCGCAGCGGTGTCCAGCCCCGGCTCCACGCCCAGCAACACCGCCGCCTTCAACGCCCCCGGCCGCAGCATCTGTGCCGCATTCAGGCCACCCGGGCCTGGCAGCATGCCCACCAGCTGCGCGCCGACGGTATTGGCCGCTTCGGTCAACACCCCCCAGCGCGCGCCGGTTTGTTCAGCCACCCACTGCGCCAATGCCAGCAGCGCCGCTGCACGTTCGTGGTGCATGGCCGCGTTGCCCAACAACACCGCGCGCCGCTCGCCGCCGAGCAGCGACTGCGCGATGGCGCGCGCCGTCTCGTCCGCCTGCACGCCCTGCACCGCCGCCGGCGGCGTCAGGCCACGCGCCTCGGCCACCGCCACCGCCACCTGCGCCAGCGCCTGTACCCAATCGGCAAACGACGTCAACGCGACGCGGTACAGCGGCAACGCCCAGTCCGGTGCCTGCTCCACCAACGCCGAGACCTGCGCGCCTTTGCGCGCGGCTTGGCGAATGCGCTGCGCAAACAACGGATGATCCTTGCGTAGGTTGGACCCCACCACCAGCACACGGTCCAGCGCCGACAGCTCGGCGATCGGCAACCCCAACCAACGCGCCGTGCCCGCGGGCGCCGCGGCATCGAAGGCGGCCGCGCGCAGGCGGTGGTCGCGGTTGGGGCTGCCCAACCCGTCCATCAGGGCGCGCGCCAGCGCCAGCTCCTCGACCGTGGCGTGCGGGCTGGCCAGCAGACCGATGGCACCGGCTCCGTGCTGGGCGCACACCCCCTTCAAACCCTGGGCGACGTATTCGAGCGCGGTCTGCCAATCGACGCTGCGCCACTCCCCGCCTTGCTTGATCATCGGCTGGGTCAGCCGCTCGGGGCTGCTGAGCGCCTCGTAGCTGAAGCGGTCGCGGTCGGCGATCCAGCACTCGTTGACAGCCTCGTTTTCCAGCGGCACCACGCGCAGCACACGGTCGCCCTTGACCTGTACCACCAGATTGGCCCCGGTGGAATCGTGCGGGCTGATGCTCTTGCGCCGGGATAGCTCCCAGGTGCGCGCCGCATAGCGAAACGGCTTGCTGGTGAGGGCCCCCACCGGACACAGGTCGATCATATTGCCCGACAGCTCCGAGTCCACTGTCTGCCCGACGAAGGTCTCGATTTCCGAATGCTCGCCACGGTGGCTCATGCCGAGCTCCATGACACCGGCGATTTCCTGTCCGAAGCGTACGCAGCGGGTGCAGTGGATGCAGCGGCTCATCTCCTCCATCGAGATGAGCGGCCCCACATTTTTGTGGAAAACGACGCGCTTTTCTTCCTGGTAGCGCGACTGCGTACCGCCGTAGCCGACCGCCAGATCTTGCAATTGACACTCGCCGCCCTGGTCGCAAATCGGGCAGTCCAGCGGGTGGTTGATGAGCAAAAACTCCATCACCGCTTTTTGTGCCTTGATGGCCTTTTCACTCTTGGTGCGCACCACCATGCCCATCGACACGGGCGTGGCGCACGCCGGTATCGGCTTCGGCGCCTTCTCCACATCGACCAGGCACATGCGGCAGTTGGCCGCGATGGACAACTTTTTATGATAACAAAAATGGGGAATGTAGATCCCGGCCTTGTCGGCGGCATGCATGACCATGCTGCCAGCGGGCACCTCGACCTTGCGGCCGTCGATTTCGATTTCGACCATGGTGGGCTTTCCCTCAGACATACGCCGGAACCATGCAGGTCTTGTGTTCGACGTGGTATTCGAATTCGTGGCGGAAATGCTTGATCATGCCGCGCACCGGCATCGCCGCCGCATCGCCCAGCGCGCAGATCGTGCGGCCCATGATGTTTTCCGCCACGTTGTCCAGCAGCGCCAAATCCTCCGCTCGCCCCAAGCCGCGCTCGATGCGATCGACCACCCGCCACAGCCAGCCGGTGCCCTCGCGGCAGGGCGTGCACTGGCCGCAGGACTCGTGCATGTAAAAGTAGCTCAGACGCTGCAGGGCTTTGACCATGCAGCGCGTCTCGTCCATCACGATCACCGCGCCCGACCCCAGCATCGAGCCCGCTTTGGCGATGCTGTCGTAGTCCATGGTGAGGTCCATCATGATGTCGGCCGGCAGTACCGGGGCCGACGAGCCCCCCGGAATGACTGCCTTCAAGCGCTGCCCGCCGCGCACGCCGCCGGCCAACTCCAACAGTTTGGCAAACGGCGTGCCCAGCGGAATTTCGTAATTGCCCGGACGCTCGACGTCACCACTGACCGAAAAGATCTTGGTGCCGCCGTTGTTGGGCTTGCCCATCTCCAGATAGGCCTGACCACCGTGACGGATGATCCACGGCACCGCCGCGAAGGTTTCGGTGTTATTGATGGTGGTGGGTTTGCCGTACAGGCCGTAGCTGGCAGGAAACGGCGGCTTGAAGCGCGGCTGGCCTTTTTTGCCTTCGAGCGATTCCAGCAGCGCGGTCTCCTCACCACAGATATAGGCCCCGAAGCCGTGATGCGCGTACAGTTGAAAGGAAAAACCGCTGCCCAGGATATTTTCACCCAGGTAGCCAGCGGCGCGCGCCTCTTGCAGCGCTTCTTCGAAGCGCTCATAGACCTGAAAGATTTCGCCGTGAATATAGTTGTAGCCAACCGAGACACCCATCGCGTAGGCAGCGATTGCCATCCCCTCGATGACGATGTGCGGGTTGTACATCAGGATGTCACGGTCTTTGCAGGTGCCGGGCTCGCCCTCATCC
Organism: Tepidimonas charontis; assembly: GCF_007556685.1. Taxonomy (GTDB): domain Bacteria; phylum Pseudomonadota; class Gammaproteobacteria; order Burkholderiales; family Burkholderiaceae_C; genus Tepidimonas; species Tepidimonas charontis. The sequence continues at coordinate 12,878 of NZ_VJON01000026.1, read as the reverse complement.
GAATTGCACACCAAATACTTCTGCCCGGGAAATTGACGCGGCATGAAGCTCCACTTCAGGCCGGTGGGAAAGCCCGCCCCGCCGCGCCCGCGCAGCGCGCTGGTCTTGACCTCGGCGATCACCTGATCGGGCGTCATGCCCTCGCCACCATCCTGGCCCAGGATCTTGCGCAACGCCTGGTAGCCGCCACGCGCCTCGTAGTCCTTGAGCCGCCAGTTGGTGCCATCCAGGCCGGCGTAGATTTGCGGCGCGATGTGCCGACCGTGAAAGCAGGTCTGCACCCCGGTAGCCTGAAACTGCTGCAGCAGTTGATTGACGTTCATGCCTGCCCCTCCTGCGCCGCGGCGCGCAGTCCGTCGATGAGCTGGTCGAGCCGCTCGTCGGACATGAAACTGCACATATGGCGGTCGTTGACCAACATCACCGGCGCATCGGCGCACGCCCCCAAACACTCGGACGCCTGCAGGGTGAACAGCCCGTCTGCGGTGGTGCCGCCGGGCGCCACGCCCAGTTTGTCGGCCAGGTACTGCAGCGCCTTGGCGCCGTCGCGCAGCTGGCACGGCAAATTGGTGCAGACATTGAGCTTGAAGCGCCCCACCGGCTGCTGGTTGTACATGTTGTAGAAAGTGGTGACCTCGTGCACGGCGATCGGCGCCATGCCCAGGTAGTTGGCCACCGCCAACTCGGCCGCCGGGCTCACCCAGCCATATTCCTGCTGGATGATGGCCAAGCAGGCCATCACCGCCGATTGGCGCTGATCGGCCGGGTACTTGGCCACTTCGCGTGCAAAGCGCGCCAGCGTCGCCTCGCTCAGGGCCAGCGGCTGCACGGCTGCAGTCTCGGTGCTCATCGGTCGATCTCTCCAAACACGATGTCCAGGGTGCCGATGATGGCCACCGCGTCGGCCAGCATGTGCCCACGCGCCATCTCGTCCAGGCAGGACAGGTGGGCAAAGCCGGGGGCGCGGATCTTGAGCCGGTACGGCTTGTTGGCCCCGTCGCTGATGATGTAGATGCCAAATTCGCCCTTGGGATGCTCCACCGCCGCATACGCCTCGCCCTCGGGCACGTGAAAGCCCTCGGTGAACAGCTTGAAGTGGTGGATCAGGGCCTCCATGTCGGCCTTCATCGTCTCGCGCCGGGGTGGCGCCACCTTGGTGTTGTCGGTGATCACTGGCCCTGGGTTGGCGCGCAGCCAGTCCACGCACTGCTTGATGATGCGATTGGACTGGCGCATCTCCTCCATGCGCACCAGATAGCGGTCGTAGGTGTCGCCGTTCTTGCCCACCGGGATGTCAAAGTCGAGGCGGTCGTACACCTCGTAGGGCTGCTTTTTACGCAGATCCCAGGGGATGCCGGAGCCACGCAACATCGGCCCGGTCATGCCCATCGCCAGCGCCTTCTCGGGCGGCACCACGCCGATGCCCACCGTGCGCTGCTTCCAGATACGGTTGTCAGTCAGCAGCGTGTGGTATTCGTCCAAGTAGGTGGGGAAGCGCTGTGTGAAGTCGTCGATGAAGTCCAGCAGCGAGCCTTGACGGTTGCGGTTGAGCTCCTCCAGCGGCCGCGCGCCACGGATTTTGCCCGGCTGGTGCTGCGGCATCGTGTCGGGCAAGTCGCGGTAGACGCCGCCGGGACGGAAATACGCCGCGTGCATGCGCGCCCCCGACACGGCTTCGTACATGTCGAACAGGTCTTCGCGCTCGCGAAAGCAGTACAGCAAAATGGTGGAGCTGCCGCAGTCGTTGCCGTGCGAACCCAGCCACATCAGATGGTTGAGCAGCCGGGTGATTTCCGCGAACATGACGCGGATGTACTGGGCGCGGATGGGCACCTCGATGCCGAGCAGCTTTTCGATCGCCAGACAGTAGGCGTGCTCGTTGCACATCATCGAAACATAGTCCAGCCGATCCATATAGGGCAGCGACTGGATATAGGTCTTGTGCTCGGCCAGTTTTTCGGTGGCGCGGTGCAGCAGGCCAATGTGCGGGTCGGCGCGCTGCACGACCTCGCCGTCGAGCTCCAGCACCAGCCGCAGCACGCCGTGTGCGGCGGGATGCTGCGGCCCGAAGTTGAGGGTGTAGTTCTTGATGTCAGCCATGTCGGTCAACCCCTGCAGGACGCCGCCGGCGTCAGTGCAAGCCCCCGTAGCCTTCTTCGCGGATGATGCGCGGTGTGATTTCGCGCGGCTCGATGGTCACCGGCTCGTAGATGACGCGGCGCCGTTCCGGGTCGTAACGCATCTCGACGTGACCCGACAGCGGAAAGTCCTTGCGGAACGGATGACCGATGAAGCCGTAGTCGGTGAGGATGCGTCGCAAATCGGCGTGCCCCTCGAAGACGATGCCAAACAGGTCGAATGCTTCACGCTCGTACCAGTTGGCCGACGGCCACAGATCGGTGACGGTGTCCACCACCGGAAAATCGTCGTCCGCACAGAAGGTGCGCACGCGCACGCGCTGGTTCAGCGTCACCGACAGCAGGTGCACGACGACGGCGAAGCGCGACCCTTCCCAGGCGCCGTCGCGGTAGGTGGAGTAGTCCACGCCGCACAGATCGATCAACTGCTCGAAACGACAGTGCGGCGCATCACGCAGCACGCGCATGGCCTCGTGGTACTGGGCTGCATCGACCTCCACGGTCACTTCGCCACGCTGCAGCTGCACGCGGCGCGCGCGCTCGCCCAGCGCCGCCACCACCGCATCGTGCACGGCTTGTGGCGCCGGGCGGACGGTTTGCTGCGCCAAGGCAGCCCAGTCGAACGCGGACGTCGTCGCTGTCATCGAATGCTCTCCTGCGGGATACCGGCGCGCCGCCCTCAGACGCGCGCGATGGTCTGGGTGCGGCGGATCTTGTGCTGCAGCTGGATGATGCCGTACAGCAAGGCTTCAGCCGTCGGCGGGCAACCGGGGACATAGACATCTACCGGCACGATGCGGTCGCAGCCGCGCACCACCGAGTAGCTGTAGTGGTAGTAACCACCGCCGTTGGCGCACGATCCCATACTCAGCACCCAGCGCGGCTCGGCCATCTGGTCGTACACCTTGCGCAGCGCCGGCGCCATCTTGTTGCACAGCGTACCGGCCACGATCATCAAATCCGACTGGCGCGGGCTGGCGCGAAACACCTCGGCGCCAAAGCGCGCAATGTCGTAGCGGGCGGTGGCCGCATGCATCATCTCGACGGCACAGCACGCCAGCCCGAACGTCATCGGCCACAGCGAGCCCGTCTTGGCCCAGTTCACCACGGCGTCGTAGCTGGTGGTGAAGAACCCCTCTTTGAAGACACCTTCGATCATCTGCGGCTCCCAGGTTGCGTCGGCCAAGCGGCTGGATGGTCACTCCCAGTCCAGCGCCCCCTTCTTCCACTCGTAGGCGAAGCCCACCACCAGAATCGCCAGGAACATCACCCCAGCCCAAAACCCCGTGGCACCGATGTCGGCAAAGGCCACCGCCCAAGGGATCAGAAAGGCGATTTCCAAATCGAACAGAATGAACAAGATGGCCACGAGGTAGTAGCGCACATCGAATTTCATGCGCGCGTCTTCGAACGCCTCGAATCCACACTCGTAGGGAGAGTTTTTTTCCGGATCGGGCCGATTCGGCCCGAGCAGATAACCAAATACCTGCGGGAGTACCCCAACCGCCAAGCCCACCAGAATGAACAGAAGGACGGGCAAATACTGCTCGAGGCTCACGGTTTTCTCCGGAAAGAAGCGCCCTGCAGGCGCTTTTCGGTGTCTGAACTTGGTGCCGACGGCGAGCATCGGCCATCTTGAAAAATCAAGGCCTTAGCTCGACGCTGCGTATTTTCTGCGGACTGCCGCGCATCCAAGGCGCAGCCACCGCGCAGCGCGGTGCGAAGTGTACCACCACAAGGCCGCCCGCCCGCGCCTTCCTTTGCCCGATCCCCGCGCGCAGCGCGGCCCGCACCCCTTTTTTGTTCCGGCCCGTTCTCTATAGGGTGCGGGCGGCGTGCCCGCGACAGACACCATCTTGAAAGGACCTTCGATGGACGAGCACATTCCTGCGCCCGGGCGGTTCCAGTCCGATCTGCTGACCGCCGACGACATTGCCACGCTGTTGCGCGTTCGCATTACCACCGTGTACCACTGGTCGTCGGGCGTGCGCAACCCGCCGCCCGGCTTTCCCGCGTCGCTGCACATAGGAAAGCGCGTGCGCTGGCGTGCGGACGAAGTGCGGCAGTGGCTGGAGGCCTGCAGGCACGCCGAGCCGCCCGCTAAGCGGGGCCGGGGGCGCCCTCGCAAGCTGTTTGTGTTTCAGAGTGCAGACAATGCTGACTAAGGTTATTCCGCAGCAAAAGCGCTACACCAGCGCGCGGGCGCTGGTTGACTACGCCCTCGAGCCCGATGAGCAGCGTGCCGCCGAGCTGGCCGAAGGCCTGCCGCCCGATGCGGCGGCGTTGGTGCAATACGCAGCGCGCTCCGGTGTCGAAAGCGCAGGCGTGACCCCAGCCCTTGCCGCTGCGGGCATCACCGATCCGCTGCGGCAGCAGCGCGAGCTTGCGCGTGCGCTGGATGCAATCGTGCAGCGCGTGCGGGCAGCTGGCGTGGCAGCCGACCAGCCGCTGTATCACGTGGTTGTTACATGGCAGCCCGGGGAGCGCCCCACCGACGCGCAGGCGCGCCAGGCGTTCGAGCACGTGCTGGGAGCGCTGGGCATGCGCGACGCTGCCGCGTTTTACGTGGTGCACCGGGACAAAGAGCACCACCACGTGCACGCCGTGGCGTGCAAGTACCATCCCGAAACGCTAGCGTACCTCGGCCCGCCTAAGCGCGATTTTTTGGTGCTGGATCGCGCCATGCGCGAGATCGAGCTGGTGCAGGGCTGGCGGCACTCGCCCGGTCCGCACGTGGTAGAAAACGGGACCGTTCGCTTGCTTTCCGCGCGCGAGCGCAAGCGAGCCCAACATCTTGCCGCCGACCGTGCTACCGGCCTGCCCGGGCTGCTGGCGTTTGCGGAGCATTACAACATCCGCCAGCGACTTGAAGCCGCCCACGACTGGCAAGCGGTGCATGCTGCGTTGCAGGAGCACGGATTGGCATTGCAGCCCAAGGGCAGCGGCTATGTGCTCGCCGCTGCGGATGAGCGGGGCAAGCAGCGTGTGATTAAGCTGTCCGAGCTCGGCATACGCAGCGCTGCCTTCCAGCAGCGCCTTGGCCCTTATCAGCCGCCGCAGCAGCCGGTGCAGCCTCGCATAACGCTTGCAGCTTACCAAGTGGCATGCATGCGCGGCGACATCCCTGAGCAGCCCCGCACCGGCAAACGCGACCCAGGTTTGCGCGAGCAGCGCAGACAGCAGCGGGCCGAAGCCCGGCGCGAGCTGTACGAGCGTTACCGTGAGCACGTTGCGCAAGCACCGGCGCAAAAGCGGGCGGCGCTGGCCGCGCTGAAAGCGCAGCAAAAGCGGGAGCGGCAGCAGTTGCTCGACGCGTTGCGAGCCGCGCACACACAGCGCATCGAGGCTTTGGTACAAGTGCATGGCACGGAAGTCGCCCGGCAGTTGCTGGCAGGGCAAAACGCCGCTGCGCTGAATGCCCTTAAAACCCGCCACCGCGCTGAGCGCGAGGCGCTGCTGAAGCAGTATTCACCGTCGTGGCGCGACTTCCTCGAGATGCGTGCCCGGCTGTACCAAGACCCCGCCGCCATCGCTGCATTGCGGGGCATAGCTTACCGCGAAAAGCGCAAGCAAAAGCAGCGTGAGGCCGGTTTCGAAGGTGAGGACTTGCGCGACTACCCGCGCGACGGTGTTTTGCTAGCGGGCAGCATTTCCGGCGAAGCGCAGCGCTGGACGCTGGCGCAAGCGCACGCGGAGGTGTCGCGCGACTGGACGGTTATTACCTACCGCGACGACCAGGGCCGCGAGCGCATTCGCGATGCAGGCCAGCGCATCGAGGTGGCAGGCGGCCCCGACGACGAGGACGCCACCATCGCGGCGCTGGAGCTTGCTGCCGACCGTTATGGCGGCGAAGTGCTGATCACCGGCGATGCTGCATTTCGGGAGCGGGCTGCGCGACTTGCCGCCCGTCGTGGCATAGCCGTGGCAAACCTGGAATTGCAGCGTGTTTGGCATGCAGAACGCGAACTGTTGCTTGAACTCAGTAATGCGCATACAATGCCGTCACCGTCACTTAATGCAAAGGAGGTGAAGCATGACCGCTGAGACTGAAACCATCGAGTCTGTTCGCGCACAGATTGTTGCGTGCGAGCAACAGCTTGCCGCGCTGCGGGAAAAGCTGCGGGCGCTGGCCGCGGAAGCCATTACCAAGGCCGCCCGCGAAGCGGGGCTTGGGCCACAGGATGTAGCAGCCATTGTCGGACGCAAGTCCGCTGTTTCGCGCCCGCGCCGCGGTGTGCTGGCGCCGAAGTACCGCGATCCAGTATCGGGCCGCACGTGGTCCGGCAAAGGCCGCAAACCCGCGTGGGTGCACGAGCATATTGAGCGCGGCGGATCGCTGGACGAGCTTGCCGTGGCGTGATACAATACGTCCGTTGCTAGCAAGCAACATCCATCTTGATTCCAGGCTTTCTCCTTACCGCACCCCCCGCCTCGCGCGGGGTTTTTTTATGCTGGCTGCCAGCCAAGCTGCGGCAGCTTTTCGGCAAGTGCGTCCGGGTGCAGTACCGGATCGGGGTAAAACAGCACGCGCATGCGCGGCCAGGGGTATTCCGGCGCAATAGCTTCGGCAAGCAGCCGCGTACAGTACGTTTCGCCCGGCGCGGACCACAGCAGCCGCCGCGAAAACGGCTTGCCAAGCCACGCTGCGCATCGAGCCACTACTCGGGCGGCTTCGCCGGGTGGCGCAGCAAACAGCGCGGTGTCGCGCGAGTGCCCGCAAAACTCCCCCCAGTCTTGCGCCACCACCCCCGCATCCGGGGTGGCATGGATGACAAACTCCCGTGTCGCCGTGCGTACCAGCAGCCCCGCATGCGTAAACCGCCGCTGCTCGGGCGGCAGGGGCGAATGCGCGGCGATGGCCCGCGTTACCGCGTCGTCCAGGCCCAGCCGCAGCACCGCGGCGGCATGCATAGCACTGGTGTGCGCAGCAAGCGGCGCCAGCAGCCCGGCAAACAGCAAGTCACGGCGTCGCATGGCGTGGTTTGGCGAGCATGTCGGTGCGAAACACTAAGCGGTAATCCAGCGGACAGTCGCCGTACAGTGTAATTTGTCCGGCAGCCAGCAGCGTGCTAATAGCCTGCCGCACGCCCGAACCGACGCCAAATCGCCGCACGAGCGAGCCGACGGAATGTGGGCGCTCAGCTAGTGCTGCCAGCACCGATTCTTCGATGGGAAGATGTTTATCGCTCATAACACTAATGCAAACAGCATGCGGGCGGCGGCATACGGGTGCAGCACTTCCAGCAGCATCCACGCAATAGCCGCTCGATTGTGCGGGCGGGCCATGACCGGCACGAGCACCCAAAACAGCCCGTGCAGCACCAAAATAGCCCGCCACCACCGATCCATCATCACATCCTGAAGCGGGGCGCCGCCTCGCGGCGGGCAAGCTCTTTTTCCCACGCCGCGTCGAACTCGTTCCATGCTTTGCAGTCGGTGCGCTGATAGCTGTCGCCCGCGATGGTCATGGTGTTTTTGTTATGCAGCACCATTTCAATGCGCATCGGCATGGGACCATCCAGGTACGGATGGCCCGACTCCGGCACGACAAAGCTCATTTTCTTTTCCTCAAGCTTTTTGCTTCCCCAAAATGCAGACGGGAACTGCTTGACGTGGAATACCAGATGAGTTTTCCCGCCCGGGCCGTAATCCACGCGCATTACTGCGTTTTGCTTGAGCTTTTCCGACTGCCAGCAGCCGACATATTGATCGGCATCATTACCGACGCAGCCCGACAGCAGGGCGGCAGCGGAAACGGCAGCAATAGCAACTTTCAGCATGACAGGCTCCTTTCTTACTGCTTAAAACTACCGAATGCTGAGTGGCACCCGGTACGGATAGCAATGGCATCGGCATCGGCGGCATAAACGCCCAGCACATCACCATTGCCATACACCCGCAATGTTATACCGTTATCACGGCCGGTGATCGCAATAACGTTGTCAACAATCATTACATTTCCTTCTATTTGTATCTTGCCGCGCCTGTCGGCCATATCCACAACGGCGCGGTTGTTTTTCATGGCTATTTTCATTGCTAGCGGGCCGCCATCGATGCTTTTGTAGCATCCGTCCGGTAGGGTTGTGGCGCCGGCATATCCGGCTAGCAACGCCGCAGCCGCGGCAATCCAAGCATGTGTGTTCATAGAACCTCCGTTACAAATTGCCCATTGCTGTACCCGCGCACAGCCACCACTTCATCTACTATCCGCCCCGGCTGCCCCGAGATGCGGCGGATGGACACCACCACATTCACCGCTTCGGCAATCAGTTCCGGGGCAGGCGGCACACCAGCTTCCTGAATCAGCTGCCCCACCCGAATCAGCGCCGCCCGCGCATCGTTGGCGTGCACTGTGCCGACGCCGCCAGGATGCCCGGTATTCCACGCCTTAAGCAGTGCCAGCGCAGACTTGTCGCGCACTTCGCCTACCACGATGCGGTCTGGGCGCAGCCGCATGGTGGCGCGCAGCAGTTGCGTTTGATCGACATTGATCGTGGTGCGCAAAAACACGACATTGCTAGCTGTGCATTGCAGCTCTTGCGTGTCCTCGATCACCACAATCCGTGACTGCGGATCGTGCCGCGCAACGGCATCGAGTACCGCGTTGGCAAGCGTAGTTTTGCCGGTGCCGGTGCCGCCCGCGATGAGAATGTTGCGCCGGGCTTCCACGGCCTCCACAATCGCCCGCCGTTGCACCTCCGACATAATGCCTCGCGCGACATAATCGTCCAGCGTAAACACCATTTCCGCCTTTTTGCGCACGGCAAAAGCCGGTGCAGCCACCGCTGGCGGCACCAGCGCTTCCATGCGCGCGCCGCCGAATTCGCTGCCGCCGTTAGGTAGCTCGCATTCCAACACCGGCGCATCAGCATTCACCACCGATCCCACCAGGGCCGCCGCGGTGTTGATAATGGCCGTGGCTTGCGTGGCCGACACATCGCCTTCGCGGGTCATGCCGTGGCCGGCGCGCTCCACCCACAGCCCCCCGTCGGGATTGACCATGATTTCCACCACCGTCCGGTCGGCAAAATACCCCATCAGCTTCGGTCCAAACGCTCGCCGCAAAGCCTCGATTTGGCGCTGGTACGCTTCATGTGCCGGTGACATTTATTCCCCCTTAACAAGTCCAAAATACCGCGAATCTAGCGACATCAGGTGATCGCCGATGACCACCACGTGCCCCGGCGTGACCAGAATTTCCGCACCCCACGTTGGATGCGGCAGTGGCTTCCCCTTGGAATCCCGCACTTGCCAAGGCGCGCGGTACACGATCGGTTCCTGCCCGCCGCGGTACACCGCAATGTCGTGCGGTGTGAACAACACCCGGTCCCCCGCTGTTGCAATTACGCGCTTAAGCAGCCGTGCCGTTCCGTCCGGGCACGGGCCGTCGGGGAGATGCCCGATGGGCAGCGGTCGGCAGAACTCGACGTAGTCGCCCGGTTGCGCTTCGGCAATTGGCACCACGCGGTACAGCAGCCCCGGCAACGAAGGCGTCAGATTCACCCGCCACCCCTGCGCCCACGCCGCTGTGCCGCCCGCGCAGATGACGGCAAGCGCTGCGAGCGCTGCCAGCGGCGCAGCCAGCGATGACCGAGCCGCTCGACGGCGGAGCCGATCGAAAAGGCGATTCGAGACAAGTACAGCCATACCATGTGTCCTCCGCGGGCACGCCGCCCGCACCCTATAGAGAACGGGCCGGAACAAAAAAGGGCCAAGGGGCGCCCGGGGCGCTGGGATCGGGCAAAGGAAGGTTGTTGATCTGGTGTGCTGCTGTTGTGTCCTGCGGTGGTGTTTGCCATAATAGGTGCGTACCAAGTACCACTGGATGGAGCGGCGACATGAATACGGAAGTCTGGAAATACCGCCTGCAGCTTGCGTGGCAGCTTGCTAAAAATATGTTTGCGTGGTTTATCGCATACTGGGTGCTCATTGGAATTCCCGTATATCTCATCGACGTGTTGAAGCTTGGACACCAAAGCTTCGTCGTGAACTTCGTCGTTATCTATTTTCCGTATTACACTCTCCTGTTTATTTTTGCGCGGCGCCTGTTGTTGCTGTCGCTGTACAGCGTGGCGGTGTTGTGGGACTGGATTCGCTACTTCACTCCGCCGCTGGTGTACTGGGTGCGCCGCCGCGTGTTGCGCCGGTGGTGACCGGCGCGCTGGCCGGTCCCAGGCGTTGCCGCTTGGCAAGCACCGGGTCTTCGTAATACTTGATCTTGCGGCCGTAAATCGGCTTGAACCCCGCCACGAAAATCAGCGCGTCATCTGGCGGCAGGCGCATGCATTCGTCGGCAGTCAGCAGAGGGCGCTGGACGATTTGCTCGTTGGTGCTGACGTTGTTTAGCAGTATGCTGAGCCGCGATCCCGAATAATTGCGTTGCTCGTGTCGAACGGTCGCCACGCCGGTCATCTTCGACAGCAGTTCCGCCGTTTCCACTTTGTTGGGCGCGTAGGCAATGCGGATGTGGCAGTTGGAAATGATGGACTCATCTTTGGTGTACGCCTTTTGCAATTGCGAGAGGTCCTGTGTGATGAGCATGGCCTTCAAGCCGTAGCCCGCGATAAACGCCAGCGCTTCCTCGAAAACGTCCAGCTTGCCCAACGCCGGGAATTCGTCGATAAGCAGCAGCAGGCGGTGGTGGTAGCGGGTGCGCGAAGCCCCGCCCGCATCGAATTCCATACTCTCGGTCAACCGTCTCACCACTTGATTTATGATAAGCCGCAGCAAGGGCTTCAGGCGATCCTTGTCCGATGGCGGCACCACCAGATACAAGCTGGTTTTTTGCTGCATCAAGCTTTCAATCGTGAAATCCGATCCCGACGTGTTATGCGCCACAATCGGATCGCGGTACAGCGCCAAAAACGACAGCGCGGTGGACAGCACACCCGACGCTTCGTTCGGCGCTTTGTTTAGGTACGACTGCGCCGCTTGTCCAGCGGTTTGCCAGCCGATGCGCTGCCACATCGGCATCGCGTCGCCCTGCAGTTCCAGGATGGAGCGGGCGCGGGCGACGATGTACTCAAAGACCGCCTTGATACCTTCCGACCGCTCGTCCTTGTCGCGGTGGCGCTGCTCGGCCTCCGCGCGGGCGCGGATGATCCCGCCGTCAGAAAGGATGGATTGCACTGTCGCCAAACTGCGTTCCGACTCCGGGATGTCTTCCAGCAGCACATACAAAATCACCCCGGTCAGCAGGTCGAAGCCGGTTTTGGCCCAGTGGTCCTGCAGGCCTTTGCCATCCGGGTCCACGATAATCGTGGCAATGTTTTGCACATCCTTCACGATGTTGCCGTCCCGCCGGATTTCGGCCAGCGGGTTGAACCGCGCCGACTCCGCTTCCGACGGCGCAAACCGCAGGCAGCGCTGGCCGAGCACCTTTTCCCGGAAGCCGCTTGTCAGCGCCCAGTTTTCGCCTTTAATGTCGTGCACCAGCACGGACTCGTCCCACGACAGCAGTGTCGGCACCACAATACCCACGCCCTTGCCTGAGCGTGTCGGCGCAAACACCAGAATGTGCTCAGGCCCCTTGTGCCGCAGGTAAATCTGGCGCTGGCGCTTCCAGCCCAGGCGTTGCGGCCACCAGCGCCACTGCTGGGCAAACCGCGGCGGCACGCGGACATCCTGCACCACCGATCCCACCAAACAGCCGCCCTTATTCGCCTCCGACGGCAGCAGCCCGCTTTTGGCAATATCCTGATCCGACGCCCAGCCAGCTGAGCCGTGCAGGTGCAGTTCCTCGTTTTTCAGTTTGCGGGTGCGGTGCCAAATATAGGTTACCGCCACCAGCAGCCCGGCGATGCCAAACCCGGCCAGAATGGCGATGGCCTGCGTAATAACGGTGCGCGTTTCGGCGGCAACATCGGGTCGGAAGTATTTCCAAATCCACACAAAAATCGCGCCGGGCACGTAAAGCCCGCCCTTGCCGCTGGGGTCGGGCCATACTGGCTGGCCGAGCGATGGGTGGTACCCGAACCGCCACGCCGCATACTGCCCGGCCACGATAAGCCCGACCAACAGCACGGCCACGCACAAACCCGCCGCAACCCACACCACACGGGCAAGGTCGGCGGACGACTTAGGAATGTTGTAAATCGATGGTGTTGCCATAAAACCCTCCGCGCGGGCACCGCGCCCGCACCCCTTAGAGAATGGGCCGGAACAAAAAAGCCCGGCGCGAAGGCCGGGCAACTTCTCTCACGGGGGGCGGGTTAGTTAATTGCGGTACAGCGCCAGAAACGAAAGCGCCGTGGACAGCACGCCCGAAGCCTCGTTTGGCGCTTTGTTAAGGTACGACTGCGCCGCTTGTCCGGCGGTCTGCCAGCCAATGCGTTGCCACATCGGCATCGCATCGCCTTGCAGTTCCAGGATCGTGCGGGCGCGGGCCACGATGTACTCAAACACCGCCTTGCTGCCCTCTGACCGCTCGTCCTTATCACGATGCCGCTGCTCGGCTTCGGTCCGGGCGCGAATAATCCCGCCATCCGACAAAATGGATTGGACAGTTGCCAAACTACGTTCCGATTCCGGGATGTCTTCCAGCAGCACGTACAAAATCACCCCAGCAAGAAGATCTGCGCTCGCTTTAGTCGCCCCTGAAATATTCATAACATCATGATTTTTCTTGTGTTATTGTCTGTTTGCGAGTACAATTTCCCCCAGATTTGATGGTCTGATGCGCCGTTTTCTGGGAGTTTTTCGATGTTTGCCTGCCCCGCCACCGAGGACTTCTTCCGCTTG
>NZ_VJON01000025.1 GCF_007556685.1 Tepidimonas charontis | reverse complement strand
CAAGCGGAAGAAGTCCTCGGTGGCGGGGCAGGCAAACATCGAAAAACTCCCAGAAAACGGCGCATCAGACCATCAAATCTGGGGGAAATTGTACTCGCAAACAGACAATAACACAAGAAAAATCATGATGTTATGAATATTTCAGGGGCGACCACATACAGCAACGCTCGTCTTTCCATCGCATCCGGCCGCTTCAGGTCAACCACCGCGGCGCACGCTTGTGCAAAAAGGCTTGCACGCCCTCACGGCCCTCGGCGCTGGCGCGGATATCGGCAATCGCTTCCACCGTTTGCGCCACCAGCGTGTCGTCGATCGGTGCGGCGGCCACGTCACGCACCAAACGCTTGGCCGCCCCCACCGCCGCTGGGCCGGCGCGGCACAGCGCCTGTACGACGGCCTCGACTCGAGCGTCCAGCGCCTCCGCTGGCACCACATCGTGCACGAAGCCGATGCGCATGGCCTCGGCGGCGTCGAAGCGCTCCGCCGTCAAAAAATATCGCTGCGCCGCCCGCGCGCCCATCGCCCGCACCACATAGGGGCCGATGGTAGCCGGGATCAGCCCCAGCTTGACCTCGCTGAGGCAAAAACCGGCCGTCTCCACCGCCACCGCGATGTCACACACCGCCACCAGCCCCATGCCGCCGGCATACACGTCCCCCTGCACGCGCGCCACGGTGGGCTTGGGGCAGGTGTCGATGGTGCGCAACATCGCCGCCAGCCGGGCCGCGTCGGCCAGGTTGTCCTCGCGGCTGTAGTCGGCCATGCGGCGCATCCAGTTCAGGTCGGCCCCAGCGCAAAACGCCGGCCCTTCGGCAGCCAGCACGATGGCGCGCACGTCGTCGCGCTCGCCCAAGGCACGAAAGGCCGCGGTGAGTTCGCCAATCAGCTCGTCATTGAAGGCGTTGCGCAGTTCGGGGCGCGCCAGCGTCACGGTGGCGCACGGGCCAGACACCGCCATCGTCACATTCGGCATGGGCAAACCCTCCAAGCAAGCGCTGGACTCACATGCGAAACACGCCAAAGCGCGTCTCGGGAATGGGCGCATTCAGCGCCGCCGACAGCCCCAGCGCCAACACACGCCGGGTATCCACGGGGTCGATGACGCCATCGTCCCACAAGCGCGCGGTGGCGTAGTACGGGTGACCCTGACGCTCGTACTGGGCGCGGATCGGTGCCTTGAACGCCTCTTCTTCCTCGGCGCTCCAGGTGCCGCCTTTGGCCTCAATGGCATCACGCTTGACGGTGGCCAGCACGCTGGCGGCCTGCTCGCCGCCCATGACGCTGATGCGCGCATTCGGCCACATCCACAAAAAGCGCGGCGAGTAGGCCCGCCCGCACATGCCGTAGTTGCCGGCGCCAAAGCTGCCGCCGATGATGACCGTGAACTTGGGCACCTGGGCACAGGCCACCGCCGTCACCAACTTGGCGCCGGCGCGCGCGATACCGGCGTTTTCCACTTTGCGGCCCACCATGAAGCCGGTGATGTTTTGCAGGAATATCAGCGGCACCTTGCGCTGGCAGCACAGCTCGATGAAATGTGCGCCCTTTTCGGCGCTTTCAGCAAACAGGATGCCGTTGTTGGCAACGATGCCCACCGGAATACCTTCGATATGAGCAAAACCACACACCAGTGTGGTGCCATAGCGGGTCTTGAATTCGTGCAGCTCGGAATCGTCCACGACGCGTGCGATGATTTCGCGCACCTCGAAGGGTTTGCGCGTATCGGTGGGAATGATGCCGTACAACTCCTCGGCCGCGTAGCGCGGTGGGCGCGGCTCACGGCGCTGCACTGGCCAATGCTTGCCGTGGTTCAGGCGCGCCACCGCTGCACGTGCCAGCGCCAGCGCGTGCAGATCGTTTTCGGCCAAATGGTCGGCCACCCCGCTCAAGCGCGTGTGCACATCGCCGCCACCCAGGTCCTCGGCGCTGACGACCTCGCCGGTGGCCGCTTTCACCAGGGGCGGACCGCCCAGAAAGATCGTGCCCTGGTTTTTGACGATGATGGTCTCGTCGCTCATCGCCGGCACATAGGCCCCCCCTGCGGTGCACGAACCCATCACCACCGCGATTTGCGGGATGCCCTGCGCGCTCATATTGGCCTGGTTGTAGAAGATGCGGCCAAAGTGATCGCGGTCCGGAAACACCTCGTCTTGGTTGGGCAGATTGGCCCCGCCCGAATCGACCAGGTAGATACAGGGCAGCCGGTTTTGCTGCGCGATCTCCTGCGCGCGCAGGTGCTTCTTCACCGTCATCGGGTAGTAGGTGCCCCCCTTGACCGTGGCATCATTGCAGACGATGACGCACTCGACCCCGCTGACGCGCCCGATGCCAGCGATCAGGCCCGCACAGGGGGCCTCGTTGTCGTACATATCCAACGCCGCCAGCGGCGCAATCTCCAAAAATGGCGTGCCCGGATCGAGCAGTCGCTCGACGCGCTCCCGCGGCAGCAGCTTGCCGCGCGCCACATGCTTGGCGCGCGCCGCCTCCCCCCCGCCGAGCGCCACTTGGGCCACCCGGGCGTGTAGATCCTGCACCAGCGCGCGCATGGCCGCCGCGTTGGCCTGAAATACCGGCGAGCGTGGGTTCAACTGGGTGGACAGCGTGCTCATGGTACGCCATTGTGCGTCACCTGCGCCGACCATACCAAGCGGTGAAGACGCCGATGCGGTTGCATAATGCGCCAAACATGTCGCAAAACCGGGCCAACTCTCATCGTCCGCGCGGTGCCGTCGTGCGCGCACCCGTGGCCGCTACCCCGGCGGCATTCGTGCGCGCCATTGCGCTGGCCTACACGCGCGCGGGCCGGGATGTGCGGCCCGCACTGGCCGCCACTGGTATCGACCCGAGTGTCCTACACACCCCCGGTGCACACCTGACCAGCTTGCCCTTCGAGCGTCTGGCCATGCACGCCATGCGCGAGCTCGACGACGAGGCGCTGGGCTGGTTCAGTCGCCGCCTGCCCTGGGGCAGCTACGGCATGCTGGCGCGCGCCTCGCTGACCGCACCCCACCTGGGGCTGGCGCTGGCGCGTTGGTGTCGGCATCACGGTCTGCTCACCGACGACGTGCACCTGACGCTGGAGCAGCGCAACGACGTGGCCACACTGGTGCTGCACGAGCGGCGCATGCCCGGCAGCGACTTCGCCAACCTTGCCGATCGCACCACCGTGCGCGAGTTCGCCCATGTCTCACTGCTGCGCAACGCGCTTGGCTTGGCCGCCTGGCTGATCGATGCGCGGCTGACCCTGCTGGCGCTGGACCTGGCCTATGCGGCGCCGCCCCACGCCGAAGCCTACACGTGGCTGTTTCCGGGCGCGCAGGTACGCTTTGGCCAAACCGAAACGCAGATTCGGTTTGCCGCCCACGTGCTGCACGAGCCGGTGCGCCGCGACGACGCCGCCTTGCGTGCGATGCTGCCCCAGGCGGTAC
The DNA here is from genome assembly GCF_007556685.1 of Tepidimonas charontis. Taxonomy (GTDB): domain Bacteria; phylum Pseudomonadota; class Gammaproteobacteria; order Burkholderiales; family Burkholderiaceae_C; genus Tepidimonas; species Tepidimonas charontis. The sequence continues at coordinate 36,117 of NZ_VJON01000025.1, read as the reverse complement.
GCCTGATGGTGCGCCCCTACCGCCACGATCGGCTGCTGGTGGAGCGCGCCCGCGCCTGGCTGCGCGCGCATCCACAGGCCGATGCCGCCGCGCTGGCCCATGGCCTGCAGGTTTCCGTGCGGACGCTGCAGCGGCAGCTGGCCGCTGCAGGCACACGACTGCAAACACTCAAAGACGAAGTGCGATGCGACACCGCCGTCGCTCTGCTGCTGCGCACGCGCTGGCCACTCAAGCGCATCGCCACCCTGGCTGGCTTCGACAACGAGAAAAGCTTCATCCGCGCCTTCCGCACCTGGACCGGACAGACACCGGCAGCGTTTCGGCGTGGTGGGGCCGAAGCGCAGCAACGGCACCCCACGTGACCGTCGCACGACCGACGACTCCTCCAACCCCATCGCCATCCCTGTTGCTTTGGCGGGGCATACGGTGGCGCCGCACCACCCGCTGCACCGTCGGCTGCGGCGCTGGCCGCCGTGTCGTGACAGCGCCAGGGGATGGATGGTTTCCTCAATACCGCCAAAAGGCGCGCGTGAACAGCACCAGTACGCTCAGCAGCTCCAGCCGGCCCAGCAGCATCGCAAAGCTCAATACCCCCAACTGAAAAGACGTCAAAGCGCCGTAGTTGCCGGCCGGCCCCACCTCGCCCAGCCCGGGCCCGATGTTGTTGACCGTGGCCACCACCGCCGAAAACGCCGTCACCAGGTCCAAGCCCGACAGTAATAGCAAAAAGGTCAACCCCATGGTCGCTGCCCCGTAGATGAGCATAAAGCCCAGCACGGCGGCCATCACCTGCGCCGGCACCGCCTGCCCGCCCAAGGTCACCGGATTGACCACATGCGGATGGATGATGCGCACCAGCTCGCGCCGCGCCTGCTTGACCAGCAGCACCATGCGCACCATCTTGATGCCGCCGCCCGTGGAGCCGGCACAAGACACGAACGTTCCCAGAAACAGCAGGAATACCGGGATGAAGCCGGGCCACTGCAGGTAGTCGGTGGTGGCGTAGCCGGTGGTGGTGGCCAGCGACAAGACGTGAAAGGCCGCTTGCCGTAACGCGGTGGGCACGTCGGCGTACACGCCCTCTACCAGCAGCATCGACGTCACCCCCGCGATGGCCACGACCAGCACGGCTGCGTAGGTGCGGATTTCGCGGTCGTGCACCAGTGGGCGCCAGGTCAGGCTCCGCATAACCATGAAGTAGCGCAAAAAGCTGATGCCCGCCAGCGCCATGAAAACCACCGCCACCCACTCCACCGCCGGCGACTGAAAATAGCCGATGCTGGCGTCGTGCGACGAAAAGCCCGCCAGCCCCATGGTCGTGCACATGTGCATGAAGGCGTCGGCCCAGCTCATGCCCGCCCAACGATACGCCAGCAGGCACAGCACCGAAAAGCCGAAGTACACGCCCCACAGCCCGCGCGCCGTCTCGGCAATACGCGGCGTGAGCTTTTGGTCTTTCATCGGCCCCGGCGTCTCGGCCTTGTACAGCTGCATGCCGCCCAGCCCCAGCATCGGCAATACCGCCACCACCAGCAGCATCACCCCCAGCCCGCCCACGTACTGCAAAAAGCAGCGCCAGACGTTGATCGACACCGGCAGCGCGTCCAGCCCCGACAGTGCGGTGGCGCCGGTGGCGGTCAAAGCGCTCATGGCTTCGAAGTAGGCGTGATGCCAGGTGATATCGGGCACCATCCACCACAGCGGCAAAGCGGCATAGGCGGGCAATACCAGCCACACCAGGTTGACCAGCACGAAGCCGTCACGCGTCGCCAGTTCCCCGCGCCGGCGCTGAGTCAACAACCACAGCAGCACCCCGCTGAGCAGGGTCAAGGCGGCCGCCTGCGCCCAGCGCAACTCGTGCGTCAGGTCGTCGTGGAACCAGGCCCAGCCCATCGGCACCGCAAAGGCCAGCGAAAAGGCCATCAGCACATGGGAAAAGACGTAAAGCGCCGGACCGAGATGCATCCGCCTCCCCTTCACTTGCGCCAATAGCCGGGCGTCAACACCACCAATAGCGACAGCATTTCCAGCCGCCCCATGACCATCGCCAGCGTGCACACGGCCAGCTGGGGTTCGGTCAAGCCGGCGAAATTGCCCGCCGGCCCCACCTCGCCAAGTCCCGGCCCCAGGTTGTTGACGCAGGCCACCACGGCCGACAGCGCGGTGTCGAACGGCAGATCGGTCAGCAGCAGCACCAGTGTCAGGACTGCCACCGTCCCGCCGTACACCAACATAAAGGCCAACACCGAATACACCACACTGGCGTCCAGCGCCCGGCCGCCCAAGGTCACTGGGTTGACGACACGGGGATGAACGATTCGAGCCAGCTCCCGGTGCGCCAGCTTCAACAAGATCAACAACCGAATCATCTTGATGCCGGCGCCGGTGGAGCCTGCGCTGGTGGCCATGCCCGACAGCATCAGCATCCAAATCGGGGCAAACACCGGCCACTGCAAATAGTCGGTGCTGGCGTAGCCGGTGGTCGAGGCTACCGACACCACGTTGAACGCCGCCAGGCGCAGCGCCTCGACCGGGTCGGGCACCACGGCACGCTGCCACAGCAGCCACGCCACCAGCAGCACCGAGCCCAACATCAGACTCATGGTGCCGCGCCACTCCAGGTCACGCCAGATACGCCCGGGCGAACGCTTGACCAAAGCAGCGAAATACAGCGCGAAACTACCGCTGGCCAGCAGCATGAATAGGGTGGCGATCCACTCCAGGCGCGGCGAGGCGAAGTAGGCAAAACTGGCGTCGTGTGAGGACATGCCACCCAGGCTCATGGTGGTGAACATATGGATCCAGGCGTCCAGCCACGACATGCCGCCCCAGCGATAAGCCAACACACAGGCCAGCGATAGCCCGGCATAGACGCTCCACAACCCTTTGGCCGTGCCCGCGATGCGGGGCGTCAGGCGCATATCTTTGATCGGACCGGTCGATTCGGCGCGAAACAGCTGGCCGCCAACCCCCAGCATCGGCAACACCGCCACCGCCAGCACCAAAATACCCATACCCCCCAGCCACTGCAGCAGCGCGCGCCACAAATTGACCGAAGCTGGCAGCGCATCCAGGCCCGTCAGCACCGTGGCACCGGTGGTGGTCATGGCCGAGACCGTCTCGAAATAGGCCCCCACCCACCCCAAGTGCCCGCCATGCTGGCGATAAAACAACCACAAGGGCAAAGCCGCCAGCGCTGGCAACACCGTCCACGCCAGCACCACCAGCAGCACGCCGTCACGGGACTGTAAATCGGGCTCGGGTCCGACGCGCCGGCGCCCGAAGCACCAGACGAAAGCGCCGGCGGCGGCGCTCAACACAGCGGATACCGCCCACAGCGAAGTCGTACCATCGTCGAGCGATTGCGCCACCAGCCATGGCACGCTCATGGTGAATGCGAAGACCACCATCACCGAACCGAAGATGGGCGCAATCCGGACGAACGGCATGGTTTGCGGCACGCCCACGGTATTCAGCCGAAGAACGTCGCCCCCACTTGAAAGAGTTTTTCGACCTCGCGCACCAGCCGCTTATTGGGAATGAAGATGATGATGTGATCGTCGGGCTGGATGACGGTGTCGTGGTGCGGCATCAACACCTGGGCGTCGGCTGCCTCGCCGCGCACGATGGCGCCGATGCGTGCACCCGGCGGCAGCTTGACCTCGTCCACGCGCCGCCCGACCAGGCGTGATGTCCGCACATCACCACGCGCAACGCCTTCCAGCGCCTCGGCCGCCCCCCGGCGCAGGCTGTGCACGGCCACCACTTCGCCGCGGCGCACGTGGGCCAGAAGCTCCCCGATCACCGTTTGCGCGGGCGACACGGCGATATCGATCGTGCTGCCCTGCATCATCTCGGCATAGGCACGGCGGTTGATCAACGCCAGTACACGCCGCGCCCCCAGCCGCTTGGCCAACATCGCCGCCATGATGTTGTCTTCATCATCGTTGGTCAGCGCCAGAAACAGGTCCATCGCGGCGACGTTTTCCTCCTCCAGCAGCGCTTCGTCCACACAGTCGCCGTGCAGCACCAAGGTGCTGGAGGGCAACTGGCTGGCCAGGTACTCGCAGCGCTTGGCGTCGCTCTCGATGACCTTCACTTGGCACTGCCCCACCAGCGAACGCGCCAGCCGCAAACCCACCTTGCCGCCGCCGGCGATCATCACCCGTTGCACCGGTTGGTCCACCGCGTGCACCGCCGCCAGCACACGGCGGATCTGGTCGGACGCCGCCAGCACGAACACCTCATCGCCAGCGAGGATACGCGTGTCGGCGCTCACCGGCACCTCGGTGTCCTGCCGGTACAGCGCCACCACCCGCAGCGGAACATCCGGCAGCCGCTCACGAATGTCGCCGATGCAGTAGCCGGTGAGGGCCGCGCCCGCAGCGGCGCGTACCACGGTCAGGCACACCCGCCCGTCGGCAAATTGCACCACCTGCAGCGCCTCGGGGTAGTCGATGAGCTGGTGGATGTAGCGCATCACCGACTCTTCGGGGCAGATCACGTGATCCACCGCGAACCCCGTCTTGCTCAGCAGCTCGCCGCCTTCCTCGAACTCGGGCGAGCGCAGACGCGCAATCGTCGTCGGCACCTGAAATACGTCATGCGCCACCTTGCACACCACCAGGTTCGATTCGTCCAACGCGGCGCAGGCAATCACCATATCGGCGTCCTTGGCCCCCGCTTCGGCCAGTACCGACGGCTGAATGCCATTGCCCACCACGCCGCGCAGGTCGAGCCGCTCCTCCAGCGCGCGCACCCGCGCCGGATCTTGATCGATGACCGTGATGTCGTTCTGCTCGGACACCAGGCTCTCGGCCACGCTTTCACCGACCCGGCCAGCCCCGAAAATGATGATATTCACGCCGCTATGGTAGCAAGTTCGGGCATCGACGGGGCCGACGCCAGCGAACCGGCGCCTTGCGCCAGGCAGGCTCTGGGGAGACGGCTCGCGTATCGGCGCGACCTCACAAATGGCGCTGGATCAGGATTTTTTGCACATCGCTGGTGCCCTCGTAGATCTGGCACACACGCACATCGCGCCAAATGCGCTCGACGGGGAAGTCGCTGACGTAGCCGTAGCCGCCCAAGGTCTGGATGGCGGCCGAGCACACCCACTCGGCGGTCTCGCTGGCGATGAGCTTGGCCATCGCCGCCTCCTTCAGACACGGCTGGCCGGCGTCGCGCAGGGCCGCTGCGTGCCAGGTGAGCTGGCGCGCCGCCTCCAACCGCGCGGCGGCTTCGGCCAGCCGAAAACCCACCGCTTGGTGCTCGATGATGGGCTTGCCAAAGCTCTCGCGCTGCTTGGCATAGTCGATGGCCACCTCCAGCGCGCTGCGCGCCATGCCGATGCTCTGCGCCGCGATGCCGATGCGCCCGCCTTCCAGCGCCGACAGGGCGATCTTGTAGCCCTCGCCTTCGGCGCCGATGCGATACTCCACCGGGACGCGGCAGCCTTCGAAGCGGATTTGCGCCGTGTCGCTGGAGTGCTGGCCGACCTTGTCCTCCAGCCGTGCCACGACGTAGCCGGGGGTGTCGGTGGGCACGATGAAAGCGCTCATGCCGCGCTTGCCCGCCGCTTTGTCGGTGACGGCGATGACGATGGCGACCTGCCCGTTTTGGCCGCTGGTGATGAATTGTTTGACGCCGTCGATGACGTAGGCATCGCCCTCGCGCCGCGCGGTGGTGCGCAGCGCCGCCGCGTCCGAGCCGACGTGCGGTTCGGTCAGGCAAAACGCGCCCAGCATCTCGCCGCGCGCCAGCGGCACCAGCCAGCGCTGTTTTTGCGCCTCGCTGCCATAACGCAGCAAAATGGCGCACACTGGGCAATTGTTGACGCTGATGGCGGTGCTGGTGCCCCCGTCGCCAGCGGCGATTTCCTCCAGCACCACGGCCAGGCTCAGGTAGTCGAGCCCCGCCCCCCCGTAGGCGTCGGGCACGCACACGCCATAGCAGCCCAGTGCCGCCAGGCCGCGATGGGCGTCGCGCGGAAAGATGTGCTCACGGTCCCAGCGCGCGGCCTGGGGCCAGAGCTGTTCGCGGGCGAAGGCGCGCACCGCATCGCGAATCATTTCCTGGTCGGGGGTCAGCAGCATGGCAGCAACCGGCAATGAGTGGGAAGACCTCCACGGCAGCGGCGCCGAGCGCGGCGCGCCGCCGGGACCGCATCAGAGCATTTCCAGCGCCACGGCCGTGGCCTCGCCACCACCGATGCACAGCGTGGCCACGCCGCGCTTCAGACCGCGCGCCTTCAGCGCGTACATCAATGTCACCATGATGCGCGCCCCGCTGGCCCCGATGGGGTGCCCAAGGGCGCACGCGCCGCCGTGGACGTTGACGATGTCGTGCGACACACCCAGCTCGGTCATCAGCGCCATCGGCACCACGGCAAAGGCCTCGTTGACCTCCCACAACTGCACATCGGCCACCTGCCAGCCGACCTTGGCCAGCAGCTTACGCGTGGCCCCCACGGGCGCCGTGGTGAACCAGCTCGGTTCCTGGGCGTGGATGGCATGGCCGACGATGCGCGCCAGCGGCTGGCAGCCCAGCCGCTCGGCGGTGGAGGCCCGCATCAGCACCATGGCGGCCGCGCCGTCATTGATCGAGGAGCTCGACGCCGCCGTGATGGTGCCGTCTTTCTTGAACGCCGGCTTGAGCTGGGGAATCTTGTCGAGCTTGATCTTGCCCGGGCCCTCGTCCTGGCTGACGACGCGCTCGCCGCTGCGGTCCTTGACCGTGACCGGGGTGATTTCGGCGGCAAAGGCCCCGCTGGCGACCGCCTGCTGGGCGCGCGTCACCGACGCGGTGGCGAAGGCGTCTTGCTGCTCACGCGTGAATTGGTACTTGGCCGCGCAGTCTTCGCCGAAGGTGCCCATCGAGCGCCCCGGCTCATAGGCGTCTTCCAGCCCGTCGAGCATCATGTGGTCGTAGACCTTGTCGTGGCCCATGCGGTAGCCGCCGCGCCCCTTGAGCAGCAAATAGGGGGCGTTGGTCATGCTCTCCATGCCGCCGGCCACCATGACGTCGGCGCTGCCAGCGGCCAGCATGTCGTGCGCAAACATCGCCGCGCGCATACCCGAGCCGCACATCTTGGACAGCGTGACCGCGCCGGCACTCTTGGGCAGCCCGGCCTTGAGCGCCGCTTGCCGCGCGGGGGCTTGACCCTGCCCAGCCATCAGGCAGTTGCCCATCAGCACTTCTTCGACCTGCTCGGGCGCAATGCCCGCGCGCTCGACGGCGGCGCGAATGGCCGCCGCGCCCAGGTCGTGCGCGGCCAGCGCGGCAAAGTCGCCCTGGAAGCTGCCCATGGGGGTGCGCGCGGCACCCACGATGACGATCGGATCGGTTTGGCTCATGACGGTACTCCGGTGGACACAGGGGAGGCCCCAGCGACCGGCTCCGCGGTCGGCGCCAGGGGCACGGCGCGCTGGGCGCAGAAGCGCCGCTCACGCTCGTAGGGAAAGACGTCGTGCACGTGGCCGGCCAGTATGCGCTCTTTGTGCGCTTGCCAGTACTCGACGTCGAGCAAATCGGCGTGGTGGGCCATGAAGATCTCGCGCACCTTGGGGTGGCTGAGCAAAAAGGGACCAAACGTCTCCGGGAAAACGTCGTGCGGCCCCACCGAATACCACACCTCGCCCGAGAGTTCGTCGTCTTCGTTGCGCGGCGGCGGCACGCGGCGGAAGTTGCAGTCGGTGATGTATTCGATCTCGTCGTAGTCGTAGAACACCACCTTGCCATGGCGCGTGATGCCAAAGTTTTTCCACAGCATATCGCCTGGGAAGATGTTGGCGGCGATCAAGTCCTTGATGGCGTTGCCATACTCGATGACGGCATGCTCCAACTGACGCTTGGCGCGCGCGTCGGCCGGATCGCGGGCCAGCGCGTCGAAACACTCTTGCAGGTAGATGTTGAGCGGAATCATGCGCCGCTCAATATAGACGTGCTTGATGACGACTTCGATATTGCCATCGCCATTGCGGTCGCCGATCTCGATTTGACTGGGCGCGTATTTCTGCAGCTCTGCGATCAGCTCGTCGCTGAAGCGCGCGCGCGGAAAGCCCACCTCGGAAAACTCCAGTGTGTCGGCCATGCGGCCGACACGGTCGTGCTGCTTGACGAGCTGGTATTTGGCGCGGATCTGCTCGCGCGTGGTGTCTTTTTGCGGCGGGAAGTGGTCTTTGATGACCTTGAAGACGAATGGAAAGCTGGGCAGGTCGAACACCAGCATGACCATGCCCTTGATGCCGGGGGCGATGCGGAACTGGTCGGTGCTGTGCCGCATGTGGTAGAGGAAGTCGCGGTAGAACAGCGTCTTGCCCTGCTTGGCCAGGCCCAGCGCGTTGTAGAACTCGGCGCGCGGCTTGCGCGGCATCATGCTGCGCAAGAATTGCACGTAGGCGCTGGGCACCTCCATGTCCACCATGAAGTAGGCGCGCGCGAAGGAAAACAGCATCAACAAATCGTCTTCGCCGTGCAGGAAGGCATCGATGACCAACTGCCCGCGGCCGTTGTGCAGAATAGGCAGCGCAAACGGCAGCTCCTGAAACCCGTTGATGAGTTTGCCCACCGCATACGCCCCCTTGTTGCGGTAGAACAAGCTGTGCAGCACCTGGATTTGAAAGTTCGGGCGCAAGCGCGTGTGGTCGAACAGCGGCAGCAGCGCGCGCATCACGTCGTCCACGTCGCGCCGCAAATCTTCGAACGGCACGCTCAGCCCGAAATCTTCGATCATGCGCGTCAGCGCCGTCCGCAGCTCGTCGATCGACTTCGGGTAGTAGCAGCGGTAAGTGGTGTGGGCGTTCGGATCCTCCGGCTCGATGTACTCGGTGCTGATGGCCGGACGCACGAAGATGAAATCGTTCTGGAAATAGCTGCGGTGCAGGATTTTGGTGGTGACCGAGTTGAAAAAGGTCTCGGCCAGCTCAGGCTGGCGGTGATCCACCAACATGCCGATGTAGAGCAGCTTGGCCTGCTGCCACACTTCCATCGGCTGCTGCGAGGCACGAAACTCGCGCTCCAGCCGTGTCACGCACTCTTTGACGCGCAGGTCGTAGAAGGCGATGCGTTCGCGCTGCGCGCGCTGCTGCCCGGCCCAATCCTGGGCCTCGAAGCGAAACTTGGCCCGCGCCGACTCGGCGCGAAACAGCTGGTAGTGGCGGTTGAAGCCGTCGATCATCGCCCGCGCGATGTCGTAGGCCAAGGGGGAGTCGATGCGGCGCAACAGCATCTTCGAATCAGACAGGCCAGGACGAACGAGACCCAATGATGACAGATTGGCCTGCGCCACCGTCGGGCCGACCAGCCAGCGGCACTGCGGGCTGCCCGCCCCTGTGCGCGCCGCAGGCGACTCGCCGAAGAAGGTACCGCGTGTGGTCGACACACACGGAGCCCGCGGACGCATCGTCCGCCCCGGCCCGCCGCAGCGTCATCACATCGTCTCGGCAAACAGCTCGCGCCCGATCAGCATGCGGCGGATCTCGCTGGTGCCGGCGCCGATCTCATACAGCTTGGCATCGCGCCACAGCCGCCCCAGCGGGTAGTCGTTGATGTAGCCGTTGCCACCGAAGATCTGAATGCCGTCGCCGGCCATGCGCGTGGCCTGCTCGGCGCACCACAGGATGACGCTGGCGCAGTCCTTACGCACCTGGCGCACGTGCTCGGCGCCCAACCGGTCCAGGTTTTTGCCGACCGTGTACAGGAAGGAACGCGCCGCCTGCAGCGTGGTGTACATATCGGCCACTTTGCCCTGGATGAGCTGGAACTCGCCGATGCTCTGGCCGAACTGCTTGCGCTCGTGGATGTAGGGCACCACGTTGTCCATGACCGCTTGCATGATGCCCACCGGCCCGGCCGCCAGCACCGCGCGCTCGTAATCCAGACCGCTCATCAGCACCTTGACGCCGTTGTTGAGCCCGCCCAGGATATTTTCGGCCGGCACCTCGACGTTTTGAAACACCAACTCGCCAGTGTGGCTGCCGCGCATGCCCAGCTTGTCGAGCTTTTGCGCCACCGAAAAGCCCGGCATGCCCTTCTCGATCAAAAAGGCGGTGATGCCGCGCGCGCCCAACGCCGGCTCGGTCTTGGCGTACACCACCAGCACATCGGCATCCGGCCCGTTGGTGATCCACATCTTGCTGCCGTTGAGCAGGTAGTAGCCGCCCTTGTCCTCGGCGCGCAGCTTCATGCTCACCACGTCCGAGCCGGCGCCCGGCTCACTCATGGCCAGCGCCCCGACGTGCTCGCCGCTGATGAGCTTGGGCAGGTATCGGCGTTTTTGTGCCTCGGTACCGTTGCGGCGAATCTGGTTGACGCACAAATTGGAGTGTGCCCCGTACGACAGCCCCACCGAGGCACTGGCGCGGCTGATCTCCTCCATCGCGATCATGTGGGCCAAATAGCCCATGCCGGCGCCGCCGTAGGCTTCCTCCACCGTGATGCCGAGCACGCCCAGCTCGCCCATTTTGGGCCACAAGTCCATCGGAAACTGGTCGGTGCGGTCGATTTCGGCCGCGCGCGGGGCGATTTCGGCCTGGGCAAAGGCGCGCACCGCGTCGCGCAGCGCGTCGATATCGTCACCGAGCTGGAAGTCGAGGCCGGGCAGATGGGTCATCGAGCGTCTCCTGATGATTTGACGTTTACGTAAACGTCAATTATGCCGCCTTTTCCGCCCGGCCACGGGGCGTCTTTTGCGGTCCGGCCAGGGGTGACGGATCGGCCACCACTGGCTCCTCACCCAGCCGCGCCAGCAGCGCCCGCGCCTCTTTTTCGTGCGCCTTGATCTCGTCCAGTGTGGCCTGCAAATCCGCCATCTGGTCCTCGATCTGACGGCGATGCGCCGCCAGCACCTGCAAAAATTTACGCAGTTGCGGCCCGGTGTCGCGTGGGCTGTCGTACATGTCGATCAGCTCCTTGGCCTCGGACAGGCTCAAACCCAGGCGCTTGGCGCGCAACACCAGCTTCAACCGCGTGCGGTCGCGCGCCGAGTAGACGCGGCTGCGCCCGCCCGGGCCGGTGCGCCGCGGCTGCAACAAGCCCATATCTTCGTAGAAGCGGATGGCGCGCGTGGTCAGGTCGAACTCGCGCGCCAAGTCGCTGATGGTGTAGGTGGTGCTGCTGGCCATGACAACCTCGGCTTGCGTTCGCGTCGCGCCGCGCGGGGCACTGCCGCGACACGTCCTGCTGACGTTGACGTAAACGTCATTGAGGCGCCAATCTTACGCCACACCCACCGTGCGGCAGCCGGCGGCGCAAGCCATGGAGCCCAACCGCCGCCCGACTGCATCGCCGTGCTATCGTCGCGCCATGACGTCCCGCGCCTCCAACCTGTCATTGGACGCCGCTTGGCGCCTGATGCGCCCGGGGTTCTTGACCTTGACGGCCGCTGCCGTCGCCCTGGGGCTGTCGATGGCCGCAGCCTGCGGCTGCGGTTTCGATCCGCTGCGTGCCGGCGTCACCCTGGTGCTGGCGCTGGCCGCGCATGCAGCCGCCAATGCTTGGAACGACTATCACGACGCCTTGAGCGGAGCCGATGCGCGCAATCCGGCACCGCTGTCGCCATTCACGGGCGGCTCGCGCGTCATTCAACAGGGCGCCGCCCGCCCCGAAGATGCCCAGCGGCTGGCCGTGGGCTTGACTGTGTGGGTGGTGCTCGGCGGTGTGTGGCTGGCGTTGCAGGCGGGTGCCACGCTGCTGTGGGTGGGGCTGGCCGGTCTGGCACTGGGCTGGGCCTACTCCGCCCCGCCGCTGCGCCTGATGGCGCGCGGCCTGGGGGAAGTGGCAGTGGCGACGGCCTGGTGGCTGATCGTACAAGGCGCCCAGGTGGCCCAGCGCGGCCAGTGGTCGCTGATCGCTGCCGTCTCGGCCCTGCCGTTTGCGTTGCTGGTGGCCAATATCCTGCTCATCAATGGCCTGCCGGATGCCCCCTGGGACGCGCAGGTGAGCAAACGGACCCTGGCCGTGCGCCTGGGACCGGTGGCCAGTGCGGCACTCTACAGCGGTTTGGCCGTTGGCGCGCATGTCGGACTGGCCGCTGCCGTCTGGGCACAGATTCCGCCCGGTACGGCGTGGTGGGGGTTGGTGTCGGCGCCGCTGTCGCTGTTGGCGGCCGCACTGTTGTGGCGCCACGTCATCCGGCGCCAGCCCACGTCGGCGCTTCGACCGGCCATCGGCCTGACCATCGCCGCTGCCATCGTGCACGCGCTGGCGCTGGCTGCCGCGTTTGCTGCCGTCGCCGCGCAGCGCTGAAACGGTGGGTGTCTGCCGCGGCGGTGGCGCGGCCGCACCCCGTCGTCGGCGCAGCGCCTCAGACCAGGGCAATGCGGCGCAGCGCGGCGCGCCGCTCGGCGTAGTCGGGCAGCACCTGGGCCACCAGCGCCCAAAACGCCGGGCCGTGGTGCATTTCGCGCAGGTGCGCCAGCTCATGCACCACCACGTAGTCGGCCAGCGGCGCTGGCACGAAGGCCAGCCGCCAGTTCAGCGCGATGGTGCCGCGGCTGCTGGCGCTGCCCCAGCGCGTGCGCGCCGACGACAGCCGCAGCGCGCGCGGCTGCACGCCCAGCAGGGGTGCGAAATGCGCCACGCGCGCAGCCAGCACAACGCGGGCCTGCGCCAGCAGCGCCGGCGTCGGCTCGGGCCAAGCGGGCGCGACGCGCTGGCCATGACGCTGCAAATGGCGCACGATCCACGCCGCTTTGCGGTGCAGGAAGGCTTCGATTTCGGGCCACGGCAGCCCGTGCGGCGCGCGCACGCTCAGGCCCTGCGGCCCCACGTGCAGCGCCAGACTGCGGCGCGCGCTGCGCCGCAGCTCGAAGGCGATGATGTGCCCGCCCAGCTCGATCGACTGGCTGGCGCGCGGGTGACGGGGCAGCCCGACCCCGTGCGAGGCCGCCCCGCCGGACGGGTTGGCGTCGGCGTGCCGAGGGCACCCATCGCCGCCGCGCCCGTCGGCCGCGAACGCCATGCACGGGCGCCGGTCGGCGGCGCCAGCCGCCCGCCCACTCGGCTCAGGAGGCACGGCGTCGCGCATCCTCGTCCGCGCTCGCTGGGGGCAGCGGTGCCGCCGCGGCAGTGCCAGCCGCATCCGGCATCGATGCCGAGCCCCCCGTCGATGGAAGCGGCGCTGCCGTGCCTGGCCGGGCGTAGGCGTCCGGGTCGAGGCGCTGCATCTCGGCCTCGATCCAGGCTTCGACCTCACGCATCAGCGCCTCCGGGTCACGTCCGGCGCTCGGAATCGGGCGCCCGATGGAAAAGACCACCGTCCCGGGACGTTTGATGAGGGCACGGCGCGGCCAGCAGCGCCCGGAGGTGACGGCGATGGGGATGACGGGCGCGCCGGTGTGCACCGCCAGCCGCGCCCCGCCGGATTTGTACTGACCGCGTGCGCCACGCGCCACGCGCGTGCCTTCGGGAAACATGATGACCCAGGTTCCTTGGGCGAGCAGGCGTTTGCCCTGCTCGACCACGCGGGCAAAGGCCTGCGCGCGCTTGGCGCGGTCGATGTGGATCATGTCCAACCGTCCCAGCGCCCAGCCGAAGAACGGTATCCACAGCAATTCGCGCTTGAAGACGAAGGCCAAGGGGTGCGGCATCAGCACCGGCAGGCAGAAGGTCTCCCAGGTGGACTGATGCTTGGCCAGTAGGATGGCCGGCGCGCGCTCACCACGCGGCAGGTTTTCCCACCCGATGACCTCGTTGCGGATGCCCAGCATCCAGCGCGCCGCCCACACCTGCAGACGCACCCAGGCCACGCAAAACCAGTACAGCCGTGTGGCGGAAACGAACGGTGACATCAACACCGCCACCGTGGCCCACGGCACCACCGTCGCCGCCATGAACAGCAGATGCAGCCAGGAACGCAGGGCGTTCATGCACCGCCTCCTCCCGAACCAGGCGTCGGTCCGGCGGTGGTCAAGGCCTCGGCAAACGCCAGCAGGTCCTCATGCACGGTCACGCGCGCCGGCAGGTCGGGCGGGCGCGGAGCGCCGCGCAGCGCCGCCGACTGGCCGGTCAACACCAAATGGGTGTCGCAGCCAGCAGCCAGGGCCGCGGCCACGTCGCGCATCGAGTCGCCCACCGCCACCAGCTGGGTGGGCGGCACACCGTAACGCGCCGCCACCTGCAAAAACAGACCTGGGGCGGGTTTGCGGCAGTCGCAGCCTTCTTCGGGCGCGTGCGGGCAGAAAAAAATGGCGTCGATGCGGCCGCCGGCGCGCGCCACTTCGCGCAGCATGTGCGCGTGCACGGCGTTGAGGGTGCTGGCGTCGAACAGACCACGGCCCAGCCCCGACTGGTTGGAGGCGACGACTACCCGCCACCCCCCCGCGTGCAAGCGCGCCAGCGCCTGCAGCGCCCCGGGCAGCGGCTGCCAATCCTGCGGCCCGCGCAAAAAATCTTCCGGGTCGCGGTTCAAGGTGCCGTCACGGTCGATGACCACCAGCCGCAGGTCGCGTGCAGGCATCGCAGCGCACTCCTTACGCCGCCAGGCGCGACAAATCGGCCACGCGGTTCATGGCGCGCTGCAGCTGCGCCAGCAGCCCCAGACGGTTGGCGCGCAGCGCCGCATCGTCGGCGTTGACCATGACGTGGTCGAAGAACGCGTCCACGGGTGCCTTCAACGCCGCCAGCCGCTGCAGGCTGGCGGTGTAGTCGCCGGCTTCGTAGGCGGCGTCGGCTGCGGGCTGCACCGCCTGCAGTGCTTGGTACAGCGCCTGCTCGGCCGGCTCCAACAACCGGGCCGGATCGACCTGCGGCGGCACGGCCGCTTCGGCCTTGCGCAGGATGTTGGTGACGCGCTTGTTGGCCGCCGCCAGCGCCGCGGCCTCGGGCAGGGTGGCAAAGGTGCGCACCGCCGCCAGCCGGCGCGGCACCTCGCGCAGCAGCGCGGGCTGCAGCGCCAGCACCGCCTCCACCTCTTGCGCCCGGTAGCCTTGCTCGCGCAGGCTCACCGCCAGCCGGTCGTCGATGAAGGCGCGCAGCGCCGCGCGCGGGTCGCGAATGCGTTCGCCAAAGGCGGCCACTGCGGCGTCGATGAGCGCCGGCAACGCCAGTGGCAGCTCGCGCTCGATGAGCATGCGCACCACCCCGAGGGCGTGGCGGCGCAGCGCATACGGGTCTTTGTCGCCGGTGGGCAGTTGGCCGATGCCAAACAGGCCCACCAGGGTTTCCATCTTGTCGGCCAGCGCCACGCACAGTCCCACCGCGTCGCGCGGCAGGGCGTCGCCGGCAAAGCGGGGCTTGTAGTGGTCCTCGATGGCGTCGGCCACGCGCACGTCTTCACCGTCGTGGCGGGCGTAGTACGCGCCCATGATGCCCTGCAGCTCCGGGAACTCGCCCACCATGTCGGTGAGCAAATCGGCCTTGGCCAGCAACGCGGCACGATCGGCCAGCCGCACCAGCGTCGCATCCCCCAGCTGCGCCGCCACCCAACGCGCAATCGAGGCCACGCGCTCGACGCGCTCGCCCTGCGTGCCCAGCTGGTTGTGGTAGACCACTTTGGCCAGGCCCAGCACGCGCGACTCCAGCGGCCGCTTGCGGTCCTGGTCGTAGAAAAACTGGGCGTCGGCCAGGCGCGGGCGCACCACACGCTCGTTGCCGGCGATGATGGCGCTCGGATCGTCGGGGGTGATATTGCTCACCACCAAGAAGCGGTGGGTCAAGCGTCCCTGCGCGTCCAGCAGCGGGAAGTATTTCTGATTGGCCTTCATGGTCAGGATCAGGCACTCCTGCGGCACCTGCAAGAAGGCTTCCTCGAACTGGCACACCAACACGTTGGGGCGCTCGACCAGGGCGGTCACTTCATCGAGCAAGGCGTCGTCTTTGATGGGGCGGCAGCCACCGCCCACGCGCGCCGCCGCCTCGGCCAACTGCTGTGCGATGAGCGCACGCCGCTGGCCGAAGTGGGCGATCACGGCCCCCTCGCGCGCCAGCGTCTCGGCATAGGCATCGGCATGGGCGATCTCGATGGGGTCGCGCGCGGCCTCGAAGCGGTGGCCGTGGGTGTGCCGCCCCGCCGTCAGGCCCAACGCCTGTACGGGCACCACGCACTCGCCGTGCAGGGCCACCAGGGCATGTGCCGGGCGCACGAAGTGCACGCTGCGCCAGCCGTCGGCCAGCTGGTAGGTCATCACCTTGGGGATGGGCAGGCGGCGCAGCGCCTCGTCGAGCGCCTTTTGCAAGCCCGCCGGCAGGGCCACGCCGGCCACCACGCTGTCCCAGTACAGCAGCTCGGCCTTGCCGTCGTGCACGCGGCGCAGGCGTGCCACCGCGCTGGCCAGCTCGGCCTCGGCCACGCCCAATGCGGCCAATTTCTTGCGCAGGGCAGGCGTCGGCCCCCCACTGGCATCCAGCCCGACGCCGACCGGCATCAGCTTGAGCTGCACGGGCCGATCGGCGGCCTGGGCGCGCACCGCGCCCACATGCGCGGCGAGTCGGCGCGGACTGGCGTACGGCGTCACCGCGGCGTCGGCGTCGGCCAGTCCTTGCTCGACCAACTGCTCGTGCAGCACGCGGGCAAACGCTTCGCCCAAACTTTTGAGGGCTTTGGGTGGCAGCTCCTCGACGCACAGCTCCACCAGCAGGGGGGCGACGAGCGCGCTCATGCCACACCCTCCTTGGCTTGCCGCTGGGCCAGCACCTCGTCGGCCCAGGCGCGCGGCGCCATCGGAAAACCCAGGCGAGCGCGGCTGTCCAGATAGCTTTGCGCCACGCTGCGCGCCAGGTGCCGGATGCGACCAATGTAGGCGGCGCGCTCGGTGACGCTGATGGCACCGCGCGCATCCAGCAGGTTGAAGGTGTGCGCCGCCTTGAGCACCTGCTCGTAGGCCGGCAGGGCGAGCTGCTGCGTCATCAGGTACTGTGCCTGGCGCTCGTGCGCGGCAAAGGCGGTGAACAGAAATTCGACGTCCGCGTGTTCGAAGTTGTAGGCCGACTGCTCGACTTCGTTTTGATGAAAGACGTCGCCGTAGGTCAGCCCCGGCGCGTACACCAGGTCATAGACGTTTTCCACGCCTTGCAAATACATGGCCAGACGCTCCAGGCCGTAGGTGATCTCGCCGGTGATGGGTTTGCAGTCGATGCCGCCGACCTGCTGGAAATAGGTGAATTGCGTCACCTCCATGCCGTTGAGCCAGACTTCCCAGCCCAAGCCCCACGCGCCCAGCGTCGGGTTTTCCCAGTCGTCTTCGACGAAGCGGATGTCGTTGCGCTTCAGATCGAAACCCAACGCCTGCAGCGAACCCAGATACAGGTCCAGGATGTCGGCTGGCGCCGGTTTGAGCACCACCTGGTATTGGTAGTAGTGCTGCAGGCGGTTGGGGTTGGCGCCGTAGCGCCCATCTTTGGGGCGGCGGCTGGGCTGCACATAGGCCGCCTTCCACGGCTCGGGCCCCAGGGCGCGCAAAAAGGTGGCGGTGTGGCTGGTGCCGGCGCCTACCTCCATGTCGTAGGGCTGCAGCAAGGCACAGCCTTGCGCATCCCAGTACGCCTGGAGCTTGAGGATGATCTGTTGAAACGTCAGCATAAGCCATCGATTCTACGACCGGCGCCGCGCCACCCACCCCCACACCAGCAGGCACGTCAGCGCCAGCGGCCACAGACCCCAGCGCGCCACCCAGACCACGTAGGGCGTGCGGCCCTGGCGGCCCTGCACCACCGCGTCCAGCACCCCGCGTTGGCCGCGCGGCCACTGGGCCAGCACGCGGCCACGGTGGTCGATGGCCACCGTCGCCCCCGTGTTGGTGGCGCGCAGCATGGGACGCCCCAGCTCCAGCGCGCGCAAGCGCGCGATCTGGCGATGCTGGTCGATCGCCACCGTGTCGCCAAACCAAGCGATGTTGCTCACATTGACCAACACGGTGGGCGCCCGCGCCGGGTCGCGAAATGCCTGCGCCAATTCTTCGCCGAACAGATCCTCATAGCATACGTGGGGCGCGATGCGCTGCCCGGCCCACTCGAACGGCGGCTGTGGTAACCCACCGCGCTGAAAATCGCCCAGCGGCATACGCATCAGGTCCACGAACCAGCGAAAGCCCGGCGGGATGAATTCACCGAAGGGCACCAAGTGGTGCTTGTCGTAGCGATAGTCGGCCAGTCCGAGCGCGTCGGCATCAGCCGGCAGTGGCGTGCCGCCCGGCCGCCAGCCAGCCACCGAATTCGTGTAGCCGCGCTCGAAATCGCCCAGCGGCACGCCCATCAGCAGCGCGGCGCCGCCGGCACGCACCGTCTGCGCCAGCGCGTGCCAGTAAGCGGGATCGAGGTCCTGCGGCAACAGTGGTATCGCCGTCTCGGGCGCCACCACCAGGCCGGCGGTCAGCGCGGGGTCGACAGCCGCCTCGGCGATACGGGCGCCGTACCAGCGCAGCGCCAGCGGAATGCCGTCTTCGGGGTCGAATTTGCGGTCCTGCGCGATGGCGCCCTGCAGCAGACGCACCGGCAACGCACCGGCCGGCGCGGTGAAGTCGGGCAGGCGCTGCGCCAGCCAGGCGCCGGTGCCGGGTATGCCCCACAGCAGCGCGGCCAGCGCCAGCGCCAGTGCCCGAACCCACGTTCGCGCCAACACCACGGCCGCTGCCAGCGCCGCTGCCAGCGCCCCCATGCCGTACACCCCAACCCATGGCGCAGCCCAGCCCAAGGCGTCGATCTGGGCATAGCCGCCCGCCCCCCACGGGAACCCCGTCCACAGCACACCGCGCGCCAGCTCGGCCAAGGTCCAGGCCGCCGCAAAAGCCAGCGCGGCGGGCACACCCGACCTGCCGCGCCAGCGCCACCACAGCGCGGCCAGCAGACCGTAGTCGAGCGCCAAGAACGCCGCCAACGCCAGCACCGCCACCAGCGCCAAGGGCGCCGCCAGCCCGCCGTAGGTGTGCATGGAGATGAACAGCCACCAGAAAACGCCGCCCAACCACGCGGTGGCAAAGACGAACGCCCGCCCCCCCGCCTGTGGGGCCGAGGACGCGCGCGCGAGCAGCGCCACCAGCGCGATGAGACTGAGGCCGTGCAGCCAAGCGACGGGCTCGCCACTCCTCAGTGTGGGGAAGCCGGTCTGCGGCCCCGGCCACGCAACGGCGGCGGCCTGTGCCACCCCGGCTGCTGCCGCCAGCGCCCACGCCGCGGCCTCGCGTCGCCACAACGGCTGCCCGGCCGCGCGCTGACCGGTCATGCGGACCCGACGCGGCTGACCTTGAACCAGCGCACCGCCCCGCCGCGCGCGTGCTGCACCTCGAAGCGCAAGCCGGCCGTCACGAAGGCCTCGCCGCGCCGCGGCACGCGGCCCATCGCATGGGCGATGTAGCCGCCGATGGTGTCGAAATCGGCCTCAGGCAGCGCCACCTGAAACCATTCATTGACTTGCTCGATAGGGGTGTCACCGCTCACCCGCCAGGTGCCATCGGCCAGCGCAAAGATATCGCCCTCTTGCTCGTCGTCGTCGAACTCGTCTTCGATATCGCCGACGATTTGCTCCAACACGTCCTCGATCGTGATCAGGCCGGCCACGCGCCCGAATTCGTCGATGACGATGGCCAGATGGTTGCGGTTGCCGCGAAATTCGCGCAACAAATCATTGAGGCCCTTGCTCTCGGGCACGAAGACCGCCGGCCGCAGCAGGGTGCGCAGATTCAGCTCGGGCGCGCGCTGCAGTTTGAGCAGATCTTTGGCCAGCAAGATGCCGATGATGCGATCGCGCTCGCCTTCGTACACCGGAAAACGCGAGTGACCGGTTTCGATCACGGTGTTGAGCAGCTCGGTGTACGGCGCCTGGATGTCGAGCGCGTCCATGCGCGGCGCCGGCACCATCACATCCCCGGCGGTCATGTCGGCAATGCGGATGACACCTTCCAGCATGACGCGCGACTCGGCGTCGATGACGTCGTTGTCCTCGGCGTCGGCCAGCGCCTCAATCAGCTCGGCCTTGGAGTCGGGGCCGGGATGCAGAAATTCGGCCAGGCGCTGCAAAAAATTGCGCTTGTCCTCATGCCGCGCGCCAGCGCGCGGCACGCTAGAGTGGGCAGGGTCGGCCACGGGTGGGCAGCAGAAGTTGCGACGGCGTCAAGAATACCACCAGCGGTGGGCACCTGCCACGTCCGACCCTCGTCGCTGAGCGCAGGCTTCGTCACCGCACCCGCCCGATGAGCCGTCGGCCCAGCGAGCGCAGCGCCTTGAGCCAGTAGTCGGTACGGGCCACCTCTTGCTCCAGCAGCTCGCCCACGTGGGAGCCAAAGTCGGCGGGTGGCAGCTCCAAGTGGCACTCGCTCTCGCCGGCGTGTTGCACCACGGTGGCCCCCGCGCCGCGGGCGATGCGCAACATCGGCACGTTTTCGCTCAGGGCATGGATATACAGATAGCGCACGCCATGGTTGCGCGCATGCACCACGGCGCGCTCGAACAGCTGGTGGCCGTAGCCGCGCCCACGCGCGTGGGCACTGACACTGACACCGAACTCGGCGCTGTCGCTGCCACGCTGGGCATCCACCATGTAGGCCAGGTGCGCCATGGCGATGAGCTGCAGGCGCCGGTTGAAAATACCGAAGATGTCGTCCAGGCCGAAGCGCAACCCCTCCACGTAGCGGCGAATCTGGGCATCTTGGGCCGCATAGCCGAAGCGCAGATAGCGGTCACGCTCATCCAACGCGAGCAAGTGCGCCAAAATGGCGTCACGGTGGCTCGCGTCCAGGGTGCGGATGGGCGCGCGCGCCCAGCGCCGCCGCCGGCCGGGCGCGGAGGCCTCGGGCAAATCGAGCACCGGCACGCGCGGCGCCCGCTCCTGGGGCGCGGGAGGTATGGCAGCGCCAGACATGGCCGTACTGTAACCGGAAAGCGGCCATTTGTCAGGGTTTACCCGCATCTGAGCCGACACCCCGCGCCCACACCACCTGTGCCGCAGGCGACAGCTTCTAGGGGCATCCCCCAAGAGGCCGCGCAATGAGCTCCAGCGACAATGCTTCGGTTACCCTGTTGACACGGTGCCCCATGGAACGCATTTGGCTGTCGAGCTACCCCAGCGGCGTGCCCGCCGACATCGATCCGACCCAGTACCCATCGCTCAACGCACTGCTGGAGCAAGCCTTTCGCCGCCATCCGCAGGATCCGGTGTCGGTGTGTATGGACCGCTGGATGAGCTATGGCCAGCTCGACCGCTACAGCGCGGCGCTAGGGGCCTATCTGCAGTCGCTCGGGCTGGCGACGGGCGCGCGGGTGGCCATCATGCTGCCCAACCTGCCGCAGTTTCTGGTGACGATGGCCGCCGTGCTGCGTGCCGGCTACACCTGCGTCAACGTCAACCCGCTCTACACCGCGCGCGAACTCGAACATCAGCTCAAGGACTCCGGCGCCGAGGCGATCGTCATTCTGGAAAACTTCGCTCACACGCTGGAGGAAGTGATCGACCACACCCCGGTGCGGCACGTGGTGGTGGCCAGCTTCGGCGACTTGCTGGGCTGGTGGTATGGGCGCTGGATGACGTTTCTGGTGCGCCACGTGGCCAAGCTGGTGCCGGCGTTCAAATTGCCCTATCAAGGCCCGACGGGGCCACGCACCATCGTGCCGTTTCGCCAGGCGCTGGAAGCCGGCGCGACGCAGTCACTGCGCGCCCCCGAGGTCAGCCGCGACAGCATCGCCTTTTTGCAGTACACCGGCGGCACCACCGGCCTGTCCAAGGGCGCCGTGTTGACACACGGCAACGTGATTGCCGCCATCTTGCAGGCCGAGGCCTGGTTTGCCCCCGCCATCGACCGCATCGGCGACCCGCGACGCGCCAACCACATCATGGCGCTGCCGCTGTATCACATCTTCGCGCTGACGCTGATGCTGCTGGTGATGCGCCAGGGCGGACACGCAACGCTCATTCCCAACCCGCGCGACATTCCGAAGTTCGTCGAAGTGCTCAAAGCGCGGCCGTTTCACGTGCTGCCGGCGGTCAATACGCTGTTCAACGGCCTGCTGGCCAACGCACGCTTTCGCCAGCTCGATTTCTCGCACTTGGTGTTGTCCCAGGCCGGCGGCATGGCCGCCTCGGAGGGCACGGCACGCCAATGGCAAAAGGTCACTGGCTGCGTGATGATCGAAGGCTGGGGCATGAGCGAGACCTGCGCCATCGGCACCAACAACCCGGTCACCGCCACCGCTTTCAGCGGCACCATCGGCTTGCCATTGCCAAGTGTCGAGATTGCCATCAAAGACGAAGCGGGGCGCGATCTGCCCCCGGGCAGCACGGGCGAGATCTGCATCCGCGGCCCCAACGTGATGACGGGCTACTACAACCGCCCCGAGGAGACCGCCCAAGCCTTCACCGCCGACGGCTATTTGCGCACCGGCGACATCGGCGTCATGGACGAACGCGGCTACATCCGCATCGTCGATCGCAAGAAGGACATGATCATCGTCTCCGGCTTCAACGTCTATCCGAACGAAATCGACAACGTCGTCTCCACCTGCCCGGGCGTGCTGGAGTGCGCCGCCGTCGGTGTGCCCGACGAGCATTCGGGCGAAGCGGTCAAGCTTTATGTGGTGCGCAGCGACCCGACGCTGACCGAGGAGCAGGTGATGCGCTTCTGCCACGACAACCTGACCGGCTACAAGCGGCCCAAGTACATCGAATTTCGCGACGAGCTGCCCAAGAGCAACGTGGGCAAGATTCTGCGTCGGGAGCTGCGCGGCCGATGAACCCGCTGGCCACCGCCCTGGCCACGCTGCACCTGCGGGTGTTCGAGCGCGGCTGGCTGTCGGCCAACAATATCCTGTTCGATGGGCCGCAGGGCACCGCGCTGGTCGATTCGGGCTACGTGACTCACGCCGCCCAAACGCTGGCGCTGGTGGGCCACGCGCTGGGCGCGCGCCCCTTGCAGCGGCTGCTCAACACCCACCTGCACAGCGATCATTGCGGCGGCAACGCTGCCTTGCAAGCCCACTACCCGGAGTTGGTGACGCTGATCCCCCCCGGACAGGCCGAGGCGGTACGCACCTGGGACGAGAACCGTCTGAGCTACCGGGCCACCGGCCAGTGCTGCGCGCGCTTTCGCGCCGACGCGCTGCTGCAGCCCGACAACGCGGTGGCGCTGGGCGGGTGCTGGTGGCAGATTCATGCCGCGCCGGGACACGACCCCGACGCCGTGCTGCTGTTCGAGCCACAAGCGCGCGTGCTGATCGCCGGCGACGCGCTGTGGCAGCATGGCTTTGGCGTCGTCTTCCCGGAGCTCGATGGCGAGCCCGGCTTTGCCGCCGTCGGCGCCACGCTGGACCTGATCGAGCGGCTGGCACCCCGGTTGGTGATCCCGGGCCACGGCGCACCTTTCGGCGATCCCGCGCACACCGACGCGCACCGCCCCGCCGCACCCGTGGCCGCCGCGCTGGCGGTGGCACGCCAGCGGCTCGCCGCCTTCGTGGCCGAGCCGGCGCGGCACCGCCAACACGCGCTCAAAGTGTTGTTGAAATTCAAGCTGCTGCAGTGGCAACGCCAGACGCTGACGCACGTGTTCGCCTGGGCGCACGGTGTGCCCTACCTGGTGCGGCTGCACGCTCAGTACGGCGCCGGGCAGCCGTTCGACGCCTGGTTGCAGGCCCTCATCGACGCCCTGTGTACCAGCGGCGCCGCGCGGCGCGAGGGCGACTGGCTGATCGATGGCGGCTGAGGGCCGCCCGCACGCCGACGGTGCGTGCTCACAGGTCCAACATCAGGCGCAGATTTTGCACCGCCGCCCCGCTGGCCCCCTTGCCCAGGTTGTCCAGGCGCGCCACCAGCACGGCGTGGCGATGCTGCTCGTTGCCGTAGACGCGCAGTTCCAGCCGATCACTGCCTGCCAGCGCCACCGCATCCAATTTGCCGTCAGCGGTGGGAGGCTCCACCGACACCCAGGTGCTGCCCGCATAGTGGGCGACCAGCGCCTCGTGCAGGTCGGCCGCGCGCACCGCACCAGGCAGGGTATCGAGGTGCAGCGGCAGCTGCACCAGCATGCCCTGCGCAAAATTGCCCACCGACGGCACGAACAGCGGCCGGCGCGTCAGGCCCGTATAGGCCATGATCTCCGGCAAGTGCTTGTGGTTCAGCCCCAACGCATACAGCTCGAAGGCTGGGGCGCACCCGCTTTCATAGGCCTCGATCATGGCACGCCCGCCCCCCGTGTAGCCGCTGACGCTGGGCAGACACAGCGGATGGTCGGGCGGAATCAGCCCCGCGTCGACCAGGGGGCGAATCAGCGCGATGGCCCCGGTGGCGTAGCAGCCCGGGTTGGCCACGCGCTCGGCGCGCCGGATGGCCTGTGCCTGCCCGGGGCAGAGCTCGGCAAAGCCATACACCCAGCCCGGTGCCACCCGGTGCGCGGTGGAGGCATCGATGACGCGCGGCGCGCGCCCGCCTGCGGCGCGCAGCGCCTCGATCATCGCCACCGACTCGCGCGCCGCCTCGTCGTGCAGACACAGAATCACCACATCGGCCTGCGCCATCAGCGCGCGCTTGGCCGCCGCGTCCTTACGCCGTTCGGGGTCGATCGACAGCAACGCCACCCCGTCGAGCTGCTGCAACCGCTGGCGGATTTGCAGGCCCGTGGTGCCGGCCTCGCCGTCGATGAAGATATGAAACATAGGCATACCCCCTAGGGTTCGCACGGATGGACAAGCGGTGTGCGCCGCGTTCCAAGGTGTCAGCTTGGCACAAGGTTGGCGCCAACGCGCATGATACAGTTCGCGCTGTCCCGAGCTGGCCCGCCAGCCGCGGCCCCACCGTGGTGGGTTGCCGCGCACTCGTGCGTGCGACGTCGGCGGCCCCGCCGCCCGACGCCGTCCGGCGGACCTCCCCGTCAGACGCCACTTCATCACAGGTCATCCATGAAGATTCACGAGTATCAAGGCAAGGAAATCCTGCGCCAGTTCGGCGTGCCGGTACCGCGCGGCATCCCCGCCTTCACGGTGCAGGAAGCGGTGGAAGCCGCGCAGAAATTGGGCGGCCCGGTGTGGGTCGTCAAAGCCCAAATCCACGCCGGCGGCCGCGGCAAGGGCGGCGGCGTCAAGGTCGCCAAGAGCATCGACGAGGTACGCGAGCTCGCCAGCCGCATGCTGGGCATGCAGCTCATCACGCACCAAACCGGCCCGCAAGGGCAAAAGGTACGCCGCCTCTATATCGAAGAAGGCGCCGACATCGGCAAGGAATACTATGTGTCGGTGCTGACCGACCGCGCCACGCAGAAGGTGGCCATCATCGCCTCCAGCGAAGGCGGCATGGACATCGAAGAAGTCGCTGCGCGCACGCCCGAAAAGATCGTCAAGATCTTCGTCGATCCGCTGGTGGGGCTGACCGAGGCGCAGGCGCGCGAGCTGGCTGCCGGCATCGGTCTGCAAGGCCACACCGCCGACCAGGCGGTGGCGCTGCTGCAAAACCTGTACCGCTGCTACATGGAGACCGACGCCTCGCTGGTCGAGATCAACCCGCTCAACTGCGACAGCCAGGGTAACCTGGTGGCGCTGGACGCCAAGTTCAACTTCGACAGCAACGCGCTGTTCCGTCACCCCGAAATCGTGGCGCTGCGCGACCTCGACGAGGAGGACCCGGCTGAGGTCGAAGCCTCCAAGTACGATCTGGCCTACATCAGCCTCGACGGCAACATCGGCTGTCTGGTCAACGGCGCGGGGCTGGCCATGGCCACCATGGACACCATCAAGCTGTTCGGCGGTGAGCCGGCCAACTTCCTCGACGTCGGCGGCGGCGCCACGGCCGAAAAAGTGACCGAGGCGTTCAAGATCATGCTGCGCAACCCGAGCGTCAAGGCCATCCTGGTCAACATCTTCGGCGGCATCATGCGCTGCGACGTCATCGCCACCGGCATCATCACGGCCTGCCGTGCCGTCAACCTCAACGTGCCGCTGGTGGTGCGCATGAAGGGCACCAACGAGGACCTGGGCAAGCAAATGCTGGCCGAGTCGGGTCTGCCCATCATCAGCGCCGACACCATGGCCGAGGCCGCGCAAAAGGTGGTTGCCGCCGTCGCCGGTCGTTGATCTGCCTTGCCGAGAGGAAAGCACACCATGTCCATCCTGATCAACAAAGACACCAAGGTCATCACCCAGGGCATCACCGGCAAGACGGGCCAGTTCCACACCCAAAAGTGCCAGGAATACGCCAACGGCAAGCACTGCTTCCTCGCCGGCGTCAACCCGAAGAAGGCCGGCGAGCAGATCTTCGACATTCCCATCTACGCCTCGGTGCGCGAAGCCAAGGAAGCCACCGGCGCCACCGTCAGCGTCATCTACGTGCCGCCGGCCGGCGCCGCGGACGCCATTTGGGAGGCGGTGGAAGCCGACCTCGATCTCGTGGTGTGCATCACCGAGGGCATCCCGGTGCGCGACATGCTGATGGTGCGCAACAAGATGAAGGCCAAGGAGGCCGCCGGTGGCAAGAAGACCCTGCTGCTGGGCCCCAACTGCCCCGGCCTGATCACGCCCGATGAGATCAAGATTGGCATCATGCCGGGCCATATCCACAAAAAGGGCCGCATCGGCGTGGTCAGCCGCTCCGGCACCCTCACCTACGAGGCGGTGGCGCAGCTCACCGAGCTGGGGCTGGGCCAGTCGAGCGCAGTGGGCATCGGCGGCGACCCGATCAACGGCCTCAAACACATCGACGTGATGAAGATGTTCAACGACGACCCGGACACCGACGCCGTCATCATGATCGGTGAAATCGGTGGACCGGACGAGGCCGAAGCCGCGCGCTGGTGCAAAGACCACTTCAAAAAACCGGTGGTGGGCTTCATCGCCGGTGTGACCGCCCCGCCGGGCAAACGCATGGGACATGCCGGCGCGCTCATCTCGGGTGGCGCCGACACCGCCGAGGCCAAGCTGGCCATCATGGAGGAGTGCGGCTTCAAGGTGACGCGCAACCCCTCCGAAATGGGCAAACTGCTCAAGAGCTTGCTCTGACGCGGGCGTGCCGGAGAGGGCACGCCGCCCCCGGGCAGGCACACCGCGCCCTACCGCGGCCGGTGTAGCTCCCCGCCGGGGTGAGCCACCGCTCGCCCCTGCCACGGCCCCGCGACCAGCGGGGCCGTCGTGTTTCAGCGGCGGAACGGCGGCCCCACACGTGGGCCGCCGCCGCTACACTGCAGGCAGACTCGCTACACCACGATCATGCCGCTGCTGTTTGCCTGTGCCACCGACGTCGGGCGTGTGCGCCCCAACAACGAAGATGCCGTGCTCATCGACCCCGAGCTGGGGCTGGCGGTGCTGGCCGATGGCATGGGCGGCTATCAGGCCGGTGAAATCGCCAGCCGTCTGTGCTGTCGCGTCGTCCACGAACAAGTGCAGCATGCCTTGGTCAACACCCCGCTGGGTGAGGAAGAAGCGCTGTTGCGCGCCGCCATCCAGGCCGCCAATGCGCGCATCTACACCGATGCCCTGCTGCAGCCCTCCCACCGCGGCATGGCCACCACGGTGGTGGTCGCGCTGGCCCGCGCGGGGCGGCTGGCCTTCGCCTACGTCGGTGACTCGCGGCTGTACCGCCTGCGCCAAGGCCAGCTGGTGCAGCTCAGTCACGACCACACCCTGGTCCAGGAGCACGTGGACGCCGGCCTGTTGCCGGCGGCTGAGGCTCGCCTGAGCCGTTACCGTAACCTGGTCACGCGGGCCGTGGGCATCGACCTGACGCTGCTGCCCGACTCCGCCACCCAGTTGCTGCAGCCGGGTGATACCTATCTGCTGTGTTCCGACGGCCTGCACGACATGCTCAGCGATGGCGAAATCACCCACCTCTTGTGCCACCAGGCGGGCCCCAGCCAAGTGGCCGACGCCTTGGTCGCCGCTGCCAATGCCGCCGGCGGGCGCGACAACATCGCCGTGGCGCTGATCCACTGCGCCCCTTGAGGCCCTGCCCGCGAACGCCTGATGCCCACGCTCGTCATCGCCCGCGGCGCCCGCACGCGCCAGCTTGGTGGTGGACGGTGCCTCAACCGGGCGCGCCGTCCCTCAGCCCCACAACGCTGCGCGGGTCTGTTCGGCTGCGACACGCGCGGCAGTGGCAAAGTCGTCGCCGGCGCTGGCGTACAAAATGGCGCGCGAGGAGTTGACCACCACCGGCCCCGTGGTGCGTCCGCTGGCGTCGCCGCGCCAGCCGGCACGCACCGTGGTCACCGCATCCCCGCCTTGCGCGCCAACGCCGGGAATCAGCAGCGGCACCGTGGGCGCCACGGCGCGCACGCGCTCGATCTCCTGCGGGTAGGTGGCGCCCACCACCAGCCCCATCTGGCCGTGGCGGTTCCACGGCCCCTGCGCCAGCGCCGCGATGTGTTCGAACAGAAACGGCTGGCCCGGCACGTCGGCCAACCGGCGTGCTTGCAGGTCGTCGCCGCCGGGGTTGCTGGTGCGGCACAGCAAAAAGACCCCTTTGCCACCGTAGCGCAGGTAGGGCTCGACCGAATCGAACCCCATGAAGGGCGACAGCGTCACCGCGTCCGCCCCGTAGCGCTCGAACGCCTCCTTGGCGTACTGCTCGGCGGTGCTGCCGATGTCGCCGCGCTTGGCGTCCAGGATGATCGGCACCTCGGGCGCGACCACGCGGATGTGCGCCATCAGGCGCTCGAGCTGCGCCTCCGCCCCGTGTGCGGCGAAGTAGGCGATCTGCGGTTTGTAGGCGCAGACGAGGTCGGCGGTGGCATCGACGATGGCGGCGCAGAAGTCGTACAGGTGCTCCACGCGGCCGCGCCAGTGGCCGGGCAGGCGCGCCGGGTCCGGATCCAGCCCGACGCACAGGCGCGAGCGGTGGCGCGCCTCGGCGCGCAGCAGCATCTCGATAAAATCCATGCGGTCATTGTAGAGGTCCGTCAACCACCTCCACGCGGCCGCCTCGATGCGGCCGAGCAGCGACTACCCCACAGCCCATAGCCGAGGCCCCCAGCAACACCGCACCGCCCCAAACGGGGCACATCGGCATGCTCGTCTGTGGCCGCGGCTACACCAGCGCCGACCACCACCTGTGGCCGTGGCGCAGCAGCGCAGCGATGCGCACGGCGTTTTGCGCTACAGTGATTGCGTCGACCCACGATCCACAGAGGAGACCCTGCCATGCAACGACGTGATCTGCTGGCCGCCGGTTTGGCCGCCGCCCTGCCCGCCTGGGGGTATGCGCAGACGCTGGAAAAACCCAAAGTCACCATCGCCGTCGGTGGCAAAAATCTGTTCTATTACCTGCCGCTGACCATCGCGGAAGAACTGGGCTATTTCAAGGCCGAGGGGCTGGACGTCAACATCGTCGATTTCGCGGGCGGCGCGCGCGCTCTGCAGGCGGTGGTCGGCGGCAGCGCCGATGTCGTCTCCGGTGCTTTCGAGCACACCATCAATATGCAGTTCAAGGGGCAGCCGATGCGCGCCTTCGTGCTGCAGGGGTTGGCGCCGCAGATCGTGCTCGGCGTCAACCCCAAGACGATGCCGTCTTTTCAGTCGGTGGCGGACCTCAAAGGCAAGAAGGTGGGCGTCACCGCCCCGGGCAGCTCGACGCACATCATGCTCAACTTCGTGCTCGCCAAAGCCGGGCTCAAACCCAGCGACGTCAGCGTCATCGGCGTCGGTGCCAGCAACGGCGCGGTGGCGGCCATGCGCTCGGGCCAGATCGACGCCATCAGCAATCTGGATCCGGTCATCACGCTGTTGCAGCGCTCGGGCGACTTGCGCGTGGTGGTCGATACGCGCCAGCCAGCCGAGGCGGAAAAAGTCTTCGGCGGTCCGATGCCGGCGGGCTGTCTATACGCCCCCGTGCCGTTCGTCGAACGCCACCCCAACACCGTGCAGGCGCTCACCAACGCCATGGTGCGCGCCAACAAATGGATCCAGCGGGCCGGCCCCGGCGACATCATCAAGGTGGTGCCCGAGAGCTATTTGCTCGGCGATCGCGCCGTCTATATCGACGGCTTTTTGGCCGCCAAACCGGCGCTGTCGCCGGATGGTCGCATCCCGCCGAAGGGCGCGCAGACCGCTTTCCGCGCCTTGGCCAGCGTGGACGAAAAGCTGACTGCGGCCAAGTTGGACTTGAACGCGGTCTTCACCAACGCCTTCGTCGAGCAGGCCAACACCCGCTACCCCAAGGGTTGACACATGGCGGACGCGGCCATCGAACTGCAAGACATCACGTGCACCTTCGTCAGCGCCGACGCGCCGGCACAGCGCTACACGGCGGTGCAGGATGTCACGCTCACCGTTGGCGCCGGCGAGTTCGTCAGCGTGGTCGGCCCCACCGGATGCGGCAAAAGCACGCTGCTCAACGTCGCGGCGGGGTTGCTAGCGCCCAGCCGCGGCACGGTGCGTGTCTTTGGTCAGGTGCTCACGGGTCTGAACACCCGCGCCGGCTATATGTTCCAGGCCGACAGCCTGATGCCGTGGCGCACGGCCCTGGGCAATGTGATGGCGGGGCTCGAGTTTCGCGGTGTGCCCCCCGCCGAAGCGCGCACGCGTGCCCAGGAGTGGCTGCGCCGGGTCGGCCTGGGTGACTTCGGTGACCGCTACCCGCACCAGATGAGCGGCGGCATGCGCAAACGCACCAGCCTGGCGCAGACGCTGGTGCTGGACCCCGACATCATTTTGATGGACGAACCCTTCTCGGCGCTGGACATTCAGACCCGGCAGCTGATGGAAAACGAGCTGCTGGCGCTGTGGAGCGCCAAGCGCAAGGCGGTGTTGTTCATCACCCACGATCTGGACGAAGCGATTGCCATGAGCGACCGGGTGGTGGTGATGAGCGCCGGGCCTGCCGCACGGCCGATCGGCGCCTTCACCATCGACCTGCCGCGTCCGCGCGATGTGGCCGAGGTCAAAATGGCGCCACGCTTTCTGCAGCTGCACGCCGCCATCTGGGCCGTGCTGCGCGACGAGGTGCTCAAGGGTTATCGACAACAATGGCAGCGCGCCGCGTGACGACGGAGACCGACACACCGATGTGGCAAAGGCTCAAACCCCGACCCGGCAACCTGCGGCTGTGGCAAGTCGGCCTGCTGCTGGCGCTGTTTGCCCTGTGGCACGTCCTCACCCAGCCCGGCCTGATCCCGCCCTTTTTGTTCGACAACGAGCGCCAAGCGGCCTTCTTTTTTGGTGAGCCGCTGAAAGTGCTGCAGCGCATCTGGGCCTGGTTCGTCACGGACGCCGACATCTACCGCCACCTGGGCGTGACCCTGACCGAGACCGTGCTCGCCTTTGCCATCGGCTCGATCGGCGGCTTGGCCGCCGGCCTGTGGCTGGCGCTGTCGCCGATGGCCTCGGCGATCCTGGAGCCTTATATCAAGGCGCTCAATTCGATGCCGCGCATCATCCTGGCGCCGATTTTCGCCATCTGGTTCGGGTTGGGGCTCGGCTCCAAGGTGGCCTTGGGCGTGACGCTGGTCTTTTTCATCGTCTTCTTCAACGTCTACCAAGGCGTGCGCGAGGTCAGCCCCGTCATCCTGGCCAACGCGCGCATGCTGGGGGCGACTCGGAAGCAGCTGCTGCGCCACGTCTATCTGCCCAGCGCCACCAGTTGGGTATTCAGCTCGCTGCATACATCGGTGGGGCTGGCCTTCGTCGGTGCGGTGGTGGGGGAATACCTGGGCTCCAGCCAGGGCGTGGGCTATCTGATCCTGCAGGCCGAAGGCACCTTCGACATCAACACCGTGATGGCCGGCATCCTGGTGCTGACCGCCTTCGCGCTGGTGTTGGATGCGCTGGTCGGGCGTATCGAGCGGCGACTGCTGACCTGGCAGCCCAAGGCCGGCGAGACCGAAAAACTCTGAGTGGAAACACGCATGCATCCGTGGCTGCTGCTGGCGCTGGCGATCGTCACCGAAGTCATCGCCACCACGGCCCTGAAAGCCAGCGACGGCCTGACGCGTCTGCTGCCATCGGCCGTGGTGCTAGTGGGGTATGCCACGTCTTTTTATTGCCTGTCACTGGTGCTGCGCCACATCCCGGTCGGCATCACGTACGCGGTGTGGTCGGGCTTGGGCATCGTTCTGATCACACTGGTGGCCTATGTGCTCTACGGGCAGCGCATCGATGGAGCGGGCCTGCTGGGCATGGCGCTGATCATCGCCGGCGTGGTGGTGCTCAACCTTTGGTCGCGCACGTCGGGGCATTGAACGCGCGCCAGCGCGCACGCGCCGCCAGCACGGCGTAGCCGATGGCGATCCCGACCGCGTCCGCCACCCAGTCAGCCAGCTCTCCATGGCGCCAGCCGGTGGCGGCTTGGGCGGCCTCGGTGGCCGCGCCATGCAGCAGCAACGCCACGCTCGACGCAGGCCTACCGAAGGCCGGGTAGGCCCAGCGCCCCGCGACGGTGAGCAGGGTGAAGGCGGCGGCGTGCTGCGCCTTGTCCCACACGTCGAAGACCGGTGGCGGCAGGTACTGCACGGGGGTGAGCGACAGCGCCGTGACGGCCAGGGCCAGGCCCCAGAAGAGCCATCGGGACAAGCCACTGCCCGTACCCTGCCGCGCGCCCGACGGTTTTGCGCACCCCCTCATACGGCAGTGCCCGTAGTCGCCAGCGCCGCCTGTAGGGCATCGACGAAGCGTTCGGCCACGTCAAAGCCCGTTTGCTGGGTGATTTCCTGAAAACAGGTCGGGCTGGTGACGTTGATTTCGGTCAGGCAGGTGCCGATGACGTCCAAGCCCACCAGCAGCAGGCCCCGCGCCGCCAGGGTCGGGCCCACGGCGCGTGCGATGGCCCAATCGCTGTCGGACAGCGGCTGGGCCACCCCGCGCCCACCGGCGGCCAGATTGCCGCGCACCTCGCCGCTCTGCGGAATACGCGCCAAACAAAAAGGCACCGCTTCGCCGCCGATGAGCAGGATGCGCTTGTCCCCCTGCGCGATCTCGGGCAGGTAGCGCTGCACCATGATGGTGGTGTGCCCGTGCGCGGTCAGCGTCTCGATCACCGCCCCCAGGTTCAGGCCATCCGGGCCAACGCGAAAGATACCCCGCCCGCCCATGCCGTCCAGTGGCTTGAGGATGATGTCGCGCTGCTCGGCATGAAAGGCCCGAATCGCCTCGGCCGAACGCGTCACCAGCGTGGGCGGCGCGACGTCGGCGAACTCCATCAGCGCCAGCTTCTCCGGGTGGTCGCGCAAGGCCGCAGGCCGGTTGAAGACGCGCGCGCCCTCGCGCTCGGCTTGTTGCAGCAAGTGGGTGGCGTAGAAATATTCGGCGTCGAACGGCGGGTCTTTGCGCATCAGCACCGCGTCGAAGGCGTGCAGCGGCTCACGCCCCTGGTAGCGCACCCGAAACCAGTCGTCGGCATCGCCCGTGAGCTCGATGGCGCGTACCAGCGCGGTCACCGGCTCGCCCCGGCGCCATTGCAGGTGCGCCGGCTCGCACGCCGCCAGTGCCACGCCGCGGCGTGCCAGCGCGCGCATCATGGCGAACGTGCTGTCCTTGTACGTCGCAAAGGTGTGCAGCGGGTCGGCCACTACCAGCACGCGGCGCAGCGGCACCGCGTCCGGCCCCGACCGCTGCGGCGTGGCACCCAGCGGCGCGGCGGCCGCATCGGTGTCCCTGGGGTCAGACAGCACGCTCGGGGTGGCGATGGGCTCAGACATCCCATTGCGCCTCCGGGTCGGTGGCCTCCAGCTCATAGGCCGCCGCCAGCATGGCCAGGCGCGCCACCACCCCGTACATATAAAACCGGTTGGGCACACTGGCGCCGGGCTTGCTGCCCGGCTGCGGCTGCAGCGCGCTTTTCTCGAACGCCAGCGGCACGAAGCTCGCCCCAGGGGCGTTGAGGTTTTCGTCCACGCCGCGCTCGGCGTGCACGCGGTAAAACCCCCCCACCACATAGCGGTCCATCATATAGACCACCGGCTCGGCCACCGCGTCGTTGATGCGCTCGTGCGTGATCACGCCTTCTTGGATCAGCACGTCGCTGACCTGCTGGCCGTCCTTGATGACGTTCATCTTGTTTTTGGTGCGGCGGTTGAGGTTATCCAACTCGGCGGCGTCGCGCACCATCATCACACCCATACCGTAGGTGCCGTTGTCGGCTTTGACGACGACGAACGGCCGCTCCTGGATGCCGTATTCCTTGTATTTTTTGCGGATGCGCGTCAGCAGCGCATCCACATTGGTTTGCAGACACTCCAGCCCCGTGTTTTCGGCGAAATTGACCTGTCCGCAGTGGGCAAACATCGGGTTGATGAGCCACGGGTCCATCCCCAGCAATTTGCCGAAGCGCTTGGCCACCTCTTCGTAGGCGCGAAAGTGGTTGCTCTTGCGCCGCACGTGCCAGCCGGCGTGCAACGGCGGCAGCAGATACTGCTCGTGCAAATCCTCCAGAATGCCCGGCACGCCGGCGCTCAAATCGTTGTTGAGCAAAATGGTGCAGGGGTCGAAATGCTTCAGGCCCAGGCGGCGCCCTTCGCGGATCACCGGCTCCAGCAACAAGCGTTCGCCGTTGGGCAGTTCCACCGGCGTGGGCTCCTTGATTTCGGGGTTGATGGAGCCGATGCGCACGTTCAGCCCCGCCGAGTAAAAGATGCGCTGCAGCTGCGCCACGTTCATCAGGTAGAAGACGTTGCGCGTGTGGTTTTCCGGAATCAGCAGCAGGTTTTTGGCTTCGGGGCAGATTTTTTCGATGGCTGCCATGGCCGCCTGCACCGCCAGCGGCAGCATCTCGGGCGTGAGGTTGTTCCAGCCACCCGGGAACAGGTTGGTGTCCACCGGCGCCAGCTTGAAGCCGGCGTTGCGGATGTCCACCGAGGTGTAAAACGGTGGCGTGTGTTCCATCCATTCCAGCCGGAACCAGCGCTCGATGACGGGGGTGGACTCCAGAATGCGCTGCTCGAGCTCGTTGATCGGGCCGGTGAGTGCGGTGACGAGATGGGGGACCATGCCAAGTGCCCTGGTTGGGATTCGAAGAGCGAGCGGCCCCACGTGCGCGGTGCGGCCAGCCTCGATGCGCCGATTGTAGGAAGTCCGGTGCGCGACCGACAACCGGCTGGAGTATGCGTTATAACCCCCGCCCATGAACCGCAACTTGTGGCTGCTGGCCATCGCCCAGGGTCTGTTTCTCACCAACAACGTCGTCTTCATCGCCATCAATGGGCTGGTCGGCTTGAGTCTGGCGCCAGTCGGCTGGATGGCCACCCTGCCGGTGATGGGCTATGTGGTCGGCGGTGCGCTGTCCACGGGGCTGGTGGCGCGCACGCAAGCGCGCTGGGGCCGCCAGGTGGCGTTTCAGATCGGCTTGGGCGTTGCGTTCGGCTCGGCCCTGCTGGCGGCGCAGGCGGTGGCCACGCGCCAATTCGGGTGGCTGGTGGCCGCCACCGTCATCGCTGGCTACTACAGCGCCAATGGGCAGCTGTACCGTTTCGCAGCCGGGGAACTGGCTGCCCCTGCGTTTCGGGAAAAGGCGGTCTCGCTGGTACTGGCCGGGGGTTTGATTGGCGCCATCGCCGGCCCCAATCTGGCCAACCTGACGCGCGATCTGCTGCCAACCCCGTTTCTGGCAGCTTACCTGGCGCTGGCCGCCATCGCGCTGTTGTCGATGGTGGTGATGGCCGGCATCCGCTTCCCCAGCGAGCCAGCGCGTGCCACCACCCGCGCCGCGGATGGTCGGCCACTGTCCGGGCTGCTGCGCGAGCCGACCTTTGCCGTTGCCCTGGTGGGCGCAGCGCTGGGCTACGGCGTCATGAATCTGCTGATGGCCGCCACCCCGCTGGCCATGCAGACCTGCGGCCTGCCGTTTGCCGACGCGGCACTGGTGCTGGAGTGGCACGTGATCGGCATGTTCGCACCGGGGTTTTTCACCGGCCATCTCATTCGGCGTTTCGGGGCGATTGCGGTCATGGGCGTGGGGGTGCTGCTCAATGCGGCGTGTATCGCCATCGCATTGTCGGGGCAGGATCTGCACCAGTTTCTGGTGGCCCTGTTCCTGCTGGGCGTGGGCTGGAACTTCCTGTTCACGGGCAGCACGACGAGTTGTGTGCGTCAAGTTGTGCAAATTGGTGATCAGGTAATTGGTTGATCCTGTTTGCGCTGTCGTTGTCGCGGAGGGCGTAGCCCGCAGCGATGACGACAGCGCGCGGCCGCTTCAGGCGGCCAGTCTCAACGCCTCCTTTTTCTGCTCCGAAAGGAGCGTCATGTTCAGGTAACGGCTGTCCTCCAGCCAGGTCTCGTGCGTCTCGACGCACA